>JAZKIR010000012.1:0-107107 GCA_040384785.1 Pseudomonadota bacterium
CGGTGGAGGTGCACAACGCCAGCCTGGTCTACCAGACGGCCGACACCCCGGTCAAGGCCCTGAGCAATATCGATTTGCGCATCAACGAGGGCGAGTTTGTGTCGCTGATTGGCCCCTCCGGTTGCGGCAAGACGACGCTGCTGCGCGTGATCGCCGACCTGGAGCAGATCAGCGAGGGCACGGTGCTGGTCAACGGCGTCAGCCCGCACGACGCCCGCCTGGCCCGCGCCTATGGCTACGTGTTCCAGGCACCGGCGCTGTTCCCGTGGCGCACCGTTTTGGGTAATGTGATGCTGCCACTGCAGATCCAAGGTGGCCAGTCTGCACAGAACCGCAGCACGGCGCTGGCGCACCTGGAGCGCGTCGGGCTCAAGGGTTTTGAGGGCAAATACCCGTGGCAGCTGTCGGGCGGCATGCAGCAGCGCGTGTCCATTGCGCGGGCGCTGGCCTTTGAGCCCAAGATTCTGATGATGGACGAGCCCTTTGGCGCGCTGGACGAAATCACGCGCGACCGGCTCAACGAGCAGTTGCAGCAGTTGTGGCAACGCGAGCGCCGCACCGTGGTCTTTGTGACGCACTCGATTGCCGAGGCGGTGTACCTGTCCACCCGCATCGTTGTCATGTCGCCACGGCCGGGGCGGATTGTCAAAGTCATTGAATCGCCACTGCCCGATGAACGCCATCTGGGCCTGCGCGACACCCAGGCTTTTATGGACGTGGCGCACGAAGTGCGCGAGGCGCTTGCCGATGGCCACATCGAATAAAGCGCCGCCCGCACCACTGGCCACCCGTATATGGCAGAACGGCCTACCTGTGGCCGTCGTGCTCATCGTGGTGCTGTTCGCGTGGTACGGCGCCGCCTGGGCCATGAATGCCAACGCGGCCATCGAACGTGTGTTGACGCCCACCGGCAATCCTTTTACTTGGCAGGACGTTTTAAGCACCACGCTGAACATGGAACGCCCGGTGCTGCCAGCACCACACCAGATTGCGCTGGATTTCTGCTCCAGCCTGGTCGACTGGCCGCTGGATTCGCCGCGCAACCTTCTGTTCCATGTGGCGGTAACCGGTGAGACCACGCTGGTTGGTTTTGTGCTGGGCACGCTCTTAGGCCTGGTGCTTGCAGTGGCCATCGTGCATTCCCGCACGCTGGACCGCGCCCTGCTGCCGTGGATCGTGGCCTCGCAGACTGTACCCGTGCTAGCGATTGCGCCCATCGTGTTGGTGATACTGGGCAGTCTGGGCATGGAGGGCCTGGCGCCCAAGGCGGTGATTGCGATGTACCTCAGCTTCTTCCCCGTCACCGTGGCCATGGTGCAGGGCCTGCGCTCACCGCAGGTGATCGAGACCGAGATGATGCACACCTATGCCGCCAGCCGCTGGCAGGCGCTGTGGCTGCTGCGCCTGCCCGCCGCCCTGCCGTTCTTGTTTCCTGCGCTGCGCGTCGGTATTGCCGCCAGCCTGGTCGGCGCCATGGTGGCCGAGCTGCCCACTGGCGCCACGGCGGGCCTGGGCGCGCGCCTGTTGACCGGCTCTTATTACGGCAATACGCTGGCCATCTGGTCTGCCCTGGTGATGTCGGCGCTGCTGGGTCTGCTGCTGACAACACTGGTGGCCGGTACCGAACACCTGGCGCTGCGGCACCGGAGGCAGCCATGAAGCCGGCGCCTCCTGTGTCCCACCGCAGCACGGCCGCCGCTGTTGTTGCATCGTTGCTCGCCGCCAGCCTGTTGTTCCTGCACCCCACGGCCCACGGCAGCAGCCCGCCTGACGCCCTGTTCTGGTTGCTGCTGGTGGCCTTGGGCGCCGCAGCCCTGTGGACCATACGCCGCGTCGCCGCCATCCAGGGCACGCGTTTTGACGGTGTGTTGACCGCCGCGTTGTTTGGCCTGTGGGTGCTGTACTTCTGGCAGATGCTGGTTGTGGCCTTTGAGGTGCCGCGTGTGCTGCTACCAGCCCCCACGCTGATCGTGCAATCGCTGATCGACAACCCCGGCAAGCTGTGGGGCGACTTCAACCAGACCGTGCTGAAGGCGGTGTGTGTAGGCTGGTTGCTGGGCAGTGGCCTGGGTTTTGCCGTGGCCGTGGCGATTGACCGCATGCCGTTTTTGCAACGCGGTCTGCTGCCCTTGGCCTCCTTGACCAGCACCGTGCCGCTGGTGGCGGTGGCGCCGATTGCGGTGATGTGGTTTGGCTTTGAGTGGCCGTCCAAGGCGGCAGTTGTTGTACTGATGACTTTCTTTCCGATGCTGGTGTCCACGCTGGCGGGGCTGAAGTCGTCGGGCAAGCTGGAGCGCGAACTGATGTACAGCTATGCCGCCAGCTACGGCCGCACGTTATGGTCGCTGCGCCTGCCCGCCGCCATGCCGTTCATCTTCGGTGCGCTGAAGGTCAACGCCACGCTGGCGCTGATCGGCGCCATCGTCGCCGAGTTTTTTGGCTCACCCACGGTGGGCCTGGGCTTTCGGATTTCCACCGAAGCGGCCCGCATGAACATGTCTCTGGTCTGGGGTGCGATCGTCGTGGCCGCGGTCACCGGCTCGCTGGCCTACGCCTTGCTTGTGCAGCTGGAGCGGCGTGCCGCGTTCTGGCATCCGTCGATTCGTGGCAAATAATGCACTCTGCATCTATGTCCCGTTGTTTTGTTGTGTTTCCATCCATCCCAAACCCAAGGAGTGTTTCATGATCCGTCGTTCTTCTGTGGTGAGCAAAGGCCTGATGGCCGCGGTACTGGCGGTGTGCGGCATGACCGCCCACGCCGCCGACAAGGTGACCGTGCAGCTCAAGTGGCTGCCCCAGGCGCAGTTTGCCGGTTACTACGTGGCGCAGGCCAAGGGCTACTACAAGGCCGAGGGACTGGACGTGACCATCAAACCCGGCGGCCCCGACATTGCGCCCGCACAGGTGATTGCCGGCAACGGCGCCGACGTGGTCGTGGACTGGATGCCGTCGGCGCTGGCCTCGCGCGAAGCCGGTGTGCCGCTGGTCAATATCGCCCAGGTGTTCAACCAGTCGGGGCTGATGCTGACCTGCAAGAAAGCCAGCGGTGTCACGACCCCCAAGGACCTGAAGGGCAAAACCCTGGGCGTCTGGTACGGCGGCAATGAATACCCGTTCCTGAACTGGATGAGCAAGCTGGGCTTCAAGCCCGACACCGACATCAAGATCCTCAAGCAGGGCTTCAACGTAGACCCGCTGCTGCAAAACCAGGCCGCATGTATCTCGACCATGATCTACAACGAGTACTGGCAGGTGGTGGACGCCGGCGTCAAGGAGAGCGACCTGGTGACCTTCTTCTATGAAAAGGAAGGCGTGGCCACGCTGGAAGACGGCCTGTACGTGATGGAAGCCAAGCTCAAGGACCCGGCCTTTGTGGCACGTATGGCCAAGTTCCTGAAGGCCACTTTCAAGGGCTGGAACGACGCCGTCAAGGATCCTGAAGGCGCGGCCAAGATCGTCGTGGCCGCTGATGCGTCGGGCAGCGCCACCGTGAAGGTGCAGAAGCGCCAGATGGAAAACGTGGCCAAGCTGATCACCAATGCCGGCACCGCCAAGATCGGTTACCTGGAGCCCGCCGCCTATGAGCGCACGGTCAAGGTGTTGTTGGCCGGCGGCAGCTCACCGGTGATCAAGAAAGACCCCGGTGCGGCGGCCATGTCGCACGCCGTGTGGAACGCCGCGGCCAAGTAAACTCCGGGCTCGAATCGGTTCCATCCATGACTCCAGGGGGTCGTATCCACAGCGGTGCGACCCCTTTTTTGCCACTATGACAACAAAAGCCAAGAAACCACGCACGCGCGCCGCTGCGTCGCCCGCGCCAGAAGAAGACGCCATCAAGGGACAGATCCGCAAGTCCAACGAAAACATCATTCTGGGCGCGGCAGAAAAAGTGTTTGCCCGCGCCGGCTTTGGTGGCGCCACGATGGCCGCCATTGCCACCGCCAGCGGCCTGCCCAAGGCCAATCTGCACTACTACTTCGGCAGCAAGGACGTGTTGTACCGCGAGGTACTGGCCCGCACGCTGAGTGACTGGCTGGTGCCCGCCAGCGGCATTACCGCCGACGCCGACCCGCGCACTGCGCTGGAGCAATACATACGCGCAAAAATGGCCATGTCGGCCCAGCGGCCCGACGGCTCCCGCGTGTTTGCCAACGAAATGCTGCACGGCGCGCCGGTCCTCAAATCCATTCTGGCCACGGTGCACCCCCTGGTCAAGGAAAAATCCGCCGTCATCCAGGGCTGGATCGACGCCGGACGCATGGCACCCGTGGACGCCACCCACCTGTTCTTCACCATCTGGGCCGCGACCCAAACCTACGCCGACTTTGAGGTGCAGGTCTGTGCGGTGCTGGGGCGCAAGTCACTGGGCAAAAAGGACTATGCACGGGCCACCGAGCATGTGGTGTCCTTGCTGATGCGGGGCTGTGGCTTGTAAAGCAAAGACTCCAAGCCAATGCCTCAGCACCACTACTTCATCACACACCCCAACGTCGTCATCAGCAAGGCCGTGCCCGTCCCACAATGGCCGCTGTCCGATATCGGACGGTCCCGCATGCGGGCGGCGCTGGGACTGCCGTGGATCAACGATCTGACGTCGATCTATTGCAGCACAGAGCAAAAAGCCATGGATGGCGCTCACATTCTCGGCCAGCACTTAAACCTGAACTACCAGGCAGTGCACGCGCTGGGCGAAAACGATCGATCATCGACAGGGTTCCTCCCGCCCAGCGAATTCGAACTGGTAGCTGACGCGTTCTTCGCCGATCCCCAGCAATCAATCCGGGGCTGGGAACGCGCGATCGATGCGCAGGCGCGCATCGTCGACGCTGTTACCGACATCGTCACTGCGGATCACACCAAGGGCCCCATCGCCATCGTTTCGCACAGGGCGGTAGGTACCCTGCTGTACTGCTATCTGACCAGCCAGGACATTTCGCGCCGCTGGGATCAGCCTGCCAACGGTGGCGGCAACTACTTCCGCTTTTCGCTGTCGCCACGCGAAGCCTGTTCGCATTGGCAGGCCATTGATGCCCAGCCTTGCTTGTTCGGCTCTTGCCTGTAGAACAAATCTGGCTGCAGCCCTCGTGCAATAAGAACCATTAGCTCCTAATATAGGAGCAAAATCGCACCAAATGCGGTTCACAGCAAGCGATCCTTGGCATGGAAATACTGGCGCGCGTAAGCCACCAACTGGCCATCCATCGGGTGGTCCACGGTCTCCACGCCGACGACATGGGCCATCAGCGCGGCGTCATGGGCGTGCATGTGTTTGATGAGCTGGAGCTTGGCCTGCGCCGGACCAACAACCAGGATTTCCTGGACACCCGATAACGCCTCGGCCACCTGGTGGTAGTACTCCTGGCCTTCGAGCGCGCGGCCGCTGGCCCGGGTGCCGCTGCGCGCGTGTAATGTGTGATGGGGATGGTCTGGATGCACCACGGATTTCTCAACATCTTCGGGGGCGATACGCATCACATGGGCTTGTGAATGGTCTATCCAGACAACGGCCTGGTAATGGGACAAAGTGTTCTCCTTGGATGGACGGACGGCTTTGCACTGTGGGCCAGGGGACGGAAAAAGTATGTGCGCCAAACCGCAGAACACGTGCGCGGTTTGTGTTTGTGCTATTTTGAAGCCATGGCGCAAACACACAAGAAATACCGGCAGTGCATGGTGATGTCGGGCGGTGGCTTTCGCTTCGGTATCTACCTGGGCATGTATGCGGCGGCCTGCGATGCGGGCCAGGCGCCCGACCTGGTGCTGGCCAGTTGCGGCGGCGCCATCGCCGCCGCGGTGATCCACACGGTGCCAGACCCGGTGCAGCAAAAGGCCTGGTTGGCTTCACCCGAGATGCACCGGTTCTGGAGCGCCATCACGCCAGCGCCCGCCGCCAAGATACACCGTATCCTGCTGGACGTGGCCAGCCGCGCCATCAACCCGCGCCCGGCACCCCGGCTGCCCGATCTGTTTGACAACTACCTGTTTGCCTTGCCCACGCTGCCGCAACTGGCGCCCACTGCGGCGCAACAGGGTCCGGACGTGGCCCTGGTGGGCAGCAAGCTGCTGTACACCCCATCGGAGGTTGGTCACAGGCGCGGGCGGCGCAAGCTGTTTGAACAAACGGTGTTCTGCGGGCCCCGTGCGGCGGCGCTGCTGCACGGCGTGCATGCCCCGCTGGGCGCCGCCGAGTGGGGCAATACGGCCGTGGCCTCGCAGGTGGCGACCGACACCACGATGCCGCTGGATGTGGCGGCGCGTATCTCGGTGTCCGACATGTACTACTTCGCCTGCCATCCGCACGGCGGCGCGCACTACATGGGCGGGGTCGTGGATTTGTTCCCGATCGAGATGGCCCATAGGCTGGCAGACAACGTGGTCATGGAGTTCAAGGCCCCGTTTGACCAGTTGACATCCGTCCCGGCCTGGCGCGCCGTGCTGGGCACGAATGCCAACCAGCGTTTGCGGCGTGTCCACGCCCAGCACGCCGACGTATGGATTGACACTTCCGACATCGAACACGCGCTGACCAAACCCTATCTGCGCAAGGTCCTGGCCTGGCGTGAAAACCGTGTACGACTGGAGCCACCACCCAGCTACCCGGTGTTTGTGCAGCACATGCAGGAGCACTGGAACTTTGGCTACGCCCGGGCCCGCGAGGCGTTTGCACGCGACAATCCCAGCACGCAACATGGCATGCGGCTGGTGAACCGCTACAACCGTTTGTGACGCGGAGCGTAGCGGTCAGTCCACATACGCGGCCTTGGTAACCGGATGCGACAACACCAATGCGGTGGAAACACTTCCATGCGTGGCCAGTGCATCGACCACACGCTCAAGGCCGGCCGGATCGGCAAATGCGCATTGCACGACAAAGCAGTCTTCACCCGTCACACGCACGACATCCAGCACTTCCGGGATGGACTGGAATTTCTCAACGTAGTGCTGGATGTAGGCATGCGTGGTGCGGACGCGAATGACCGCCTGCAGACCCAAACCAATGGCTTTCAGGTTGATTTTTGCGGCATACCCCACAATGACGCCACTTTCCTCCAGCCGCTTCACACGTTCGCTGATCGCAGGCTGAGAGAGTCCGATACGCCGTCCCAGCGCCGCAAGACTTTGCCGCGCATCCTGCTGCAAAGCGCTGATGATCAAACGGTCCTTCTTATCGAGCAGCATGGGCTTCTGGTTATGACTTGGCGATGATTTCAAGCTTACGGGGGTCAACAACCAATGACTTGCCATGGTGCAAACACCGCTTGCGTCCTATCGTAGCCGAATCCATTCACCACACGAAAACGCAACCATGCAAACACCATCCGTCATACTCATTCCCGGCATATCCAACTCCGGGCCCACCCACTGGCAAACACGCTGGGAGGTCAAGTACCCGAACACCATTCGCTTGCAGCAAAGTGATTGGGATCACCCGGATTGTGACCAATGGGCCGAACAACTCGAGGTCCTCGTACGCACCTTACCAGAGCCGCCCCTGCTGGTTGCGCATAGCCTGGGATGTCTGGTGGTGGGCCGGTGGGCCTCGCAGTCCAGACGACCGATCCAGGCGGCCTTGTTGGTTGCCGTCCCTGACCCGGCCGGTCCATCGTTTCCCGCGGAGGCCACCGGTTTCTCCGTGCTGCCGCCCGATCTCGGGCATAGCCGTGTGGTGATGGTCAGCAGCACCAATGACCCGTTCGCGTCGGCAGGTTATTCACAGCAGCGCGCGTTGGCGTGGAATGCGGAACACATAACCCTGGGCGCCCAGGGACATATCAACGGGGCGAGCGGACTGGGTGATTGGGACCAGGGCTGGGAAATTGTGGAGCGACTGTCCACATAACAGCAGCCAAAAAATAGTCCCCTGGGCGTTAAGCAGCGAACGGAACAAAACTGGGCTGGGCTGAATACTCGAGTCCGCAATGCACCCGCCGTACCCAAGCGAATGTGCACGGCGAAGGTGTACGTGTCGTACTTCAGTCAGTCAGCAGCAACGGTGTTCTTCCGACTGCATCCTAGGAAAATCAAATGAAAAAACTTGACGGCTACTTCAGAGCCCTGCCGTGGCTCATGGCAATGTTTCTGGGCGTTTTGGTGGCCGCTTGTGGCGGTGGCGGGGGTGGAGGGCAGGCTTCCCCCACATTGCTGGCCGTTGCGGTAACGCCTTCGGTTGTCAGCGTACCCAGCAGCGCGATGCAAGCCTTTGTGGCCACGGCCACGTATAGCGATGGTTCGACCCGCGATGTGACGGCCACTGCCAGTTGGACTTCCGGCACCACGGCTGTCAGTACCATCGTGCAGACCACCGGCGTCGCGACCAGCGTTGCCAGCGGTACCTCGACAATCACCGCCAGTTTTGACGGCAAGACCGGCTCGGCGGGCTTGACGGTCACGTCCGCGACCCTGGTGTCGATTGCGGTGACGCCCGCGCTCACCGCGGTCCCCATCAACGGCGTCCAGCCCTTTGTGGCCACTGCGACCTACAGCGATGGTTCGACCCGGAACGTCACCGCCTTCACCGGCTGGACCTCCTCAGCAGCCAGCGTTGGCACCGTCGCATCAACAACCGGTGTCCTGACCGGCATCAGCAGCGGCACATCCGTGATCACCGCCAATTTCTTTGGCAAGACCAGCTCGGTGAGCTTGACCGTGACGGCTGCAACATTGATGTCGGTCTCGGTAACACCGCTCACCGGCTCCGTGCCCATGGGCGGGATTCAGCGTTATGTCGCAACCGCCACCTTCAGTGACGGAACGACGCTGGATGTGACCGCATTCTCTGGCTGGACCTCGGGCACCACGGCAACCGGCACGGTGGTGCAGAACACGGGCGTCACCACTGGCGTGGCGGCTGGCACGTCGGTTATCACCGCCAATTACTTTGGCAAGACCGGCACCTCGACCTTGACGGTCAGCTCCGCCACCCTGGTGTCGGTCGCGGTCACACCCGCCACTGCCGTCGTGCCGGTAGGCTCCACGCAAGCCTTGTTAGCCAAGGGCACTTACTCAGACGGCAGCATCATTGACATCACAACCACAGCGGTCTGGACTTCGGGCACCCCATTGGTGGCCTCCGTTCTGGCCAACACCGGCGTTGCATCGGGTGTATCCGCCGGCTCGGCAAGCATTACTGCAAGTTATGGCGGCAAATCCGGCTCGGCCAGCTTGACCGTTCCCGGCGCGACATTGGTGTCGATTGCGGTAACGCCTGCCACGGCCACGCTGGCGATTGGGAGCACACAGGCCTTTGTGGCCACGGGCACCTATTCCGATGGTACTGCTGTGAACATCAGCAGCACCGCGGCTTGGACATCGGCTAGCCCCTTGGTCGCTACCGTGGTATCGGCAACCGGTGTTACCACCGGCGTGTCGGCTGGCGCGGCAACCATCACTGCCACCATTGGCAGCAAGGCCGGCTCTGCCAATCTGACCGTGTCCACCACCGCCAACAACGGCCCCGCGGCCGTGAATCTGGGGTCTGCCGGTAGTTTTGTCGTGCTGGCCAAGACCGGCATTTCAACAACCGGCGCTACGTCCATCGTGGGAGACCTGGGTGTGAGCCCAGCTGCTGCGAGTTTCATTACCGGATTCGGCCTGATCGCAGATGCCACCAACACGTTCTCGACCTCATCCCTGGTGACCGGGAAAATCTACGCTGCCAACTACGCAGCACCGACGCCCGCGACGATGACGTCGGCCATTGGCAGCATGCAAACGGCATTCACCGATGCCGCGGGACGGTCCAATCCGGACTTTACCGAACTGCATGCCGGCGACCTGAGTGGCAAGACACTGGTTCCTGGCGTATACAAATGGGGCACCGGCGTGATGGTGAACGGCAGCGTGACACTCTCGGGTGGACCCAATGCAGTGTGGATTTTCCAGATCGCACAAGACCTGACCGTCGGTAGCGGTGCTGCAGTAACACTCAGTGGCGGCGCGCAGGCCCAGAACGTCTTCTGGCAAGTGTCCGGCAAGGCGACCCTGGGAACAACCGCCAACTTCCAGGGAACCCTGATGAGCCAGACCCTGATATCCGTGGGCACAGGAGCCTCGGTAACCGGACGGCTGTTGGCGCAAACCGCCGTCACGCTGGATGCGGCACGCGTTGCAGCCCAGTAACTTCAGCCACTGACACCACGCCCAATCGACGCAGGTCGATTGGGCGTTTTTGCGTCTGAAGCGTCACGGAACATTCGAAGGTGAGTCCCGATGTAGAGCGCCTTAAGATGCAGCATGACACACGGAACACCGACTATTGACGCGCAAGTGGCTTCCAGCGCGCACCGACAGCACATCCGCTCAGAGATTGCAACCATAACGCCACTGGACCCGCTGGAAGCCCAGCACCACGCGGATGCACTGGCCTGGGTGGACTCAGGCGTTGAGCTGGTTCGCCAGGCCAAACCCGCAACACCACCCAAACACCTGGTGTCGTATTTCGCGGTTGTCGACGGGCAGCACATCTTGCTGGTGGACCACAAGAACGCCCAGCTTTGGTTACCTGCCGGAGGGCATGTGGAGCCCGACGAACATCCGCGTGAGACGGTTGCCCGCGAGCTGTTTGAAGAGCTGGGCTTTTCCGCATCACACGCCATCGGTCCGCCGTTGATGATCACCTGCACGGACACCGTGGGCCTGACTGCGGGGCACACCGACGTGTCGCTGTGGTACGTGGTGCATACAAAACGGTCGCAGGTGATTGATTTCGATGCGGGCGAGTTCAACACGGTGCGCTGGTTTGCGTTTGCGGACATTCCGTTTGTGCGCAGTGATCCGCATATGGGTCGATTTATCGACAAGCTGCGCGGCGTTGAGAGGCAAGAAGGCCACTGAGGAGACGCGCTCCTTGTTGTTGTTTTCATCGCACACGGTTCGCCGAACGCGTGACGTCAACAAAAAGTCTCGCTACACTTCGCAGCCCAAACCAACCGAACCACCACGGAGTTCCACATGCCCCGCATCGCCGCCGCCCTCTAAACCGACGACCGCCACCCGCCTCAGGCAAGGACTGTTTTTTCTACACAGCCTTCGCGCGCCACCCAAGCCTCCTGAGCCGGGCCGATGCAAAAGCACTCCGTGCAACGCCGCCCATAGCCATTACGGCCGCGTTCCACCCAGCCCGTTCAGCACCGCGCAAACGAGTCGTTGGTTCACCTCAATGAACCCGGAGACGACTATGCACGCGCACATTCCGTCGACACCCGCTGTCGACTTGAACATTCACTCTTTGGAGATCCTGAAATACCCCAGGACTCCCCACATCGAAGGCTCCCGCCTGCAAGCGGGTGATGAAGACCAGAGCCACGTCTTGCTCGCCACACTCGCCCATCAGCATGCGGTGATTGAAGAAAAACTGGACGGAGCCAACGCAGCCATTTCATTCACAGCCGCCGGCGACATGCTGCTGCAATCCCGCGGCCACTACCTGGTAGGCGGCGGGCGGGAGCGCCAGTTCGCACCCTTCAGACAATGGGCACAGGCACACGAAGGCCGGCTGCTGGAGCGGCTGGAGGACCGCTACGTTTTGTACGGTGAATGGCTGTATGCCAAACACTCGGTCAGCTACGACCAGTTGCCGCATTACTTTTGCGAGTTTGATATTTTCGACAAGCACGAGCAGGTGTTCCTGAGCACGGTGCGCAGGCAAACGCTGCTCCACGGATCGCCCGTGGTCAGCGTGCCGGTCCTGCATGCAGGCCCTGTGCCCGCCAAACCCAAACACTTGGTAGCCATGGTGCAGCATTCGCTGGCGAAGAGTAGCGCGTGGCGCGCCTCTTTTGAAACGGCAGTGCTGCGTCAACACTTGGACTTGGATTTGTGTTGGCAACAGACCGACAAGTCGGACTTGTCGGAAGGTCTGTACATCAAGGTGGAAGATGCGTACCAGGTGCTGGGGCGTTTCAAGTGGGTTCGGCCAGACTTTGTGCAGACGATTCTGGATTCCGGATCGCACCACAGCACGCGCCCTATCGTTCCCAACGGTCTGGTCGATGGCGTGGATCTTTACGCCCCCGTACCCACGGTGGGCTGGAAAATCAACGCGGGCGCAGTAGATGGCCATACAGAGCAACGCTGCGCAAAGGAATCGCCATGAACTACGAAAACATGCGCACGCTCTGCCCTGGAGTGGGCTCTACGGCATACGACTGGGCAGACTGCTGCGAAGCCTTTCCCCGCCTGTTGAAACTGGAGACCACACCCCAAAGCATGGTCTATCACAGAGGGCAATGTGGGCATCCATACTCGCATGGTGTTGGACGCGTTGATGGACGCAGCGCACTTTCAAACCGCAAGCGGTGAACGCAGGGAGACGCTGTTCTTCGCCGCGTTATTGCACGACCTGTGCAAACCGGAAACCACAGTCATAGACCCAGTGACCGGACACATCGGTCAGCCCGGCCATTCACGTCGCGGTGCCATCGATGTGCGTGCCATCCTGTGGGAAGCGGGTGCACCATTCGCACTGCGCGAGGCCATTTGCCGCATCATCGCGGCACACCAGGTGCCGTTTTATGCGTTTGATTCACGGCGCGAAGAATCGGCGGAATTCATTGCCAGAAAGTTGTCCTGGGAGCTCACGCTGTCCGATCTGATTTGCGTCGCGCGCTGTGACATGCTGGGCCGCGTTTGCGTGGACCAGCAAGCGCGTTTGGATGACATTGATCTGTTTGAGGAACTGGCACGCGAAGATGGCTGTTTGCATACACCGCGACAGGCGGCATCTGCACACACCCAACTCATGTATGCGCGCGGCGGACCATTGCACATCGACAGCGCACTGTTCCAGTCCGCGGGCTCGCAGGTGATTGTCCTCAGTGGCCTGCCCGCGTCGGGCAAGGACACCTGGGTCGCGGCCCACGCACGCGGGTTGGACGTGGTGTCGTTTGATGATGCCAAAGCCGAGTTGGGTCTCAAGCATGGCGAAAACGACGGCATGGCCGCGCACCATGCCATCGACAAGGCCAAGGCCTTGCTGCGCAGGCACGCTCCCTTTGTGTGGAATGCCACACACTTGAGCGACCAGATGCGGACCAAGACCCTGGACCTGCTGTATGCCTACAACGCGCAGGTCAGACTCGTCTATCTGGAGGCTGCGCACGCCGTGGTGTTCTCGCGCAACCACAAGCGGGACACAACGCTGTCCAACAAGGAATTAGCGCGCATGTTGCACCGCTGGGAAGTGCCCTTGCCGTGGGAAGCGCATGCGGTGGATTACACCGTTGCGCAATAGTCTATTTCTTCGATTTCTTGGTCGACGGTTCAGACGCTGCGGCAGCAGGTGTGGTCGGCAGACCCAGATGCCCGATCACGGCCTGCTCCAACGCCTTCACCTTGGGTGCAACGATGGACTGCGTCTGCGTCACCAGCTTTTCGCCCAGGGCTTTCTGGAATTCCTGACTCATCTGTGAAAATTTGCGGTTCACCGGGGATTCGATGATGACTATCAATTGCTTGAGTTCATCCTCGGTAAATTTTTCTTCCAGCAACGCACCAACAGTCGACGGTGCCAGTTTCACGGCTTGCTGGCGCACTACAGGGCCCACCTCGTCCACATATTTTTTCAGATCCTCTTGAACATTTTTTGCCGCGGCATCGCGCTTTTCCGGTGGCACCCGGGTCTGCAAAGCCATGGCAGCCTGCTGCTGCAGTTGCATCGCGGGACGCTCCACCAAAACCTGCGCGGTCTGCTCAATGGCGCCCTGCTGCAATACCAGGATGCGTGCAACCAGTTCTTTTTTGGATGCTGACGAGGGCGCTGACGAGGGCTGTGTTTGCGCTTGCACAACTCCGGCAGCCAGTAGCAATGCCAGAACGGTTAATTTTTTCATTTCAAACTTTTGGTACTTACGACGAGACCATTAATGTAACGCCCGGTGCGGACGCTCACCGTGCGCCATTGCACAATACCGACTGGCAACACCATATCTTGCCACTTCCAAAAGGAGTCCTGGATGCAGATCCGTGCCATCGTTTCAGAGGAATTTGAGGCAGCAAGATTGCTGCTCACCGCCAACGCATGGGGGAGCAGAGTCGCCGACCCAGAGGTTTTCTGTGAGCTTTTGGCTCGCTCGCAAGTCGCTTTGGTTGCTGTTGATGGCGAGCAGGTCATCGGTTTTCTGCGTGCCATCACGGACGGCATCTTCAACGGCTATATCTCGATGGTGGTCGTTGCGGACGAACACCGTGGCAAGGGCGTCGGCACTGCCCTGGTTCGCGCGGCCATGGGAGAAAACCGCAAGATGACCTGGGTGCTGCGCGCGGGTAGAACCGGTGTTTCGGCCTTCTACGAAAAACTGGGCTTCCAGCAATCTGAGGTTGCCATGGAGCGCCCCGGCGAACGGGCCTGACCAGCGGCTGTTGGCTCCCGCCTAAGCAGTTGCCACGGTTGGGGCCTCGCGTGGCAGCAATACGGTAAACGTGCTGCCCTGCCCTTCCACGCTGACCACTTCCAGGGTTCCACCCAGCATGCCGGTAGCGATGTTGAACGCGATGCTGAGGCCCAGGCCGCTACCGCCTTGACCCATGCGTGTCGTAAAAAATGGATCAAAAATTCTTGCAATGTGTGCGGCCGGTATGCCGCAGCCATTGTCCTTGAACTCAATCTTCACCAGATCGGCGACAGGCCGGTTGCAAGTAATCCAGATGTCGCCCGCAGCGTCCGCTGGGAAGGCGTGTATCAACGCATTGGTAAAGAAGTTGACGATGAGTTGACCCAATGGTCCGGGGTAACTGTCCATGGACACACCGGATTGTAAATCCAGGTGTACCGCGATGGGCCGCTTGCGCACCTGGAATTCCAGCGTGGAAACCACCTCTTCGATGGTCTTGTCGACATTGAAAACCCGCCGGTGCTCCGCGGTCTGGTCCACCGCCATTTGCTTGAAGCTATTGATCAGATCCGCAGCACGGTGCAGATTCTTCTCTACCAGGATCGCCGCACCCATGCTGTCGGACTTGAACTCATTAAAATCGCTACGCTTGATAGCGCCAGCGTCCATCTTGTCACCGATGTCCTTGATACGCGCGCGCAGCGCACTGGCGGCCAGCAAAGCGTTGCCCACTGGCGTGTTGAGTTCGTGCGCCAATCCCGCCACCAAATGCCCCAGTGCGGCCAGCTTCTCCGAACGCACCAGTTCGTTCTTGATGGCCAAGTTGGTGCTCAATGTCTGGGTTAATTCCGTGTTGGTCTTCTCCAACTCTTCGGTGCGTTCCAGCACACGTTGCTCCAGGCCGGTGTTGAGCACACGCAACTGGTGTTCACCGTCCATGCGCGCGGACTCGCTGGTCCGCAAGTCCGTCAGCATCTGGTTATAGGCCTGCGTCATCAGGCCCAGTTCGCCGGCATCGGGCAAAGCCAGAGGCTGGGCCTTGCCCTGCCCCACCTCCGCCAGATGTTGTGTTATCAGCCGTACCGGAAGCAAGAGCCGGCGCACCAGCAGCGTGATCAACAGGAACAGCAACAAGCAAGCGACCAGCGCAAAGCCGCCAATCGTGCGCAGTGATTGTCTGAATGGCTCGCGCACCTCGGCCATGGGGTAATTGGCCCCCAGTATCCAGCCCAGGGACTTGAGTTCCGTGAAAGTAGCCAGCGCGTGCAAACCGGTTGAGTTGACGGTCTCGGTGGAGCCTTGAAAGTGCTCGTTTATGGCCCGGTCCAGCCCCTTGTTTTGACCCGGCTTGGCCGCCAGCAGAAGCCTGCGCGCCGGGTCGGGGTGGAACAGCATGGTGCGGTCGCGCGTGAGCAGGTATAAATATCCCGTTTCGCCAACCTTGATGTGCGCCAGGGCGCCAGCGTAGTTCTTGTCCAGCAGTTCCAGGTTGGCCTGGAGGACACCCAGCACCTCCCCATTCGGCCCCAGCAGCGGCGCACTCATTGCAATCAACGGCTCCCTGGGTGCGCTGGGTTTGGCAAAGGGAGGACTGATTTGTGGCGCTCGCGCTTCCAGCGTGCGCTGCACGAGTTTGATTTCGGTATCGGTAACACCGGCGGCTCGGCCAGCTTGGGCGGCCGGGCTGACAACCTGCAAACGTCCCGCGTTGTCGAACAAAAGCAGGCCCTGTTTGAAGTTGCGCTGCAAGAAGGTACGGGAGTCCAAAAAGCGTTGCGCATCCTTCGCATTACCAAGCATCTTGGCGTCCATGAGTTTGCCGGCACCGGCCAGCGTGGTGTGCGCAGTGCTGATTTTTCCTTCCAGGGACTCCGCATAACCTTGCAACGTGGTCAACTGGTGCTGCCCTGCAAGGACCACATAACGCTCTTCAAAGAAGTGCAAGGCCAGCAACACGGCGCCGCCGAACACCAGCGTGAAAATACCACTGAGCAGCAGGGCCGTGCGGGTGGCCAGTGTCATGGGGAAGGTACCAACGTTAAGACCCTGCCAATGTCAGCCATGGACCATCATTTGTCAATACGCTTGGGGGCATAAAAAAGGCCCTCAACCCACCGCTTCACTGCGCCACAAATACCTTGGCCTTGCGTGGCGTCAACTCCAGGGTTTCACCTTCCTTGAAAGCCATGGCCTGGAACTGCTGCGCCGGGATCTGCGCTTCGATGATGTCGCCACTGCCTGCGGCGGACGCATCCAGCGGCAGCAACTCCAGCCGGGCAATCGGACCGACCACAATGGCGCGCACCAGCTTGGCCGGAATGCCGCGCCCCTGTCCGTCTGTGTTTTGCGTGCCACCGGTCACATAACGGCGCACATCAAGGTCATGTGGGCGCACGTAGGCAAAGGCCTTGGCGTCCTGCGCCTCGCTGTGTTCGGGGCTGGACAGGCGCACGCCGTGGTGGTCTTCACCAATCAGCATTTCGCCCTCATGCGCGCGGCCGTTGAACAAATTCACATCGCCCAGAAAGCCATACACAAACGGGCTGGCGGGGTGGTCCCAGACCTCTTGCGGTGAGCCGATCTGTTCGACCTTGCCGCTGTTCATCAACACCACACGGTCGGCCACTTCCAAGGCCTCTTCCTGGTCGTGGGTCACAAAAATGCTGGTGACGTGCAGGTCGTCATGCAGGCGGCGCAACCAGCGGCGCAGCTCCTTGCGCACCTTGGCATCCAGCGCACCAAAGGGCTCGTCCAGCAACAAGACCTTGGGCTCCACGGCCAGGGCGCGGGCCAAGGCAATACGCTGGCGCTGGCCACCCGACAACTGCGCCGGGTAGCGGTCCGACAACCAATCCAGTTGCACCAGTCCCAGTAGTTCGTGCACCTTTTGCTTGATGATGGCCTCAGACGGGCGCACGGCGCGTGGCTTCATGCGCAGGCCAAACGCCACGTTGTCGAACACACTCATGTGGCGGAACAGCGCGTAATGCTGGAACACAAAACCCACATTGCGCTCGCGCACATGCACGTCGGTGGTGTCTTCCCCACTAAACAAGATGTTGCCCTGGTCAGCAGTTTCGAGGCCGGCAATGATGCGCAAGAGTGTCGTCTTGCCGCAGCCCGACGGGCCTAACAGCGCGACGAGTTCACCGGACTCAATGTCCAGCGACACATCACGCAGGGCTTTGAAAGTGCCGAAGTCTTTGCTGACGTTACGGATGGCGATGCTCATGGTGTTGTTACCTTGAAATTTTCAGGGGGCAATACTGCGGCGGCCTTTTGGTCCCGCTCAAACTGCCATTCCACAAAGGACTTGATGGCCAGCGTGACCAGGGCCAGCAGGGCCAGCAACGAGGCCACCGCAAACGCGGCAACCGACTGGTATTCGTTGTACAGAATTTCCACATGCAAAGGCATGGTGTTGGTCTGCCCGCGGATATGGCCCGACACGACCGACACCGCGCCAAATTCGCCCATGGCCCGTGCATTGCACAAGATGACGCCGTAGATCAGGCCCCACTTGATGTTGGGCAAGGTCACATGCCAGAAGGTCTGCCAACCGGTGGCGCCCAGCACCTGCGCGGCCTGCTCTTCCTCGGTGCCCTGGGCCTGCATCAGCGGAATCAGTTCGCGGGCAATGAAGGGAAAGGTCACAAAAATGGTGGCCAACACAATACCCGGCACAGCAAACACAATCTTGATGTCATGCGCCTGTAGCCAGGGGCCAAACCAGCCCTGGGCACCAAACATCAGCACATAAATCAGGCCGGCCACCACTGGCGACACCGAAAACGGCAAGTCCACCAGCGTTGTCAAAAAAGCCTTGCCTCTGAACTCGTATTTGGCGATAGCCCAGGCCGCGGCCACACCAAATACCAAATTCAGCGGCACGGCAATGGCGGCCGTGATCAGCGTCAGGCGAATGGCGCTCCAGGCATCGGGCTCCTTGAAGGCTTCCAGATAGGCGCCCAGCCCCTTGCGCAATGCCTCGGCGCAGACTGCGGCCAGGGGCAATATCAGGAACAAGAAGATAAAACCCAGTGCGAGACTGATGAGCGTCCACTTCACCCAGGCGGGCTCAGTCGTTCCGGAGCTGGCCCGGCGAACAGACCGGGCGCTCACGTTGTTGCTGTTCATGACTGGGCTCCCGAGCGGCGGCGCTGCCAGGCTTGCAGCGCGTTGATCACCAGCAGCAATGCAAACGAGATGACCAGCAAGACCACGGCCACCGCGGTGGCACCCGCGTAGTCATACTGTTCCAGCTTGCCGATGATGATCAGCGGCGTGATCTCGGACACCATGGGCATATTGCCGGCGATAAAAATGACGGAGCCATACTCGCCAATGGCCCGCGCAAACGCCATCGCAAAACCGGTCAACAGGGCCGGCGCCACGGTGGGGAAAATCACAAATCTAAAGGTTTGCCAGCGCGTGGCACCCAGGCAGGTGGCGGCTTCTTCCAACTCTTTTTCCGCATCTTCCAACACCGGCTGCACGGTGCGAACAACAAAGGGTAGGCCGATAAAAATGAGTGCGATGACGACACCGTTGCGGTTGAATGCCAGCTGAATGCCATGCGGCTCCAGCAGGCTACCGACCCAGCCGTTGCTGGCCAACAGCGCAGTCAACGAAATGCCGGCCACTGCGGTGGGCAGTGCAAACGGCAGGTCCACCAAGGCATCAATAATTTTCTTGCCGGGGAATTGGTAGCGCACCAGCACCCAGGCAATCAGCAGGCCAAAGAAGGCGTTGACCACGGCCGCGATAAACGACGCGCCAAAGGTCAGCCGGTAGGCAGCCATGACACGCGGGCTGCTGACCGCAAACACAAACTGCTCCCAGGTCAGGGTAAAGGTTTTGAACACCAGCGCCGACAGCGGAATCAGCACAATGATGCTGAGGTAAAACAGCGTGAAACCCAGCGTCAGCTTGAAGCCTGGCAATACGCGGCGCATAGGCCGCCGCGCTGGCTGCTGTGCTGGCGGCCAGTCGGAAGTGAGCGATGCCGACATTTTCTACTTGACCGTGTACAGCTTGTCGAACTGGCCGCCGTCGTTGAAGTGTATTTTCTGCGCTTCGGCAAACGAACCAAAATACTCGTCCACCGTGAACAGGGATATGGGTTTGAAGGTGCTGGCGTATTTCTTCAACAGCGCTGGGTTGCGCGGGCGGATGGCGTGCTGCGCGGCAATTTCCTGGCCTTCATCGGAATACAAGAAGTTCAAGTAGGCCTTGGCCTGCTCAGCAGTGCCTTTCTTGGCCACAGTGCGTTCGACCACGGCCACAGGGTTCTCGGCGACGATGGAACTGGAGGGATGGATCGCGTCCACTTTGCCGGCACCAAACTCCTTGTCCACCGACACCACTTCGGATTCAAACGTGATCAACACATCGCCAATATTGCGTTGCAGGAAGATGGTGGTGGCGTCGCGCCCGCCCTTGGCCAGCACCGGCACGTTCTTGTACAGCTTGGCCACAAACTCGGCCGCTTGCGCATCGGTGCCGCCCTTTTTGCGCACCGATCCCCAGGCCGCCAGATACGCCATGCGCCCGTTGCCGCCAGTCTTGGGGTTGACAACGATGACTTGCACACCGGGCTTGACCAGGTCGTCCCAGTCCTTGATGCCCTTGGGGTTTCCATTGCGCACCAGGAACAACATGGTGGAGCTGGTCGGTGCCGCGTTGTGGGGGAATTTTTTGGTCCAGTCCTTGGCGACCACGCCGGTGCTGGCCAGAAAGTCGACGTCGGTGGTGGTGTTCATGGTCACCACGTCGGCCTCCAGCCCGTCGTTGACGGCCCGCGCCTGGGCGCTGGAGCCGGCGTGCGACTGGTCGATCTTGATGTCCTTGCCGGTGGTCTTCTTGTAGTTGGCGATGAAGGCGGTGTTGATGTCCTTGTAGAACTCGCGTGCCACGTCGTAGGACACATTCAACAGCGTGGTTTGCGCTGCTACAAAATTGCTAGCGGTTAAGGCAATGGCGGCGAGGGCCAAGGTGGCTTTTTGCTTGAAACGCATGGTGGCTACTCCAAAAGAACGGTACGGGGCAGACAGGGCTGCAAGACCGGGATTCTGGGCGTAGACGCATCAAACCCAAACGAATAGTTTGTTGTTTGTTTATGTGCTGACGGGTCTAAGCCGTGCCGGGACGGCTCTCGGCATGGTGTTCAGGTCCGGCTGAACGCCGCATGCACGCTCTGGAACACCCGGCCCTGCAAGGCCTGGCCCAGCGCGGTGTGTTGCAGCCTGTCCATGACCGGGCCTTTGACCTCGGCCAGCTCCAGGGTGATGCCCCGTTTGGCCAGGCTGGTGTTCAGCTCGGTCAGCACGCCCAGGGCCGTCGTGTCCACCTGGTTGACGGCAGAACACACCAGCAGCACGCGGCGCACCGTGGGGTCCTGGTGGATCAACGCTTCTATGCGGTCTTCCAGCGCGGTGGCATTCGCAAAAAACAGGCTTTCGTCCACCCGCAGGGCCAAGAGGCCGGGCACGGTTTCCACCGCATGCCGTTCAACATTGCGAAAGTGTTCGGTGCCTGGCACGCGCCCCACCACCGCCATGTGCGGGCGGCTGCTGCGCCACACCAATACACCCAGCGACAAGGCCACACCCATCAAGATGCCCACTTCCACACCCATGGTGATGACACCCAGTGCCGTCGCAATGAGGGACAGGGCGTCGGCACGGTCGTAATGCCAAGCCTCCCGCAACGTAGCAAAGTCGACCAGCGACACCACCGCCACAATGATGGTGGCGGCCAGCACCGCATGGGGCAGGTAATAAAATGCACCGGTCACGGACGCAATCACCACTGCCATAAGAGCGGCAGATACCACACCGGCCAGCGGCGTGTTGGCTCCGGCTGCAAAGTTCACCACCGAGCGGGCAAACCCACCAGTAACCGGGTAACCACCCGATAACGCGCTGGCCACATTGGCCGCGCCAAGACCCAGCAGCTCCCTGTTGGGGGCAATGCGTTGCTGGCGTTTGAGCGCCAACGACTGCGCCACCGACACACTTTCCACAAAACCCACCAGTGCTATCAACAAGGCCGGCAACCACAGCTGGCCCAGCGTGGTGAAGCCGGGCAGCTCCAGCCCCAGCTGCGGCAGACCCTGGGGCACCACACCCACCACGCTGACCTTGGCGTTGATGTCCAGCCGCCACACTGCCACCACGGCAATGGACACCAGAACCGCTGCCATGGGCGCCAGCTTGGTCACCAGGTCGGCCACCTTGGCGGGCACGCCCATGCGCACCAGCCAGCCCGCCAGGTAACGCCGCGCCACCACCAGAAACACCAGGCTGCCCAAGCCCAGCGCCAGCGTGGTGGTGTTGGTCTGCGGCAGGGCATACACCAGGCCGCGCAGGGTCTCCCAGGTGGAAGACGACGGCACCCGCACACCCAGCAGATGCTTGAGCTGGCCGATGGCGATCACCACGGCCGAGCCGGTGATAAAACCGCTGATCACCGGGTGGCTCAAAAAGTAGGCCAGAAAACCCAGGCGCAGGGCGCCAAATGCCAGCAGCATGGCGCCGGAGATCAGCGACAGCTGCACCGCCAGGGTGGTGTATTCGGTGGTGCCGGCCACCGCAAAGGGGGCCAATGCACTGGCCGTCATCAGCGACGCCACCGCCACCGGCCCTACGGCCAGCGTCATGCTGGTGCCCAGCAAGGCATAGGCCACGATGGGCAGGATGCTGGCATACAACCCCACCTCGGGCGGCAGGCCTGCCAGCAGTGCGTAGGCCAGGCTTTGGGGAATCAGCATGACCGTGACGATCAGCCCTGCGGTTATGTCACCGGCCAGCCACGCCTTTTGGTAATGGCGCAGCCACTGTGGCAAGGCAGACGCGGGCGTGAAGCGGGGTGTGGCCATGGCCCTATCAGTGGGCGCCTGCCGATGTGCGCGCCTGTATACGCTCGATGGTTTCAAACACTGCCATGCCCGCCAGCATGGCCGCCACAAATACAGCCGCCTTGGGCTGGCCCGCGCCCAGTGACACGATGGCAGGGCCGGGGCAAAAGCCCGCCAAGCCCCAGCCCGCGCCAAACAGCAGGCTGCCACCGATCAGGCGTTTGTCGATGATGGCCGATGTGGGCAGGTGTATGGCGCCCCCCAGAAAACTGGTGGTGCGTTTTTTGGCAATGGCAAAGGCACCCAGCCCGACGAGGATTGCCCCACCCATTACAAAGGCCAGGGATGGGTCCCAGGTGCCCGCCAGATCCAGAAAGCCCAGCACCTTGCTGGGGTCGGTCATGCCAGCCACGATCAGGCCCACACCAAACAACAGGCCCACCAAAAATTCAGTCACACGGTGTTGCATACGAATGCTCCTCTAATAAATCAGTGAAAGACAGGTGCTCAGGCGAACACGTGGCGCAGCACAAAAACAATGGCAAAACCCGCGCCCATAAAGGCCAGCGTGGCGGCCAGCGAGCGGGGGGAGAGGCGCGAGAGGCCACACACACCATGGCCACTGGTGCAGCCTGAGCCATACCGTGTGCCCACCCCCACCAGCAAGCCGGCCAGCACCACGGTGCCCCAGCCCGCGTCAACCGTGACGGGCACGGGGCCTGCCACCAGCAGGTACAGAACAGGCGCGGCCAACATGCCCAGCACAAAGGCGATACGCCAGCCCGCGTCACCCGCCTTGGGCCGCAGCAGGCCGCCCACAATGCCGCTGATACCCAGGATGCGGCCGCTCACCAGGATAAACATGGCCGAGGCCAGGCCCAGCAAAATGCCGCCGGCCAAGGAAGCCCAGGGGGTGAAATGGTTCCAGTCGATCGTCATGGTTCAGCTCCTATGAATGGGTAATAAATCCGCGCCGGGCCGCCCCAAGCGGATTTGGCCCCCTCGGGGGGCAGCGCAGTACGCAAAGCGACAAGCGTGGGGGTCATTTACGTTTTGCAGAACTGCGTGTACAAAACACCCATGACCGCCATGGCCTGGGTGCTGTTGATGCAGTAATAGATGTTTTTGCCCTCGCGCCGGGTGCTCACCAGACCTTCGTCGCGCAACACGCCCAGCTGCTGCGACAGCGTGGGCTGGGTGATGCCCACCAGGGCTTCCAACTCCCCCACATTCATCTCGCCCTGGCTGAGCTGGCACAACAACAGCAGACGGTCGGGGTTGGACAGGGTTTTCATCAGCCGGCAGGCTGCGTTGGCAGACTGGCGCAGCACCGCCAGATCCAGGGGTGGCGGGTTTGGGATGTCAGCGTGGGCAGGCATGGTCAGCGGCTCCAGTTCGTTTGCGATGTTCATATTCTATTGACAGACAATATATCTGTCAATAAACTATTGAGATCGCAATTAACCCTCCGCCGTTTTACAGGAGCTTCCCATGACCGACCGCCAGCAAGCCCAGGTGAAAGCCTTTTTCGACCCCGCCACCTGGACCGTGAGTTACGTGGTGTATGACCACGACGGTGGCCACTGTGCCATCGTCGACTCCGTGCTGGACTACGACAACAAGTCGGGCCGCACCAGCACCCAGTCTGCCGACACATTGGTGGCCTTTGTCACAGACAAGGCGCTGACCGTGCAGTGGATTCTGGAAACCCACGCCCACGCCGACCATCTGTCTGCGGCCCACTACCTGCGCAAACAGTTGGGTGGCACGATTGCCATTGGCGCGGCCATCACCGATGTGCAAAACGTGTTCAAAGGCATCTTCAACCTGGAGCCCGCATTCCGCCCCGACGGCAGCCAGTTTGACCACCTGTTCCAAGCCAACGAAACCTTTGTTATTGGCGGACTCACGGCGCAGGCGCTATCGGTGCCCGGCCACACCCCTGCCTGTATGGCCTACCAGGTGGGAGCTGCCGTGTTTGTGGGCGACACCCTGTTCATGCCCGATGTGGGTACTGCGCGTTGTGACTTCCCCGGCGGCAACGCCCACGCCCTGTACCAGAGTGTGCGCAGGCTGATGGCCCTGCCCGGAGACACCCGCCTCTACATGTGCCACGACTACCCGCCCGATGGCCGCGAACCCGCCTGGGAAAGCACCGTGGCCGAACAACGCGCCAGCAACATCCATATTCGTGACGGTGTGACCGAAGACGCCTTTGTGGCCATGCGCAGCAAACGCGATGCGGGTCTGGCCATGCCCAACCTGATACTGCCCTCGGTGCAGATCAACATCCGCGCAGGGGCCATGCCACCGGCAGAACCCAACGGACGGGCCTATCTGAAGATTCCGCTCAACGTGCTGTAGTCAACACTGCAAGCCAAATATGCCTCTGGCCCTCGAGAATGCTCAGGGTAGCGCTATTAACTTCATAGCGACTCCGACACGGATACAAGGCTGGCGTGAACCGGCTCATCCATCAAGGAATGCAGCAAAGCCAGGCCCAGCGGCCAGGGGCCAAAGCCAGCCTCCACATTGATATGCCCGGCGTTCTGCAGGCGCACAAACTCGCTGCCCCAGGCCCGCGCATAGGCGCCTGCGGTGCGCACCGGGCAATAGGGGTCATTGCTGCTGGCCACCAGAACGCTGCGGTAAGGCAAGGCCTGGTAGGGCACGGGTGCAAAGTCGGCCAACACGCCACGACGCTCTGGGTCGGCAGGGGCTACCAACAAGGCACCCTGTATGCGCGCTGCGGCTTGAGGCGGCAAATGGGTAGTGGCAATACAGCCCAGGCTGTGGGCGGCAATCACCACGGGGCCGGGCTGGGACAGAATGGTCTGGGTGATGGACGTGATCCAGGCCTGGCGCGACGGGGTGATCCAGTCATCCTGCTGCACACGCACCGCACCCGGTATCTGCTCGGCCCACAGGCTTTGCCAGTGGCCGGGGCCGGAGTCGCGCCAGCCGGGAATGATGATCAAGGTGTGCATATAAAAACGGGGCCCAGGTAAATCCAAGGGACCGATTCTGTGCACTGCGGCTCAAAACTCCAACGAATACTTTGTTGTTTGTTTATGCCGCAAACTTCATTGATGCGGGGCCATGGCATCCCAGGCCTTGACGGTTTCTGCCGCATACATCAGGGCTGGGCCACCACCCATGTAGACACAGACGCTGAGCATTTCTTCTAGCTCGGCGCGGGTGCATTGCAGCTTGTGCAGGGCTTTCACATGGAATCCAATACAACCGGAGCAGTGCTGGGTGATGCCAATGGCCAAGGCCATCAGCTCCTTGTGTTTGGCGCTGATGCTGCCCTCCGCCATGGCCGCACGCGCCAGTTGACCGAAGGCCTGCAGGGCTTCGGGTTGCGCCTTTTTCAGGGGAAGCAGTCCCTCGTTGATGTTCTGGATCAAGCCCGTATGGTCGAAGCTGCTCATACCGTTCCGCCTTCATGCGTGCGCATCTGCATCCATTTCAAATGGCACTCCGCAGAAGCGCCTTGAAAGAATGGTAGGCCTGACCTGCGCCCAGCGGGCTGATCTAGATCAAGGTCGGCTTAGACTGATCCCACGAACACAACCGGTTCAAGAGCCTTCCACGGCCTGCACGGATAGCTGCAGCATGCACGTCATGCTGGCATCGTCAGCGCAGCCAGCGCCTGCGCCACCACGGGCCGGGTCAGCGTGGGCACAAAGGTTTCGATGAAGCTGTACGCATAACCCCGCAACCAAGCCCCGCGGCGCAGGCCCAGACGGGTCACGTTCACCTGGAACAGATGTCCCGCATCCAGGATGCGCAGGTTCTTGTCACGCTCCGTATCCAGCGCCACCGACGCCACGATGCCGACGCCCATGCCCAGCTCCACATAGGTCTTGATGACATCGGCGTCCATGGCGGTCAGCACCACATCGGGCAGCAGTTGGGCTGCGGCAAACGCGCCATCAATGTGTGAGCGCCCGGTGTAGCCCGCCTGGTAGGTGATGATGGGGTATTGCGCCAGCCGCTGCAGCGTGACCGGACCCGCCTGCTCCAAGAGCGGGTGCCCCGGCGGCACCACGACGCTGTGGGTCCAGTGGTAACAAGGCAAGGTGACCAGTTGGGCGTAGTCGGCCAGGGCCTCGGTGGCCACACCAATATCGGCCTCGCCCGAGACCAACATGGCCGCCACCTGTTTGGGTGAGCCCTGGTGCAGGTGCAGCGTGACCTTGGGAAACTTGTCGCGGAAATCCTTCACCACATGTGGCAGCGCATACCGCGCCTGCGAGTGTGTGGCCGCCACCGACAGCTGCCCCTCCATCTGCGCGCTGTACTCCTGGCCCGCACGTTTGAGGTTTTCGGCATCCAGCAGCAGGCGCTCCACGATGGGCAGCAGGTCCCGGCCCGGCGGTGTCAGCCCCGTGAGCCGCTTGCCGGCCCGGCCAAAAATGTCCACCCCCAGCTCTTCTTCCAGCTCGCGGATCTGGCGGCTCACCCCCGGTTGTGAGGTGTGCAGCATGATGGCCACTTCCGTCAGGTTGTAGCCGCAGCGCACGGCCTCGCGGACCGAGCGCAGTTGTTGGAAGTTCATAACACAAGCGCCGCCGAACGTGGGTGCAACATACTATTGATCTTTTCACAATTCACGACAAATACATTTCCGTTCGCCCTGAGCCTGTCGAAGGGCTCAAAGGCTTCGACAAGCTCAGCCCGAACGGTGTCTTGAAATACGGAACTCTCAATAGACAGCCGTCAATGCCTGCTCCAGGTCGGCCAGCAGATCGTCAATGTGTTCGATGCCGACCGACAGGCGGACAGCATCTTCGGGCACACCGGCCTTGGCCAGTTCTTCGGGTGACAGCTGGCGGTGTGTGGTGGAGGCGGGGTGCGTGGCCAGCGATTTGGCATCACCAATGTTCACCAGGCGGGTGAAGAGCTGCAGCGCATCCAGGAAACGCGCTCCGGCCTCGCGGCCCTGGCCGGCCGCGGATTTGACACCGAAGGTCAGAAGGCCCGAGGCCTTGCCGCCCAGGTATTCCTTGGCCAACCCATGGTCCGGGTGGCCCGGCAAAGCCGCATAGTTGACCCAGGCCACTTTGCTGTGCTTTTGCAAATACTGCGCGACCTTGAGCGCGTTGTCGGTGATGCGCTCCATGCGCAGCGCCAGGGTTTCTATGCCCTGCAGGATCAGAAAGGCGTTGAACGGCGAGATGGCCGCGCCGGTATTGCGCAGCGGCACCACGCGGGCGCGGCCAATGTAGGCTGCGGGGCCCAGGGCGTCGGTATAGACCACGCCGTGGTAGCTGGGGTCGGGCTCGTTCAGGCGCTTGAAGCGGGCCTTGTGTTTTGCCCACGGAAACTTGCCGCTGTCCACAATGGCACCGCCAATGGTGGTGCCATGGCCGCCCAGGTACTTGGTCAGCGAGTGCACGACGATGTCGGCACCGTGTTCAATGGGGCGCAGCAGGTAAGGCGTGGCAACCGTGTTGTCCACGATCAGCGGAATGCCGTGTGCATGCGCGATGTCCGCAATGCGGCGGATGTCCGTCACATTGCCCTGCGGGTTGCCCAGCGATTCGACAAAGATGGCCTTGGTACGGTCGTCGATCAGCGGCGCAAAGCTGTCGGGGTTTTTATGGTCCGCAAAACGCGTGGTGATGCCGAACTGCGGCAACGTGTGGGCAAACAGGTTGTAGGTGCCACCGTACAGCGCGGTGCTGCTGACGATGTTGTCACCCGCCTCGGCAATGGTCTGGATGGCGTAGGTCACCGCGGCCTGGCCCGAGGCCAGTGCCAGCGCGGCCAGGCCGCCTTCCAGCGCCGCGACACGCTTCTCCAGCACGTCCTGCGTGGGGTTCATGATGCGGGTGTAGATGTTGCCCGGCACCTTCAGGTCAAACAGATCGGCGCCGTGCTGGGCGCTGTCAAAGGCATAGGCCACCGTCTGGTAGATGGGCACGGCTACCGCCTTGGTGGTGGGGTCGGGGCTGTAACCGGCGTGAACGGATTGGGTTTCGAATTTCCAGTGGTCTGACATGGGGCCTCTCCTGTTGGCTGATGGTGGTTTGATTTACTACAACTTTTGTAGCGTATTGAGCATATTCCACGAGGGCTATCGGCACTTTTTGCTTGAAGGCATGCCGTGGTAGGCGGTGGGGAGCTGCCGTACAAGCCACTATGGCCCTGCAACTCTAACGGCGGCTCATCAAAATTCATACGAATAAAAAGTTGATACCTTAGACCCAAAACATCGTTGGCCGCGTGCGCTCGCGCAAGGCGTGCAATTTGCATGTCGATATCCGCTGCACATGTCCGCATATGCAAGTACGTTTTTCTTCGTTGTTGTTTTGGCATGCCGTCCTTACGCTGCACTTCCATGACCAACCAATGAGGACCTTGTTGTATGCGACAACTTTTCAAACTTTTTACCGCCACCGCCGTGGCACTGGGCTTCACGGCCGCCGCGTGGGCCCAGGAGGCACTGGAGGTTTCGGAGATCCGCTACCAGGGCAGCGCGGGCACCGTGGTGTGGATAGAGCTGGCAGACCGCCTGGGCTACCTGGCACCGCTCAAACCCAAATGGGTGGGCAACACCATCAGCGGGCCGCAGGATGTGCAGGCGGTGGTGAGCAACGACATTGATATCGGCGGCGCGTTCAACGGCGCCCTGGTCAAACTGATTGCCAAACGCGCACCGGTGAAAGCCGTGATCGGCTACTACGGCGTCGACGACAACACCTGGAGCGGCTACTACGTCAAAAACGACAGCACGATCAAGAGCGCCCGTGACCTGCTGGGCAAAAAGGTGGCCATGAACACGCTGGGCGCCCACCACGACTTCATCGTGCGGGAGTACCTGGAGCGCAACAAGATCAACGACGAAGAGGCCAAGCAGGTCACCTTTGTCATCACCCCACCCGTGACCGGTGAACAGGCCTTGCGCCAGAACCAGGTAGAGGTCACCACGCTGGGCGGCATCCTGCGGGACAAGGCGCTGGAGCGCGGTGGCATCCGCCCGCTGTTCACCGATCGGGACCTGTTTGGCAACTTCACCGCGGGCTCTTATGTGCTGCGCAACAAATTCATCGAACAAAACCCCAAGGCATCCAAACACCTGGTCAGTGCCATTGCGCGGTCCATTGAATGGGCGCGCACCACACCAGCGCCCCAAGTGCGCAGCACATTCGAATCGATCATCAAGGCGCGCGGACGCGCCGAAAGTGCCGATGCCATCCAGTACTGGAAGAGCACCGGCGTGCCCTCCACCGGCGGTGTGGTGCTGGACAAAGACCTGCAGGTCTGGATCGACTGGCTGGTGAAGGAACAGATCGTCAAGCCCGGCCAAGTCAAGCCGGCCGACCTGTACACCAATGCCTTCAATCCTTACGCCCAAGGCGCGAAGGTGGCTGCCAAATGAGCGCCGCCAAGATACGCTTTGAACATGTGCGCAAGGAGTTCTCCGTGCGCGCCGAGGACGGCGGTGCCGACCAGCGCTTTGTGGCCGTGGACGATGTGACGCTGGATGTGCGTGCCGGTGAATTCCTGGTGCTGGTGGGGCCTAGCGGCTGCGGCAAGTCCACGCTGCTGGACCTGCTGGCGGGCCTGACACCGGCCACCAGCGGCCGCGTGTTGATCGACGGCAAACCCATCACCGGCCCGGCGCGGGACCGGGGTGTGGTGTTCCAGCAGTACGCCCTGTTCCCCTGGCTCACCGCGCTGGACAACGTGGCCTTTGGCCTGGAGATTGCGGGCCTGGGGCGCAGCGAGCGCCGTGCCAAGGCCGCTGCCTACCTGGACCTGGTAGGCCTGAGCGCCTTTGCACGCCACTACCCGCACGAGATGTCCGGTGGCATGAAGCAGCGCGTGGCCATCGCCCGCAGCCTGGCGTATGAACCCGAGGTGCTGCTGATGGACGAGCCCTTTGCCGCGCTGGATGCACAAACCCGCGAGACCCTGCAAGAGGAGCTGGTGGACATCTGGCACCGCACCGGCAAGACCATCGTGTTCATCACGCACGGTATTGACGAAGCCGTGGTGCTGGGCCAGCGTGTGGCGGTGATGACGTCGCGCCCCGGACGCATCAAACAGATCGTCGATATCCCCGACACGCTGCGCGCGGACACGCCGGACGTGCGCTCGCTGCCGGTGTTTGGCGAACTGCGCCACCAGATCTGGTCCCTTTTGCACGACGAGGTGGCCACTGCACGCCAGCAACGCCGTGCCCGTATCGCAACACTGCCCGCTCGCAAGGAGAGTTTCCATGTCTGATGTTTCGTTGACCGCCGGCAATGCTCCGCTGGTCCTGTCCCCACCCGCGCCCTGGCTGCGCGCCCTACGCCAGGTGCTGCACCTGGGCTGGCGTTCGGCACTGGTCGTGGCTCTGGCTGCATGGTGGGAGCTGGCTCCGCGGCTGGAGCTGACCGACCCTGCCTTCTTTCCGCCGCTGAGCGAAGTGTTGGCGGCAGGTTGGGCGCTGGCCTTGAATGGCCAGCTCTGGCAACACACCTCGGCCAGCGTGGCGCGCGCCGCAGGTGGCTTTGGCATCGCCGTGTTGTACGCCGTGCCGCTGGGCCTGGCCATTGGCTGGTACCGCCGCCTGGGGGAGTTTCTGAACCCGCTGATCGAGCTGCTGCGCAACACCGCTGCGCTGGCCTTGTTGCCTGTGTTCCTGCTTTTGCTGGGCATTGGCGAAGTGTCCAAGGTGGCCATGGTGGTCTATGCCTGCTCCTGGCCGCTGCTGCTCAACACGATTGCCGCCGTCAAGCAAGTGGACCCGCTGCTCATCAAGTCGGCGCGCACCATGGGAGCCAGTGCACGGCAGTTGTTCCTGAAGGTGATTTTGCCGGCCTCGGTACCCACCATTTTTGTCGGCATACGCCTGGCCAGTGCCACGTCCATCCTGGTGCTGGTGGCGGCAGAAATGGTGGGTGCCAAGTCGGGGCTGGGCTACCTCATCATCTACGCGCAGTACAGCTTTTTGATTGCCGACATGTATTTCGGAATCATCGCCATCACGCTGATTGGTGTGGCCTTTAACGCGCTGCTGCAGGTGGCCGAGCGCCGCCTGACCGCCTGGAAACCCCTTGCGGGCAATGCCTGACCCAGGTGCCAATCTCTTCCCCATTTGTTCACAACCCCTACCTACAAGGACCTGTCATGTCATCACAACGCAAACTGCGCCTGGGCGCCTTCATCATGGCCACCGGCCACCACATCGCCGCATGGCGCCACCCCGGGTCACAGATCGACTCCGGCACCAATATTGACCACTACATCGCGGTCGCCAAGACCGCCGAGCGCGGCCTGTTTGACCAAGTGTTTGTGGCCGACAGCCCGGGCCTGTGGTTCGAGGGCAGTAACGAAGCATTCAGCCGCCAGGGCCGCGTGTCGCATTTCGAACCCGTCACGCTGTGGGCCGCCCTGGCTGCGGTGACGAAGCACATTGGCTTTGTCGCCACCGCATCCACCACCTACGAAGACCCCTACCTGCTGGCGCGCAAGTTTGCGTCGCTGGACCACATCAGCAAGGGCCGCGCGGCGTGGAACGTGGTGACCACGGGTGCAGAGAACGTGCACGGCAACTTCGGCCTGGACAAACACCCCGACCCCGAGACACGCTACGAAAAGGCGCACGAATTCGTGGACGTGGTGAAGGGCCTGTGGGACAGTTTTGAAGACGATGCCTTCCGCCGCGACCCGGCCAGCGGTGTGTACTTCGACCCCGACAAGCTGCACACGCTGAACCATGTGGGCAAACACCTCAAGGTCAAAGGCCCGTTGAACATCGAACGTTCACCCCAGGGCTACCCGGTCATCGTGCAGGCCGGTTCGTCCGAACCCGGCAAGGAACTGGCCGCTGCGACGGCCGAGGCCATCTTCACCGCGTGGACCAGCCTGGCCGAAGCCCAGGCCTTCTACAGCGATGTCAAAGGCCGCCTGGCCAAGTACGGCCGCCGACCTGAGCAACTGCTGGTGCTGCCCGGCATATCGCCGGTGGTGGGCCGCACGCAGGAGGAAGCCGATGCCAAATGGGCCGCGCTGCAAAAGCTGATACACCCCAGCGTGGGCCTGAGCACCATCGCGCCCTTCTGGCCTGGCGAAGACCTGACCAAGTGGGACCTGGACGCACCACCGCCCTATATCCCCCAGCCACCCATAGGCCGCAACAGCCGCGCCCATGTGGTGCTGGAACTGGCACGCCGCGACAAACTCACCGTGCGCCAGCTCTACGAATACATAGCCGGTGCGCGCGGCCACTGGGTGGTGGTGGGCACACCCGAGAAGATTGCCGACGAGATCCAGAGCTGGTTCGAAAACGGCGCGGCAGATGGTTTCAACGTGATGCCGCCGGTGCTGCCCGAATCGCTGGATGATTTTGTGGACCTGGTCATCCCCGAGCTGCAGCGCCGCGGCCTGTTCCGCACGGAGTACGAAGGCAGCACGCTGCGCGAGAACCTGGGGTTGGAGCGGCCGGTGAATCAGTTCACGGTGCGCAGGCAGAAGGTGGCTTGAGGGGCGAGGTGGGACGGAACATCTACACCGCCTCATGCCAAATCTTGGCGGCGATCATGAACCTGCCGTCGACACGCGCGAAGTTGAGGTGGTCAATGAATACCTTGTCGTGGATGCGAAGCTGAACCTTGGCAACACCCGCGTCGGTCGACAACAGGTCTATGGAATAGAGTTGGTCTTCGCGGGCTTGACCTGCGGACTTCGGGGAGCGGCGGTGTGCAATGATTTCGCGGTATTGGGCCACCGGCATTGCAGTAAAAACACCCTCGGTTGAGTCGAATAGGCTGGAGCTCGGATGAAATACCTGGTCGAACTTTGCAAGGTCGCATTCATGCAAGGCTTGGAAGTACAGCTCAACGGCTTGGCTGATCGATTCAATGGACTGGATGGTTGGGATTGGCATTTTCTGGGGTCCGTAAAAGTTAGAAGCACCGAATGGGGTGCAGACGTATTTTGGGTTTTGCGGCTCCAGAGGTCGAGTGGCGTGAATGACATAGCGCAGTAATATTGCGACATGAAATCCCATCTTGTTGTCGCACTTGCCTATGACCAACTTTGTACGTTTGAATTCGGCTGTGTCGTTGAGGTATTTGGCCTGCCCAGGCCTGAGTTGGATGTCAACTGGTACCAGTTCGGCGTATGCGCAAGCAGCCAACGCAACTTACGCGCGTCCGGCGGATTGATTGTGAGAGCACCTCACTCTCTGGCACTCATGGACAGTGCCGACACCATCGTCATTCCAGGCTGGGGTAATTTGGCAGCGCCACCGCCACGGCAGTTGTTGAACGCGTTACGCAAAGCCCATGCACGGGGGGCTCGCATAGCTTCCATCTGCACTGGCGTTTTTTTGCTGGCCGCAACGGGGTTGCTGGACGGAAAAAGTGCAACGACGCATTGGAAATTTACCGAAGACCTGGCCAGGCGCTATCCAGCTGTGGATGTATTGCCGGATGCCTTGTACGTGGATGAAGGAAGTGTGCTGACCTCTGCGGGTTCCGCTGCCGGGCTGGACATGATGTTGCACATGGTTCGCTCTGACTTTGGAACCAAGGTCGCCAATTCTGTCGCGCGGCGATTGGTGATTCCTCCGCACCGGGATGGCGGCCAGGCGCAGTTCATACCCCGTCCGGTTCAACGCCCCGAGGAACGCCAACTGTCCAAGCTGATGGAGAGAATCCGTCGCAAACCGGCTGATGAATATTCTCTGGACAAGATGGCCGCGCTGTCATCACTGACGACACGAACCCTGCAACGCCAATTCCGAAGCAATACAGGAATGACACCCATTGAATGGGTCGTACAAGAACGCGTATCGGTAGCGAAGGAATTGCTCGAAACGTCTAAGGCCTCGATTTCCAGCATTGTGGCAACGACGGGGTTTGGCTCGGAGGAGTCGCTTCGCCGCCACTTCAGACGCATTGTTGGTATCCCCCCATTAGCGTACCGCGACCGGTTTAGCAAGCGGCAAGCTTAGTCGGCTAAATGGAAGCCCTTCAAGGCCAGGAACAGTCATTCGCCAATGGCTGGTTTAAGGAATCAGATTCTGGGTAGGCCAGTTTCATGATCTATCCAACGTTTAAGTGACGTCCCGCCGGGCCTTGGCCTAAGAGTAAGGCAGTAGTGCCTTGGCAGCTTCGATGCGTAAGTGCATTTCTACAGATTGGTCATTCATGACCTCTGTCAGAAAGCGCTTGGCGTCTGAATCGCAGTGTGTGGTGGACGCAGGCGCCACGGGAGTGCTGAATTGATTGCTTGCTGAGATTCGTTCGACATCGGAAATAACCTGATCAAAGATCGCCTCAAACACCGCCGCCTTGATAGATTCAAGAGGTGCAAGAACGTTGGCCTGAGCTTCGCCCCTTGGGGACAGATCCAGTCCTGGCGAGTCGGCGAATATGGCTGCCAGGTCAGGGGCGACAAAAGCTGACCATAGTCCCGTGTTTTGCTGCAGAGCGGGCACCAACTGGGCATGCCGAGTTTCTGTGGGCAGCATACTGATGCGCTCCGGTACGATATTGCTCAGAAAGCGCTGACGCAGGGACTCCAAGAAGAACGACGCCTCCGCCGCAGTAACGGGTTCAGCCAGTGAGAACCACAGCTGGTAACCGTCATTTCCATTTACCGCAATCGCCGGAGGCGGCAAATCCAGGTCGCTCTGTACACGCTGCCAAACTGTGGAGACAACGGACCAGTCTGCAGGGCGAGCGAGTTCTATCACCATTGCACGTACACGCCCGTCCAAGGTCATTAAGCTTGGCGCGTCGGCTGTAGCATCGTCAACAAGGTACAAGCGATGGAATTCAGTTTCGAGCGGGTTCATTCGGGGAATATACCGTGCGCACTACGCATAAGCTTGTCAACTGCCCACCAAAAGGCGCGCCAACATTTGCTTAGCAGGGGGTGTCCACTGACTGTTCATTTCAATAGGTCAAACGCCAATTGGGAGTGTCGGAATTGGGCCAAAGGTGCGGTCGGTGGTCAATGTCCGCTGTCAGCCACTGAGTTGATGGTCGGACCGTCGCCGTTGTTACGGACCATCAAAGAACTGAAACAGGATCTGGGGACGCAGCTTTTCCGATTCTGTCGCAATATGCGTAGAAGAAGGTATATGTGTCATCGCATACCTTCTATCCTTCCCCTGTGGTGACCGGTCTGGGTACTGTTCAGGTGCCGTTCATTCGCTCGAACAAGGCCTCGCCCATCTTGCGCGCGCCCGCAGCCAAGCCGACCATCACTTCGTCCTGATCGTTCTCCAACTGGGCAAGCGCTTGGGTGGCAAAGTCTTCCGGAGTCATCATGTGCTGGTCGGTCGTGCCACCACTGCGGTCCCCGCCGCCCAGTCCGGTATCAACGATGGGTGGCGCCATCTCCACGACCCTGACACCCGTCGCTTTAAGCTGGTGGCGCAACGTGAGGGTAAAGGAATGCATGGCCGCCTTGGTCGCGCAGTAGACAGGGATGTCAGCCATCGGCGCGAATGCCAGTCCCGAACTGACATTGACGATCACGGCCTTGGGCTGTCGAATCAGCAGAGGCAGGAGCGCACCGATAAGCTGAACCGGTGCTGTGAAATTGGTTGCCACTTCCTGTTCGAGATGCTCCAGCGCGCCGCCTTCCTTGAACATCCGGCGGTATTGAACCCCCGCATTGTTGACCATCACATTGAGGTCGGGGTATGCGGTGTTCAGCCAGTCCACCATAGCCTGGCGGCTTGCGGCATCCGTGATGTTGCAGATGCGGGTGATCAAGGCCGGCACCTTTGCCTGCGCTTTTAGCAGCGCCTCTTCGCTGCGTCCGCAGATGATGACGCGATTGCCGCGTTCGCAAAGTTGCCGCGCTAGCGCAAAGCCGATGCCGGCGGCTCCGCCCGTAATGAGAATGGTGTTGGTTGTCAGGTTCATATCGACTGTCCTTCTGGGTTGAAAATAAGAAGGTGTGCCGATGAAAATACAAGGATTCCACGGCACACCTATACGACCGGCAAGCCGGTGCAGGTGTCGTGGATACCTTGTTAGGAAAGCTGCCGCCCTGTGTGGGGTGGTGACCGGGCTACCATCCGGCCTGCGCTCTTTCGACGGAACGGTTTATAGCGCAAATCCCTGCACGTGGCAACTCACTGCGGCTCATGGTGGGCGATTTCATTCACCCCCTTCGGCAAAGTGTTCAACCAGCGCGTCCACCGCCAGCCGCAGGCGCAGCGGCATGTGGGGCGTGCTGGGCCACAGCGCATAACAGTCCCTCGCCGCGCCGGGCTGGTCGTCCAGTACGCTGACCAGTTTCCCCGTGCGCAGGCGGTCACGCACCAGCCATTCAGGCAGCCATGCGAGACCCAAGCCGGCTGTGGCCGCGTCAGCAATGGCCTCCAAATCGTCAAGCTGCAGGCGTGAGGTCAGTGGCATGTCGACGATGCGGCCGGTCGCGTCTGGCAACTGCCAGACATTGATGCGGTCGGCACGCCGGTAGAGCAGGATGCTGTGCGTTGCCAGTTCGGCGGTGCTCTGCGGTCGCCCCTGTGCAGCCAGGTAGGCCGGCGAGGCACACACCTGCTTACGTTGCACCACCAGCTTGCGCGCCCGCAGGCCCTCGCTCTCGGCCCCGAGTACACCACTGCGAATGGCGAGATCGAAGCCCTCGGCCAGCACGTCTACGGGGCGGTCGCTGAAGCTCAGGTACAGATCCAGCGACGGATGTTGCTGCGCCAGGTTCAGCAGAATGGGGGCGACGCAATGGCGGCCAAACAGCACGGGCATCGTGACGCGCAGCCGCCCGCCCACTGCGTGCCGACCCGACTGCATTTGCGCCTCAGCGGCCTGTAGTTCCGACAGCGCACGCAGGCAGTGCTCATAGTAGATCTGGCCATCGTCGGTGAGGCTCTGCACGCGCGTGGTGCGGTGAAACAAGCGCGCGGCTAGGCGAGCCTCCAGCCGCGCCATCGCTTTGCCCACGGCCGAGCGTGTCAGGCCCAGGTGCTCGGCCGCGCGCGCGAAGCCCCCCAGGCGCACAACGTCCACGAACACGGTGACGCCATCCAGCCGCTCTTGGCGCTCTGGAGTGGCATTGGCTGCAGTCATTGGTGAATTTGGATCTCTAATCATTGGAATATATCTCTACATTAGATCCTATACTTCTACCATAACATACCGCCACCGGGTTGCGACGGGAATGTGAGGCGACAAACCGCCGGGCACTTGCTCCCGGCATGGACGGTAACTCCTCGGTCGACGGAGCCCCAAAAACCCGCCCAACAGGTCGAGCGCGTGACCGAGGGCTTGCACCCACTCCAACCCATTTGATCCATTTCTACCAAGGAACCGCACCATGAAACTGCTTTGCCTCGACATCCCCCGACCCGGCGCCAGCCTGGATCAATACCAACCGTACATGCTGGACGAAGCTCGGCACGGATGGCAGCTCTACAAGAGCGGCATCGTGCGCGACATCTATTTCCGTCAGGACCGCCCCGGCGTCGCCATCATCGCCGAGGCCGAGTCGGTAGAAGCTGCCAGGGCCGCTTTGCGTGAATTCCCATTAGCCAAGGCCGGGCTTATTGATTGGGATGTCATCCCGCTGGGGCCTTTCTTGAACTGGGAAATGCTGTTTGCATCTGGCAACGCCTGATATCCAGGGTCCGCTCCGGCATCCCTCACCCCTAGCCACACAGGAAAAATTCTCCATGATCCAGCCTGTTGCATTCATGAACAAAGCCATACGGGTTTCGGCGCACTTGCACCTTCCGGACGGCTTCCGAGAAGACAAAAAGTATCCCGCTCTCGTCGGGATTCCTCCCATGGGAGGCGTGAAGGAACAAACCATCGGGCTCTATGCGAAGCGGCTCGCAGCGCTGGGCTTCGTTGTCGTCGTGTATGACTCGTCCCACCAGGGAGAGAGCGGCGGTGAGCCGCGCCTGCTCGAAGACCCCACGATCCGGGTGGAAGATGCGCGTTGTGCGGCGGACTTTCTCACGACGCTGCCGTATGTGGACGACACCCGCATGGGCGTGTTCGGCATCTGTGCCGGCGGCGGATATGCACTCTCCGTAGCGCAGACCGAACGCCGCTTCAAGGCAGTGGCTGGGGTCAGCGCGACGCCGATGGGCGAGGCGGCCAGGAGCATGTTTGGCCAGCCGATTCCAACCGCAGAGCTGATCAAGACGTTGGAGGCTGCCGCCCATCAGCGCACGGCCGAAGCGCGTGGGGGAAAAGCCGTCTTACTCCCGACGGTTCCAGTACGCCTCGAAGACATCAACGAGAACACGCCAACCATGATGCGCGAAGGGCACGACTACTACCACACACCGCGTGGCCAGCACCCGAACGCGCCGGGCCTGTTCCCGATGAGCAGCATGGACAAGATGCTGGCCTTTTCGGTCTTCCCCCTGATCCCCGACCTGCTGACCCAACCCTTGCTCCTCGTCGCTGGAAGCATTGCCGACACGAAGATCTTCAGCGACCAGGCCTATGCGCTTTCCAACGGGCCGAAAGAGCTATTTGTCATAGATGGGGCCACGCACATCGACCTGTATGACGTCCCTGAATACGTAGACCAAGCGGTTGCCAAGCTCGCGTCTTTCTTCGGAAATCTCTAGCCTTCACGTAATTATTTAACTTCGCTTCAATACAAGAACCTAGACCATGACCCAGCAAGCCTCTGAACTCAAACCCATCCTCTTCGTCGTCACCAGCAACGCTGTGAAGGGAGCGACCGGCATCCCCACCGGCTACAACCTGGCCGAAGTCACCCACCCGCTGGAAAAATTGCATGCGGCCGGCATTCGCGTGGAGTTCGCCTCCATCCTGGGTGGCGATGCGCCACTGGATGGGCTGGAGGACATGAAGGACCCGGTCATCGCCCACTATTGGGCTGATGCCGATTTCCGCCACGCCATCGCCCACACACTGCGCCTGGACGACGTGGACCCTTCGCGCTATTCGGCCATCTTCTTTGCGGGCGGTCACGGCACGATGTGGGACTTCCCCGACAGCGCCGCCGTGCAAAAAGCCATCCGCGAGATCGATGCGGCGGGTGGCATTGTCTCTGCGGTGTGCCACGGCCCGGCGGCCCTGGTCAATGCGCGCCGTGCCGACGGCAGCCTGCTGGTAGCGGGCAAGCGGTTGGCCGCTTTTACGAATGGCGAGGAAGAAGAAGTGCAGTCCACCCACGTCGTGCCTTTCCTGTTGGAGTCGACGCTGGTTGAGCGCGGTGCGCAGCACCAGACCGCAGCCAATTGGGCCAACAACGTGGTCGTCGATGGCCGACTCATCACCGGACAGAACCCGCAGTCTGCCGCGCGCTTGGGCGAAGCGTTGCGCGACGCGCTGCTGAGCTGATCAGCCGTCGAGACGGAAAAGGCAGCAAGGTGAAACTGATCTGCGTCGAAGAGCATGTGCTCGACCCCGCTATCGGTGGGGCCACCCGGGATTTCGTCCGCGCAGAAGCATCCTATCTGCCCGACTGGGGTAGTCGCGTGGTGGACGGTCAACGTGTGGCTGATACCACTCGTCCGCACGTCATCGCGCCCAACGAATCTGCCCGCAAATCCCTGGAAATGGGCGCTTCTCGCTTGGCCGACATGGACGCGGCAGGCATCTCCATGCAGGTGCTGTCCTACGGCGGGTTCCCGCAGTTGCTGCCAGCCGCGCAGGCTATCGATCTGAGCCGCGCTGCGAACGACAAGCTGGCTCTGGCGGCGCAGGCTCACCCGACGCGCTTTGCGGGGTTTGCTACGCTGCCCTGGCAAGCGCCCGAGGCAGCGGCGCGGGAACTGGAGCGCGCCGTCAAGGAGCTGGGTCTCAAGGGCGCGCTCATCAATGGCCGTCCCGGCGACACCTTTCTCGATGACGTGCGCTACGCGCCCATCCTCGCTGCTTTCGACGCGTTGAAAGTGCCGCTGTACGTCCATCCCGGTCTGCCACTGCCGGCAGTGCAAGCGCCGTACTACGGCGGCTTCGAGCGCGAGCTGGGTGCGCGGCTCGCGATGTTCGCCTGGGGTTGGCACAACGAAGCCGGCATCCAGCTTGTGCGCATGCTGTTGGCAGGCGTGTTCGACCGCTATCCCAGGCTGCAGGTCATCAGCGGTCATTGGGGTGAGATGGTGCCCTTCTTCTTGCAGCGGCTGGAAGACTCCATTCCGCAGGAAGCCTCGGGCCTGCAGCGCCCCATCGTGCAGACCTACCGCGAGCATGTGTACGTATCGCCCAGCGGCATGCTCACGCAGCCGCACTTCCAATTCATTTATTCGCTGATGGGGGCAGACCGCATCCTGTACTCCATCGACTACCCCTACCAAAGCCTGGACGGCGCCCGCGCCTTCATTGAGAGCCTGCCCGTCAGCGGCGCCGACAAGGCCCTGATTACCCACGGCAACGCCGAGCGTCTGCTGGGTTTGTGATCCAACATCAAGAGAGAAATAGGCATGACACATGGAATCGAAAACAAGGTCGTCGTCATCACCGGCGGCAGCAGCGGTTTGGGCGCGGAGACCGCCCGGCATCTGGTGCGGGCGGGCGCAAAGGTCATTCTGGGCGCACGGCGCCTGGACCGCCTGCAGGCGCTGGCGAAGGAACTCGGCCTGGGTGCCGAGAGTTTCGTACAAACCGATGTCACCGACTACGCGCAAGTACAGGCGCTAGTGGCACGCGCCATAGCGACGCACGGGCGCATTGACGTGATGCTCAACAACGCCGGGGTGATGCCGCTCTCGCCATTGGAGATGTTGCGCGTGGACGAATGGGACCAGACCATCGACGTCAACATCAAGGGCGTGCTCTATGGCATTGCCGCCGCGCTGCCCTACATGAAGGCGCAAAAGAGCGGACAGTTCATCAATGTCTCGTCGGTGGCCGGTCACTTGGTGAGCGCGGGCGGCGTGGTGTACAGCGCCAGCAAGTTCGCAGTGCGTGCCATCTCCGAAGGGCTGCGCAAGGAGGTCAAGCCCTACAACATCCGATCCACGCTTCTGTCGCCCGGCGCGGTGGACACCGAACTTCCGGCATCCACCAAGGCCGAGGGCATGGCGCAGGCCATGCAGGCGTTTTATGCGCACAACGCCATCCCGGCAGACAGCTTCGCGCGCTGCGCGCTTTTTGCCATGAGCCAGCCGGACGCAGTGGACATCAATGAAATCCTCTTCCGCCCGACACGACAGGAATTTTGAGATGAAGGTACGTGGTGCCGAGTTGAGCAGATGATCGAAGGCTGACACGTGAACAGTACCCTCCTTTATGCCTTCATTTTTCTTACCGCTGGCGTCATTTCGGTGCCACTGGCCAAGCGATTTGGCCTGGGTTCCGTGCTGGGCTACCTCATCGCGGGCATCTGCATCGCACCGCTTATTTCTCTGCTCGGCATAGAAACCCATAGGCTGCAGGAGTTTGCCGAATTTGGTGTTGTGATGATGCTCTTCCTGGTTGGCTTGGAGCTGGAACCGCGGAAGCTGTGGGCCTTGCGACACCGGCTGGTCGGGCTCGGTGGCTTGCAACTGCTGTTGACCACATTGGCCGTCTGTCTGGGAGCGATCCTCGTCGGCCTGGACTGGAAAATGGGTGTGGCTATCGGATTGATCGCAACGGGATCGTCGACGGCCATCGTGCTGCAAAGCCTGGGTGAAAAAGGGCTATTGAAAAGTGATGGTGGCGAAGCCAGCTTCGTCGTTCTATTGTTCCAGGACATTTCGGTTATCCCTGTTCTGGCCCTTCTGCCGCTTCTGGCGAGCCAAGAATTTTCACCTGCTATACACGGTGCCACGCATTCTCCACAGGTTGCCAGCCTGCTGGCTGGGCTGCCCGTTTGGATGAATACACTCGCCACCATTCTGGCTGTTGGGTTCATCATCGTAGGCGGCAACTACCTTTCCAAGCCCCTTTTTCGTTTCATCGCGTCGGCACGATTGCGCGAAGTATTCACCGGTGCGGCTTTGCTCTTGGTGATTGGTATCGCGCTGCTGATGGTGATGGTTGGGCTGTCGCCAGCACTTGGGACCTTTCTCGCTGGCGTAGTGCTTGCCAACAGCGAATACCGTCACGAACTCGAAAGCGACATTGAGCCATTCAAGGGCCTACTGCTCGGGTTGTTCTTTATGACCGTTGGCGCGGGTATCGATTTTTCCTATCTGTTCGCCAATGGGTCCATCGTCGCCGGCATCACACTCGCATTCGTATGCGTGAAAGTCGGTGTGCTCTGGTGCATCGGTACGGTATTCCGTCTTCGCGGTTCTGATCGGTGGCTGTTCTCACTGGGCTTGGCTCAAATTGGGGAATTTGCTTTCGTATTGCTTGCCTTTGCGACCCAGAACGCGGTCATGCCGGAGTCCGTTGCCAAGCCACTGCTTCTCGCCGTGGCGCTATCCATGCTTCTGACGCCAATTCTCTTCATCGTGTTCGATCGAATCATCCTGGTCAGGATGGTCAGATCGCGGGCCAGAAAGGCGGATGAAATCGATGTTCAAGGTGTTGCGATCATCGTTGGCATCGGGCGATTTGGACAAATCGTCAATCGAATTCTACGCATCAAAGGCTACGAAACCGTAGTGCTTGATGTCAACGCAGAGATGATCGACACCATGACGACAATCGGGGTGAAGGCGTTCTACGGAGACGGTGCACGGCCGGATTTATTGGATGCGGCGGGGTTGGCGAATGCACGCTTGCTCGTCGTTGCCATCGATGATCGCGAGCGCGTGCTAGCGATCATCAAGCACGCCAAGCGGCTGCGTCCGGATCTACATGTCGTTGCGCGCGCTTACGATCGGATTCATGTTTATGACCTTTTCAGTGCCGGCTGCGATGACATCGTAAGAGAAACGTTTGACAGCGCTGTACGCGCGGGCCGCTATTCCCTGGAAGCCCTGGGAACCGGGTCGGACGACGCCGGGTCGCTGATCAATGCCTTTGTTGACGCGGATCGAAAGTCCATGCGTTCGCTTGCAGAACTGCACAACCCGGACATCCCTCCAAACAAGAATTCAGCCTACATGGATAAGCTAAAGGAGATACGCAGCCAAGAAGCGCATATGTCATGAGAGTGTCCATGCGAATGTCTGCTTTGTGTTGTTGAATATACGGCACTGGCCGTCCGCTTTGTCTCGCTAGCACGCACTCAGACCCAAGAACAGGCAAGCAACGTTGCCGCCGACCCCGTTTGGGGGTACAGCATCAGCAGGGTGGCCTTGTCCTGCTCGCTAACGGCGATCAGGCAGATATCTGTCCATGGAACTCCTGTGCGAACGATTTGCTATAAATACATGAGTGGCGGAGATATATCCGACGAGGGCTACAGGCCAGAATAGCTTAAGGAACCCCGACGCAGGCCCGTTCGCAGTGCGCCAGCAGAAGGTGGTTTAACGCGATGGGCCAGCCCCTAAGATCGGAGCATGCATTCAAAGCCTGATTCCGTGCGCGCACCCCTGGCCGCGCTGTACCCCCTGTTGTTCGTAGCCCTGTGGAGCACCGGCTTCATTGGGGCCAAGTTTGGCCTGCCGGACGCCGAACCCCTGACCTTTCTGAGCCTGCGTTATGCCATCGTGCTGGTGCTGATGGGGGCCCTGGCCTGGTACCAGCGGGCCGCCTGGCCCCGCACCGTGCGGGAGTGGCTGCACATCGGCGTGTCGGGTGTGCTGGTGCACGGGGTGTACTTGGGCGGTGTGTTTATTGCCATAGGGCATGGCCTTCCGGCCGGGGTCACGGCGATTGTGGTGGGCTTGCAGCCCGTGCTCACGGCGTTGGGTGCGGGCCTGTTGCTGGGCGAACGCGTGCGCCCCACGCAATGGGCCGGGCTGGCCCTGGGCTTTGTGGGCGTGGCGCTGGTGGTGGCACACAAGGTGGCCGGCAACACCACCGGCGGTGGTGTGGTGCTCTCCTCCATGCTGCTGCCCGCGTTCATCGCCTTGCTGGCCATCACCGCGGGCACCTTGTACCAGAAGCGCTTTTGCCCATCTTTCGATCTGCGCACCGGGTCGGTCATCCAGTTCCTGCCCACCTTGGCCCTGACGGGTTTGGCCGCCATGGCCACCGAGTCCATGGTCGTGCACTGGACACCCTCGTTTGTGTTTGCGCTGGGCTGGCTGGTGCTGGTGTTGTCGCTGGGTGCCGTGACCCTGCTGAACGTGCTGATACGCAATGGGAGCGCCGTCAACGTGGCCAGTTTGTTTTACCTGGTGCCGCCCGCCACGGCCGTGGTCGCTTGGGCTCTCTTTGGAGAGACGCTCACGGGCCTGGCTTTGCTGGGCATGGTGCTCACAGTGCTGGGGGTTTGGCTGGCGCGCAAGTAGAAGAGGATACGATCAGCTCAGAGCTTGGCAATAGACACTTCGGTCGACTTGACCAGCGCGACCACATCGCTGCCGATCTTTAGTTCCAGCTGGTCCACCGAGCGGGTGGTGATGACGGAGGTGACGATGCCCCAAGGCGTCTCGACATCGATCTCAGAGACAACATCTCCGCGGATGATCTCCTTGACCTTGCCCTTGAATTGGTTGCGTACGTTGATGGCTTGGATGGACATGGGTTCTCCTTAAAGGTCCGTTGAAAGAAAATATGGAATAGTCGCGACGCCAGCCAACGGCCTGGGACAGCACTACCACCCTAATTTGGGTATTTTGTGGAAGGCCTTAGGTAGAATCGGCCCATAGCCCTCGTGGAATATGCACATATAGCTATCATATGCATAGCAGTTAGCGCAATCCATGGTGTGCTTTTAGACGCTGCACTGCACCTGCGAGAAATGCACTGGGGCAAAGCGCCCGGCGACCGACGGGATTTCTTTCAGGGCTTCGGCGATCAGCAGATTGACGCTTTCATCCAGCCGTGCCGCGATATCCGCCTGCACCTGGTAACCGCCTTGCGGCAACACCACGACCTGGGCATCGGTGGCATAGATGCCGGGCAGTATGTGGCTGGCGCCCAGCGACTGCAGCACCGGGCGCAGCGCATAGTCCAGCGCCAACATGTGGTTGGGGCTGCCGCCGGTGGCCAGCGGCAACACGTGTTTGGTCTTGAACGCGGTTTGCGGCAGCAGGTCCAGGAAGACCTTGAGCACGCCGCTGTAGGCGGCCTTGTAGACAGGCGTTGCAATAACAATGGCGCGGGCTTGCGCCACTTGCGCCACCGCATGCGCCACGGTGGGATGGCTGGTGTCGGCCAGTAGCAGCGCCTGGGGCGACAGGTTGCGGATATGCAGGCGCTGTACGTCCACACCCCGCAGTTGCAGGCGCTGTTGCACGGCATCCAGCAAGGCTGCGGACCGTGAATATTCGGACGGGCTGCCGGCCACGAGTAAGACTGTCATTGGTTTTTTCTCCCTGAGTGATCGTTGTGTGCGTGTGTGTGACCGCTGGGTGCTTGCGCTTATTTCTTCACGTAGATCTGATCGAAACTGCCGCCATCGGCAAAGTGCTCCTTGTCCGCCTTGGCCCAGCCGCCAAAGGCCTCGTCGATCTTGAACAGCTTGATGGGGGCGAACTGTTTCACGTATTTGGCCTTGGCCTTTTCGGAGACCGCGGGGCGGTAGAAGTTTTTGCCGGCAATGTCCTGGCCTTCTTCGGAGTACAGGTATTCCAGATAGGCCTGGGCAACGGCACGTGTGCCTTTTTTGTCGACGTTTTTGTCGACCACGGCCACCGCAGGTTCAGCCAGGATGCTCAGAGACGGTGCGACGATGTCGAACTTGGAGCCGAATTCTTTTTCCAGCAAATAGGCTTCGTTTTCCCACGCAATCAGCACATCGCCCTGGTTGCGCTGCGCAAAGGTGATGGTGGAGCCGCGGGCGCCGGTATCCAACACGGGCACATTGCCATACAACTTGGCGACAAACTCCTTGGCCTTGGCGTCACTACCAAACTTGCGCTTGGCAAACTCCCACGCCGCCAGGTAGTTCCAGCGCGCGCCGCCGGAGGTCTTGGGGTTGGGCGTGATGACCTTGACGTCGGGGCGGATCAGGTCGTCCCAATCCTTGATGTTCTTGGGGTTGCCCTGGCGCACGGCCAGCACTATTGTTGATGTGTAAGGCGACGCGTTGTGCGGCAGCTTTTTCTGCCAATCGGCGGCGAGCCAGGCGCCATTCTTGACCAGCGCGTCGGTGTCACCGGCCAGAGCCAGTGTGGCCACATCGGCGTCCAGGCCGTCAATGATGGAGCGGGCTTGCTTGCCCGAGCCGCCGTGGGATTGCTTGATGCTCACATCCTGGCCGGTTTTGGCCTTCCAGTGTTTGGCGAAGGCGGCGTTGAACTCGACATACAACTCGCGGGTGGGGTCGTAGGAGACGTTCAACAGTTCGACAGGCTTGGGTTGCGCGATTGCGCTGAGGCTGGCGCCTGCCAGTACGGCGGTAAGGGCCAACGTGGTGAAAAGCCGGCGGGACGGTGTGCGGGTAAACATGGCTATGAACTCCAGAGAAAAAAATGCAACGCGATAAGTGCGATGGATTGGATTCTGAAAGCGCAACGTTAAAACTGGAACTACTGATTAATTAGTTTCAAATTACTTAAACATCTATACACATGGGTGCTGGATGATTTGCCGAGCCCGGGCAAAGAGGCAATGGAGCGCCGCAAAGGCAGGTGCCGCGGAGTTATGCTGTGAAGCTTGCCGCCACGTCCACGCAGGGCGCACGCAATGCAAGGTGCGGAGCTTTCCGTGGGGGGTAGGCTGGGTTACAACAGGAGTGTTCATGGTGCAGGTACTGCGTGCCTTGGTTTGGATGGCCTCACTGGCTGTCGGGGCGAGCGCCTGGGCCGCCGATGTTGACGTTTTCGGCAGCGACTATTCCATACCCAAGGCCTATGTCCAGAACGGCGAAAACAAGGGCGTTTTGGTGGATATCCTGAAGTACGTTGACGAAAGGCTCCCCCATCACCAGTTCACGGTCAAGCTGGCGCCGTGGAGCCGAGCATACAAAAGCGCGGTTGATGGAGAAGGGGGAATTGTCGGCATATCCAAGACCGCTGAACGCGAGGTTTTGTTTGATTATTCCGAGTCTTTGTACACGGACAACGTGATGATCGTAGTGCTGGCCGGCAAGGCCTTTGATTTCAAGGGAGTCGCGGACTTGCATGGCAAGACCATCGGCATTGGCCGACGGGGCTCCTACGGCGATGCCTTCGACAATGCCCACAAGGCGGGTCTGTTCCGCCTGGAGGAAGACAGCGGTCCCGACAGCCGTCTGCGCAAGTTGTTGGCGGGGCGTATGGACGGTGGTTTGTTCAACGGGGGCACCGCCGGGTTTCTGCAAGTGCTCCAGCAGGATCGCGAGCTGTACGCGCAGCGGGACAAATTTGAGGTGCTTCCTGTGCCGCTGAAGATAGACCCTAACTACCTTGCCTTCGCCAAAGGTATGCACCAGCAGGACCTGTTGAACGAGGTGAACAAAATCCTGCGCCTGGGCCACGCCAACGGCGATCTCGCACGTATTACCGGTGCCGGTTTGAGCAAGGCCGCTGGCCGCTAACATGCAGCGCACCGATCTTCCGCAATTTCGTGAACTACCAAAGTAGCTAGAGCATCGTGACCGGCCTGAACTGCCCCACCTGTCAACAGCCATGCGTCTCGGCGTGGACAAAACTGGGCATGGGACCTGTGAGAACGATCCGCTGCAAGTCTTGCGGTTGTAGCATCGGAGTTGGCTGGCTCAGCAGCGCGCTGGTCCTGTTATGTGCATCGGTTCTTCCATTCGTGGCGGCGACATTTACCTCCGTAGCAATCATGAAGCTGATTCAGAACGCGCCAATTGGCGCGTTCGCGCTGCTTTTCGTACTTTGTGTGGCTCTGGGCTCACTTCCCTTTCTCTGGGCCTACGTCCGTTTCGTGCCGCTTGTTGCGAGGGATGTCTGACATGTTGCGATCCCATCCACTGCGCGTTTGGTGCAGCATTCCCCTGAGCATTGCCCTGTTCATGACCGCGAACACCACCATGGCCATAGACCTCGCGCCGCTCTGGGATTTCAGCAAGCCTGAAGTCAGTGAACAACGATTCCGAGCCCACCTCGCATCCGCAACGGGCGACGATGTACTGGTTCTGCAGACCCAGATTGCACGGACGTTTGGTCTGCGCAAGGACTTCGCCAAGGCGCAAGGCATCCTCCAGTCGATTGCGAAAGATGCGCCGACTGCCGGCCCCGAAGCCCGCGCCCGGTACGCGCTTGAACTGGGCCGCACCTACGCGTCCGCAGCGCACCCGCCGGAACGCGTGACTGCGGAGTCCAGGCGTCTTGCGCGCGCATCCTTTGAAAGCGCACGGGCCATCGCCAAGGACGCGCGTCTGGATGGCCTGGCCATTGATGCCATCCACATGCTGGCATTCGTCGACACGGCGCCAGCCGACCAACTGAAATGGGGGCAGGAAGCCCTGGCCGTGGTGGAGGCGTCGTTACAACCAGACGCCAAGAAGTGGGAGGCGTCCGTTCGGAACAACGTGGGCTACGCCTTCCATCAATTGGGTCAGTTCGACAATGCCCTGGTTCAGTTCAAGCAGGCGCTAGTCCTTCGCGAGCGAGGCACGAATTCCGAGTCCATTCGCGCCGCGCATTGGATGGTGGCATGGACACTGCGCGCGCTGGGTCGCATGGACGAGGCGCTGGAAACTCAATTGCGTCTTGAACGTGAATACGAGGCCGCCAAAGCACCGAACCGCTACGTGTATGAGGAACTTGAGGCGTTGTATCGTGCCCGGGGCGACGCGGTGCGGGCACAACACTATGCGGACCTCGTGAAGTCGACACCGGGCACTTAACGGTCACCCAAACAATTGCCCACGCGCCGCGTCCGTGATGGCCACCACGCAGGGGTGGGTGATGCGCCGCTCCACCGACACGGCGTAAAACTCGTCCACCAGCTCTTCGCTGCGGCCAATCACCTGCACGCCAAACTGGGCCACGGTGTCGCGCTCCATCACAGTCGGGGCCATGAAGGCGCCGCGGCCTTCGCGGCCGAAGGCGCTCATCAGCGCGCCGTCGTCAAACTCGCCAATGATGCGCGGGTGGATCTGGTGGCGGGTCAGCCAACCCTCGAGCTGCTGGCGCACCGAGGCCTGGGCGCCGGGTATCAGCAGCGGGAAATCATTTAGGCACTGCGGAAACACGCCCTTGAGCTGCGCCTTCAGGCTTGGCGCGCAAAAGAAGCTCATGGCGGTGCGGCCCAGCGGGTGGTTGAAGGCCTTGACGTTGAGGCGCTTGGACATGGGCTCGTCGGCGATCACCAGGTCCAGGCGATTCAACGCCAACTGCGCCAGCAGGTCGGGAAACTTGCCCTCGCTGCAGACCAGGCGCACCGGCTCAGTCACCTGCAGCGCAGGCTCCAGCAGGCGGTAGGCAATCGACTTGGTGACCGAATCGGCGACCCCGACCTTGAAGTCCAGCAGGCGCTGGCCGCCGTGGGCCTGGCGTACCGCAGCCTCCAGCTCGCCACCCAGCGTGAAGATTTGGTCGGCATACCCCATGGCCAGGTGGCCGTCTTCGGTCAGCTCCAGCTTGCGCCCGCTCTTGCGAAACAGCTTGCGGCCCAGCCAGTCCTCCAGTAACTTGATCTGGCCGGACAGGGTTTGCGGCGTGGTGTGCAACTGCTCGCCGGCGCGCATGATGCCGCCGGCCTTGGCGGTGACCCAGAAGTAGTGCAGGTGCTTGAAGTTCATGGTTTATCCAATACTTCGATTAAACCGAAGTGAAATTGTTACAAATTCGAATTTACGCGAAGCATTGTGCCGCATACATTCACGCTTCACCAGCCACCTTTTGAGCTGGAAGGAGTAGAGACCATGAGACTGAGTACCCGAGGCCGTTTTGCCATTACCGCGATGATCGACCTGGCGCTGCGCCAGACCACGACGCCGGTGCCGCTGCAGGATCTCGCGCAGCGCCATCGCATCTCCATGTCCTATCTGGAGCAGATGTTCGCCAAGCTGCGCCAGCACGGCCTGGTGGAGAGCACCCGCGGCCCCGGCGGCGGCTATACCTTGGCGCGCATGGCGCACAGCATTTCGGTGGCCGACATCATTGGCGCCATCGAGGAAGGTGCCGACCCGCGCAGCGACGGCACACAGCGCGAAACCTCGGCCAGCGCCCAGGAGATGACGCAGGATTTGTGGGACGCGCTGCAAACCACGGTGATCGCTTACCTGAAGACGGTCACGCTGCAAAGCCTGGCGGATGAGCAAAAGGCCAAGGGCTTCCAGGTGCAGGAGCGCAAGCCGGTACAAAAAGGCGTATTTGCCAAGCCCAAGCCGATCAAGCCACGGCCCAATACGCCGAACTCGGTGTTTGCGCTGGCCAACGCCTGGTCCGGCAGAAGTTAGGCTCGCTGGCCCGCGGCGCCCTTGCGGTATTCATCCGGCGTAGCACCCACCAGCCTTTTGAACATGCTGATGAAGCTGGATGCACTGCCGTAGCCCAGGTCCAGTGCAATGGTTTCCACGGTCTGGCCGGCCTCCAGCAGCGGCATGGCCTTGACGACACGCAGGCGCTGGCGCCACTCTGCAACAGACATGCCCAGGTCGCGCTGGGCGCGGCGCATCAAGGTGCGCTCGGTAGTGTGGGCGGCCTGTGCCAGCTCCGGCAGCGAGCGGTTGTCGCCGGGCTGAGCCTGCAACATACGCAACACCGCACCGAGCGCCGGGTCATCCGAGTTGGGCAGGTAGCTGCCGGCGCGCGGAGCCTGCACCAGCTGGTCCAACAACACCTGCAACATACGTGCGCCCACCGGCGTGGCGAGATCGATTGGCGTTTGCTGGCGCAGGTGCTCCAGCAGCGCGCGCACCAAGGGGCTGACGGTCAGTGCACAGGGCGTGTCGGGCAAGGCGGCACAACCCGGGCGCGCAATGTAGAGCGAGCAATGGTGTGCCTCCAGTCGGTTCAGCCCCACATGCTCCAGATCGGGCGGCAGCCAGATGCCATAGTGCGGCGGCGCCAGGTAGTGGTGGTCGGCCACCTTGACCTCCATGACGCCGCTGAAGGAATACACAAACTCCCCCCACGCGTGCTGGTGCTGCGGGTAGATGCCCTGGGCCGGAACATAGGCACTGCGAAACATGATGGGCGCCGGCAACTGCTTGCTCGACAGCGGGACCTCCAGTTTGGGCTTCAGTATGGGCATGGCTTGGCTTGCGGCTAGGGCGGGACGGGTGCGTTGCAACGATTGGCGGTTGGGCGCTATGGCTTGTCGGCTGTTCACTATATCAAGCAAAGCCGTCAAATCAATAATCCTCTCTACTCCGACAACCTTAGAAAGTGAAACCATGGACACGCGCAAAGCGCTGGACGGACAAGCCATAGCCCTGATGCTGTTGTTATGCCTGGTGTGGGGGCTGCAACAGGTGGCACTAAAAGCCACCGCGGCTGAGATCGCGCCCATTTTTCAAATCGCGCTGCGCTCGGGCGTGGCGGCCGTTCTCGTCGGCTTGGTCATGGCGGCGCGGGGCGAGCGCATGCGCTTGACAGAAACCTGGCGCGCCGGCCTGCTGGTGGGTTTGCTCTTTGGTCTGGAATTCTTGCTGGTGGGAGAAGGCCTGCGCCATACCAGCGCGTCACACATGGTGGTGTTTTTGTACACGGCGCCGATTTTTGCGGCGCTGGGCCTGCACTGGAAGCTGCCTGCCGAGCGCCTCGGTGCCGCGCAGTGGTTGGGTATAACGCTGGCGTTTGGCGGCCTTGCCCTGGCTTTTTTTAGCCGCGGCACGGGGACAGCAGTCACGGGGTCCGGCAACGTGTTGTGGGGCGATTTTCTGGGGCTGCTGGCCGGTGCGGCCTGGGGTGCGACCACGGTGGTGGTGCGTTGCTCCAGGCTGGCCACGGCGCCTGCCACGCAAACCCTGTTGTACCAATTGCTCGCGGCCTTTGTACTGCTGCTGGGCGCGTCCTTTGCGACCGGCCAGGCGCACTTCAATCCCACGCCGCAGAACTGGGGCAGCCTGTTGTTCCACTCCGTGATCGTGTCGTTTGCCAGTTTTCTGCTGTGGTTCTGGCTGCTGCGTAAATACCTGGCCTCGCGCCTGGGTGTGTTCTCATTCATGACGCCGCTGTTTGGCATGCTGCTGGGAGCCTGGTTGTTGCAAGAATCGATTGAGACCAGCTTCCTGATCGGCGCGGTGCCGGTGCTGCTGGGAATCGTCTTGGTCAGCGGCGGTGGCGACTGGTTGGTACGGGCGTGGATGGGATCGCGGTTGCGTGGAGCCGACGTCTGTTCACAAAACGGCAAATAAACGCCATGGAGGCGGATGCAATGGTGGAGAATCCGCTAAAACCCCCAGCTCTCCCAGGAACAGCGTTATGAACAAAGCCGGCTTCCACGCAGACCAGGTCCCGACCGTGCTCCAGGGCTCGGGGCTGTTCAAGGGGGTCGAGCTTGCGACGATAGATTCCGAGTTGAAGGACAGCCGCATACAGGCCATAGAACCTGGCCAGGTGTTGTTGGACCCCAAGCACATCAACACCCACATCTACATCGTGCTGAGCGGCGAATTGCTGGTCTGCCTGGAGCCCAAGATCAGCAACCCGCTGGTGCGCCTGGGCGTGGGTGACTGTGTCGGCGAGCTGTCCATCATCGACGCCAGTGCACCGTCGGCCTATGTGGTGACCTCGGTACCTACGCATTTGCTGGTCATCTCCAAACCGGTGCTGTGGCGCATGTTGGCCGTACAGCAGGTCATGGCTTTGAACTTATTGCATGTGCTGGCACGCCGCATCCGCGAGAACAACGCGGTGCTGCTGGGCAGCCTGGAGCTGCAACGCCAATACCGCAGCAAGGCAGAGACCGATGCACTAACCGGCCTGCACAACCGTGCCTGGTTTGAAGAGGTGTTCCCCAAACAACTGGAGCTGTGCGAGCGCACCGGCCAGAGCGTGTCCCTGCTGATGGTGGACATCGACCATTTCAAGAAGGTCAACGACCAGTACGGCCACACGTGTGGCGACGAGGCGCTGCGCCACATGGGCAACCTGCTGCGGCGCAACCTGCGCTCCACGGATTTGTGCGCCCGCTACGGCGGCGAGGAAATGATTGTGCTGATGCCCGGCACCGAAATCATCCACGGCCAATTGACCGCCGACCGCCTGCGCGAAAGCGTGGCCAGCACGCCGCTGCGCCTGCAGGACGGCCGGGAACTGGTGATACAGATATCGGGGGGCATTGCCCAGTGGCAACCAGGCACCGTATTAAATGACCTGATCCGCTCGGCCGACCAGGCCCTCTACCGCGCCAAGAACGATGGGCGCAACAGGGTGGTCATGCACGCTCTGCCGACCGGCATGGGCTTCTCTTCCTAGCGGGCAGCGGTGCAGCGGCCCGCGTGTGTGGCCGTCGGCATCACCGATGTAACGCCTGGGCCCCCGGCAATTCTTGCCTATGCGTCCCAAGAATAGTTGGAAAATACGCGGGTGACCAGATCCAAATACCCTGCCTCCACCCTCCCCCCCCTGCTGGCAACGCTGCTGTTAGGGCTGGGCATCAGTATGGGCGGTATGGGCATTGCCGCCGCACAGAACGCCGCATCAGGTAGCGCGGACACCAAGAAAACCGGGCCCAAGATCTATAAGTACCTCAAGGGCGGCGTGCCATCGTTTTCGGACGTGCCACCGGCCAAGATTGCCTACGTGGTCTTCAGCCCATCCTGCTACGCCTGCAATGTCAACTCCAATATCGACTGGCATTCGACGCGTTTGCATGTCAATGAATACGTAGACGAGATCAATCTGGCCGCGCGCCAGTATGGCGTGGACCCGGCGTTGGTGCGTGCCGTGATCCACGCCGAGTCAGGCTTTAATGCGCGCGCACGTTCACAAAAAGGCGCCATGGGCCTGATGCAACTGATGCCCGGCACGGCCCGCATGCTCGGCGTGGTCGACGCCCACAGCCCCAGCCACAACATCCAGGGCGGTGCACAGTACCTGGCAGGGCTTTTAGCGCAGTTCAAGAACGATGTTGGGCTGGCCACTGCCGCCTACAACGCGGGCCCTGGAGCGGTCCAGAAATACGCGGGTATCCCGCCCTACACCGAGACCCAGGTGTATGTGCAGCGGGTCAAGATCTTGCACCAGCGTTACAAGAATCCACAGCAGGGATAAGCTGCCGCGATTTTTGGCGCCCGGCCGTATCGGGGAGACCGCTTGTAACCGGCACTCACAAATAGCAACAACCTATTACAGGCTCTGTGCGCTACCGCCTAGAAAAGTGCATCGCAGCACTCTACTATTTCTTCACCTGTGATGGCGGTTCGCCAGCATGGGGGTGGACTCTAAAAAACTCTCAACAACTTTCCGGAAAACGCCCATGAAAAACCTCAACAAAACCCTGCGTTGGAACGCGCTGGCCGTGCTCAGCGCCGTGGCGTTAACCGCCTGCGGCGGTGGTGGAGGTAGCACCAGTGTTACCACCAGCGCTGGCAGCAACGGTAGCTTGCGCATGGCGCTGACCGATGCCCCCGCGTGTGGCTATGACGCCGTCAACGTGACCGTTCAAAAGGTCCGTGTGCACCAGAGCAGCAGTGCGGCAGACGCCGACAGCGGTTGGTCCGAAATCACCCTGACTCCCGCCCGTCGCATTGACTTGCTCAGCCTGACCAATGGCGTCCTCAGCGAACTGGGACAAACGCCGCTGCCCACGGGGCGCTACACGCAGCTCAGGCTGGTTCTGGCAGACAACACGGCTGCCAGCCCCTTCGCCAATTCGGTGGTACCGACCAGCACCAAAACCGAAGTTGCCCTCAAAACGCCCAGCGGCCAACAGTCAGGCGTCAAGGCCAACATCGGCATAGACATTGCCGCCAACCAGATGGCCGATTTTGTGCTCGACTTTGACGCCTGCAAGTCTGTCGTGGCGGCTGGCAATTCAGGGCAATACCTGCTCAAGCCCGTGGTCAGCGTGATTCCGCGATACACCTCGGGCGCTTCAGGCTTCGTGGATCCGGCCGCTGCCGCCGGCACGAACCTCAGTGTGTCGCTGCAGCAAAACGGTGTGCTAATCAAGACCACGGTGCCTGATAGCACCGGCAAGTTCCTGCTGCAACCGGTTGCACCGGGCAGCTACACCCTGGTGATGGCAGCCACGGGACGCACCACCATCGTTGTCACCGGTATTGTGGTGGCCACAGACACCGTAACGGCGCTCAACACATCCGCCACGGCCATCAATCCGCCGGTAGCGGCTACCGCCACGGTATCCGGCACATCAACAACAGGCAGCTACGTGCGCGCATTGCAGACGCTGAGCGCCGGCGCCACGGTGGAAGTAACAGGTCGTAATGTTGACGATGCGAGCGGTGGCTATAGCTTTACGCTGCCTGTCAACGCGCCACTGGTTGGAGCCTATGCCGTGGCGCCGAATCCGTTGGTGTTAAGCGCTGACGTGGCAGCGACCGGAAAATACACGATAGGTGCAAGCCTGACCGGATTTACAGAAAAGCAGACGGTGCTGATCCCATTGACCGTGGGTGCTGCTCTCACTAGCAACTTCGTCTTCCCATAGACGGGCAGAGAGAAGCTGCGGCGGCCCGCTTCAACCGCCGCAGTGTATCAACGCACCAATCGGGATAGGGTTATCCGCCAGGCTTGACACCAAATTGGTGGGATCTTGGATGATGGGGTTCTGTTCCTAAACCCCACAGACGTTGAGAGACATGAACGCAAACCCATCCCAACCATCCGATGCGAAGGACTTGTTGCACACGCTACTGGATGCCAACCTGCAATTGCCACCCGAGTACCGCGACCACTTGACCAACCACATGCCCATGGCGCTGTATGCACTGCAGAGCCTGGGTGCCAGCCCACAGCGCATGCAGGAGTTTTATACCCGTTACGCCCGACGGTTTCAGGGCCTCCCCGCACCGGTGCCCGATACAACCACCGACCTGTCTACGCTGGACTGGCGCGCGCTGCGCGGCCAGGACCATGCCTACCCCGAATTGCTGGCGTACTTCACGGATCTGGTGGCGCACCAAAGCATGGAGGACACATTGCACCAGGTATTGCCGGAGCTGATGCAAGGTGTTGCAGCAGCAGCCTTCCATGGCGCCATCCGCACGGCCTACGCGGTCAAGGCGGGGCATGCCAGGGAGTTGGCCGCGGGCCTGAGCTACTGGGCCTGGCGTTGGCAAAAACTGGAGACGCCCCCTGTTGCGGATAACGTGTTGACGTTCGATACATGGGCCGCGCGTCTGCTGCAAGAGTCTACGGATTGGCGCAGCGATGGGCCGCTGATTTCCATCCGCATGGACGAAGCCAGCCGGTCCGAGGTCTATCACGCCTTGGCTGGGGCTTTGGCACCCGCCACCAGTCTGACTGCACGCATTGCAGAGCTGTCCACGTTGGCTGTCGATCGCTACACGGCCAGCCCCAACTTCACGGTTTTGCACATGATCACAGGCCTGTGGGCATTGCGCACGCTGTCACCGTGGATAGCCGACACCGAGGCGGTACAAGCCATACTGGCGCACAACTTTGTCGCCGCCTATATGGCGGCCCACGTTAAAACAACGGCCATGCCACCTGCCATTCCCACACGCAACTGGGACGCCGTCATCGCTGCCGCGACTGCGTCCGACGACGACCACGTCATCAAACTCGTCCATGCGTGCCGCGAGGAAGCCTCCGTGTATGGCGAGGGCAAGTACCTGCGCGCAGCGACGCTGGTGACCGGCATGTAGCCATGCCCCGCACACCCCGATTGCCAGCAGGACTGACACCATGACAAACAATGCGACCCACACACTCTTTGGCTCCCGTGGTTCTGGCTCCGCCGCCGTGGAGATGGCGCTCAACATGTGCGCTGTGCCCTTTCGTTTTGTGCGCGCCTCCACCTGGGAGCCCGACTCTGCAATGGACGAACTGGCCGCCTTCAATCCCCTGCGGCAGATTCCGACCTTGGTTCTGCCGGACGGATCGGTGCTGACGGAGAGTGCCGCCATCCTGGTCCACCTGGGCCTGGGCTTCCCGCACAGCGGCTTGTTGCCAGGTGACCCCAGCGCCCGCGCACAGGCGATCCGCGGACTGGTCTTCATCGCCGCCAATTGCTACGCCGCGATCAGCATCAAGGATTACCCGGAGCGCTGGACCACCGCCACCACCAAGCCCGCACAGGAGAAAGTGCGGCAAGGCGCCCGCGCGCAACTGCACCATCATTGGACCATTTTTGTCGACACCTTTTCGGCCAAGCCTTACCTGTCTGGCGCCGCGCCGGGTGCATTGGACATCCTCGCAGCGGTGGTCAGCAAATGGGCCGGCACACACGCCTATTTGAAGCAGCACCGGCCCGCGTTTGCGGAGCTACTGCACCGCATCGAGACACATGCCAGCGTTGCGCCGGTCTTTCACAAGCATTGGGCCAGTTGATCCAACAACCGTTTGGCGCAGTGCCGTATGCTTGCGGCACATACTTTTCGAAAAGAGTTTCCATCCATGGCTTTGGAAGACAGCGATGTGACACAGCAGCCGCCCCCAGCAAGCAGCACCACTGCCCCGCATGCCTCGGGTCTGAAATGGGGGCCATTGGCCATCGTCGCGTTCTGGATGGTGATCATGGGGCTGTTGTATGTGTTGATGACGTATTACCTCAAGCCCAAACCGGTGACCATCACCGCATCTGGCGATCTGGTGATTCCCAAGGCGCGTGACGGGCACTTTTATGCTGCCGGCACCGTCAACGGCCAGCCCGTGATGTTCCTGGTCGATACCGGCGCGTCACTGGTCACCGTCAGTGAACCATTTGCGCGCAGCGCCGGCGTCGCGGCCGGTTTGCCGACGGTTTTCCACACCGCCAATGGGGATTTGCAGGGCCGCATCGTCACGGACGTACCCGTCACGCTGGGCCCCATCAAGGTCTCAGGGGTGCGCCTCGGTGTTGGCTTGGTGGGTGGGTCGGTGGACGATGCTTTGCTAGGCCAGAGCTTTCTGTCCAAGTTCGACGTTCTGGTCTCCAAGGAAAGCCTGACGCTGCGACCCCGCTAATGTGGTGACGGGTTGCACCAGGCAGCACCTGCAATTTGTTACGCTGCCGAGCACCACTCGGTGCTATCGTTTGCCATACGGACGGAACTTTCGGTATCTGCCGGGCTCCAATCTCAAGCCTATGCGTTGTAGCCTAGTGTTACTTGTGCGCTGGCTGCCAATGTGCGGATTCAGAGCACTTTAACGTCGATTAAACGGGAATCGGATGAAATCAAAACTACTGGGACTACTCTTTGCGTTTGTTGCCGCAACACAGGGGGCATCGTTCGCGGCAGAGAGGCCGGCGCTATTACCGGGCGCCCAGGAAGCGCGGGCCGCGCATATGGCGACCGAACTGCTGTCCCGCTACCACTACAAGACGGTCCCGCTGGATGAGTCGTTGTCCGGGAAAATTTTTGACCAATACCTCAAGACGCTTGATCCGGAAAAGTTGTTCTTCGTGCAGGCCGACATAGACCAGCTTGCGGATGCGCGCACCAAGCTGGGCGTGGAAATGCAAAACGGCGAAATCGGTCGCCCATTCGCCATCTTCAACCTCTATGTCAAGCGCGCCAGCGAACGGTTTACCTATGCCCGCACGCTGCTCAAGAAAGGCTTTAGTTTCGACAACACCGAGAGCTACCAGTTCGCACGCGACAAGCAGGCTTGGCCCAAGACCGAATCCGAGGCGCTGGACCTGTGGCGCAAGCGGGTCAAGAACGATTGGTTGCGACTCAAGCTGGCCGGCAAGGACGACAAAAGCATAGTCACCGTTCTGGACAAGCGCTACGACAACAGCCTCAAGCGCATAGGTCGCACCAATAGCGAAGACGCATTCAACGCCTATATGAACGCCTACACCACGGCGATCGAGCCTCATACCAACTACATGGGGCCGCGCAGTGCGGCGAATTTCAGTATTTCCATGAAGCTGTCGCTGGTGGGCATCGGCGCGGTGCTGACCGAGGTAGACGAATACACCGCCATTCGGGAGTTGGTTGCGGGCGGGCCGGCCAGTCTTTCAGGTCAGCTCAAGGTGGGTGACCGCATTGTTGGCGTCGGCCAGGGTGAAAACGGCGCCATCACCGACATCATGGGCGCACGCCTGGACGATTCAGTGACACTGATACGTGGTGCGGTTGACACCGTGGTACGGCTTGAAGTGCTGCCGGCCGAAGCCGGACCGGACGGCAAGCACACCTTTGTCACCCTGGTGCGCAAACCCATCACACTGCAGGACCAGTCGGCCAAGTCCTCCATTCAAACGGTGACGGACGGAAAAACCACGCACACCGTGGGCGTGATTGCGCTGCCGTCCTTTTATGAAGATTACTCGGCCAAACAAAAAGGCGTCACGGACTACAAGAGCACGACGCGCGACGTCGCGCAACTGTTGAAAGAGTTGAAGGCGAAAAAGGTCGACGCGATACTGATGGACCTGCGCAACAACGGTGGCGGTTCGCTGTCGGAGGCCGTGGAGCTGACCGGCCTGTTCGTCGGCAAAGGCCCGGTCGTGCAGGTGCGCAACGCAAGCGGCAAGATCAGCGTGGAGTCCTCGCGTCAGGGCGAAGTGGCATGGGATGGCCCCTTGGGGGTTTTGATCAACCGCAGTTCCGCCTCGGCCTCGGAAATCTTTGCCGCCGCCATTCAGGACTATGGTCGCGGTCTGATTGTGGGTGAACCAAGTTTTGGCAAGGGCACGGTCCAAACCATCATCAACCTCGACCGCATCGCCAAGACGGAAAAGCCGCAACTGGGCGAACTGAAGGTAACCGTTGCACAGTTCTTCCGCATCAACGGCGGCACCACCCAGTTGCGCGGCGTGACGCCGGATGTGTCCTTCCCCGGGGTCTTGGAGGTGGGGGAATATGGCGAGTCCAGTTTTGACAACGCTTTGCCCTGGACCCAAATCCCGGCGGCAAGTTATACGGCGAAAGGAACTGTGCAGGACGTGCTGCCGATTCTGGTAGCACAGCATAAGGGGCGCGTCAAAAACGAAAGGGACTTCCAGTACCTGCAAGAAGACATCGCCGAATTCAATCTCAAACGCAAGCAGAACGCTATTTCATTGAATGAGGCCGAGCGGCGCAAGGAAAAGGATGCGATGGAAGCCAGACTGGCAGCCCGCAAGGCGGCAAAGAAGAGCAACCGTGCCGGCGGTGCAGACGCGGCGCGTGAAGACAGCGACCGCGCCAAGGATGATGGTCTGCAAGCCGGTGAACGCGACCTGACCAGTGAGCTGGCCGCCGAGAAGGCGCGCAAGAACGACAAGGATGTCTTGCTGATTGAAGCCGCACACATACTCGGCGACGAAGTGGACCTGCGCAAGCCTGGCGTCAACCTGGCGGCCCGCATGAAACAAGTCCCGCAGTTGAATGCCCAGTAAGTAGCCCGCTAGGCCGGTAACCAGGTATCCGGGTCAACGGTGGTCTGTTCGCCAGTCAGCAGGTTCTTGACCTGGTGGCTGGCGTTCTCGCCTATGAACCACACAAAAGGAATGCCACGCTTGGACGCGGCCTCGATCTGCTTTCCGTAGGCTTTGGGCGCGTGGTACAGGTCGGTGGCAATGCCGCGGCCACGCAGGCGATTGGCCAGCGCGTTGGCTGCGGGGCGGCTGGCGTCATCGTTCAACGCGACCAGCACATCGGTCGGCGTCTTGCGCGTGGGCTTCAGCACACCCTTGGCAAACAGCAGGCCCAGAATGCGGGTCAGGCCTATGGACATGCCCACTCCCGGCAGCTTGACCTTGGCATCACCCGCCAGGTTGTCATAACGCCCGCCGCCGCAGACCGAGCCCGATGACTCGAAGCCCTGCATCTGCCCCTCACAGACCATGCCGGTGTAGTAGGCCAGGCCGCGGGCAATCGCCAGATCGGCGGATACGGAGGGGGGCAGGCCGGCGGCCAGGCGGCTGGCATTCAGGTCGGCGGCGTTATCCAGCACCTCGGTCAGTTCGGTCAGGCCTTCGTCCAATAACGGGGAGCTGATACCCAGCGCCCGCACACGGTCCACAAAAGAAGTGTCGGCGGTCTTAATACTGGCAATGGCCAGGCACTGGGCTGCTTGCGCCTCGCTCAAACCCAACTCGGTCTGTAGCAGCACGGAGACCTTGGGCGCGCCAATCTTGTCGATCTTGTCGACCACGCGCAGCACGGCATTGGTGTCGGCAATGCCCAAGCCTTCGTAAAAGCCCTGCAGCAGCTTGCGGTTGTTGACACGCAGCGTGACCGGGGGTATCGGCAGCTGACTGGTGACCACGGCCATCAGGCGCACGACTTCGGCGTCGTAAAAGCTGGGCAATGCACCGTCGCCAATCACGTCAATATCGCACTGCGTGAACTCACGGTAGCGGCCCTCTTGCGGACGCTCGCCGCGCCAGACCTTTTGCATCTGGTAACGCTTGAACGGAAAGCTCAGCTGGCCTTTGAACTGCTGCACATAACGCGCGGTGGGCACGGTCAGGTCGAAGCGCAGGCCGAACTCAGGCGGCTTCTTGGCTTCGGCTGCGTCTTCATGCAAGCGGGCCAGTACATAAATCTCTTTATCGTCGCCATTGCCCGACAGCACTTGCGTGGGCTCCACGCTGCGGGTTTCGATATTGGCAAAGCCGTACAACTCGTACTGGCGGCGGATGGTGTCCATGCACTGCTGCTCCAACAGGCGCTGCTCGGGCAGCCATTCGGGGAAGCCGCTGATGGGGGCAAATTTGCTCATGGTGATAAAGGGTCTGGAGTAGGGTGCATGCCGATGCGGCAGGGCTCAAGTGTAAATTGTCGGCCCCTCGTCAGCTTTGAAACAGCCTTGCGGGGCTATAGTGCGCGGCTCATTCACGACGTGGCCTCCATGAAAACATTCCTTGCTTTTGTCGCACCGCTGATGGCCGCCATCGTACTGCTGGACTGTTTTTTGCCCCCGGACAAGATGGACACGAGCGTTTACAGCAGTACCGTGACGGCCGCGTCCGGCAGCGAAATCGTCTACAACGTGCCGCTATCGGGTGGCGCAAGTGAGACATGCAAGGTATCGGAAGACACCGCTCGCAAGCTGCCTGCGCAAAGCGAGGTCATTGTGGCAACCAGTGCCATCTTTGGCCGTTGCACCGGCGTCCATCCCTTCACAGAACCCCAGGACATTGACCGCGCGGCCTTCATTGAAACCGCCATCCAATACGCCTACCGCGATGTTTATGCCAATCTGGACCAGCTCCAGGCGGACTATCCGGGATTCACACCCCGCATCCGTATTTGGGCCAATGACCCATGGTTTCTCCCGGCGAGCACCCGCGTCTACTCCGTGCAACTGCCAAAAGAATTGGTCCTTGTCAACCCATCTGGCAGGGCCGAGGCCATTCGTAAATGCGGAGCTACCGAAGGGTACTGCAAAACGGTCGCACCGGCCCGCGCGATGAGCAGTGCGGCTGGTACCGGCACCCAGCACCAGGTGATCAAGCCTGTGGGTTCGCAGTGAAATACTGATTGCTACAGTTTTAGTAGCTACTTAGATATATACAACGAGGGCTAGCGGCCAATTTCCATTGGAACAATAAAAACCAGCCGCCAAAATACCCAAAACAGGTATTTATGACGATCATTTGGTGGCCGCCGCGTGGAACCTGCGTGCAACGGCACACGCGTTGCCCCCCCCGCTTACCGCCCGCCCAGCGCACTCCACAAAAACGCAAACCGCAGCGCCTGCAGCTGCGCGCGTTGCGTGTTGTCGGCCGCGCCACCGTGGCCCCCGTCCATGTTCTCGTAGTACAACACGTCCTTGTGGCCCTGTTCCAACATGCGCGCCACCATCTTGCGGGCGTGGGCCGGGTGCACGCGGTCGTCGCGGGTCGACGTCGTGAACAACACCTTGGGGTAGGTCACGCCGGCCTTCACGTTCTGGTAAGGGCTGTACTTGCTGATCCAGGCCCATTCCTCGGCGGTGTCAGGGTCGCCGTACTCGGCCATCCAGCTGTTGCCGGCCAGCAGCTTGTGGTAACGCTGCATGTCCAGCAACGGTACGCTGCAGACCACGGCGCCGAACAACTCGGGGCGCTGCACCATGACCGCGCCGACCAGCAAGCCACCGTTGCTGCCGCCATAAATACCCAGATGTTTGGGGCTGGTGATCTTGCGCGCGATCAGGTCTTCGGCCACGGCCGCAAAGTCGTCGTAACTGCGCTGTTTGTTGGCCTTGGTGGCTGACGTATGCCAGTTGGGGCCAAACTCGCCGCCGCCACGGATATTGGCCACCACCAGCACACCGCCCTTGGCGTGCCAGGCCACGCCGTATTCACCGCTGTAGCGCGGCAGCTCCGATATCTCGTAGCCGCCGTAGCCGTACAGAATGGTCGGGTTCTTGCCATCCGCCTTGGCCCCCTTGGGCCAGACCACAAAGTACGGAACCTGGGTGCCATCCTTGCTGGTGGCGAATTGCTGCTCGGCGCGCATGCCGTCGGCGTCGTAAAAGCGCGGGCGGCTCTTCAGCAGCTCCAGCGTGTCGCCGCCGACCTGGCCCAGGTACAGGCTGTCGGGCGTCAGAAAGTCGGCGTAGTTCAGGAAATAGCTGTTGGCGTGTGGGTCATCTTTGACCAACGGATCATGTATGCCGCCCACGCTCAGCGTGCCGGGGAACGGCGCATCCACCGCGCGGCGCACCCATTGGCCTTTCTGGTAGCTGAGTTCTTCAATACGACCCGCCACGTTGTCCAGGATGCTGAGCAGCACATGGTCACGCGTCAGGCTGATGCCGCCGCGGGCGATCGAGCGTGTGGCCGTGGGTTCGAACAAGACGTCGAAATTCCTGTTGCCGCGCAGCCAAGCGTCGAATGGGATGCCCAGGAGCGCACCGGCCTTGTAGGTTTTTCCACCCACCACGTAGTCGCTGCGCAATTGCAAAAATGCCCAGTCGCGCTGCCACAGCAGCGAGGCATCGGACGGTTTGTCCAGCCGCTTCAGCGCCTTGCCTTGCAGCAGAAACTCCTCGCTGTTGTAGAAATCGGTGGCACGGCCCACCACCACGCGCTCGTAACCCGGCGTGTGATCCACCTGGGCCGACACCGCTACATCACTCTCTTGCGCTTCATACACGGTGCGGGCATCGGCCAGCGGTGTGCCGCGCTTCCATTCCTTGACGATACGCGCGTAGCCGCTCCTGGTCATGGAGCCGGGGCCGAAGTCGGTGGAGACCAGCACCGTGTCGGCATTGATCCAGTCGAGCTGGGACTTGGCCTCGGGCAATACAAATCCGTCTTTGACGACGAAGGCGCGTGTCGCCAGGTCAAACTCCCGTACCACTACCGCATCGGCACCACCGCGTGACAGCGACACCAGGCAACGGGAATAGGCTGGCCCCAGGCAATCGGCACCGGCCCAGACCCAGTTTTCATTCTCGGCCTTGGCCAGCGCGTCCAGGTCCAGCAGGGTTTCCCATGCGGGCTGCGCCTTGCGGTACTCGGCCAATGTAGTGCGGCGCCACAGGCCGCGCTTGTTGGTCGCGTCCTTCCATACATTCCACACGTAGTCGCCGCGGCGTTTCACGTAGGGAATCTGGTCGCGGTTGTCCAGCACTTCCAATAACTTGCTACGGGTTTGCGCGAATCCCGGCGTGGCTTCCAACACCTGCTGGGCGTCGGCGTTGCGCGCACGCGCCCAGGTCAGGGGGCGTTCGCCCTGCACATCTTCAAGCCAGAGGTAGGGGTCAACAACGGGTGGGGACACGGTTTGGGCTCCGAGGGAAAAGGATGTCGCTGTGCCCAGGCACAGCAGCCACCGGGTAACACGTGGGTTTAAAAAGCGCATGCAGGCTCCGTACAAGAAGCCTGGATCATAGTGAGCACAAGAGCGCAATTCGTTTTAAGCTCTTTTCCTGACGCAATGTAAAGGAGCCGTTTATGCGCATAGTCATCATGGGATCGGGCGGAGTGGGTGCTTATGTCGGCAGCCGGCTGCAAGCCGCTGGTGAAGACGTAACGTTTATCGCCCGCGGCGCGCACCTGGAGGCCATGCAAAGAAGCGGCCTGCAGATTGAAAGCCCTGTGCACCCGTTAACGCTACCAAGCGTGCAAGCCACACATGACCCGGTATCGGTCGGTCCAGTCGATTTGATTGTGTTTGCAGTCAAGCTGTGGGACACCGAGTCCGCAGCGTGCATGCTGGCGCCCATGATCGGCCCGCAAACGCGTATCCTGACCTTGCAAAACGGCATCGACAGCGTGGCCATGATCACGCCGCATATAGGCGCAGCGCAGCTGCGTGGTGGCGTCATTTATGTGTCGGCTGTCATTGACCGGCCTGGCGTCATCCGCAGCCCCGGGGGCCTGCACGTCATCGTTGCCGATGCCGGCCACGGCGACCCGGTGATGGCGCAGTTTTTCGCCGCCTGTGAGCGGTCCACCGCACTGGATGCCAAGCCCACCAATAGCATCAACACCGTGTTGTGGGAAAAATTCATTGCGCTGAGCGCGCTATCGGCATCAACATCCTTGCTGCGCGCCAGCATGGGGCAAATATTGGCGCATGCCGAAACCAAAACCCTGCAGCGCCAGCTCGTCGAAGAGGCCGTGGCCGTGGGTCGTGCGGCGGGCCACGTGGTGCGCACCGACTTGACCGATGAGGTCATGACCAAGCTCGCCGGCATGCCATTCGCGTTCCGCTCATCCATGTCCGAGGACCTGGAGCGCGGTAAGCCACTGGAGTTGCGCTGGTTATCCGGCCGGGTGCACCATCTCGGTCTGGAACATGGCGTGCCGACACCGGCGCACAGCGTGATTTACCGCGCGCTGACGTTGTACGAGAACGGTCGGCCGGACCCGCATTGATTCACCCACACACCACATCCACACCATGTGTCGCAATATCAAGACTTTGTTCAACTTTGAGCCCCCGGCCACCGAGCTGGAAATCCGGGACGCATCGCTGCAGTTCGTGCGCAAGCTCAGCGGATTTAATGTGCCATCCAAGGCCAACGAAGCGGCGTTTGAACGTGCCGTGGAGGAAGTGGCCGGCACGGCGCGCGCATTGATGCAAGCGCTGGTGACGCAGGCCGCGCCGCGCAACCGCGAGGTGGAGGCGGCCAAGGCACGGGCCGCGTCACTGGCACGTTTTGGCCCGCAGACCGCCGACAACCCGGGGCCTTAAAAGCCATACAAGCGGCCCTGGGCGACGGACAACACGGTTGCCACCCGGGGCCGTTATAGATGGGGTCACCCCGCGCGCTGTTGCGCGTGCTTGCACAACTTTACAAGGATAAACTTGAATCACATGGCCGTTGGGACCATATCTGGTTCATCATGGTCAAGAACATGAGAGGAGGACAGCAAATGGAAACACGCAACAACACCCTTTTTAAACCCATGGCTGCGGCCCTGTTCGCAACGGCCGCGTTACTGCTGACCGGCTGTGCGACGGTTACGTCGGTGCAGAGCGATGTACAAAGCTTTTCCGCCGCGCCAGCCCCGGTGCAGGCTGGCACGTTCACGTTTGAGCGATTGCCCTCGCAGGAACAGGACGCGGGCCAGGCCGTGCTGCTCGAAGGCATGGCGCAAGCAGCGTTGCAGAAAGTGGGCTTTACCCGCAACGACACCAACGCACGTTACAGCGTGCAAGTAGGTGCGTGGACGACGGACGCTGTGGTGACCTACCCCGACCCATTCTTCGGCCGACCACTCTGGTCTCCGTTTGGCCGTCCGCGCCTGTGGCATGGCCGGCTGATGTACTACTCATCGCCTTGGCCGGATCGCGAAATCTATGTGACCCGGGTACGCCTTGAAATCCGCGACCGCAGCTCCGGCAAGATTGTCTACGAGAGCACCGCGACCAACGAGCAAACCTGGTTCACCGCCGAAAGGGTATTGCCCGCCATGTTTGAGGCCGTATTGGCCGACTTTCCGTCTCCGCCCAAAGGCGCGCGCAAAGTCACGATCAAGCTTCCGCCCAAGGCCTAACCCAAGCGCACGGAACAACAAACCCGGACCCCTGCATGGGTCCGGAGCCATAGCCGCGCAATAATCCCGCTGTCGAGACGGCATGTGGAATTTGACCAAGAGGCGCTTGAGGGCATATGGCAGAAGAAAAAGAAATTTATTACGAGATGCTCTGGGATTGCCCCCAGTGCAATACCAAGGGTCTGCTGGGCGAGTCGCACCGGCACTGCCCCACCTGTGGTGCGGCGCAGGATCCCAGCAAGCGCTACTTTCCCAAACCGGGCGAAGAGGTCGAGGCCCGCAACCACCAGTTTGTCGGTGCCGACTGGAGTTGTGCCTATTGCAGTTCACCCAACTCGGCCGCGGCGGCGCACTGCACCAATTGTGGTGCCGGTCAGGACGGCACCAAGCCGGTTGCCCTTGTCACCGACACGGCCGCAGCACCCACGCCAACAGCAGCTCCGGCCCACGCTGCAACCAGCTTCAAATGGCTGCGCTGGGTACTGGGTGCGTTTGTACTGGCGCTGGTCGCACTGGCCACACTGTTCTCGACCACCACCGAAACCACGGCCACGGTGTCGCAACGCAACTGGCAGCGCGAGATCCAGATCGAGCGCCTGTCCAGCGTCGCGGAGTCCGCATGGTGCGATGGCGTGCCCATGGATGCCTATTCCATCACCCGCAGCCGCGAGCAGCGCTCAACACGCAAGATCCCGGACGGTCAGGTCTGCCATGACGAACGTGTGGACAAGGGCGACGGCACTTTTGTCAAACACAAGGCGTGTGTTCCGCGCTACCGCGAAGAGCCCATCTATGACGACCGCTGCCGCTTCCAGGTCAACCGTTGGCGCAGTTACCGCAGCGTCAGCGCTGGCCCGCAGACAGCAGTGGCGCCCACATGGCCCAGCGTGGGCAATCTGAACAGCAGCAGTCGCAATGGTCTTAGTGCGCTGTCGCCCCTGAACACCCTGGGTGCCGAGCGCGAAGGTCCGCGGCGCGAAAATTATGAGCTGACGCTGAACGCTGGCGGCAAGAGCTGGACCTGCAATGTGGCCGAGAGTGTGTGGAGCAAATACCGCGAGGGCACAACAACACCGATCAAGGTGCGCATGACCGGCGGTGCGGATTGCGGCAGTTTGCGATAGCCGTAGCGCCGGGCCGCCCCAAGCAAGGCTGCCTCCCCGGGGGGCAGCGACCCGCGTCAGAGGTGGAGCGTGGGGGCCTGCGCCCTGGATAATTTTAAAAGCACAAAATGTCAAAGGCATGGCACATGGCCACGAACAATCGGGGCTTCACCACCACTTGGAAGCTGCTATGAACACACACCCTTTGAACCAGACCTGGGAAACCTATACCGCCTCGTGGAAAGCGGCCTCCGCTGCAGAGAAACAGGCCTTGTTTGCGCAAAGCCTGGATCCGCACTGCGTCTACAACGACCCCAACGTGGCCACATCCGGCTGGCAGGAACTGACCGCCTACATGGACGCCTTTCACCAGCAGGTTCCCGGCGGCCACTTCCAGACCAAGTCCTTTGTCAACCACCACCAGCAAAGCATGGCCACGTGGAACATGCTCGACGGCAAGGGCCAGGTTATCGGCGAAGGCACGAGCTACGGCAAGTACAACGACGCCGGCAAGCTGATTGCCATGACCGGCTTTTTTGCTGCAGCCTGACGGGAACCCGGACCGTGCACTACCTGAAACGTGTTCAACAGGGCATTGACTTTGTGGAAGCCCATCTGGACACGGAGATCGCATTGTCAGACGTGGCCAAGGCAGCGGGCCTGAGCCAGTGGCACTTTCAGCGGGTGTTCCGGGCACTGACGAATGAGACTTTGAAGACCTATATACGCTCGCGCCGTTTTGCCAAGGCCCTGGACCAATTGCTGGGCACCCAGTTGCCGATTCTGGACATCGCACTGGCAGCGGGGTATGAGACACAAGAGAGTTTTACCCGCGGCTTCAAGTCGTGCTTTCACATCACACCGGGGCAGTACCGCGCCTTTGGCAGCCGGTCCCTGTTTGTGAAAAAGGTGGAGCTGGATGCCGACTACCTGCGCCACATCCACCGCAACGTGTCCCTGGTGCCCGAAGTGTATGAACAACGTGCCATGCAGCTGGTCGCCATGCGCACGCTGTTCTACGGCATCGATTCCGAGAAGAACAATCTGGCCAGGAAACTGCCGCCGCTGTGGGCGAGCTTTTTAAGCCGCCTGGCTGAAGTGCCGCACGCCGTACCTGGCGTTTGTTATGGCGTGGTCAGTCCGGTGCGTGACTCTTCGGATCAACTGCAATACTTTGCCGCCATTGAGGTCAGCCAACTCGGTGCCGCGCTGCCGGACGGCATGCAGGCGCTGGAAGTGCCGGGTGCACGGTATGCCAGGTTTGGCCACCAGGGCCCGGCCCAGGGCATAGACAACACGGTCAACTACATTTATTCGAGCTGGCTGCTGTCCTCCGGCACATCACACAGCGGTGGTGTGGACCTGGAGGTGTATGACTCCCGCTACCACCCCACGTCTGACACTTCGTTGATGCACTACGCCATACCCGTTCGAGAATGATATTTCCACGATTCACGACGAAAAATTTCCGCTCGCCCTGAGCCCTTCGGCCAGCCTTAAAACGCCAACGGCCCGGAGCGCTTGGCGGCATCCAGAACGATGTGCGTCGTGAAGCTGCGCACATTGGCGTCGTGCAGCAAACAGGCCTTGCAAAAAATGTCGTAGGCGTTCAGGTCCGCCACGATGACGACCAGCACATAGTCCGCCGCACCGGTCACGCCGTAACACTGCTGCACCTCGCCGCGCGCCATCACCTTGTCGCGGAAGGCGCGGGTGGCGTGGGCCGACTCGTCCACCAGATCCACATGTACGATGGCCGTCACGCCCAGTCCCAGTTGCTGGCAGTCCAACACTGCGATTTCACCCTGGATAACGCCTGACTCCCGCATGCGTTTGATGCGCCGCTGCACGGCGGCGGCCGACAGGCCGACCTGCGCGCCTATCTGCTCGCCTGGCAGGCGGGTATTGCGCTGGTACAGGGCCAGGATCTGGCGATCCAGCGCGTCGAGTGGGGCATCTAAAGGCATGGTGCGGTTGGCCGCATAGTCGGCGCTCAATATGCGGCAAAGCCGCGCGGTCGGGTGAGGGAATGCGGCCAAGCATAACGTGCTTGCCCGCACACTTGGTGCATGCCCACTATCTCTACTTCACATCGTTTGTCGCTGGACAACATCGCACGTGCTGCGTCGGTTGTTGACCCGGTTTTCCTGAACAGCCCCCAGTTCGACTGCGAACCCCTCTCCAAAGCGCTGGGCGTCTCCCTGCAGCTCAAGGTCGAGTCACTGAATCCGCTGCGCTCGTTCAAAGGCCGCGGCGCCGACTTCTTCATGCACCAGAACGCCGAGCGCCTGACCGACCGCACCCTGGTCTGCGCCACCGCCGGCAACTGGGGCCAGGCCATGGCCTATGTGTGCCGCGCGCGGCAGTGGCCGCTGGTGGTGTACAGCGCGACCACGGCCAATGCCTACAAGGTGGAGCGCATGCGCGCGTTGGGCGCCGACGTGCGCCTGTACAGCGATGACTTTGACCGCGCCAAGGAACAGGCCAAACTGTTTTGCGCCAACAGCGGCGGCTATTTTGTGGAAGACGGTGCTGAAGCCAGCATCGCCGAGGGTGAAGGCACGATCGCCCGTGAGATGCTGGCACGACGGCGGGACTTCGACACCGTGCTGGTGCCGCTGGGCAATGGCGCCCTGCTGACCGGCATGGGCCGCTGGATCAAGGCCCATGCACCCGATGTGCGCGTGGTCGGTGTGTGTGCGGAGGGTGCCGACGCGATGGCCGCCTCCTGGCACAAGGGCCGCCTGGTGAACCGCGGCATCGCCAACACCATTGCCGACGGCATTGCGGTGCGCATGCCGGTGCCCGAGGCGCTGGCCGACATGAAGGGCGCGGTAGACGACGTGCTGCTGGTCAGCGAAGCGGCGATCGAGCGCGCGATGCGCCTAGTCTTCACCCATGCGGGACTGGTGGTCGAGCCTGCCGGTGTAGTCGGCGTCGCAGCCATTCTGGAACACCCGGAACTGCGCACGCAGCGCCTGGCTACCGTTTTATGCGGCAGCAATCTGACCGGCGAGCAGGTCGCTCGTTGGCTGGTCTGAAATTACTAAAGGAGAGAACATCGTGATTGACCATGTATCACTAGGCACCCGCAGCTACCCCGAGGCCGTGGCCTTTTACCGGCAGGCGTTGAAGCCGCTGGGGATTGAACTATTGCGCGACACCGGCGCCGAAGCGGCGTTTGGTAGCGCAGCACAGTGGTCGTTTTTCCTGTACCCGGTGGCCGAGGATGAGCCGGTAACAGCCAAGGGACTGCACATCGCGCTGGGCGCGCCGTCCAGAGACGTGGTAGCAGCGGCCCACGCCGCCGCGCTTGCCGCATCGGCCCAGGATATCTTCACGCCGCGCGAGCGGCCCGACATCAGCACCACCTACTTCGGCGCGATGTTTCTGGATCTGGACGGCCACCGTATCGAGGTGTTGACCAACGCAAGTTAGAGCGCGGCAGCAGCCTGCACAATCGGTGGATGCTTCCTCAAAAACCCCTTGCCATTGCGTTGACTGGCATGTTATCCCTGGCGGTGGCCATGGGCATAGGCCGCTTTGCGTTCACGCCGCTGCTGCCCATGATGTTGCACGACGGTGTGGTCGATCTGGCGGCGGCCAGCTGGCTGGCGACCGCTAACTACATAGGCTACTGGCTGGGCGCCATGGCCTGCGCGCTACAGCCCTGGGTTTGGTCGCGCTGGTCGTTTTTGCCGCCGGTCGTGCACGTGAAGGTGATACGCAAGGGGCTGTTGGCCACCGTGGTGCTGACCATGGGCATGGCCACGCAATGGCCCACCGCTTGGCCCTTGTGGCGCCTGCTGGCCGGCGTTGTCAGTGCGCTGGTATTTGTCTACACCTCGGGCTGGTGCTTGGCGCGCCTGTCGGTGCTGGGTGCGCCCAAGCTTGCCGGCGTCATTTACGTTGGACCAGGCCTGGGCATTGCCGTCAGCGGCCTGGCTGCCTCGGCCATGGTGGCTGGAGGCTGGCACGCGGCGGCCGGCTGGATCGCGTTTGGCGTATTGGCCACCGTGCTGACGGCGCTGACCTGGCCGCAACTGCGCGGCACTGTGGCCACCGCCGCCGCAGCGCCGGGTGGCCCCACCGCTGGCTCGGGCCGTAGCGCGATGGCCGTGCTGGCCCTGGCCTACGGTCTGGCCGGTTTTGGTTACATCGTCACCGCCACCTTTCTGCCGGTGATTGCGCGCCAGGCGCTGCCGGGCTCGGTCTGGCTGGATCTGTTCTGGCCGCTGTTCGGTTTGGGCGTAGGCATTGGCGCCTTGCTGACGATTCGGTTCCCGGTGCATTGGGACCGGCGCCATCTGCTGATGGGTTGTTACACGCTGCAGGCCAGCGGCATCATGCTGGGCGTGTGGTGGCCCAGCTTGGCCGGGTTTGCGCTGGGCAGTTTGTTGATCGGCCTGCCCTTTACGGCCATCACATTGTTTGCGATGCAGGAGGTGCGCCGGCTGCGCCCCGAGGGTGCGTCGGGCTTCATCGGCCTGCTGACGGCCGTCTACGGCCTGGGCCAGATCGCCGGTCCGCCCTGGGTAGCGCTGCTGCTGCAACGCAGTGCGAACCCCGCACAGGGTTTTGCGCTGTCGCTGCAGACGGCGGCGGCCAGCCTGCTGGCTGGCGTATTCCTGTATGCCTGGTTGGCACGACGCCATCCACTGCAGTGAAATCATTTGCTACCAAATTGATAGCTTCATGTCTATATAGGACGAGGGCTAGTTGCCATTTTTCCTATAAGCAAGAAAAAAAATACCCATAAAACCCAATCCGGGTATTTATGGGCCATTGTGGGCATAAAGGGCCGATTTTCGGCTCCGCCCCTCCCCTTCAGCGCGGCCTATTGTTTTTTCTTGGGGCCATGCGCACTTAGATTTTCAGAGCGTCACGCAGTGCCTTGACCTTGTCGTGCGCTTGCCGGATGCTTTCGTTCTGGCTTTCAATCGTATTGCGCACGTCCGCCGGCAGCGCCTTGCCCAATGCCTTGCGGTACTGGCCCAGTGCTTGGTCCTCGCTGGATTCGACAACCACCAGGATCGCATGGTCACCGCCACCAAAGGCCGACTTCAGGTCCATCCAGCCGCGGCGCAGCGCGCCCGTTACCGTGCCGGTGTTCTCGGGCTCGTCGCCCAGCACATGCACCAGGGTTTGCAGTTCGCCGACAAAGCTCGCGCGGACCAGGCTTTGCTCCAGGAAGAAGGTCTTGGTCGCAGGAGCGTCCATCTTTTCCGCTGCCTCCTGAAACCCCTTCTGGCCATCGCGGTTGATTTCGATCAGGTCGTTCAGCGTGTTGATCACTTCAGTTGGCGCTAGAGTTTGCTCGTTCATAAAAATTCCCTTTGTAGTTCACGGGCGTCGCACCATAGCGGCACCCTGGCTGGAAACCACCGCTGTTCAGCGCCGGCCCCGTCGTGCGTAGCGGAAACACCGCAGTGCAACGCCACGGGTGTAATTTATGCGCGCACGGCGCGGGGGTCTGTGCCGCAACGAACATAGGGCTTCGTCGCGCATACGGTGGTCAAATACAGTGATGGACGATCTACAACGCTATTGGACACAGACCTGGGCCGGACTGGGCCTGCACGACCCCTCGGGCCCGTTCGCCGCTGAGCTGTTCCAGCAACTGTGCCGGTGTTACGCCGAGCCGCACCGGCGCTACCACACGCAGCAGCATCTGCGCGAATGTTTGGCGCTCTGTGAGCGCGACGGCACCCTGGCCGAGCACCCTGCCGAAGTGGCGATGGCACTGTGGTTTCACGATGCCATTTACGCGCACGGCCGCGACGACAACGAGCGTGCCAGCGCCCTATGGGCACAACGTGCGCTGTTGGACGCCGGAGCCGATGCAGCCGTGGCGGACCGGGTCTATGCCCTGGTCATGGCGACCTGCCACGGCGCAACGCCCACCACCACGACGGCCGACGCCGCATTGCTGGTGGACATCGACCTGTCCATCCTGGGCGCGACACCACAACGCTTTGCCGAGTACGGACAACAAATCCGCGATGAATACGACCACGTACCGGAAGAACTGTTCCAGACCAAGCGGCGCGAGGTGCTTGCCTCGTTCATGGCGCGTCAGCACATCTACAACACACAGATCTACCGCGACCGACTGGAGGCTGCGGCGCGGCGCAATCTGACACAGGCCATGGCCGGCTGAGAGAAACCCCATGGACCTTGTTTTTCTCGGCACTTCCTCCGGCACCCCGACCAAGCAGCGCAACGTGACCGGACTGGCCCTGGTAGCGGACAGCGGCAAGGCCTGGTACCTGGTGGATTGCGGCGAGGCCACACAACACCAGCTCTTGCACACGCCCTTGTCGGTGAACACGCTGCGGGCCATTTTTATCACCCATGTGCACGGTGACCATTGTTATGGATTGCCCGGCCTGCTGGCCAGCGCGGCCATGTCCGGCCGCAAGGATGTGTTGACCATTGTTGCACCCAAGGGCATTGAAACCTGGGTGCGAACCACGCTGGAGTTGACGGCGGTGTTCTTGCCGTTTGCGCTGGAGTTTCTGCCCACGGAATCCTTTGGCGGCTGGCAAGATGCGGAGTGGAAAGTTGAGTCCGCCCCACTGTCGCATCGCGTGCCTTCCCACGCCTATAGCTTCACCGAGTTGCAGGTGGAAGCCTGCCTGGATAGCGCAAGACTTGGCACAGAGGGGGTTCCGCAAGGCCCGCTCTGGGGGCGCTTGAAAATGGGCGAGGACGTGACCCATGCGGGGCGTACGCTGCGCAGTTCGGACTACCTGTCCTATCCGCACCCGGCCCGCAAGATTGTGGTCGGCGGCGACAACGACCAGGCCGCCCTGTTGACGGCCTGTTGCCAGGACGCGCAGGTGCTGGTGCACGAGGCCACCTATACGCAAGAGGTGGCAGACAAGGCGGGCGCCAGCTATGGCCACAGCTCGGCCGCCAGTGTTGCGGCATTTGCCGAAACCGTTGGGCTTCCCAACTTGGTCTTGACCCACTTCAGCGCCCGCTACCAATCGGACCCCAACCGGTCGCCCTGCATCACCGACATCCAGTCGGAGGCGGCGACGCACTACAAGGGTCAGTTGTTTTTGGCAGAGGACTTTGCGCGCTTTCGACTCAGCCGATCAGGCCAGTTGTCGCGGGTCTGAAAGCTAACTGCTGCGCCACAAATCCATCGAAGGCCTGCAGCAGGGGTTGGAACTTGGCGGCGTCACCTTCCAGCTGCGCCAGTGCCGCGCAGGTGGCCTCCAGCGTGGACAACTGTCCGGGCTGGTGGGCCTTGCGGATCAGGTAGCTGGATGCGGGCACGTCGTGTAGCTGCAGGCGCGGCAACTGGTGCAAGAGCGGGCTCAGGTGCAGCATCTTGCGGCTCTTGCGCCAGGTGCCGTCCAGCACCACCAACCGCAGTTGCGCGCAGTCCAGCAGGCTTGCCGGATCGATGGCCGGCGCCACGTCGTGTGGGGTCGGGGGGTACAACAGCATGGTGTACTTGGGGACTTGCATCGCGGTGGCCAGCGCACCCTCATCAAACGTCTCACCGATCACGATACGGCTGTGCGGCAGGCTCAGGTGCAGCAGGCGGGCGCTGTTCTTGGCGTGGTCTACTTCCAGCGGGTGTTGCAGTATCAGCACCTCGGTTGCATGTGCAACCGAGGTGATCCATTGGCAGATGCAACTGCGTTGCGGCCGCAGGCACACCGCGCAAACCAGGCGTTGGCTGGGCACGTGGCGCGTGCAGTCCGCCGAATTATTTGTAGATGCCGCAGCCAATGAGCAGGTCACCCACCTTCTCGATGTAGGTGGACTTGGCTTCCAGCGCCTTGGTCACGGGGTGCGGCCATTTGTAGTCGACCCAACCACTGCCAGCCTTGCTGTTGGCGGCCTTGACGAATTCCTTGACGATGAACACACCGTCGCCGTCCTTCAGTTCCAACAGGTTCTTGCCGACCATTTTGGGATTGGCACCATGCGCCAGGTTGATGCCGTCGCCATTGACGTTGTAGACGAAGACGTACAGATCTTTGGACACAAACTGCCCCGTTGTGTTGTTGAATTCGGCCAGCGCCTTGTCCCGTCCATTGGCCGTCAAATAGGCCGCCGCCTTTTTGACCAGAGCCTTGGCCTCGTCGGCCGTCCCCCGTTCCGCTGCCTGCACCGCAGTGCCGCCCAAGCCAAGGCACAGCACACCCGCCGCCATCAAACCCAAAACACGTCGTTTCATAGTGGTCTCCGTTGGACTGTTAGTTGAATAAGGACCGGAATCAGGTTGGCGCTCCCACATGCGCGCATGACCTGGGCCACTATAGAACTTTTCGTCCTTGAAAGGACGTTTTTTTGGCGAAGGCGAAATAGTAGGATCACGTCCTCCCCTCACTTTCGAAACAAGAAGAGCCATGATCACCTGTTACCTGCGTTATGTCGTCGACCCCTACAAACTCGCTGAGTTTGAGCACTATGGAAAACTGTGGATACCGTTGGTGGAGCGCTTCGGCGGCACACACCATGGCTACTTTCTGCCTTCCGAGGGAGCCAACAATATTGCCCTTGCGATGTTCAGTTTTTCGTCGCTGGCGCTCTACGAAGATTATCGGACTCGGTCTATGCAAGATGCCGAGTGCCAGGCCGCGTTCCAGTATGCCCAGGAGACACGCTGCATCCAGAGTTATGAGCGCAGTTTCTTCCGGCCTGTATTTGCGTAGCGCATGCAGGGTGTGCCCGACTGGCAGGACACGGTGCGAAGGTGGCGCAGCCGGCACAGCCACAGCTTGGGGTGCCTGCGCTTTGTGTGCCGCAGCGGCGGCCCGCGCCGCTTCTAAGCACTGGAACCTAACGATTAGTTGGGCTGCAACACCGCAGGTTTATGCGCCTGGCTCGTATAGATATCCACGGCGCCAGAGGGCCGCGTCTTGAAGCGGCGGTGCGACCACAGGTACTCGGCCGGCCGCTGCAACACCAGGGCTTCAATGAACCGGTTCATGCCCAGCGTGGCCCTGACCACGTCGGGGCCAGGGTAATGGTCCCAGGGCTGCATAAAACTCACGCACCAACCCTGGTAGTTCGGCAGTACCGTGGCCACCACCGGAATCACTTTTGCACCGGTCAGCTTTGCGAGCCGCGCGGGTGCGGTCAAAGTGGCCGCTGGAACGCCAAAGAAGGGCACAAATTCCGCGCCCTGCAGACCAAAGTCCATGTCGGGGCACATGAAGAACGGCAGGCCCTCCCGCATCGCGCGAACAATGGGCTTGACGCCGCGCGAGCGCGCAAAAAGCGCCACGGGATGGAAGCGTGTGCGGCCCTTGTACAGCGCGTCGTCCAGCACCGGATTGCTCTGGCGTGCATAGAGCGAGCATCCCGGCATATTCAGCGTGACCGCAACGCCAGCCACATCCAGACTCACAAAATGCGGGCACAGCAGTATCGTGGGGCCGGCCTGTATCGCGGCCAGGGGCAAATGGGTTTGCACCGTGATCAGTTTGCGCAAGCGTTGCTCGGACGCCCACCACAGCACACCGCGCTCCAATGCGCTGCGCATATAGGCCCTGAAGTGTTGGCGCGCGACCTGGCTGCGCTGCCTTTCACTCCACTGGGGAAAACACACCGATAAATTGGCCAGCGTGATGTGGCGCCGCCTTGCGGCCAGCCGGTAAAGCAAGGACCCGACCCCTTCGCCGATACGGCCCAAAACCCGTAGCGGCAACCAGTGCAACAACCATACGCAAAAGACCAGGAGCCTCATGCCGTGCCCCCCGAAATCGCCAACCGGTATAGACACCGTAGTGCCATGGTGCCGATGCATGAAATTGCGGCGTGCGTTTTCGCAAGTGCGCTCGGTCGCTACCGATTGCGATAAAGTGCCACCCACAACCACGGAGATTGCGCATGCATCCAGAGACCATGAAACACAAAGCCAGCCTGTGGGAAGGTGAGTTCGGCACCTCACGCCACATTACCGACGTTCACTGGGAAGGCGACATTACGCAGCAAGAGCTGGCGGGTGTCGCCGACCAGGTATCGCCCGACTGGCAAACCATCGACCTGGAACTGGACGCGGCGCACCCCCAGCATGGCCAGACGCATAGACTGCAAAAAGCCACTTGGCCGAGCGCGGAAGACGAGGCTTTTGCACTGAGCGTGCTGGAGGCCGAAGACGAGCTGGAAGGCCACTACGTGTGGGTGCATTGTTGCCGCCACGTGTACGACGACGCGGGCGAACTCGAAGACGCAGAGGGCCGCGCCTACCGCCAGGTTTTCAACACCATCATGTTCTGTCTGGAATTCACGTCATTCGACGAGATTGCCGACCAATGCGACGAGCATTTCGGCAAGGATGGCTGGGATGAATACGAGCTGTACCTGGACGATGAGTTGCCACAGCCCGTGGCAACCTATGACTAAAAAAAGGAATAGCCCCCACGCTCCACCGCTGCGCGGGTCGCTGCCCCCCGAGGGGGTTAAATCCGCTTGGGGCGGCCTGGCGCGGATTTGTCGCCCCCGCGTTCCACCGCTGCGCGGGTCGCTGCGCCTACGGGGCTGCTGACTTACGCACCCGGCGCGTACATGACCCGCTCCGACATCAGATCCCCGATGAAAGTCAGAAAGGCGCGGGTGCGGGCCGGGATCAGCTTGCGCGACGGGACGGCCGCGTACACGGTCAGGCGGCCGTAGATCCAGTCCGGCAGCAGGTGCACCAGGGCGCCGCTGGTCAGGTGTGGCGCTACCAGCAGGCGCGATAACACGGCCACGCCGGCGCCATCCAGCGCGGCACGGTACAACACGTCCAGGCTCACCGACTGCAGCGCCACCGGCATATCCACCTCCACCGGATCACCCGGCCCCGCCGCCGGCTGCAGCCGCAAACGCCGGTTGCTGGTGCCGCTACCACCTTGCTGGCGTGGGAACTTGAGGTAGTCGTGGTATTGCAGGTCCTGCGGCTGCAGCGGCGTGCCGGCACGCTTCAGGTAGCTGGGTGCGGCGCACACAATCCATTCGGTGCTGGACAGCGGCCGTGCCACCACATTGCCGTCGTACTCCTCGTCCACCGCCATGAAGGTCACGTCGAACTCGTCCACGCGCCGCTGCGGAAAAGGGTCCACCGCAATCTCCAGAGCGACTTTGGGATGGCGCTGCCGCCAAGCGGCAATGTGCGGCGCCAGAAAGTAGGACGCCAGCACCGGTGTGGCCAGTACATGCACCGTGCCCTGCAGGTCCAGCGTACTGGTGCCCACCGCAGCTTCCGCGTCGTCGATCTCGTTGAGGATGCTGCGCACCCGCAGCAAATAGACCTCCCCGGCCTCCGTCAGCGCCAGCTTGCGCGTGGTGCGCTGCATCAACCGCGCGCCCAGGTGCTGCTCCAGATCGCCGAACAAACGGGTCACCGTGGCGGGGGACATGTCCAGCGCGCGGGCAGCGGAGGCAAAACCGCCGTCATCGACCACCCGTTGGAACACCCGCATGGATAAAAGTCGGTCCATATGTGCAACAAGTAAGTTTTCAAGACCTAGATTATTTCATTTTTAGCAATGATGAATTACTGACCCGATGGTTTTTAATTTCCGAAATCGGCGTACAGTTCAACCCATCGATGAGCCGAAACACAAATAGGCGACTCACCGAGGCTGGACAAGCCAGGGCCAAGAGGCCCACGACCTGCCCGGAAATGTCTAACAACTTTTGAAGGAAACCATCATCATGAAAAACGCATTCACCACCACCGCCCTGATCCTCGTTGCCGGCCTCAGCGCCAGCGCCAGCTTTGCCGGTGACAACGCCCGCCTGAACAACGTGGCCACCAGTTCCTTCTTCGCCAAGTCGGCACCCAGCGTGCTGAGCCGCGACTTTGTGCAGTCCGAATACGCAGCCGCTGTGAAAGCAGGCAACGCACCAGCGCAAGGTGAAATGTCCAACGTGCGTGAGTCGTCTGTCACCAGCACCCTGCCCCGTGCCGCTGTGAAGGCCGATTTCCTGCAAGCCCAGAAGGCCGGTACATTGCCTCCCATGGGCGATCGCGGTTAATAGCTCGCACCAAGCCGCCGCGCCGGGCCGCCCCAAGCAAGGCTGCGCCCCCTCGGGGGGCAGCGCAGTACGCGAAGCGACAAGCGTGGGGGCTTGGTTAGGCCGCCGCGCCGGGCCGCCCCAAGCAAGGCTGCGCCCCCTCGGGGGGCAGCGCAGTACGCGAAGCGACAAGCGTGGGGGCTCGATTAACTCGGGGTCACCCCAGGGCAGGTCCCTCGGACAACCCGAGAGCCTGCTGAAATCCCGCCCACGAGGCGGGATTTTTCGTTGGGGTTTAAAAAATGCTCAGTTTTGACCCAATTTAGGTTTGTTAGTGCTGATGATCCATCAAATTGCTCTGTAGCCCTCGTCGTGTATACATGTGTAACTATCAAAATAGTAGCATTATGGCGCGCACTACAACACACCCCAGTATGCACGGGGCATCCCGTACACCTTGGCGACCCACCCACACAGCTGCACCCCTAAAATCCCCGCAGTCCGCGGCTCAATGGTTTGGCCTGCGGCAACCCCCTGGAGCAGAACCCCCATGGCCACAAAATCCGATGCCGCGCTGCGCCAAGAGCTGCTCAAGGTGTTGTTGTATGCGGCATTGGCGCTGTTTCTGATCCCGGCGCTGACCTACGGTTTTGTGCGCTACGCCAGCCACGACCGCGACGCGTCCTTCCAGCGCATGGTCGAAGAACGCAGTTATGCCGACAACGCCGCGAGCAGCGAGGAGAAACAAGCGAACATCGCCTTTTACCGCGCCCGTCCACCCTCCAGTATCTGCGGCAACCGGGAGGCAGAGGCGCAAAAATACCGCGAAGCGGTATGCGAACCCTATGGCGAGGTCTGGCAGTTCCACACCATGCAGCGCGCGACGCTGTGGACACTGCTGGGTGGTGCTGTCCTGCTGGTGGCCATCGGCGCCTTGGGCGCGCTGGCGTTTGTGAATCGCAAGTGGCAGCACGCCAGCTTTGTGATCGGCAGACGATTGATGACGCTGGCCGGCGCGGCCGAGGTGGTATTGCAGGGCGCCATGGCGGTATGGCTGTCGTTCTGGGTGACCGCCTTTTTTGCGGAAAAATACTACATCAAGCTGATCGTTATCGCGGGTTTACTGATGCTGGCCGGTGTGGCGGTGTTGGTCACCAAGATCTTCCAGCGCGTGCCGCGCAACAGCCAGATCGACGGCGATGTGTGGCCGAGGCCGACGCGCCGCTGCTGTGGCGGCGCATACGCCATATGGCGGCGCGCCTGAAGATTGCACCGCCTGACCACCTGGTGGCCGGTATAGATACCAATTTTTTCGTGACCGAGGCGCCACTGACCGTGGGCCAGCAGCAGTTGAAGGGCCGTTCACTGTTTGTCAGCATCCCGCTGTTGCGCGTGCTCAGCATGCAGGAAGCCGACGCGGTGCTGGGCCACGAGCTGGCGCACTTTCGCGGCGGCGACACGCGGGCCAGCGCCCAGCTGGGCCCCAAGCTGCAGCAGTACGACCACTATGTGCACGGCATGCGGGAAGGCGGCTTCACCGTGGTGGTCTACCACTTCATGCAACTCTACCGCATGGTGTTCCAGATGGCCTTGTCACGCGACAGCCGTGAGCGCGAATTCAGGGCCGACCGCACCGCCGCCAAACTCGTGTCGGCCCAGGCCATCTCGCAGTCCCTGGTCAAGATTGCGGCGTATGACAACTACCGCAGCAACACCGAGCGCAGCCTGTACGCACGCGACGACAAGCTCGACAGCACGCTGGGCATTGCGGCCACCGTGGCCCAAGGTCTGCGGCCCTATGCCGCGTCCATCGATTTCGTCGACGACATGCGCACCGCGCACATCCCCCACCCCTTTGACAGCCACCCGCCACTGGCCCAGCGCATGCAGCGGGTAGGGCATCCGTTGGACCCGGATGACTACGGCGCCATCGTGCTGGAGGTGCCCAAAACCACGTGGGCCGATGAAATCACCACCGCCGACGCCATTGAACAGCGCCTGTGGTCGGCCTATGAGCAGCAGTTCGCGCAAAACCACGAGCATGCATTGGCCTACCGCTACGAACCCGCCAATGAACAAGAGCGCGAGCTGGTGCTGAAGTACTTTCCGCCGGTGGTGTTCCGGTTGAAAAAGGGCGCCACCGTAGAAGTCAACTACAGCGGCATCGAACCCTCGGGCGGGGAGCCCATGGTGGAGTGGGACAGCGTCAAGGCGCTGCAGTACAACGCCAGCAGCTTTGGCGACAGCCTGGCCATCACATTGCATGAAAAGGGTTTGATGGGCGCCAAGACCACAAGTGTCAAGCTGCCAGGCCTGGGCAAGCAAAAAGACCAGTTCAACGCGGTGGTGGGACACTACTGGCACCGCCACCAAGTCATGCGCCGCTCGACTTAACTACACAAGACCATGGACTTTTTTGTATTCTCGCTGTTGCTGGCCTGCGTCGCGTATTTTTTCCAACGCCGCGATGAACTCCGGCGTATCACGCTGCTGGCCGGCCATCTGGGCCAGTACCAGATTGAAAAGTTGATGGAAACCCTGACCGAGGGTTATATGCGCGCCCTGGGTGAGGCCGACCCGGCACGCCAGCAACAAATCTGGAGCATGTTGTCGACCACCGAGCAGGCGCTGTGTGAGCAGTTCAAACGCCTGGTCGCAGACTTTGCCCGCTTGGACGCAGACACGACGCGCGCCAGCAAGCTGCCAGTGTCCATCTTCTACACCGGTAACTGGTTGCCCGGCAGCACCTTTGACTTTCGCCAGGCCCTAAGCATCCATGCGCAAGGCATCTGCCAGGCCGCGAACCGCGACCCGGGTGTGGGTGCTAGGGACAAGGCCTTTACGATGCTGGCCGAGTTGTTTTTGATGCAGCACAGTTGCCACTGGTTTTGCAAGTCCAAGGCCGTGGCCTCAACCCGCCTGGTGCTGCGCCACCAGACGCCGTATGAAAAGGTGCTGGAATCCGTCGCCCCCGCTACGCGCCAGGCGTATTGCGCCTTGATCGCCCGCTAAAAAACCCCCACGTTCCCCACTGCGTGTGGGTCACTGCCCCGAGGGGGTGCAGCCTTGCTTGGGGCGGCCCGGCGCGGCGGCTAAACTGACCCCCACGCTCCCCCACTGCGTGTGGGTCACTGCCCCCCCGAGGGGGCACAGCCTTGCTTGGGGCGGCCCGGCGCGGCGGCTAAACTGGCAGTCCCCAGGCATCCCTCTTGCTTGGCCCCCATTCCTGTCTCTCCCTCTTTCTCTTTTGAAGGCACATTTCCATGCAACACGTCGTTTTCAACCAAAAGGGTGGCGTAGGCAAGTCCACCATCACCTGCAATCTGGCCGCCATCAGTGCCTGGCAAGGCAAGCGCACACTGGTCATCGACCTGGACTCCCAAGGCAACTCCACCCGCTATTTGTTGGGTGCCGACATGCCGGATGACATGCCCAATGTGGCCGAGTTTTTTGAGCAAAGCCTGAAGTTCACGATCCGCGACAAAGGCGCCAGCGAATACATCGTCCACACACAGTGGGAGGGGCTGGACCTGATGCCGTCGAGCCCGCTGCTCGACGAGCTGCACGGCAAGCTGGAGTCGCGCCACAAGATCTACAAGCTGCGCGACGCACTTGAACTGCTGGCCGAAGACTACGACCAGATCTACATCGACACGCCACCGGCGCTGAACTTCTACACCCGCTGCGCGCTGATTGCCGCGCAGGGCTGCTTGATCCCGTTCGACTGCGACGATTTTTCGCGCCGCGCGCTGTACACGCTGCTGGACAACGTGGCCGAAATCAAGGCCGACCACAACTCCGAACTGGAGGTGGAAGGCATCATCGTCAACCAGTTCCAGGCGCGTGCCAACCTGCCCCAGCGCATGGTGCAGGAGCTGATCGACGAAGGCCTGCCGGTGCTGCAGCCCTATCTGCGTTCGTCGGTGCGCATCCGCGAATCGCACGAGTTGTCCATGCCGATGATTTTTCTGGACCCCAGCCACACGCTGACCCAGGAGTTTGTCGCGCTGCACGACGCCTTGGCCTAGACGCCTTTGGTTAAATTGACCGCTAGCCCTCGTGGAATATTCCTGTATCGCTATTAAATTTATAGTGTTTGACCTCGAGCGCCCAGCAGACGGGCTTGCCTGACAATAGCGCCATGGGTCAGCCACTGCTCAAAACCATGCTACTCGCCAGTGCCCTGCTGTACGGCGTGGCACTGTGGCGCAGTGACGCATTGCCGTCGCCAGCCGAACTGGCCTCTGCCCTGCAGGACGAGCCGGTGCAAACACCGGTGCGGCAGGCCGCATATGTAACGACCAGCCATGGCGTCGACTACACGGTCCAGCCCCTGCACGAATACGAGCTGGTCGGACTGGTTGTCAGCAAGCACGATACCCATACCTGGTGGGATTACCTGCACCGTGAATGGAATGACAGCCTGAATATTGTTGATCTATGTGTGATCTGGGGCAGCAATGCGCGCAGCGGAGCGTACGCGGACATAGACTTTTCAAGCGGGCAATTCACGTGTAATTTCAGCACCCGATCGGACGCGGCGTTTGCCGCTTTTGACCAGACCGCCATATCCAACAACCACCTGTTGACGGACCAGCCCGCTCTTGCGAAGAAGCTGCGCACAGTGCGGGTCGGGGACCAGGTCCGTTTCCGCGGGCATCTGGCTGAATACTCGCATCAGCAGGGTATGAACTTCAAGCGCGGTACCAGTACGGTGCGAACCGACTCCGGCAACGGCGCCTGCGAGACGGTTTTTCTCGAAAGCATCGAGATCATTAAAACGGGTGGCAAACCGTGGCGTGTGTTGGTCTGGCTGGCGGGCCTGGCGCTGCTGTTGAGTGTCATCGCCTGGTTTGCATCGCCGGTACGCCGCAGCAGCTGATCAGCCAGCCCCGCTTTGCCCGCGCTGCAAGGCCTGGCGCAGCGCCTGCCGGGGCGCAAACAGCGCGATCAGCGCATCCATCAGGTTCTGTGCCTTGGCCGAATGGTCGGCGCCAAAGTTGCACACATACACGTCCACGGTCACGCCCATTTGTTCGGGCCAGGTGTGCACACACAGATGGGATTCCGCCAGCAGCACCGTGGCGGTCACACCACCCGGCCCCTGTTCGGTGGCGGGGAAGCTGTGCGCAAGTTGGTTCACCGGCTGCAGGCCTGCCCTCAACACCTCCTGCACACACTGGTTAAGCAAACGTGTGGCGTCGGTCAACCACACGCTGTCGCACTGGCATTGGCTGAGATCGGCGGTGAGGTGAAGGCCTTGCATAGCTTGGACTGTAGGTGATTTTTGGCGCGGAAGTGGGGTTTCACCGCCGGGCCGCCCCAAGGTGAAACGCGGCCCCCTCGGGGGGCAGGGAGCCACACAAAGTGTGCGACCGTGGGGGTCATCTTCAGCGGCAAGTAAAATACCGGGTTTTCCCCAGCCCCCACCCTACTCCGGAGTCGCCCAGCCCATGGCCCCCACGCAAAACACCCAGCAAATGGCAAATGCCATCCGTGCCCTCGCAATGGACGCCGTCCAGGCCGCCAACTGTGGCCACCCCGGCGCACCCATGGGCATGGCCGACATGGCCGTCGCACTGTGGGGCCCGAGCGCCAACGGTGCGGGCCAGAGCCACCTGAGCCACAACCCGACCAACCCCAACTGGCTGAACCGCGACCGCTTTGTGTTGTCCAACGGCCACGGCTCCATGCTGATTTACGCGCTGTTGCACCTGACCGGCTACAAGCTGCCCATCGATGAACTGAAGAACTTCCGCCAACTGCACAGCAAGACCGCCGGCCACCCCGAAGTGGGCGTTACCCCGGGTGTCGAAACCACGACCGGCCCCTTGGGCCAGGGCCTGACCAACGCCGTCGGCATGGCATTGGCCGAAAAGCTCTTGGCCAGCGAATTCAACCGCAAGGATGGCGACGTTGAGCACACCGTCGTCGACCACCACACCTATGTCTTCATGGGCGACGGCTGCCTGATGGAAGGCATCAGCCACGAAGCCGCCGCACTGGCCGGCGCCTGGAAGCTGGGCAAGCTGATTGCGCTGTACGACGACAACGGCATCTCCATCGACGGCCAGGTTGCGCCCTGGTTTATCGACAACACGGCCCAGCGTTTTGTGGCCTATGGCTGGAACGTCATCGGCCCCATCGACGGCCACGATGTTGCCGCCGTGTCGACCGCGATTGCCGAAGCCAAGAAGACCAATGACCGCCCCACGCTGGTCATTTGCAAGACGCACATCGGCAAGGGCAGCCCGAACCGCGCCAACACGGCCAAGGCCCACGGCGAACCCCTGGGTGGTGAAGAAATCGCACTGACGCGTGAAGCCCTAGGCTGGAGCCACGCGCCTTTCACCATCCCCAAGGAGGTGTATACCGACTGGGATGCCAAGGCCGCCGGCAAGGCCGCCGAACAAGCCTGGAAAGACAAGTTCGCCGCCTACCAGACCGCCTTCCCCGCATTGGCCAAGGAACTGCTGCGCCGCATGAAGGGTGACCTGCCGAAGAACTTTGTGCAGACCGCCGTGGACACCGTCATTGCGGCCCATACCAAGGCCGAGACCGTGGCCAGCCGCAAGGCATCACAACTGGCGCTGGAATCCTTTACCGCCGCCTTGCCCGAGCTGCTGGGTGGCTCGGCTGATTTGACCGGCTCCAACCTGACCAACACCAAGTCCACACCCAATCTGCGCTTTGACGCGCTGAGTGGCGCCGTGGTCAAGAACGAGGCCGGCCAGGGCGGCCGCCACATCAACTACGGCGTGCGCGAATTCGGCATGGCCGCCATCATGAACGGCGTGGCGCTGCATGGCGGTTTCATCCCCTATGGTGGCACCTTTCTGACCTTCAGCGATTACAGCCGCAACGCCATCCGTATGGCCGCACTGATGAAACAACGCGTGATCCATGTCTTCACCCACGACTCCATCGGTCTGGGCGAAGACGGCCCCACGCACCAGTCCATCGAACACGCAGCCAGCCTGCGCCTGATCCCGAATCTGGACGTGTGGCGTCCGGGCGATACCGCCGAGACGGCTGTTGCCTGGACCGTTGCCCTGCAAAACAAGAGCAAGCCTACCGCGCTGCTCTTGAGCCGCCAGAACATCAGCTACGCCCCCAAGGCCGAGTCCGCGCTGGCACCCGAGGCCTGTGGCCTGGACGCCATCAGCAAGGGCGCCTACGTGTTGGCCGAACCCACCGAAGTCGGCCTGAAGAAGAAGGCCCAGGCCGTCATCATCGCCACCGGCTCCGAAGTGCAATTGGCCCTGCATGCACAAAAGGTGCTGGCCGAGCGCAAGATCGCGGTGCGTGTGGTGTCCATGCCATCCACCACCACCTTCGACAGCCAGAGCGCGGCCTACAAGTCTGAAGTTCTGCCCGCAGGCCTGCCCCGCGTCGCGGTCGAAATGGGCTCTACCGACGGCTGGTGGAAATACGGCGTGTCCGCCGTGGTGGGCCTCGACACCTTCGGCGAGTCCGCACCGGCACCAGTGCTGTTCAAGCACTTTGGCTTCACGGCAGAGAATGTCGCGGACACCGTGCAATCGGTGTTGGCGCGCAAGGGATAGACGCAGTGGTATTACGCGTGCGGGCAATGAATTTCTATTGCCAGTCAGTAGAGATTAGCGTCCCAACGTTGGCTGAAATGGAGCAGGTATGCATATGAGGGTGACCTGGGGCAATAGAGGAATATTGGCATTGGGTCTTTGTCTGTGCGCCAGCGCTAGCTTTGCCCAGCAAGACGATCAGATTCAATTTCCTTCAGACAAAGCCAGTCTTGAATGCATGCTCCCAGCGGTGGCGGAACGCGGCACCCCGACTTATCCTTCCGCAGCTTGGGCCAACCAGATAGAGGCCACGGTCGATGTGAAGTTGACCTTTTCATCGCCCGATGGTGCTCCCAAAGTTGAGTTGCTTGGAAAAGAGGAAGTCTCGGAATTTGAGCAAGTGGTTAGGCAGTACGTTAAGCGCTATCGATTGCCGTGTTTTGTACCAGGGCAAGCTCCCATTGAGACTACCCAGCAGTTTCAGTTCAAATACGGGGATGGCAGAACGGTCGTCTATTCAAACCCGAATGAGAGTGCTCGGAGTTCATATGCAGGCTGTGTCGCTCCTGCTCGGCCCACCTACCCAGTCGCTGCGGCCAACTCGGGAGCCGGCGGGACCGTCGTTTTGGAGATGGCATTTACCAAGCGAGGTGTGCCGTCCGATGTGAAAGTCATCTATGGTGCGCGCAACCACTGGCTCGAAGCAGCGGCCGTCCACGCCGCAAAACAATACCTATTCAATTGTGACATCCCCGATGGGAAGCCTCTGATCGCAAGACAGCAATTCCTATTCCATCTGAAAGGCGGCAAGACTTTCAATTTTCGCGATTTGAGCCTAGTACAGTTGTTGCGGTCGGCTGACCGTTCTGATTTCGGTAAGGTCCGGTTTGATTTGACGACCATGGGATGTCCGTTCGACCTAAACCTGGCGCTCTATCGCCCCTATGCATCCAACAAGGTCGGGGAGTTTGAAAAATCCGATTCCACCAGAAAAGAATTCATGGACTGGCTTAGCCAATTGACTTTTGAGTTTCCGAAAGGTTCTGAGCAATACCTCATTGGAAAGTCGGTCAAGCTTTCCGTTCCATGCATGATTCTCGATTTCACTTAGTTTTTTACCCAGGAGCACTTTCATGACTATCAAGATCGGTATCAACGGCTTTGGCCGCATCGGACGCAACGTGTTGCGCTCGGCCCTACAAAACTTCAGCGACATCGAAGTCGTTGGCATCAACGACCTGCTGGAGCCGGAGTACCTGGCCTATATGCTGCAATACGACTCGGTGCATGGCCGTTTCAAGGGTGAAGTCTCGGTGGACGGCAATACCCTGGTCATCAATGGCAAGAAGATCCGTCTGACACAAGAGCGCGATCCTGCTGCGCTGAAGTGGAACGAAGTCGGCGCCGAAGTCGTCATCGAGTCCACTGGCCTGTTCCTGGACAAGGTCACGGCGCAAAAGCATATCGATGCCGGCGCCAAGAAGGTCATTTTGTCGGCTCCTTCCAAGGACGACACCCCGATGTTTGTCTACGGCGTGAACCACGCCACCTACAAGGGCGAGGCCATCATCTCCAACGCCTCCTGCACCACCAACTGCCTGGCTCCCCTGGCCAAGGTTGTGCACGACAAGTGGGGCATCAAGCGCGGCCTGATGACCACCGTGCACGCGGCCACCGCTACACAAAAAACCGTGGACGGCCCATCCAACAAAGACTGGCGCGGCGGCCGCGGCATTCTGGAAAACATCATCCCCTCCAGCACTGGCGCTGCCAAGGCTGTGGGTGTGGTGATTCCTGATCTGAACAAAAAGCTGACCGGCATGTCGTTCCGCGTGCCGACCAGCGATGTGTCGGTGGTGGATCTGACCTGCGAACTGAACAGCCCCGCCACACTGGCTGAAATCTGCGCCGAAATGAAGGCCCAGTCCCAAGGCGCGCTCAAGGGCGTGCTGGGCTACACCGAAGACAAAGTGGTTGCCACCGACTTCCGTGGCGAGACTTGCACCAGCGTGTTCGACGCCGACGCCAGCATTGCGCTGGACGGTACTTTCGTCAAGCTGGTCAGCTGGTACGACAATGAGTGGGGTTACTCGAACAAATGTCTTGAAATGGTGCGCGTAGTCGCCAAGTAATAAAAAAACCTAGATATGGCCTTCATAGCCCACGCTGCTAGTCAGTGTGGGCTTTTTTTTGCGCACTTCTCACCTGGGCATTGCTCCACGGCCCTTTCTCGAACGGCGGGAAGCGCCCATCCAGCCATTCGATATTTGGTGTTAGCGGGCACGCGCCAACCGGGCCTGGTCAACGCGGGCAATCAAATCTTCCGCGACCGGATTTTTTGCAAATGGATTCAACGTAAACCGGGTCGCCGGAGAAAATGTCACTTCGGCACCAAATGCACCAAATTTTCCTGGTAGAACCAAGCGTAGCGTAATGCGGGGCGGGTTGGCATAGGTAGATGCGCTGACGTTCGTTCATGATGTTGGACAGCAGCACTTTGTCCTCCACACCGTGGTTGACGACAACGAGATAGTCTCCGTGCCGCAAAAGCGGCCTGCACGGAGTATGAGTTGGGTACCGGCCTGCGGTCATTTTTTCTACCCGCGCCTGGCCCGTTTGCGCGCTGACACTGTGTACTGTCCCAACTCAGGGGCTTGATCGGGCAGTTCAACACGAATAGTTTTTCTATAGCGTTGCCAGGCTACATCACGCATCGCTAGCGTGCCGTCAGGCGCGGGCCCTAGACCTACATGCTCGATAAACCTATGCCCCCATCGCCATAGCAATCCCTTTGTAGAGGTTGCACCTGGAAAAGAGGGAATGTCTTAGGAAGCTCGCGCAGGGCGGCGCCAAAGATGGTGTGTGACCCCGTACTAGGCGCGGGCGAATACGCTGCGGAGCATCTCGTGAAGTAGTTGCCGTTGCGGTTGTTAAACAGCTACAGTACGATTTGTTACAACTTCAAAAAATGGGAGCATTCGTCACCAATTGTGAGGATGCCAAACGGGGGCTGATCTATCAGAATTAGTTTTCCACCCATTGGATTCTAGTTGTGTTGATCTACCCAGGATTCAGAGCACTCATGAATGATTTTCAACGCGTCGTGCAAGAGCCATTCGTTCGATCTGACACCGTCATGGGAGACGGACTTGCAGGCAATGAAGGTGTGTTGAAAGAGGTCTCCTTGGAATTGAGTGTTGATGGCGACGTACTGGGCGCCTACCTATCAGACGGAGGAACGGGACGGAGATTCGGAAAAGTACATGGCCTTGATCAACGACTCCGTCAACTTGAGACGCGCTGGCTCAAAGGCCGTTCGTCCGTTGTATCCATCAACGCGCAAGATGGCTCTACCCAACCGGAGTCATGGTTTCGTTCGTTTGGCGCTGAATTGTTCAACACCCTTCTACCTGGCGAGATTCAAGCATATTTCCAAGATGCCCGGCACTACCGGTTGAAGTTGGTGGTCGATGCCAAGTTGATCTGTGTACCCTGGGAATGCACGTTTGATGGCCACGGCCATTGGCAACACTTTCACCCTGTATACAGAAGACTTCTCGGCCACGATGGCGGAATTGAAGCTCGCCTAGTGCCGCAGAACGCTTCATCACTGAAGGTGCTGCTTGATTGCCCGGGCAGTGCAAGTGCCGCTTGGTTGGGCTACGCGGGTGATCTCGTACATGTGCTGAACTCCATTGCCAACATCAGCGCCGAGCGCAGCGACCAGCAGGGGTTAGGTTTCAAGGAATGGGACATCGTTCACATTGTCGATACACCCAGCCGATTTTCACAACGCACCCGCAACGATCCCGATCTAGTAGGACGCTTGAGCGCATCACGGCTGGTCATATTCGACTGGCAGGTATTGGCGGATGAGAAGGACACCTGGCTAAAGGAATGCGAAGTGGTTACCAACGCATTGGATAAGCAAACTAGGCTGATTTGTATCAAACGGCCATTCGGAATGCCACACGATGCGGCTGTAGCTCGAAATCTATACGAGTTTATTGTGATGGGGGGCAGCCTAGCGGATCTTCTGGGCTCCACACGTTTTCCTGGCACGAGTGTTCTGTCTCTTTATAGTGACAAACAGATATGGCAACCACACCACGCGGCAGAGTTGCGGACGCACCGGATCAGTCGTCAAGTCACTGCACTTTCGTATGACATGTTCAGATCCACCGACCTACAGAAGAGCATTGGCGCGGAAAGTTACAGCGCACGCTTGCGGGAGTTCCACCTCCGCTTGAGCGCGGTCATTTCCCGATGGGGCGGAACCTATGAAGACCGAAGGAACGACGACGGAACGATGTGCTACTTTGGCGCTCACTACGCTCGCGAAAACACCATCCAATTTGCTCTCAGCGCGGCACAGGAGATATTGAAGGAAGCAAAACGCATGGAATTGCCTGTGCGCATCGGACTGGCAACGGGGGAGCTTAAGGTTGACGACGACATCCAGACAGGGGAATTCATTCCCCTTGCCAAACGTATCCAAACTATGGCGCCAGCAGGTATCGTCCTGGCAAGTGATACCACGGCTAAGTTGGCCAGACCCTATTTCACCTTGGAAGAATTCAATCTGGGTGAGAAGCTGAAGAGTTTTCCAGAAGAAATCAAGGTATACAGACTTGGAACCAAAAAACTGCTGCATCAGTCTGGTTTTGATGTCGCGCCCGAGGCCATACGTTTACACGGCCGACACGCTGAGATGGCGCAATTGGACTCTGCTTGGGCCATTGTCGGGTTGGGTCGCCCAAAATGGCTGCACGTCAATGGAGACGCGGGCATCGGTAAATCTCGGTTGGTCGCCAGCTTCTTAAACCGCATCCAGCAGCGAAGCGAAGCGAGAACGTTTACCTGCCGCTGTTATGCCGAAACGGAGGGACGCGCCTTCGCTCCAATAGTGGACATGCTTGAGCGTTGGTTTCAGGTGCGGCCGAACGACGACCTGACGACTCGGCAGTCCAAGCTAGCGCAAAGCGTCACCGAATTTGGTGTTTCGCCAGAGGATCACTTGGCTGTGAGTTATTTGATGGGTTTGCCTGCGCCTCAGAACCAACTTTCTGAGCTCCCTGAAGCGCAGGAACCTCGTCGCAAGTTTTTGATGCGCACCATGGCGCTTTGGTTGCTCAACCAGGCACGCAACCAGCGTGTGTGTTTTGTGGTGGAAGATCTGCAATGGGCCGACCCTTCAACATTGGAGTATCTGCACCGACTCAAAAGCGATGCCGGTAGTTGTGGCTTGCTGGTGATACTCACCGAGCGTACCGAGCAAGACACTGAGCCGGCTAACCCCCTCATCGAAGACACCATTTGCTTGGGGCGACTGCCTCCAGCCGATGTGCGCGAAATGATCGCGACATTGATCACAGGCACTGACGTATCAACAAGGATTGTGGACACCATCGAAGCCAAGTCAGACGGTGTTCCCCTATTCGTTGAAATGTCCACCCGTATGGTTCTGGAAAACTTGCAAAGTTATGACACCGCCGGTATGAATGGTTTGAGCGTAGAGTTACCCATACCGGCCAGCGTGCGCGACCTGCTGATGCAACGCCTTGACAACTTAGGGCCCGCACTGACATTGGCCCGAATGTGCAGTGCCGTCGGACGGGAGTTTTCGCGCCACCTGCTGTTGACCTTGTGCGAGGCCAACGTTGTCAGTATCCCTGCGGATCATGTCAAGGACCACTTGGCGAGGTTGATACGCAGTGGACTGTTGCTTTCTTATGGTGCGGATGATGGGGGCAATGTGCAGTACCACTTTCGCCACGCACTGGTGCATGAGGTAGCCTACCAATCCATATGGGTGACTGACCGGGGGCCATTGCATTTAAGAATTGCGCGCGCTATAGAAATGCAATTGCCCGATTTTGGCGCGGCGAAACCGGAGGTTCTCGCACACCACTACCAGGCAGGTTATGCCTTGGCTGAGGCCGCCAAATGGTATTGGCTATCGGCCCGAAAGTCCAAGGCCAACGAGGCACACACTGAAAGTCTGGCCCACCTCGCCACTGCAAAGTTCTTGTTGCAACAACTACCTTCAAGCCCACAGCGACTCAAATCAGAGCTGGACATTGAGTTGACCATGGCCGGTCAACTGATTGCCACCAAGGGGTACGGTGCGCCGGGTGTAGGGCAGTGCTATGTGGCCGCGTTGTCGCATGCGCAAGCCTTGAAGGACAAGAAATCAATACTCCGTGCGCAACTGGGTCTGGAGGCATATCACTTGATGCGAGCCGATTTTGGCCAGGCGCACGCCTATCTGACGCAAGCACAAAACACGGCCCACGAATTTGACGATGCGTTAACCCGTGCGCAATGCCTTTTTGCACTCGCCAACATCCTTCACCACCAGGGCCACGCGCAAGGCATGCAGGACGCATGCAGCCAGTGTATTGATGTCTGTAGAGCGTCCAAGCTGAGAGGCAAACTAGTGCAAAGCCCTGAAGTGATGAGTCTCATGTACTCGGCTATTTGCCTGTGGGAAATGGGTCAGGTTGATCTCGCCCGAAAGCGCGGGCAAGAGGGCGTAGACATTGCGGCTGAACTCGGGCAGCGTCTTGGTTTGGGTCAGGCGTTGGGTATGCAGGCCATGCTGCTGGTCTTGTGCGGTGAATTGGAAGAGGCCGAGCGCCTAAGCGAACGGGCGATTGCGGTGTGCGAAGCAGGCGACCACGAAATGTGGGCCGCCCACGCCCGTATTGTTTATGGCTTCTGCGTCAGTGAACGGGGTGACCCTGAACGGGGTCGGACTTTGATGGATGCGGGCTACGAGCAATGGACCTCCACAGGGACAGTCATCACGCGCACCTTTTATCTTGCCCTCAGGGCTCCCACCAGCGCGGTTCAAGGGCGAATGGTTGAAGCATTGCAATTGATCAATGAGGCGTGCCGCATCGTTACAGAGCATGGCGAGCGGTACTACGAACCTGAGGTGTTGCGCATCAAAGCAGAGCTGTTGCTACAGCAATCACCGGTTGACGGACCCGACAACGGCATACTGGTCGATGCATTATTCGCGCAGGCCAAAACGTCGGCTGCGGAACTGGGTCTTCCCTCTTTGGCATTGCGGGTCGCTACCAGTATGGCGCGGCGCTGCCAGCAGCAGGGACGCAACGCTGCTGCGATCGACATGCTGAACACCGCTTTGTCTGCCCTGAATGAAGGGCACGATACGAGGGATCAAAGGGTGGCGAGGGAGTTATTGGTTCAGTTAGGGGGCTGAGGGGGGACTACGACTGCGCTATCACCAGTGCACCACCATCCAATAAGTACAACGGATTCAAGGAGGAGAACGAGATGCCAACACCTGCCGGGTGCAAAGAAGTGAGACCAACGCTCACCAACTTCAAAAACAAAATCAGTAGCGATGGCGAGGCGGCGGCCAGTCGAATGCTCTTTGGGTGGCTGAGTTGTGACACCCAGCGCGAGCAGCTCTATTCCGATCTGATTGAGAAAAAAGAAGTTCTTGCATTCGAGAGTCGATCTCTGCTCGATGACCACGACGATAAAGACTGTTGCGACGAAGACCGCCCCAAAACCTTTCGACAAAAGGCCTACCTAGTCGTGCATCCTGACCATGTTGAAAAGGCCTACAGGAACTCCACAGCAAGTCCTCTCCAGTGGAGCCACTCACCCTACAAAGACCTGGGCGGAACCTTCATGCTGGCACTCGATCAACAAAGTCGACCGCCAGTGTTGCCTACGAACCCAAAGGTCAGTCCTTGCCCGTTTCAGAGCCACGATAAACAACGTGAATATTGTTACCAGCTCTTGATCGATCTCGCTCCCGCATTTGATGCCATTGCAACCGTGGCCTTCAAGGCCGGCGCTGCGTTGCCACTCAAGCAGCGCAAGTTCGACCTGGCAGATTTGGCTGAGACGGTGGCGGTCAACTATGTGGCGCGTTTGTTTGGCTTCAGCCAGAGCGACTTGCCCATGCTCAAAGCCACCGCACCCAAAATTGGCAATGCCCTGACACACGTCAATGTGGCGCAACATTTTGTGACCGACTTGGCCGTCATCCCACAAGCCAAGGAAGCCTTGGCCACGATCACGCAACGCGCTGCGGAATTGATTGACCTGTATGACCAACCCGTTGGCCAGGAGCAGGAAGATAGATGGGAGGATCTAGCGGAGGAACTCAAACAGTTGAGTGACTATTGGTTTGAACACCCCGTGCACGGGAAGGCGCAGAAGGTGCAGAGGCTAAAAGCCCTGGGACCAAGGTTCATGGAATTCAAACCCATGATGCAGTTGATGGCGAAAGACTACTCAGTCTTCTCAACCACCGAAAAAGCCATCATGGTGGCAGGCCTAGTTGGGGGCACTATCACCAACTTGCGTTCGGCGTTGTGTATCGCCGTGAATCAGTTTTTTCAATTGGAAGCACATGACCTGACGGTAGTGCGCAAGGCGGCCGTTGACGCACGTCTAAAACATGAGGATGCGAATTGGACGGACCCGGAAGCTGAACGATTCCGCGCCTATGTGGAAGAGGCGCTGCGCCTCAATCCTCCTGCTGCGTTTGTGCCCAGGAGAGCAGCTGTTGACGTGACTTTGGGCGGTCAAACGATTCCTGTCGACAGCTTGATCGTAATTGCTGTGGGTGGTGGAAGTTGGGGCCCAAATGACTCGCATCGATTAGGCACAAGTAGACCGCGATTTGATATGTGCGTGCTACCCAGCCGGTCGCCCCCGGCACCCATCGCCGGAACCCGGTCAGTGGCCGCGCCGACGGCATCAGCCTGCCCCTTCAGCAGGGCCTTTGGTGGTCCTCCAGAGGCGAAAATCGGTGACCGCGCCGAATACCTGCACTCCTGCATTGGCAAAGACATGGCGATGTACAGCATCACCTACTCGGTTCGGCAACTGATGTTGCTGCCGGGGCTGACCCAAGCGCTGGACGGCCAAACAGGCAAACCGTTAGGACTCACCAAACGGTCCGGCTTGATTTGCGAGCGTTATCCGTTGGAGTACGAACGCGAGAAACTTCTGCGCCAGTCGCCCTTGCAAACAGTGTTGCAGGTTAAAAACCCAGTGCCGGAGAATGCGGCCGCGTTGCGCCAAGTTTTGCAGTTTGGTGCACCATTTATTGAAAAAGTTTTACGTGAGGCACGGCACGTGCACTTCGCCTCGTTCATGTTCTTGGACAACGACTCCAAGCTGATTCTGTTCACGGCCTACGATGGTGATTTCGATGCCTATATCGGCCACTTCGCGCATGAGTTCGGGCCACTGTTTGACCGATTCTTTGCTCACATTGAGAACGGCCCGCCCGCACCCATTGCCGAACACGCATTTGAGTTCGTGCAGTTCTTGCGGCAGTTCCAGCAACCCGCTGTTGGGGGACTATTTTTCAGCGCCTATCCAGAAGCGCAGGCGGACCAGATCAGCTGGCACTTCAACAAGAACCGCCAGTTCGACTTCCTGACCATGGAAGGTGTCAAATGACCCGGGCCACTGCTCCTACCTTTACGGCATCAGAGACGGGGCCCCAGCGCTTGGTGACCCATGGCTACCGACAATGTCTGCGCCGCAATTATTTGATCCAAATCGTGAATGACGACCTCGACGCGCTATCTGTCGGGGCCTCTCCAGCCAACAAGGCAAGGTTCCAGCAAACACGGCTTTCCAATTGGTGCGACCATGGCATCTTGCCCAGAGCCGTCTTTTACCAACTAGTGCAGAACTGGAACAAGCAGGGCAATTTGACCAGCGGCCTTGTCGCTTGGGCGGACGTGTGCCAACCGTCGTTCGGATACTGCCCTGCCTATGCTGTCGACATTGGGCTGACTTTTGAAGGGTTTGAAAAACTTGGGTCTCATACGCAGTTGACGGATCTCTTTCGAAAAAAAGCGCCTGCCTTTGCGCAAGGAGCGCCGATTCGCGCAGCCAGCCGTCTGGGTGATTCTGGGGCGAGCGAACCGTGCAACTGGGAAGATCGGTATCAAAAGGACGCCATCCACGCGGTTTTGGTGGTGCATGCCCCAACAAGCTCAGCCGGTGGTGCCTTCGCAGGGTTTCAGGCCTTCGAGTCGGCGGTGCTAATGCAATTGGGATGGTCGATCCATGCGCCGGCCACTTTTTTGCGTGCGCACTGGATTGAAGAAAGCACGATTCTGCACTCCCCGAGGGAAGTGCACTTTGGTTATGTTGACGGCTTGTCCGTGCCGCGCTATAGGGAAATTGATTCTCCAGCCCAGTTATGCGACGAAGCCGATTTCAATATCCACAACCCCGGAGAGCTGCTTTTGGGTTACACCAGAAACGATAAGTCCAATCCGTGGGGCGTTCCAGGGGCCTATGCGGAGGGAGGCATGCCCACTCCTCCCAATCCGCAGCCCGCCCGTAAGGCGTATGGTGATTTTTTCAGGGACGGTAGTTTCGGCGTACTGCGCAAAATGAAACAGAAGGTGCCTGAGTTTGAGGCGTATCTGGACAATGAAGCTAAGCGAATTGTTGGCGCGGAAAACCTTGAATACACCATCGCGTGGCTTAAGGCCAAAATGTTGGGGCGATGGCCGAATGGTGAACGGGTCGAAGAGGCCGTGGACACTACCGATAGTAGGCCAGTCAAATCGTGGGCGGTGCAAAAGCGCATGAAACCGGAGAACAATAGTCCGACGAGTGCAGGCGATAACAAGTTTGATTTCCACAAAGCGGATCCCCACGGATATGGTTGCCCGTTTGGTGCCCACGTCCGGCGCATGAACCCGCGCGATGACCCGGTGGTGCCCAGTCTTCGGCGTCCTCTTTTGCGGCGCGGTGCCTCTTATGGTCCGAAATATTTGGAAGGGGTGAACGCGGGCATCGACAGAGGATTGCTGGGCCTGTTCTTTTGCGCCAGCATCGAAGAGCAGTTTGAACACGTCTTGGGCAATTGGAGCAACAACAATCCAATGGGCCTGCCCTTCACCCACACTGGCAAAGACCCCTTGATGGGTAACCAGGATTGCATCGGAAACACCTTTGAAATCCCCAAGCCTGGCAAGCCACCGCTGCTTCTCAAGGGCTTGCCGACTTTTGTTGAAACGCGCGGCACTTGCTATGCATTTTTCCCTAGCGTGCATGCACTTCTCAAAATTGCGACGGGACGTATCGTCAGTTCCACTGCTTTCCTGGAAGGCATGTGAGCACCATGCCGTTAGCCGACGAACAGGAGCCAAAAGCAAAGCTACCACCCATGCCTGACCCCTTGGACCCGCAGCGCAGCCCACCTTTGGACCGATTCTGTGATCTGGTTTTGAAAGGCGGTGTGGTCGACGGTGTCATTTATCCCGGCGTATTGATCGAGCTAGCCAGGGAGTTCCGATTCCAAAGCCTGGCGGGTACATCGGTAGGTGCCATTGCCGCGGCTCTGGCGGCCGCCAGTGAGTTCTCCCGTCGCTTTGGCTCTGACATTGGATTCAATGAGGTACTGAGAAAAGTGCCTGACGAACTCGCCCAGCCTGATCCCCAAAAAGAGAGCCAAACCGTTTTACAGTCACTGTTCCAGACCACCCCGCCTTTGCAAAGACTTTTTGCTGCGGTCGTGGATCTCATGTCCGTGGCGCGCGACAAGTTTTTGCGTGCGTTCGTCACGGCCGTTTGGGTTCACTACAAGTGGGTGCTGTTGGGTTGGTTTCTGGCGGGGATTGCGGTTTTTTTCATTTTTGCGTTAGGCGGCTCACTTTGGATGAGCTACCTGCGCTTGGTTGGTACCGCGTACACGTCCGCCTTGGTAGGTGTTGAAAATTTTTTAACAAACGTGGCTTTCAGCCATATTCCTGTTGCCTTGATGGCCGGCCTGTTGACTGCCGTCCTCGGTTTCGGACTTACCGTATATCGGGAGTACTTGTGCCTTACCGGGCAGCCCGGCTTTGGATTTTGCAGCGGACTATCAACCGACGGTGGAACGACGGAGGCACTGGTTGAATGGCTGCACCGTGGCATCCAGGGCGCGGCAAGGATGGAGCTTTCGAGACCGTTGACTTTTCAGGACTTGTGGGATGCACCCTGCGGCCCCAAGAATGTAGACGGTACGCCTTTGGAAAAGTCCATCGACCTGCGCATGATGACCACTTGCGTCAGCCATGGCAGACCGTATGAGATGCCGATGGTGGACACATCGGTCCGGCTATTTTTTAGTCTCAAGGAGTGGTCGCACTATTTTCCGCCCAGCATCATCGAGCACCTCAGGGAAGTCAGCGCACGTTATTCCAAAGAGTCGATTAGCTTCTTGGCGGGTGGCGATATCGACGGCGTGCGCCAACCTGATGTTCAAAGCAGTCCTCATGTGGAATGGATACCGTGCGGCCCGGACTGCAAGACCTGCAACGACCGCGTCTGCTGCGAAGACTGCCAGGATGACTTTCGCGAACTCCCGGTCGGGCAGCTACCCGTGTTGGTGGCCGTGCGACTGAGCATGAATGTTCCGGTCCTGTTCCAGGCGGTGCCCTTGTGGGCGATAGACCACGAAGGCGGCCGCACCAAAACCGTTGGAGGGATAAAAGCCGCCGAGTTCAAAAAAGCCTGGTTTGCAGATGGTGGCTTGACGTCCAATTTCCCGTTACACATCTTTGACAGCCCCATCCCCGAATGGCCCACATTCGGTGTTTATATCGCTGAAGAATCACGGAATAAGACTTTAGATAAGAAGCCGCACGCCGAGAAACGACCTTACTTCTTGACTGAGTTTCATACCAGCGGTCGAGGGGAAAAATGGTTCGATATCTCGGATGTGAACACGGTGAGTGCCAGCAAACCTATGAATCCCAAGGGTTTTGTAGACTACCTTTTTGGGGTAGGCTACGCAGCCAAGGATTGGGCCGACAACGCCAACTTGCGAATGCCCGGCACGCGGGATCGGGTGGTGGTCATCTACACCGAGAAATTGACTCTAGGAGGATTTTATTTGAAGCTTCCCCGTGAGAATATTTTGGGGCTGAGCTACGGAAATGGTACTAAAGCCGGCAAGGAATTGGCTAAGAAGTTTTTACCCACTGAACCGAAATTCAATCCAAAACTGGAAGGCAGTGCGGCATGGTTGGACCATCGCTGGGTACGATTCAACGCCTACCTTACTGCGGTGAAATCGCATCTGCGGGGACTAAGTGTTTCGGCTAATAGTGCACACGGAACCAGTTCTCTGCGCGAGCAGATTGAACAAGCCAAAAACAAAGCACCACTGTACTACGTGAGTTGTTTCGAGCCCAAGCTGACGGATCTACAGGCGACTTCGCTGAACAACGCACTTGATGCGCTACAGGACCTTGAAGCGGCATTGACCGCTGATACTGTCACCCAGCCGTATGTGGCAAGACCCCAATACGAATTAAAGGCGCGGTCACGCACTTGATGTCTTTTCTGTTGTCTGCGACAGTATTCAGACCAAATCAGGCTCGCGACGGGTTGGTTCCGCCACGCCAACCCAACAACGTCTACCAACGCTGCGGCAACTTCTTGACAAGCACGATGCGCCGGTCTTGCATGCGCAGGTAGGCGCCGTTCTCCAGGTCTTTAAGAATGCGACTCACCATTTCACGGCTACAGCCTACGCGGCTGGCAATTTCCTGGTGGGTGATACGTTCTTCGACACGCTGGGTGCCGTCGGACTGCGGTGTGGCCAGGCCCAGCAGGCATTCGGTCAAACGGCCATACACATCGATGAAGGCCAGGTTGCGCGCGCTGTTGGTGGCCACGCGAACGCGCCGGATAACCGTTGACAGCAGCACCAGCGCAAACTCGGGTCGGCGGGCAATAAAGGCCAGCAGCGTCGTGCGGGTGATCAAGGCGCATACCGACGCTTGTTGGGTGATGACGCTGGCGGAACGCGGCCCGCCGTCCAGCGCCATTTCGCCAAAGTACTCGCCTGCGCCAAACACGCCAAAGGTGATTTCCTTGCCCTTGTCGTCGGTGCAAAAGACCTTGACCTGGCCAAGCAGCACAATGAACAGCGTGTCGCCCACGTCGGCTTCATGGATCAGGATGGTGCCCTTGCGGTAGCGCCTTAGTTCGCCCAAGGTGGCCAGTTCGCGTAACAGTGCGGGGTGCCGCGTGTCGGTGGCAAAGGTGCGTGCAATATCTGCAATGTCGGTGGGCATGGGGTGGGTGGCAGTGGGCGTCGGTCGGGGGTGGTGGCCCGACTGTACCCAAAACCATGCGACCCGCCGCGCCTTGTGTAGCCCCGTGACCAGCCGGGGCGACGCCCTGCACCGCGCGATGCATCAATTGCTACATACTCCATAGCACTATAGCCATATTTTACGAGGGCTATAGGCTCATTTGGCTATGATGGTGTTAGCCAAATGCCATGCCACGGGCATTGAACCCAGTGAACGCGTTCGACATCTGCCGAGCCAGTGGCGGCAGCACTGACACCTTGTCCACCAGTTCGCGCACGCTGTCGCTGGCCGTCTTTTGCCGGATGCTGCGCAGCTGCGAGCGCACCGTGCAAATCTGCACCCCATGGTGTGTGGCGATTTCGGACGGCCGCAGGCCCTTGCACACGTGTTCCAGCACCTGGGCTTCGGTACGCGTCAGGCCACGTTCATGTGCAAACAGCGTGATGCTAGTGCTGTCGCACAGTTGCTGCTTGGCAAACAGCAGCAGGGCGTAATAGGGGACTGAACCCGTGAGGGTATGAGTGGGCGCCGCTTCTGGCATGGTCGGCGCGGTCAAGGGCATGACAGCGACGGACGCCTCGCTGTCGCCGTCTGCCAGGTTGAGCAAGCCGCGCAATTGCGTTTTGGTTCGCGCCAGGGCTTGGCTTAGTTGCTCCGCATGCGCGTGCTGGCGTGTGCGCAGGCAGCCCCCTGCCATATACAACCCTGTTTTTTGCGTGCTGGCCGGATGCAAGGCGCTGTGTGCCGGTGCGTTGGCAAACACCAGTTGCCGCGTGTCCACATTGACCACGGCAAGCCCATAGTCCACCTGGTTGAGCACGGCGTGCAGCAAGCCCAGTTCCTCAAAGGATGCGCCGACGGAAGTGTTGTATTTGTCGTCGAGGTGCAGCATGTTGTGTTCTCCATCAGCGCTCTGTGTCTGCGGTTGCAGTGCCTTTCTAGAGCGCTGGTGCAAGCTTAAAAACTTGCGCTGGTTTCAGGTGGTAACTCTGATGCCGTGGTTTTGTGACGTATGCACCAAATGCCGGTTTGAGGAGCATGAAAACCTGTTTTGTCATCCAAACGGATGATGCGCCGCTGCCCGCCCTTGCCTATCGTTGGGCTGCCCTCGCCGGGGTATGCAGCGTATGTCAATTAACGGAGAAAACCATGAAACTTCAACTCAAACAACTTTCGTTGGCCCTGGTCAATGCAACCCTGCTCTCCATGGCGGGATGCGGTGGCGGTTCGTCTTCGGACGCCACGCCCACCCCCCTCGCCAGCACCAAGACCACCCTCACAGGCACGGTGGTGGTTGACCAGGCCGTGCGAAATGCCGTGGTCTGCATGGACCTCAATGCCAATAACGTTTGTGACACCAATGAACCCGCCTCGGCCAAGACCAGTGCTGACGGTGCCTACAGCCTCACCTACGACACGACTTTGGTGACAGCAGCACAAGTGGCGGCAGCATCGCTGATCGCGCCCATGGCGCCAGGGGCAACAAGTGATGCCAGCACCACCATCGACGCCGCGGCCCCCACCGTCGGTATCACCGCCAAGGCCTATGTGCTCAAGCAGGTGCCGGGTCAGACAGGTCAGATCAACCCGCTGACTACACTGGTGACGGCCGGGGTAGTCGCTGGCATGACTGAGGCCATTGCGCGCGCCAACGTGGCGGTGCAGTTGGCCATCACGGCAGCCAAGATCGACAATTATCAGGACGATCCCGCTCACAACAGCGCCCAGGTACAAGACAACGCCAGATTGATGGCCAAAGTAACGGCGGCAGCGTTGGAAGCCGGTGTGGTGCTACAGGTTGGCGACCAAAATGCTGCGGTGGATGCAGCGCCCGGTGACTTGGCAAGTTTGAGCTTTACCGATAGTTCCAATTACTCGTTCCGAACCCTCGACGGCTTGTCAAAACCGACCGGGACGTCGGGAGGGCTCATTGTGGATACACGTGCCGGCAAAACAAGTGGCACGGCCACCGCAGCGAGTGTTCTTTACAACCAAGCCTACCTCACCGCCAGCGGCTGGGTACGCTGCGACGACGCAGTTGCCATTACCGCCACACGCGGCACGCCGAGCCGCAGCACTTTCTGCGGTGCCTCGAATTCGGTGGGTTTTTCCGTGCCATCCGATATTGGCGGACAAACCATGGCCAGTGTGATCACTACCATGCAGACCGACTCCACCACCAACGTCATCAACAATGGAGTGGCTACAACCGGCTTGCTGACGGCACTAAGTGCCGCCACCTATCCATCTGGCTCTGCCATTCGCACCCGAACCGGGGTCAACCTGACCCAGCCGATTTTTATCAACAGCATCAACACCGATGGTCGGCCGCAATCGGAAGCCACGACGCTGGAACAGTTGATTGCGGCCAAGCCCAGTTCGGGTGTCAACCTGGCCACTGCCAGCGGTAGTCTCACGTTGGGCCTGAGTAGTGGCAATCTTAGGAACTTGCGTGTGGCCTTCACAGGCACGACCAGCCCGACTGCTGGCACGGTGCAGTTCTATGACTGTGACCTCAACACTGCACAGACGGTGGCCTCCAACTGCGTCACCGCGCAGACCGGAACCTACGCCATCAGCACCGTTGGTGGCATGCGGGTCATGCGTTTTGCTGGCCAGGCCGAAACTGTCATGAACCAGACGCGTTTGTATGTTGAGGTCAAGGATGCGCCAGGCGTGATTGCAGGCAACTGGGTGTTCCAGGCGCGTGAAATTAAGCCGTCGGTTGCTGTGAATCTAAGCAGTTCGAAGCGGTTGAACGCCACTGCCTGGGCCGCGATGAAGACGCAGTTGGGTCTTTAACAGAAACCATGCACCGCCACCTTTCAATGCTGACTGAATTTAACAACCGAGGAGAAACTCCATGAGAGCCTTACCCATTCTGCTTTTATTGCTAACTACCCAAGCCTTTGCGCAAACCCCGCCAGCGGAGTTTCCCGCTGACGCGGCACCGCTCGCGGCGGGCGCTCTGCAAGATCGTCTCAATGGCAAGGTCTATTCCGTGAAACCCGCCGACGGTTCAGAATGGCGCTGGGAGTTTAAATCTGGCGGAACTTTCTTTATCAATATCGGCAGTTTTAGTGACTACGGCAAGTGGCGCGTCGAAGACAGCAAGCTGTGCTCTGATGGCAGGAAGATAAAGGCTTCGTGCAATGAAATTCGGCAACGAGGGAGTGCCTTGCTGTTGAAGCGCGATAGCGGGGAAATTGTTGAAATGGCTCCGCTGTAGCGTTGTTTTGCAAGGGTTGATCTTACTGGCTTGCATATTGGTAACGGGGTAGATGTAGGGTTGCGCCGCAGCTCTCCCTGTACAGCCCTTGGCAAGGCTTGTGCAACCGCCGCCTTAATGGCCGGCGTGAAACTGGTCAGGATTCTTGCCTTTGAATGGCGCGTAAAACGCCTTGATGGCCAGCATGTCGGCCTCTATATCCCCAGTGGGCTGGAACACCGGGCCCAGCCCGCTGATCTTGCGTTCGTAGTCCATGTAGGCCATGACGATGGGCACCTTCGCGCCCACGGCAATATGATAAAACCCGGTTTTCCAATAGCGGTTGTGGTTGCGCGTGCCCTCGGGCGGAACGATGAGCTGCAGCGGTCCCTGGGCCGCTTGCATGGCCTGGACGGACGCGGCGACCAGGTTGTTGGACGTCTCGCGGGTCACCGGAATACCGCCCAACCACATCATCACGCTGCGAAACGGAAAGCGGAACAGCTGGCGCTTGCCCATCCAGTAGACATTCAGGCGTAGCGTGAAGGCCACCATCAGTGTGTAGGGCAGGTCCCAGTTGCTGGTGTGGGGCGCGGCAATGAGCACGCACTTCTGGCCGTTGGCGGGCAATGTGCCCTCTACTTTCCAGCCCGTGAGTTTTAGGAAACCAATGGACAGCGTGCGCAGCAGGGTGTTGACAATAGGCGTGTCAAAAATGGTGTGGTGCATGGGGACAGGGTGGTGGCAGACAGCAGGGGCAGCGTGCAGGCCGCAACAGGCGCCTGCTTGGGCCTGAATTGTCGCTGCAATACATCCAGGCTTGGCGTACAGTTGGCACCCCTTTGCACCCTGTGAGCGATGCTATTGTGAAAAAAATGGAATGCCCTTGCGGCACAGGACTGGAACTCGCCGCCTGCTGCGGCCTGTGGCACAGCGGCTTGCCCGCCGGCGTACACGCCCCTACCCCCGAGGCGCTGATGCGCTCGCGCTACAGCGCCTATGTGCTGGGCCTGATCGACTACCTGATGGCCACCTGGCACCCGTCTACGGCGCCAGGTGATCTGGAGTTGCAGCCCATCAAGTGGCTGGGGCTGGAGGTGATACATGCCGAATCAGGTGCTGATGTCGGGGTTGTGGAATTTGTGGCACGCTGTAAGGTCAATGGCCGTGCCGAGCGCATGCATGAGCTGAGCCGCTTTGTGCGTGAAAACGGGCGCTGGTACTACATCGATGGGCAAGCGCCGCAAGCTGAATGAGCCCCCACGCTCGCCCACTTCGTATGGCTCCCTGCCTCGCAAACCCTTGTACCCCTGCGGCACAATGCACGGCCAATCAACCTGCGGAGCCCGCCATGCCCGATCTTTCACTTGTCATCCAGGAGCCCGCCGATAGCTCGGCACAGTTGATTCTGTTGTGCCACGCCGCCGGGGCCGATGCCGCTTCGCTGCTGCCACTGGGTGAGCGGTTGTGCGAAACCTTTCCGCAGGCCACTATCGTGTCGTTGCAGGCCGATACGCCAGCCGCCACACCCAAGGGTTTTGAGTGGTTTCCCACGGCCGATGTAAACGACGAGAACCGACCGCTGCGCGTCGCAGAGGCTTTGCCAGCCTTGCAAACCGCCGTGCACGATTGGCAGGAGCGCAGCGGCGTGTCAGCCGCGGCTACGGCCCTGATCGGCGTGTCGCAGGGTGGGGAAATGGTGCTGGAGCTCAGCAAGCTGCGGCCCTCGCTGGCCAGCCGTGTCGTGGCCATGGGCGGACGCTTCACGACGCTGCCGGATGCGCCACCTGCCGTCACCACCATCCACTTTCTGCATGGCAAGCAGGATCTGCTAACACCCTACCGCCATAGCGTGGAAGCAGCCCACCATTTGCGTGACATGGGCTGCGACATCACGGCCGAGGTCCTGCCCTTTATTGGCCATGAACTGCATCCCGACTTGATTGAGTTGGCCCTTACTAAGCTGAGCACCCATATTGCGCAGCATCTGTGGACAGCGGCGCAGGAGGCCGCACCGCCATCCTCAATGCACTGACCTCCTAGGGCGGGCAGTGACCCCGCACCGTGGGGGTCACAATTTTTCGCCGGGCCGCCCCAAGAAAAATTAGCCCCCGTGGGGGGCAGCGACCCGCGCAGCGAATGAAAGGGACTTCCCCGTTCCGAGCTAGCC
>JAZKIR010000013.1:0-7280 GCA_040384785.1 Pseudomonadota bacterium
ATTTGTCCGCGACGGTTGTTGGCCGCTGGTTTCTCCTGCATCTGATCCTGGATATGTACAACCGCAAGATCGTAGGCTGGGAGGCGCATGCCAATAGCAGCTCAGACCAAGCGGAGCATCTGGTGCTTCGCACGGAGCCGACCGAGGGGATCGCAGCTCTGGCCGTCAACCCGGTATTGCATGGGGGCAATGGCTCCACGCCCCAAAGCCACCAGTACGCCGAGGCGAAGGAACACAATCCGACACGTTGGGCACAGCATACGCGTGACTGGAGTCCCATCGGACCGGTCACCCTCAACCAAGAACGTGATTCCGTGATCGCGGGGTCAGTTGCGCAAAAACTTACTCAGCAGTTAACCGCGTAAATTGGGTGGCAACTACCTCGAAGCAGGCCGAGGTATATAACTTCACACCAATTTTCTACGTCAGTGCGATAACCCACACCTGTCAACCATCGGGCGCTGAGTTCGCGCGCAACAATACTCAATGAAATCAAATACATAGCGTCCCATAACCGCATGCCGACTTTTGGCACGCCTTTTGCCTTATGAATGACTGCTCCCATTGATGTGGGCGATTGAATTCGCATCGTAAGGGCAATAAAAGCATGGAGACTAAATGAACTATGTACGAATTTCAAGACAACTTTGTATGGATACCTCAGAGCTCCTCTGGTTTCATGCAATCCATTGATTTTTCAACAACGGTAAGTTGAATTCATGCTCGCAAGGGCCCGGCTAGAGGTCCAGGTAGAACATAGGCTATGTCAGTCAAATTGGAGACTATTTTGCAACAACAAAAAGCATCTGTCGTTGGATTCTCATGCACGTTGAATGAGACGAGCCGAATTTGGATGGCTTCATATCCAAAGAATCCGCAAATCAAATATCAATCACGATGGCGCCGCAAGATGCAATTTTTGTAGCATCTTTTTTGGGCGAATTCACTGGTTTGTTACCTAGGTAACTGGGCAACTTGTCTCGTGATCACGCGATTCGAGTGCAAGACAAGTAGCACCAGCATCGCCCGCTTCGTGTCGGGAAAATTGAATGTCCGGAGGTATATATGCTATTCATTGACGGAATTGCGACCCATTTGTATCGATCAGCTTGCGACACGGGTTGCACCATATTTGCTTTGAATCACGAGCGATCACGTCAATCAGGTTTCAAGACGTCGGTGCCGACAAGTCCCTCTCCCTCATCGCTGGAAGCCATTGGGCGAACGCAATTCAAAATTCGTCTTGCCAGTGTTCGCGGCGTGCATCGCCAAGCAGGTATGTTGATTCAGACACGCTACGCGCAACGCGGGTACGGATCCCAAGAATTCGCGGAGAAAGCAAATAGGTGGACCATCGTCGCCTACGATGGAAGTAACCCTATCGGAACCTTAAGCATTGGCTTTGACTCGGCAGCGGGATTGTTGTGCGACGATCTCTACAGCGCCGAAATCGACCAGCTGCGTGCTTCTGGAAGACGCGTTTGTGAATTCATTAAATTGGCGGTTGAACCCTCTACTTCCTCGATTTCTTCGATGAAGACACTTGCCGCACTTTTTCACATTGCTTTTATTTACGCCCACACAATATGCAAATTTGATGATGTTGTTATAGAGGTCAATCCGTCTCACGTGAACTTCTATCAACGTGTTCTAGGCTTCAAGTTAGTAGGTCCTGTACGCACAAATCTACGAGTCAACGCGCCCGCCAACTTGTTGCAAGGGGACTTTGCTTACATGCGTGAGCAGCTCAATCGATATGGTGGGAATGTCGAATTGAGAAGGGAAGTGAAATCGATATACCCGTATGGATTTTCCGCCGAAGAAGAACAAGGAATACTTGAGCGTTTAGATGTAATGAGTGCCCCTCGACAATGAATCGGGTTGGCAATCAAGATTCTCTTCATCAATGCTTTGGAACCTTGACTGTGCGTCTCGGTGCGTCTCTGCATCGCCGGATACTGCCGCACTCAATTTGCTCAACAAGCCTGATATTTTCTCAAAAAGAATGCATGCAATGAAAATTGATTTTTTTGCGGCCAATGCAGACAGTGCTCTAACCTCAGCCTTTGTCAAGTGGGAGGAGTATCTAGGTATTGATCGTGTTCTACAAGACCCAGAGGCAATATGGCGCTACCGCCAATGCACGGGAACATCGCGGCAAGCCGTCCCTGCAGTACTGCTGCCGCAAACAACACAAGAGATCGTTGACATCGTTAGAACGGCAGCACGGTACAACGTTCCAATTTACCCGATTAGTACAGGAAAAAATTGGGGCTACGGCGGCGCCAATCCGGCGAGTCCTGGCTCTGTCATTATCGACCTATCACGCCTAAATCGCATTGTCGACTTCGACTCAGAACTTGGATTAATCACTATTGAACCCGGTGTAACACAGCAACAGCTTGCCGATTACCTAGACCAGAATGGCTTCCATTTTATGGTCCCTACGACGGGAGGTGGACCAACTTGTAGCATTGTAGGAAACGCGTTGGAACGCGGTTACGGAATTACTCCAATCTCGGATCACTTTGCTGCGGTCATGAGTTTAGAGGCAGTTTTACCAAATGGAAGCATCTACCGATCCGCACTGAGCGAGCTTGGCGCGACACAAATAGACAGAGCATTCAAATGGGGGGTTGGGCCATATCTGGATGGTCTATTTGCACAAGGAAATTTTGGCATCGTCACGCAAATGACGATCAAGTTAGCAAAAACACCTGCTTGCTTTAAAGCATTCTATTTTGGCATTTTCGAAGATCATGCGTTGGAAGCATTGGTTGAAGCAGTGCAAAAGACTATGTCAAGGCTTGGCGGCATTGTAGGGTCCATCAATTTAATGAATCAGCATCGCATTCTGGCTATGACCGTTCCCTACCCCTCCAGCCAAGTTGGGAAAGATGGTCTGTTGCCCACAGATGTCATTGCAAAGCTTGGGAGAGAGAACAAGACAATGGCTTGGACAGGTGTTGGTGCGCTGTATGGAGAAAAGCTAGTGGTAGAAGCCGCACAAAAAATCGTTAAAAACCTACTAGGCCGTGCAACAGATAAACTACTATTCTTAACGCCAAAGAAAGTGAAGTGCGCAAGTCAGATTGCGAAGTTCATTCCCAAAAAGTTCTGTCCTAACCTACAGCACAGGCTACGCATACTGGATGATTCCCTCCAACTCATGCTTGGACGTCCACGAGAGGTTGCACTGAACCTCGCCTACTGGAAAAAAGGCGGCACTTCTGAAAAGTACGAATTTCTGGATCCGGCCCGCGACGGTTGTGGGCTGATTTGGTATCCACCCTTGGTACCCATTAAAAAAGCAGCGGTGCGTGAATACGTAACGCATGTAAAAACCACCTGCTTTGCACACAACATCGAGCCACTGATTACCCTAACGGCGCTATCTGATCATTGCTTTGACAGCACGGTCCCAATACTTTTTGATCGTGAAAACGCCATTGACACTGCGGCGGCAGACCGCTGCTATCGAGCATTGTTTGAGGGTGGTCTCTCGCTTGGTTTTGTACCTTATCGATTAGGGCCTCAATCCATGAGCCGCATGACCGGTAGCGGAGGAACCTATTGGGACCTAGTCGCAAAACTGAAAGAGGCTGTTGATCCAGTAGGAATTCTCTCACCCGGACGGTATGCACCAGCTTAATTTGCAGTTTGCCACTGCCTTAGAACGATATTTGTTTGCAAAGGAATGAAATTATGATCAGTATCAAATGGACATCAGCCTTGTTGGTTTTGGCAAGCTCGGCGCTGATTCCGCATAAGTCTAATGCAGCCTGCACCAGCAACCAGGTGCTACAACCGACCGCTAGTTTTCCAAGCCTGTCCGGCCGGCTCGTTTATCACGCATATTTTGGTTATGGTGACGGCACATCAAATCTGTACCTCTATGATTTTGTTGCACAAACCAATATAAAACTCAATGCTGCAAGCTGGAATATTTCTGACCCCATGAATGCGCAATTTTCTCCCGATGGCCGGAAGCTTGTATTCATGGGAAAGCAGGGGGGCAACTGGAATGTATTTGTTTGGACCATTGGGTCCGCCGCCGCACCTTTGAATTTAACCGCTTCTATAGGCGGCAGAAACGAAGACCCAAAGTTTTCCTTCGATGGCAAGCGGGTTGCTTTTAAGCACGAAGGCGACGTTGGGTTCGCAACCTTGGCTTTCAGAGGTACCGATGTCATCGGCGTCTCCGCTTGGCAGTACGGGAGCAACAATGGCTGGGCGACCGAGGAGTCAATGCCTTACCCGACTCCTTCCGGGAAATATCTCCTCTACACCATAGGAAGCACGGATTCGAGAATATACCGCTTGAATACGCAGACTGGCCAGTCCCAACAACTGGTGTCAACGCCGGTTGGTGCACATGACTACTACCCGGTTGTACGTGATTATTCCACCTATTTTTTCACCCGAGGAATGGCCGGGACGGGTATCGACCAGTTGATGATGCTGATGCCCAACGTAGCAGGAAATGCTCCTTTCACACTGGCCCTTAACGATTGCAATTCAAATAACTCCGACATCGCTCCGGTGGATGAAGACTATGCGGTTTTTTCCAGCGGCAGGTACGACCCGCCCTATGGGCTGGTGCTTGGCGATTTGACGACCGGAAAGGTGTGGCGTTTGAGTCAAACCGCTGTCAATATCAATGATGGAAAGCAGAAGCTCGGAGCGAGCTACACGATCACACGTCCTTAGATATTAGGACAGTAGTGTCCATGGGAGTGTGGGCCAATTTTGGCTTTCAAGCCCAATCTACTCGCTCTCCTCCGAAGATCATTTTGGCACTACGAATCAAATACATATGGACATATGGCACCTAGCGCTCAAGCCGCGGGCTACTTTTATTGATATGCCGGAGAGTTTTGTTATGCAATTGAGCCGCGTCGCCTTGGCCGTGGTAGCCGCGTTTCCTGTTCTGGTTTTTGCCCAGGGCATTGCCACGGACGCACAACTTAAAACCGTTCAGGTGGCGGGCACCCGTGCCCCGCTAGACCCCAATTTGCCCAGCAGCACGGCCAGTAAAACCGCTGAGCAACTGCGTGAACAAACCATCTACAACCCGGAAGACATCGCCGTCAACCTGCCCAGCACCAGCGTGCGCAAGCGCTACTTTGGCGACCGCAATGCCAATGTCGCGGGCCGTAGCTACGGTACCCTTCAGCCCGGCCGCGCACTGGTCTACCTGGACGGCTACCTGATCTCCAACTTCCTGGGCCGCTTTGATGCGCCGCGCTGGAACATGGTCAATGTCGAGGCCATAGACCGCATCGACGCGCTGTACGGGCCGTTTTCTGCCATCTACCCCGGCAACTCGATTGGCACCACGCTGATCGTGACCGAGCGCAAACCCAAGGGTCTTGAAGCATCGGCCAGCATCAAGCTCAACCAGCAGGGTTTCAGCGAATACGCCACCAGCGACAGCTACACCAGCAAGCAACTCTCCGCCCGTATTGCGTCCCGCCTGGACTCGGGCCTGTGGTACGCGGTAGGCCTGCAACACCAGGACAGCGAAGGCCACCCCATGGGCTATGCCAATGCGGTGCGCGGTGCCACGGCCAGCGCATTTGCCACACCCACGGCTGCTGCCCAACCGGTCACCGGCATCCTGGTTGATCGCGACCCGCAAAGCCGCGACCGCGCTCTGTTTGGCGCCACCGGCATAGACCACAGCAAGCAAGACACGGTCAACCTACGCCTGGGCTACGACATCTCGGCCACGCAGGAGATTGAGGCCCGCCTGTCCTGGTGGCACGACGACAGCACCGTGCGCAACACCACCTACCTGCGTGATGCGGCGGGCAACCCGGTGTGGAGCGGCCTGGTCAAAGATGGCACCAACCAGTTCACCGTGGCCGCCGACGCGTTTGCCCCCAGCCTGCGTGACGAGACCCACCGCCAACTGGGCGCCACCTGGAAGACCAAAAACGCCAAGGGCTGGAACGCCTCGGTGGTGGCCACCGATTACCAAATCGTCAACGACGCGGCCCGCCAGGCCACACTGGCCCAACCGCTGGCCGACCTGGGTGGGGCCGGCACCGTGACCCGGCGCGACGGCACCGGTTGGAACACACTGGAAGTCCAGTCCACCTACACCCCGACCGTGGGCGACTTCGGCAACGGCCGGCACGCGCTGGTGCTGGGCCTGCACCGCAACCAGTACCGGCTGCAAAACGTGGTCAACAATTCCACCGACTGGCGCAACAATGAGACCACGCTCAACCAGAACTACTACGGCAAGACCACCATCACCGCGCTCTACGCACAGGATGCCTGGAAGATCAACCCGGACTGGATGCTGACCACCGGCCTGCGTGCCGAAAACTTTGAGTCCACCGACGGCTCGCAGTATTTTGCCGGCCCGCCTGCTGCCAGCAATACCTTCCCCAGCCGCAGTATCACTGCCACCAGCCCCAAGCTGTCGCTGGCCTGGGCGGCGACCGAGGACGTGGTCGTTAAAACCAGCCTGGGGCGCGGCGTGCGTTTCCCCAATGTGGACGAGTTGTTCAACGGCACCAAGACCGGCGCCAGCATCACCACCAGCGACCCCAATCTGCGCCCCGAGGTGTCCGACTCGGTAGAGCTGTCGGCGGAGCGGGAATGGGGTAGCCACTGGCTGCGTGCCAGCTTGTTCCGCGACGATGTGACGGACACCATCCTGCGCCAGACCGACGCCACCGTCACCCCCACCGTGACCCGTGTCAGCAATGTGGACCGCGTGCTGACCCAGGGCATAGAGCTGGTGTGGTCCACGCGCGATGTCGGCATCAAAGGCCTGGACCTGGGTGGCAGCGCCACCTGGACCGATGCGGAGGTTAAGGCCAATGCCGCAAACCCGGCCCAGGTTGGCAAGAAATGGCTGCGCATACCCGCACAACGCTATACCGTGCAGGCCAGCTACCGGCCCAATGCCGAGTGGGTGCTGGGTGCGGCCTACCGATGGGCCAGCAGTATGTATAACACCGAGATGAATATTGATGACAACCCGAACACCTTTGGCGGCACGTCCAGCGTGAACCAGTTGGATCTGAAAGTCAGTTGGAAGTTTGCCAGGCACTGGGAGTGGGGCCTGGGTATCAACAACGTTGCCAACCAGCCTGCGTGGCAGGCGCACACCATGCCGCAGCGCAGTGTGCAGACCGAATTGCGTTATAGCTTGCTGTGAGGGCCATGCTGATGAACAAGTTTTTTTTAGGCAGCGCGCTACGTGTGTTTGCAATGGTGCTTGTGCTGGGCATTGGTTATGCCCACGCGCAGACCGGGCACGG
>JAZKIR010000013.1:7380-181458 GCA_040384785.1 Pseudomonadota bacterium
TTGCAATGGTGCTTGTGCTGGGCATTGGTTATGCCCACGCGCAGACCGGGCACGGAGGCATGGCGGCTGGCAAATCTGAGCGCAAGCCGAAGCCACAACTGGGCATTGGCACTGCCTTTGCGCCGGACGGCGCGTTGTGGTGGGTCGGGCTCAATGCCGAGAACCAGTTGGTGATCCAGAGTGCGCCGATCGCTGTGGCTGCACAAGCCACCGGCGCACGCGCATTGCAGTGGAGTGCGCCGCGTGTTTTGGACACCGCTGGCGACCCTATCTCAGCCGATGGAGAGAACCATCCCAAGCTGTTGTTCGGTTCTAACGCCACGGTGTTGATTGCCTACACGCGTCCGCTACCCAAGCCCAATACCGGCTGGGTGCGCATGCTGCGTTCCAACGACGGCGGCAAGACCTTCTCCAAGCCATTCACCGTGCATGCCGACCAGCAGGACATCACCCACCGCTTCGAATCCATAGGCTTTGACGCCAAGGGCGTGTTGCACACTATCTGGATCGACAAGCGCGACCTGGAGGGGGCGCCCAAGCTGGGCAACAAGTCCAGCTACCGGGGTGCGGCCATCTACCGCAATGTGTCCCTTGATGGTGGCGCCAGCTTTGGCCCCGACACCAAGGTCGCCGACCACTCCTGCGAATGCTGCCGCATCGCATTGGCGCAAGGTGGCGACGGCGTGTTGCATGCGATGTGGCGCCACGTGTTTGAGCCCGATGTGCGGGACCATGCGTTTACAGCCCTGGGGCCAACGCCCTCTGCGGCCACAGCCGCAACCGCCACCACAACCCCAACCCTGGTGCTAACCCCAGCGCCGACGGTGCGCGCCACGTTTGACGACTGGCATGTCAATGGCTGCCCGCACCATGGCCCCGGCCTGGCCGCGGCGGCCGATGGTGGTTTTCATACGGTGTGGTTTGGCATCCGCCAGCAAGGCAGCGAGCAAGTGGCAGGTGTGCGCTACGCACGCCTGAAGGCCGACGGCAGCCCCGACGCTGCAACCGTGCGCCGCCTGCCCGACGAGCGGGCGGAACATGCCAGCGTGATGGCGCACGGCCAGCGCGTGGCCATTGTGTGGCGCAGCAGCGATGGCATGGTCAGCACGCTGAAGGCTTGGTTGTCTGCCGACGACGGCCAAACCTTCACCGAGCGCAAGCTGGCGCAGGTGCACGGCGACAACGATTTTGCACGCCCGGTGCAGCATGGCGCACGCATGGCCGTGCTGTGGCGCAACCCCAAGGAGGTACAGGTGTATGAGCTCAACTTTTGATTGTGTGCGGCGTGCGCTGTTGGCAGGGGCACTGGTTTTCCCCAGTGTCTATATGCCAAACGCGGCTCTAGCCCTCGCGGAACCTGCGCAAGTCGCTATCACAACCGTAGCGGATTTTGATGCGTCGACGTGGAAGAGCCTGTTGCGCAGCGGGCCACGGCCGGCGGCATACGTCTTCACCAACAGCTTTTGTGCGACTTGCCCGGAAGCCTTTGTTACCTTGCACCAGACGGTCACGGCGTATGGCAAGCGGGTGGATACGGCGGCCATTCTGATGGACGTGCAGGGCCAGCGGGCCTTGGCCCATGCGCACCACTACACCGGGGTTACCAAGATCTATGCGTTCAACGGTTTCGAGCCCGCCATTCGCCAGGCTGTGGACCCCAAGTGGCGCAACATCACGCCCTATGTGGTGCTGGTGGGTAAGGATGGCAAGCTGCAACGGGTGACGGGTCAGCCGGATGCTAGGCAGCTCAAGGCTTGGCTGTTGTAGGCCTGATTACGGGCTAGGTATGCGGAAACATTAGGCTCATAATTTGCTTGCATATTCGCCAATATTTGCATGGATATCTGGGTCTCGGCAAGTCGACAGAACACGAAAGGCTACGAAAACAAATGTTCAATTCTTATTTTCAATCCATGTCATTGGCCCGCCGACTCTCACTGGGCTTTATCAGCGTTCTGATACTTTTGCTCGCGGTGGCCATCACCAGCTCTTATGCGCTGCAATTGCAGGGAAAGCGGGTGCAACGCATAGTTCAGGTCAATAACGTCAAGACCGCGTTGGCCAATGATCTGATGGAAAACATCAATGACCTGGCGATTCGGGCGCGCTCGGCCGCGTTGTTCACGGACATGGATCGCAAGCAACTGCAGGTCGAATTCGACGCGGCAAAAAATGCCGAAAAGTCCTTTCTCAAGACCGAGGAAGCACTCAACGCGCTTTTGGTTGGCGACAACGCCACCGACAAGGAGCGCTCGCTGATGGGTGACATCTTCGCCGCGGGGAAAAAAGTGTTGCCAGAGACCGCCGAGTCGCTGGAACTGGCCATGGACGCAGACAACGTGGCAGCGGTCCTCACGCTGAGCAATCGGGTAAGGCCAGCAGAAGTGGTTTTGCGGGCCAAAGTCACCGAACTGATTGATCTACAGAGCAAAATCAATGAGGAAGCCAACAGCGACGTGCTGGCCCTGCAGCAAAAGGTGTTTGTGACCGTAGGCGTCCTGGTTGCCGTGGCGCTTGCCATGGGTGGCTTGATTGCCTGGCGCATCACCAAGAGCGTTACAACGCCCATCACACAGATGCAGGTCACGGTAACCGAAATCGCAACCAGCCAAGACTTCTCCCGCCGCGTCCCTGTTGACCGGATGGATGAAATCGGCCTCTCCCTGGTGGCCTTCAATGCGATGATTGAGAAAATTCAGCAGAGTTCAGCGCTTCTCAAGCAGAAGACGGCAGACATCCAGGCCATGATGCACTACATACCGCAAGGCATCCTGACCATTGAGCAGGGTGAAAAGGTACACCCTGAGTTCTCGGCTTATCTTGAAAGAATTCTCGAGACGCAGGATATAGCGGGGCGCGGTGTCATGGATCTGGTCTTCTCCGACAGCCAGTTCAACGCCGAAATCTTGTCGCAGATTGAGGCAGCCATTACGGCTTGCATCGGTGAGGACTCCATGAACTTCGAGTTCAACGAGCATCTGATGGTCACCGAGGTGGAAAAGAAAATGCCCGATGGCCGGGTCAAGATTCTCGATCTGAGTTGGTCCCCCATTACGGACGATACCGATACCGTTGTCCGTTTGATGCTGTGCGTTCGGGACATCACAGAAATCAAGGAACTGGCGGCAGAAGCGGGTCAACAAAAGCGCGAGCTGGAAATCATTGGTCAAATTCTTGCCATCAACCAAGAGAAGTTTCACGAATTCATTGACAGTTCAGCCAAATTTCTTGCAGAAAACAAGCAACTCATCGATGCGACCGGTGCGGATGCAGGTGGCGTGAAGGACCCCGAGGTGATTACGCAATTGTTCCGCAACATGCACACAATCAAAGGAAATGCCCGCACCTACGGCCTGTTGCATCTGACCAATATGGTGCACGAGGCGGAACAAAGTTATGACGCCTTGCGCAAGAACCCCGAGGCAGACTGGGATCAGGAAAAAATGCAGGACCAACTCGCCAATACGTTCGCAGCCATCGAAGAATATGCACACATCAATGAAGCCAAATTGGGTCGGAAAGGCCCCGGCCGCAGGGGTGGTGTAGACCGGTTCCTGATGGTCCAGAAGGACCATATCCAGCAGGCCCTCGGGATACTGGACAGTGTGGACTGGAGCAATATTGCCGCTGCGCGGGATGCCGTTGGGCGCGTGCACAACAGCTTGGCATTGATCGGCACGGAAAGTATTGACAGCATTCTTGCCGGCATTTCGGATTCGCTGCCTTCGCTGGCCAAAGAACTCGGCAAAGAGATTCCCCACAGCACGATCCAGGACCATGGCATCGCCATCAAAAGCCAGGTCGCTGACCTGGTCAGGAACGTCTTCATGCACCTGTATCGCAACTCGATGGACCACGGCATTGAGTCGGCTGCGGACCGTGTGGCCAAAGGCAAGGCGCCAGCGGGTCACATCCAGCTGGAATTGCTCCTCAGCGACGACCGCTTGCAATTCAAACTGCGCGACGATGGCCGCGGGTTGGCCGTCGCACTGATCAAGGCAAAGGCCACCGAAAAGGGGCTGATCACCGGGGACCAGCCACTGTCACCGGAAGACATTGCCCAGCTGATTTTCGAGCCAGGTTTTTCCACCGCTGAACAGGTGACTGAAGTGTCGGGACGCGGCGTCGGCATGGACGCTGTCAAGAGCTTTGTGGAACGTGAAGACGGCGCCATAGAACTGCGGTTTTTAGGCCCCGAGGCAGCCGGCGCAAGCGGTGGATACCGGCCCTTCGAGACGGTCATCACTCTGCCCGCAAAATTCGCAGTGCAGGTGGATGCACGCGTGCAACAAACGATGGGCTAACCACAAAGCCGGGGTCATCCGGCGTTGGTCTTATGGCCGGTAGTCGGTTGCCAGAAACCGACGCGTCTTGAGCCAGTATTCCCAGGTGTCACCCGGTCACACCGTATCGATGTGGCCATCGGCATTCTGGTACCAGCTTTTGCAGCCGGAGGACTAGAGGGTTGCTTTGAACTGGCTTAGCAGTACTTGCGAATCCCAAGGAAATTCGGGAAACCAAAGTCGTCATGCTGACGGTGGCCTCGTTCCTGTTCCGGCTGCCGGTACTGATCTATTTTTCATCGGACGAAGCGACTCAAGGACACTTTGCCCGCATTAACAATATTGATCCCTCCGAGATGAGCGCCCAGGCCTTTTTGGATGTCATTGGGGAATGTGGCAACATTTGCTGCGGCACCCTGAACCGTGAACTGGTGCTCGTTTGTCCGCATGTTGCCATGTCGACTCCCAACATTATTGAGCGAGAGTGCGTCACCGGGCGATTCAGAGATTGGTAACCTCTATACTTTCTGTCCACGGGAAAGCTGTGCTCTTGAAGCACGGTTTGAAAATATAGAAAGGATTTTTGCATGGCACTTTCCACTCGAACTCTCACTGCTCTCCGCTCTGCCGGCGCTGCCATTTATGCCGCCGACGCTGAAATCAAGCAATCGGTCCAGAACTACACCGACCAAGTCAATACGGCCATGCTGGAAAATCCTTTTGATCTCCGCAACGACACCTTGTTCGAGGATTGGAAAACCGTCGCCCGTCTGTCCCAAGCCGTTGCGCAAATCGAGGTTGAGTTTCGGAAGATCTACAGCGCTGCATCCGATCTGTCGGCAGATTCCCGTTCTGTCACTACTTCCATACCGACGCTCGCGGCTCCACCGGCTGAGGCTAGTGCCGACCTGAATGTTGCAAAAGAAGTTCAAACGGTTGTCGCCAGTTTCAAAAAGGCGACAAGGAAGATAAAGAAACGGGCTATTGCTTCCAAGGCCTCAAAGAAACCACTGGGCCCATTGCGCGGCAACACTCTGAAGTTATGGGAACATCTGCCCAAGATGCTCAACACCACCGACTTCACCAAGATCAACCAATCCTCAGTCGCGACCGACATTGGCCTTGCCAAGGGTTCTATCGGCGCTTCCATGTTGAAGCTGATCAAAACCGGCCATCTCATAGTAGATCCTGCAGGCGCATTCAAGCTGTCTGAACCAGCGGGCCTTTGAAGCGAAAGTATTTTTCCAGCTGACGGTTGCAATCAAACTCTTTTCGCATCCGTCCGTCGCGCATTTCCCAGTGTTCCTCTGGTTCATTTGTAGTTCATCGCTTTGTCCGTGCAAGGCCGGACTGCAACACGTACATTCTCTTCAACGGGCCACGGTGGCCCGCAAAAACTGGAAAGAACACATGAACAGCAAGAACACGAATCGTTTGACCGCAGTCATGGTTGCGGCACTGCTGACCGTGGTCACGAACGGGTCCATGCTCCTGAAATTCGACACCGTTGCCAACAATGCTGCAATGGCCCACAGCGGCCAGGCACCGGCAGTCGTGACCCTTGACATCGTCACCATCGTCGCACGTCGTGCTTAGGCAGGAGGGCCAGACCGGCTCCAACGCACTACGCCCCAGCGTTGGGTGTGACCTGCTAGTACTCCTGAAGTGCGGAAAAGCCTTCTCCATCAGAGTTTTTGGCACCAAACGAACCTCGCGCGACCCATTAATACGGATCGCCTCAAGGGGCTCCCGTTTGATGGCTTCTTCCGAGAATCGGGTGAAGGTGGTCATCCAGCAACCGGCCCATTGGATCTGCCAAAAGTAAACTTCTTGCTGAATCATGGCTTTTACAGATACTGTATAAAGCAACAGCATATGAGGAATGCGATGTGCCGTGTGAGATCCCGTTCAACCCGCTCCAGTACTGCATTCCGCAGCATCACTCTGCCATGGAGGATTGACACGCAAAATCCCGGTGCACTTCAGGTGTAATGTATCCATCACCAACTTGACATTTGTTTCTGCCAAAGTTGGTGTTCAAACGAACATCAGACACATCTGGGATCGGCGGATGCAGAGCGCCAGAGAAGGTGTTTACGACTTTAGTTTGTTACGTTGTCAATTCGCCACGCGGCAAACCCGCATGGATGCTAGAGCCCTGTTTACGACTTTAATTGGTCAGAATACTTGTTTCGACCAATTAAAGTCGTAAACAGGGCCCTAACATCCATGTGGGTTTCCGGGGCGTTGGTTTTGTGAGACGGCATCGATAAAGTCGTAAACATGCAACCGACGCTCTTTTGCACAAGCGCCAATGCGGGGTTGGCTTAGCAGTCTGAAACGTGTTGGTCCGCGAAGTCAATGACTGTGTAGATCTGCTTTAAATTGCGCCACTGTTTCCGCGATTTCGTGACCTCCATGCCCAGCCAGATAGCCAGCTCTTCTGCATAGGGATCGAGCTTGCTTGCTTGAGCCGGCCCCGCTTCGCGTACGAGGGCTCAGCCCCATCCGATCGCAGTTACTTCTTTACGGTGTTGCGAGCCAGGCCCGTGCGCCTGGATATCTCGCGGATGCGCATCTGTTCTCGCAGTGCCCAACGTCTGATGACATTCAATGTCGCCACATGCTGTTCAGTCACAACACCTGGTTTGCACGGCTATGTGCCTAAAAACTTGCCGCTGGTTGGGGCCAATAACAGTCATATGTTGATTTCTGCCGAAATCTGACCCACTGGGGTCGAATCAGCGTCGGCGACAACAGCTACGGGAACCCGTGGCGTCATCAGTGCCGAGACGGCAGACTGGGAGCCTCGTCATGGTCCAACGTCGCGTTTTCTTCGAACACGATATTGAAGTTTGATGCGAAAACGCACGGCTCGCCGCGAGCAGCAAACATACATTCAGGCATGAGTGCTTAAGGACCAAGTTCTACCCTGCGGTCAACCAGCTGTCCGCATGCGGGCGCCGGTTAATTGAAACCTTAGAACTTTTTAACCACCGAGGAGGACCTCACATGAATAGGACTCTTGTGCTGACCGCGATTCTTGCGCACTGCTTCTGGTGCGGCGTTCAACGGACACCGAACGAATTGAGCGTTGCTGGCTGAGCAAGTTCAAGTGGCGCATTGTGTTGCGTATCAATATCGTGGATGACCTTGCAGGCGCTGCTGCACTGCGCGTTGGATCAATAGCATGATGGAATCTGAAAACGTCAGATCGACGGAGCAAGACACGCAAGGTCCGTCGTCTATGGCTGCACCGCAGGTGAGCATGCCAAAGGGCGGCGGCGCGATCAGAGGGCTGGGCGAGAAGTTTCAGACCAATGCTGCCAACGGGACCGCGTCACTCACAGTCCCCGTTCCATTGAGCAAGAGCCGCAGCGGATTTCAGCCTGCGCTTTCAGTGTCCCATAGTTCAGGTTCGGGCAACGGCCCGTTCGGCCTGGGCTGCACGCTGGGCCTGCCGTCAATCTCGAGAAGAACCGACAAGGGCGTTCCCCGCTACGCCCCCTTCGCACGCCGTGCGGAAGAAGTCGCGTCTGCGGACGCTGCAGCAGACATCTTTCTGCTCTCTGGTTCGGAGGATCTTGTGCCGATCTGCAACGATGATGGGTTGGGGGTTGCGCGCGACACGAAAGGCTACTTTGTACGCCGGTACCGGCCACGCATTGAGGGAATTTTCTCGCGCATCGAGAGTTGGACACGCCTTGCTGACGGCGATACACACTGGCGCACCATCTCCCGGGACAACGTACTTACGGTCTACGGTGAAGGCGCTGAGTCGCGTATCGCCGATCCCGAAGATGGGCAGCGCATCTTTGAGTGGCTTGTATGCCGCAGCTACGACGACCGCGGTAATGCCATCGAATACGAGTACGCCGCGGAATGTAATGATGGTATTGACATCAGCCGACCAAACGAACGGTTCCGTTCGCGCAGTGCAAACCGGTATCTCAAACGCGTTCGGTACGGAAATCGCAAGCCGGTGCCGGCCGGGCAGGCAGGCAGTGCAGCGGGTAGCCGCCATTTGCCGCGCCCGCACATCGATTCAGAGACCGGGTGGCTGTTCGAAGTCGTGCTTGACTACGGCGATGAGCCCTTCAATCATGAACCGGACGCGGACGGCTTCGAGAGGGTAAGTTGGACGCAGGCCGCACCGGGGCCGAGGCCTTCGCGCCGCGATCCGTTTTCAGTCTCACGGTCCGGCTTCGAGGTTCGTACCTATCGATTGTGCAAACGCATTATGGTGGTACATCGTATGCACGAGATGCTTGGGGCGGCGCGAACACTGGTGCGCAGCGTCCACCTCGGCTACGACGAGCGGCTCACCGGAACGCGGTTGACCAGCATCACGCAATCCGGCTACCGGATGCTCGACGACGGGTCGTATCGCCGCCGATCGCTGCCGGCGCTGTTGCTGCACTATGCAGAGAGCCCACTCGATGATCCGGCGCCAAGGAACTGGGCCGTTCGGCAGTTGCCCGCCGAAAGCCTGGGGAACCTCCCCACCGGGATAGGCGGGCCAGGCTACCAGTGGACAGATCTTGACGGAGAAGGCATCGCGGGCGTGCTCACCACAGAGCCTGGTGCGTGGTTCTACAAACCGAATCGCGGACAGGGCCGGTTCGGCCCTGTGCAGGTAGTTAGCAGCATACCGGTGGGCGAGGGCGGGCGATCACAGCTCATCGACCTTGACGCCGATGGTCGGCTCGAATTCGCCACGCTCGAACAGGGCACCGGCGGCTATTTTGATCGCACGGCCGACGCCGGATGGATGCCTTTTCGTGCGTTCCGCGCGTTTCCACTTGTCGATTTTGCAGATCCGAATGTCCGCCTTACCGATCTCTCGGGAGACGGGCTCGCCGACATTCTGATCACAGACGATCAGGCAATCATTTGGCACCCTTCCCTTGGCGACGCCGGATTCGGCGAGGCCATCCGCGTTCGCGTTCCATGGAACGAAGAGGGCGGTCCGCGGGTCCTGCTGGGGCAGGCGGACCAGTCGGTGTTTCTTGCGGATATGTCCGGCGATGGGCTTGCGGACCTGGTGCGCATCCGCAATGGCGAGGTCTGCTACTGGCCCAGCCGTGGCTACGGAAAGTTCGGGCCCAAAGTCACGATGGACGCATCGCCCTGGTTCGATGAGGAGGGCTTGTTCGACGCGCGACGCCTGCGCTTCGCCGATACGGATGGCTCCGGGCCGACGGACATACTCTACGCCGGGCACAAGGGCGTCAAGGTCTACCTCAATGAGAGCGGCAACGCACTGAGCAAGCCGCGCACGGTTTCCGAAATGGTGCTCGTCGAAGGCATTTCACTCGACGTTGTCGACCTTCTCGGCCACGGCACGGCCTGCCTCGTCTGGTCGACTGCGCTTCCAGGCATGGCATGGCGTCCGGTGCAGTACATCGACCTGATGTGCGGCGAAAAACCGCATCTGCTGGTGCGCTCGGAGAACCAACTCGGCGCCGAAACACGTTTTGCGTACGCATCCTCCACGGAGTTCTATCTGGCCGATCAGGAAGCCGGCCGCCCTTGGCTCACACGCCTGCCATTTCCAGTACATGTCATCAAGCGCATGGAGACAATCGACCACCTCAGTCGCAGTCGGTTCGTCACCCGCTACGCGTACCATGACGGTCACTACGATGGCGTTGAGCGGGAGTTTCGCGGCTTCGGCATGGTGGAGCAGTGGGACACGGAACAGTTTGAAGCGCTCAGCGAAGGCAGCACTCCGGCAGACAACATCGCCGCCGCGTCGCACGTTGCGCCCGTGCACACCAAGACCTGGTTCCACACCGGCGCCTGGCTGGGCCGGGAGCACATCTCCCGTCAGATGGAGGACGGGTACTTTCGGGAGCCTGGGCTCAGCAAGAGTGCCACACGGGCGCTGCTGCTGGACGACACGATCCTGCCGCATGGCCTTACACCAGAAGAAGAGCGAGAAGCCTGCCGCGCTCTCAAGGGTTCCATGCTGCGCCAGGAGATCTATGCCGACGACGCCGGGCATCCCGGCGCAACGCCAGCACAAGTAAGCCGGGCCCGCACACCCTACACCGTCACCGAGCAGAACTTTCGCATCCGCATGCTGCAGTCCCGCGGCGTGAACCGGTATGCGGTTTTCTTCACGCACGCGAACGAGGCGTTGACCTACCACTACGAGCGCAACCCGGCGGATCCGCGCATCCAGCACGCGCTGACACTGGAGGTTGATGACCTTGGCAATGTGCTCAAGCAGGCGGCCATCGGCTACGGCCGACGCGTCTCGCCGCTGTCGCAAGCCTGGGATCGCAATCGCCAGACGACGGCGCTGCTCACCTACACCGAGAACCGCGTCACCCATGCCATCGCGACGCCCGAAACCTACCGGACACCGTTGCCCTGCGAGACCATCACTTACGAGCTGACGGGCTATACGGCCACAGGCCCCGCCGGACGTTACAGGCCCACTGATTTGGTTGAGCCGGATCCCGCCGCTGCCGGACGTCTGCGCCACAAGTTCGCCGCACCTGAAGTCGCCTACGAAGCCATTGCTGGCGCGGGGCTGCGCCGCCGCCCCATCGAGTGGCTGCGCACCCTCTACCGGCGCGATGACCTGAGCGGTATCCTGCCGCTGGGTGAACTGCAATCACTCGCGCTGCCCGGCGAGACCTTCAAGCTCGCCTTCACACCAGGCCTCCTTGACCAAGTGTTTCGGCGCCCACGCCAAGGGCAGCCGGATGAGCCCCTGTTGCCCAACCCCGCCGACGTTCTCCAAGGGCAGGCAGGAGACCGTGGAGGCTACCTGCAAAGCCAAACCCTCAAGGCTGATGGCCGCTTTCCCGCAAGTGACGCGGACGATCACTGGTGGCTGCCCTCGGGACAGGTGTTCTACAGCGACGACCCTGCCGATGACGCTGCCACCGAACTCCTGCGCGCCCGCCAGCACTTCTTCCTGCCCCGCCGTTACGCCGACCCCTTTGGCCAGCTCGCTTGTGTGGACTTCGACGCCTATGACCTCCTCATGACCGAGACGCGTGATGCACTCGGCAACCGTGTCACCGTCAACGCCAATGACTACCGCGTCTTGCAACCGCGGTTAGTTAGCGACCCAAACCGCAACCAGACCGAGCTTGCTTTCGATACGCTGGGCATGGTGGTAGGCACCGCGGTGATGGGCAAGCCGCTGCCTGCACCGGTGGAAGGGGATGCGCTCACTGGCTTCCTTGTGGACCTCACGCAGGCCCAGCTGGATGGGCTGTTCAACACACCCGATCCGCACACCCACGCAGTGGTATTGCTAAAGGACGCAAGCACCCGAATCGTCTACGACCTCGACCGCTTCCGCCGGACCCGGCAGGATAACGCTCGGGAATCCGTGCAGTGGCAGCCTGCTTGCACCGCCACCCTCGCCCGGGAAACACATGCCAACGCCCGGTTGCCTTCGCAGCGCCTGAAGATCCAGCTCAACTTCAGCTACTCCGACGGCTTCGGCCGCGAGATCCAGAAAAAGATCCAGGCCGAACCCGGCCCGGTGCCCCAACGCGATGCCAACGGAAACATCCTCGTTGGCGCGGATGGACAAGCCATCACAACACCGGGCGAGAAAGGCCAGCGCTGGGTGGGCACCGGCTGGACAGTGTTCAACAACAAGGGCAACCCGATCCGCCAGTTCGAGCCCTTCTTCACCGACACCCACCGCTTCGAGTTTGATGTGCGCATCGGCGTGAGCCCGGTGCTGTTTTACGACCCGGCGCAGCGGGTCATCGCCACGCTGAACCCCAACCACACGTACGCGAAGCTAGTGTTCGATCCCTGGCAGCAGACCACTTACGATGTCAACGACACCTGCGCGTTGCGCAACCAGCAAACCGGTGACCCGCGCACCGACCCTGACATCAGCGGCTTCGTGGCGGAATACTTCAAGACCCAGCCCGCCACATGGCAGACCTGGCACGCGCAACGCATCGGTGGTGCCCTCGGTACGGAGGAGCGCAAGGCCGCACTGCAGGCTCAGGCGCATGCAGACACGCCCACCGCTGCGCATTTTGATGCCCTGGGTCGGCCCTTCCTGACCGTCGCACACAACCGCGTCGTCTGCCCCGGTCACGACCTTGACGGCAGCGAAGACTGCTTTGCCACCCGCATCGAAATGGACATCGAAGGCAACCAGCGCACTGCGCGCGATGCTGTTCAGCAGGCCGGCGACCCGCTCGGGCGCATCGTGATGCGCTCGGCCTACGACATGCTTGGCAACCACATCCACCAGCAAAATATGGAAGCAGGTGCGCGCTGGATGTTGAACGACGTTGCCGGCAAGCCCATTCGCGCCTGGGACAGCCGCGGTCACAACTTCACCAAAATGTACGACACGCTGCGCCGCGCGTTGGGGCAAATGGTCCGGGGCACCAGCACCGAGTCCGATCCCCGCGCCCAGGGCCGCGACATCCTCATCGACAGGATCGCGTACGGCGAGGCGCTGCCCAACGCCGAGGCGCTCAACCTGCGCACGCGCACCTTCCGGCACTTCGATTCCGCCGGCGTGGCCACCAATGCGCGACTGGATGCGGACGCGCGCCCGATAGAGGCTTACGACTTCAAGGGCAACCTGCTGTGCAGCACGCGGCAATTGCTCTGTGACTACACCGGCATTCCCGACTGGTCGCAGAACCCGACTTTGAACGATGAAGTTTTTGTGGGCAGCGTGCGCTACGACGCGCTCAACCGCCCCATCCAATCCGTCGCCCCACGCAGCAGCGTGGGGCGTGGCAAGTTCAACGTCATCCAGCCGATATTCAACGCGGCCAACTTTCTGGAGCGGATGGACGTATGGCTGGAGTGCGAGGCAGATCCCGGCGCGCTCATTGACCCTGGAAGCGAGGCAGCGTCAGCTGTGGGCGTCACCAATATCGACTACGACGCCAAAGGCAAGCGCCAGCGCATCGACTACAAGAACGGCGCCAGTACCATCTACCGCTACGACCCGCTCACCCTGCGGCTCAGCCAACTGCTGACCAAGCGCCGTGCGCCTGACTTCCCCGGTGACGACCCGCGGCCACCCGTTGCCGACTGGCCAGGCAAACAGGTGCAGAACCTGCGCTACACCTATGACCCGGCCGGGAACATCACCCACATCCAGGACGATGCGCAGCAAGCCGTCTACTTCAGGAACAAGCGGGTCGAGCCCAGCAACGATTACACCTACGACGCGCTCTATCGCCTGATCCAGGCCAGCGGCCGCGAACACCTCGGCCAGAGTAGCGGCTCCGTCGCCCACGCGCTCAACGATGGCGGTTGCGGGGGGGCTGCCAGCGCCGATGGAGTCGGGCAGTTCGCCGCGAACGACGGCAATGCCATGGCTACCTACATTGAGCGCTACGTCTTGGATGCCGTCGGCAATTTCCTGCAGATGCAGCACCGCGGCAGTGACGTGGCGCATCCTGGCTGGACGCGTGCCTATGACTACCTCGAACCCAGCTTGATCGACGACGGCAGCGGCGCAACGCTGCCAAAGTTCAGCAACCGCCTGACGCGCACCACACTCAACCCCGCGGGCAGCACTTCGCAGCCGGAAGCGCACCTGCATGACGCCCACGGCAACGAGCTGCGCATGCCACACCTGGGCGGCGCAGTGCCAGGGCCGAACATGCACTGGGACTACCAAGACCAGTTGCGCCAGACCGACTTGGGAGGTGGTGGCACGGGCTTTTATGTGTACGACGCATCGGGCCAGCGCGTGCGTAAAGTGTGGGAGAAGGCCCCGGGCCTTATCGAAGAGCGCCTCTATATCGGGGGCTTCGAGATCTACCGCAGGCACGGTGGGCCTATAGGGCGTGACTCGGTCACTCTGGAGCGAGAAACGCTGCATGTAATGGACGACACAGGGCGCCTGGCCCTTGTCGAGACGTGCACACTGGACACGGCCGGTTGCGACAAGTCGCCCTGCCAACTCATCCGCTACCAGTTCGGTAATCACCTGGGTTCGGCCAGCCTTGAGCTGGATGACGAAGGACAGATTATTTCGTATGAGGAATACGCGCCCTACGGCAGCTCGACCTACCGGGCCGTGCGCAGCCAGACCGAGGCGGCGAAGCGGTATCGCTACACGGGCAAGGAGCGCGACGAAGAGAGCGGGTTGTACTACCACGGGGCGAGGTACTACGCCGACTGGCTGGGCCGGTGGACGGCGACCGATCCTGCCGGACTTGTTGACGGACCCAATCCCTATGTCTACGGTCGCAGCAACCCTCTGAGCTTTACCGACTCGACCGGCACGCAGTGTGATCCGGCCACGCAGTCTTGTGTCGATCCGACATTGGGCTCAGGCAATGAGGCGACGCTCACATGCAGCATGGATGATGGCGCGAACAGTTCATCGGCGTTCGCAAGCGGTGGGTTCTCCGCCGCAGGGAGCTTGATGAGCAGCCTCGCGCCAGTCGCTCCTGCTCCTACCAGTGTCGCAGCGCAGGCAACCAACTCCATCGACGATTTGCTGACGTTCATTCACGCCCAGTCGGGATTTGAAGCCGGGGCTCTGAGACCGCCAACTTTCAATTCGCGCTCTGCGAGTCCGTTCGGAACCGCGGCTCACGGGCGGGCAACGGGTGTTGTCCAGGAATTGCAAAGCATGGGCTTCTACGATGCGGGAAGGATCTATTCCGAAGTGCGCACAGTAAACGGTGTGGTGGTGCAGATTGGCGGCACGCCGGGAGGACCGCGCGGATCTTTCAACATGGACATCGTGGTGGCCCGTCCGGGTACGGCCATCGCGGTTGGTGACAACTTAACCGGCGGCGCAGCCGAAATGATCGGTGACCTGAAATACGGAGGCGGAGTTATCAACCCGAAATACGGGGCTCTCGGTTCGCCGCTCGAAACTCTCACCGGGCGCACCGCCTCTGGTCCGATGCCAGCGTTCCCCGAGGTGGCGCCGCCAGGAATGGGCAACTCAGCCCGCTTTTTTGCCGCAGGTGGCGGCGCCTTCAATTTCGCCGGGGGTGCGTTCATGTTAGCCAGCATCGATCCCGAGCACGACCCCGGCATCGTCACGGTCGGCAAGGCGACCAGCGGCGGCGCAAGTCTGGTCGGTGGCGGAATGATGGTCGGCGGCGCGTGGGTGGGCAGGGCAGGTCTCGTCGCGCTGGGAGGATCGTTCGCAGCGGTTGGAGGAATCATTGCCGCCCCGATCATGATCTATGAAATGCGACCAAGAGGTTGGATCGCCATTGATCCGGTGCTGATGGAGCGAGACACCCAACGGTATCGCAATGGCGAAAACGTCAACCCGTTCTGTGCGCAATGCCATGGCAGAGGCGGGGCGTTGGATCCAAACAATGACTGGAACGCAGGGGGTGCTCGACGTGCTGCTTTCCAAAGCCGATTGGAATGGCGGTATCTCGGGGACTGATTGCACCAACAGCAGCACATTGAGGAGCCACAGTTATGCCACAAGTAATTCTCGTTCGCCTGGTTCCGATGAAGCCGACCAGCGCTGCCGACTTCACCAACTATTTGGCCAACTTATCCATTCGCGCGTTCGACATGTCGTTCGGCAACTCGGCGGACGGCACACTGGTCGGAGAGGCCCAGGGAGCCTGGATTCCGAACGCGGGCCTCAATGCCACTGGCCCGGCGTTCACCCCTGCGACGCAAAGAATCTTGCAGCACTTCTCGGTCTATCCGGTGCAGCTCAATCCGCTGCCTGCGCCGCCCGATCCGGACGTGCGCCTCGAAGCGGTGGCAACCGCTGTCATTGAGCTGAATGCACCGGCTACAGAGTTCAACACAGCCGATCTACGCCTGGAAATCAAGCAGGGTACGCAACTCGTCGCATTTGAGCGCCTCAACTTCAATGTCAAAGTCGAACCGAACGCACCGATCTCCAACGACCCGCTGACCTACATCCCGGTATTGTTTTCTGGGACGTTGCTCGGCAATGTGGGAGAGCCCGCCTTCATCGTGACCTTGCCCGACCCCGGCGTGGCGCTGGATCCAAACGCCGCGTTTGTCGAACTTCCGGCAGATGGCACGCCACCCCGGTTTGCACCTTTGCGATCCGCGATCGACAAGGTGCTTGCGCAAGACCCTGCCGGTGGCGCCACGCTTGCTAACCTCAGTCCGTTGACGGCGGCCCAGGCACGCCAGGTCGCGCGCGAAATCATCTGGAATTCCAAGGTCGCACCGCCGCCCGAACGCCCGAACCAGCGGCGGCTCGAGGACATGTACACGCGCCCACAGTCCGACACCTCGTGGAGCAACGACGATCGGGACAAGGCGGACATGGATCGCAAGCAGTACGAGGCCAGCCTGTTGGGCTTTTACGCCCTGCAGGACGCGAACTCGGATCGGCTGGCGCAGTATGTCTTTGCGGCATCTGCCGCCGTGTGGGCCGAACAGCAGAGTGCGGCACCGGTGCGTGCAAGTCTGCATTTCCCGGTTGAAACCGGCACACCGCCGACGCCGGGATCGACGTTCCGGCACGCCGATGTTGTGCTCGAAGACAACGGCGCCCTGACGCTTAACTTCCAGGTGCCCGCAGACTATTTCTATGCGCTCTCGGCGATGCTTTCGGCGAACGTCACCGCCGATCAACGTTACCGCATGGCGACCGACGCTGACGCGTCGCGCAGCATCGAGGGGATCAAGGCAGCGATCGACGCGCACACTATCACCCTGGCAGCGATCTCGCCGGAAAATGCCGCACGGCGCCTGGTTGCCATCGGCGGCGGGCGCGTGCAGCGGCCGCCACTGTGTCCGCTCAATCCGGTCGTGAATGCGCTGGTGACCGCCTGGCTCGCAGAAATGGGCGTGTTAATCGATCCGTTCTGGCAGCAAACCCCATTCCCGGCGGCGCTTGTGCCGGGCCATCTCGATCTCGTATTGGCCGTCGTGACACAGCAGACCGTTGTCACTCCGAACTCGACTGCGCTTATCGCGACGATCAAGACGATCCCGGTGACCAACACGGGGCAGCTCAAAGCGCTTACGGTCCAGCAGTGGATGGCGTTCTTCCTTCCTGCCAACGTCAGTTTGCTGCCCGACTTCACCCATCCTGGCACTCCCGAGGAACGTGTGCAAGCGTTCGTTCGGCAAGTCCGCAAGTACTTCGACGTGCTGTCGATTTCGCCAGCACCCATACTGGGCGCGGGCGGTGACGCATTGACCCTGCCAATCGCTCAAAATGATCCGTTGAGAGCGTTCCTCGCGGCGGCACCAGGCTTTGCGTTTCCGGTTGCGAACTGGAGCGTTCCCCTCGTTGTGAATGCGTTGCAGGCCGTTTTTCCTGGCGACGCAAAGGCGCAAGCATGGCTGCTTGACGCGCTTCAGACGATCGACGAGCTGCTACGCGCGACGACCGCAGTGGGCCCCGCATCCTTGCAGTTCTCGCTGCTCGAAGCGCTCTATGCGCGTGGATTCACTTCGCGCGCACAGATTCAGGCGCTGTCGCCCACAGAGTTCGCGTACGCGCTGACGGGCACTGTGGCGTATCCGTTCGCCAGCGCCATTCAGACCGCGGCGGGTGGGTCGGTCGCGGGTGTGCCCCCGGTACCCCCCGGTCCGTTCACGCCCATCAATCCGGACGGATCACTCGTCAACTGCATCCCGCCGTGGCATCTGTCGCCGTTGGGCCCGGTGAATTACCTGCACGATTTGCTGGCCACCGGAGTCGGCGCGACCTGCGACCACCCGGTAGCAATGGCCGCTACGCTGGGCACCTTGATCGCGCCTCGGCGTGGTCCACTCGGCGATCTGCACGCCACCGCCGCAAACGTTTGCACAACGCTGCCGCTCATCGACATCGTCAATGAAAACCTTGAGGCGCTCGTCGACGGCAGCGCGGCGGGTGTCGTGTGGAACAGCAATGGAAGCACACTCGGTGGCCACACACTCAAAGCACCTGATGACAAGGAAGGCGCGGGGCATGCGCCGAATGTGCTTTTTGCCGCGTTGCCGGAACACTCAACACCTGCAACGCCCGTGGCAAGGCCGGGCGCCTACACCACGGTCGAAGCAGACTTTTCGTCGCCATTGCTGCCGTACGCGCAGCCGCTCGATATCTCACGGTCGTATCTCTGCGCGATGGGCACGTCGCGGTTCGCGACGATGCGGGCGTTTCGCGAACAGATCACCGAGTTCGCCATCGACGCGAATGAGGAAGCGGTCGATTTCCAGAAGCACCTGTGGCGCTACCCGGTGCGAATCGAGCTGGCGATCGAGTACCTCGGGCTCTCGCCGGCAGAGTACCAGACGCTCTACGTGAACCCCATCAGCGCAGCCGCGTTGCGCGGCATGTACGGATTTCCGGCTGATCTGATGAATGGCGCCACCTGGCAGTCGATGGTCGTGCACGTGCCGGAGTTCCTGAAGCGCACGGGCATTGCGTATTGCGAGTTCCTCGAACTATGGAAGTCAAGGTTCGTGGAGTTCGAGCGGCAAGTTCCCGACCAGGTGAACGACGATGGTAATCCGGCCGGTGTGCCGCAGGACACGGGCTTCCCCGATTGCGAGCCATGTTGTCCGGAAGACCTCATCATTCGGTTCATCGAGCCAGAAGGATCGGAAGATGCGCTGCGTCGGCTGATGGTTTTTATTCGCCTCTGGCGATCGCTCAAGTGCCTGCGCGGCGCGGGCTACAGTTTTGCGGACCTGCGCGACATCTGTAGGGTGCTCGGCTTGTTCCTGGGCAGCAACATCAACCCTGGGTTCATCCGGCAGCTCGCGTCGTTTCAGATGCTGCGTGACGACTGGCGGCTGCATCTTGGGACAGACGCTGCGGTGCCGTCCGCCACGGGCGCAACACGCACGCGGCTGCTGGGTCTGTGGAGTGGCGGACCGGCTTCGTCGTTCGACTGGGCGGTAGCGCATCTTCTCGGCCGCATCGAAGACCGGGCCGAGCGCGAGCACGCGCCCGGACGGCGCCCCGGCAGCCACCGCCGCCATCGTCCGCCGGAGTTCATGAAGATCCTGCGCGAGAACCTGGACGCGCTCGCGCTGCTCAGCGGCTTCGATCCGGCCGCGGCGCTCTGGAATGCGCAGCCGACCAGCACACTGCGCTTCGCGGAGATCCTGGCGAAGATCTACGCCTCGTCGTTTACGACGGGTGAGCTGCTGTATCTCTCTTCGGTCGACCAGCATCTCAACGGCGACGATCCTTTTTTTCAGCAGGATGCCAACGAAGCGCTGGATCAGCCCTTCGATTTTCCTGAGGAAGGGCATCCCTTCGATTTGTGGAAGCTGCGCGAGAAACTGCTGCAGGCCCACGCGAAAGACGAAGACTGTGCCGCTTTGACGTGGACGGCACTTTCAACGGCGATGCACGCGGAGTTTGGCTACGACCCGTCGGTGGGCCTGGATCCGCTGCAGCAGCTGGGTGAGCATTTTTTCCCCGAGACCTTGGCGCGATCGGGCGTTGCCGCAGCCGCACAGGCGCGTCAGTACCGCACCGCACTTGCGGGCACGGTTGCGGGGATGTGGAATTCGCCGCATCCCGGTCCGTTCCAATACGACGCCGGGGCGCAAGAGCTCGTCACGTCGTTGCCGCTGCGCGAAGCAGACGTGCTCCAGAAGCTCAACGCGATCGAGCAATTGACGGCTCCAGAACGCGCCGCAGTGCAGCAGTTGTACTTCGCGCCGCGCGCCGAGCTCGCGCGGTTCTCGTTCCTGTTTACGAGTCTGGTCGAGGCCGAGAAGGCGATGATTGAAGAGGCCGACGAATGGAAGCGCTGGGAGTACTTTCGCCGCGCGTTCGCAACATTCGCATTGCGCGCACACGTCCTCGCGGAGCATCTCGCGGGTCACGTGGGTTATGCGTCAGACGAGGGCGAGGTGGAGGTCGGTCTTGCGTCGCTGATACTTCGCCGCCTGCTGGGTGATGAGAATCTGGCAACAGGTGCCTGGGAGCAGGACAACGGCCAGATGCCAGCGGGATTCACGTGGGCGCAGCCGACCGGTGGCGCGTTCGCGGCCCTGACGGCCCTCACAGGTACCGGCCTGCTAGGCGAAGTGAGAGACACGAGCGGCAGTGTGTGGCCCCAATTGACCGGCGCGATGAGCGCCTTCACGTCGGCCGCCAACGAATGGAACACACCGGTCTTGAGCATGGTTCCGCCACTCGATTTCACGCTGCCTAGTCCCAAGCCCGAGTTCGTGCTGATCCGCAACGGGCTCGCGCTTCGCGAAGCCGATGGACTGCCTCTGGCCGGAGCAGCGGGATTCACGGTGCACTGGTCGGGGGTGCTCATCGTTGAAAAGACGGGTACGTACACGTTCTTTGGCGGTGCACCGACACCGGACTGCGAGCAACCCGACTTCGAGAAGTGCAGCCACAACAAATGGCGTGTAAACCTGCGGCGCGGGCAGCGGACGTTCCGGCTGCTGAACTATCGGTGGGCGGACGAGCAGGCACCCGACCGGATCTCTGGCCCGCTGCCCTTGAAGCGCGGCGCCTATTTTATCGACATCGATTTCGAGGAGACGGCGCCTGCGTTCGACGAGAAGAACGAGCTGGTGCGCGCCCGCACTGGCTTCACCGTGAAGTACCAGGGCCTGGATACGCAAGACTGCATTACCGCGTTGCCTGTGGAGCGCCTGTATCGCGATGTCACAACCGGTCCGCTGGTGAGCAGGCAAGCCGCAGTGCCGTCAGCAGCTGCGTATCTTGCCCAACAGTACACCGGTAGCTTGCGCGACATTCGCCGCACCTATCAGCGCGCGTTCAAGGCGCTTCTCTTTTGCCATCGGCTACGCTTGTCGGCACGTCGGGTAGCGCGGGCGAGCGGTTCCGAGGCCGAGTACATGCTCTCGTCCGCCGATCTGTTTGCCGGCTGTTCCTATGTGGCTGGCGTACCGTACACATCGCACCGGGCATCGCTGGATTTCAATTTCCTGCCGATCGGCGACGTCTACGGTGGCGATCCGCAGCGCAATCCGCCAGCACCCCTGGATGCGCGTGCGACGCCGTCTGTGCGGCGCAGGCAGGCCTTGTTCGACTGGTTCGAGCGACTGGTCGACTACGACCACATGAGGCGAGCGGTGTACAAGCACACCGAGCGTCTCAGTTGGCTGTGTTTCGTCGAGGCATCGAACCAGCAACCCGTCGATCCGGTGCCCTTGCTCACGGATCTGGGAATCGACATGGACCACGCACCGCTCGTCTTGGACTTCCATGACAGCGTCACCGTCGATTGGACAAAGCTCTGCGACGATCGTTGGCCCATTCGCTGTTGGCATGCGTCTTTGTGGGTGCGCAAGTTGCTAAGGGCATTCGTGCCGCTTGATCTCTCCTTCGCGCAACCCGACCTGTGGGCAGCAAGTACGGCCGCGGCGATGGCCAGCGGCAATGCGAACCTGACGAAGTTCTATCGCGTTGGAATGATCGAGCAAGTCCCCAGACGCTATGCCGATCTGGAGCGGCTCAACAATCTGTTGCGCGTGCGCGGGCGTAAGGCCTTGCTCGCCTGGCTCACTGGCATGAATCGTATTGCCTTGCCGTTTGCCCCGGGCGTGTTTGCAACGTCGGCGAAGGACATCAGCGCGCTGCTGCTCCAGGACGTAGAGGTCGGCGTTTGTGAAAGAGCGAGCCGTGTCGAGGAAGCGATCACCGCAGTTCAAATTTTCGTCGAGCGGGCGCGACTGTCGCAAGAACCGGGCTTCACGGTCACCGCGGAGTTTGCGCTGGCGTGGGACAAGATTTTCGCGACGTTCCGTATCTGGCAGGCGTGCCGCCGACGCGTGCTGTACAAGGAGAACTTCGTCGAGTGGAGCGAGCACGAACGTGCGATCCAGACCGAAGCGTTCCGCTTTCTCGAGTCCGAGCTGAGGCGCGCCACGCTGACGGCGCCCGAGCCGGGAGGCATGGAGTACTGGCCGGCGCCGTATTGGCCCGCGCATCCGTCGCTCACTGCCTTGCAGCACCGGGAGCCGTCCTACCTCAAGCAGGTGGCGCAGCCGGAGAACCTCGGATTGATGGGGCGACCCGAGCGGCATGCGCGGCCGACCTGGCTCGCGCCGTCGCAACTGCAGATCACAGGCGGCGGTGGCAACGAGCCGCCGAACCCCGATGGCAACCCGAACGATGGTCCGGTTATCGCGCTCGCCGCAGTGGCGCCCGGCGCGGCGAACGGCAACGGCGATGAAAATGGGAACGGCAATCCGAATGGAGCGTCTTCGCCGCAGCTTCCACTCTGGCTGCAGGCCGCGGTCCGACTCGGCACCCGCTTCTTGCGCATTGCTGCGGCCGGGGAGCCACCGGCCACGTCCTCGTTCATGCCGCTAGCGACAACACCTTCGCCATGCTGCTGTGATTGCGGGCGGGTTCATCCGCCGGTGATGGATGAGTATTACTTCTGGCTCGTGAATTCGGAGTACTACGATCCGGCCGATCTGAATGTGGCGGACAAAACGCTGTACCAAGACGCCGACTGGGGTGTCGCCCCCGGCGACCTGACGTCGGATTGGCATCGCCCCACGCAGCTTCCCAAGCTGCTCGCTTGGCCAACCAAGCCGATGGTAAAACTCGCGTGGGTCCGCGTGCACAACGGCGAATTCCAGACGCCTCGTTCGTCGCACGATGGCGCGCATGTGAACCTCGCGGCCGGTGAGCCGCAGCTCGAGTTCGACGGCCGCCAGGGAGACTCGCTGCGATTTCGGGTCACGCATGCCGATACGCTTCCGCCTGGCTACACGGATCCTTCACCTTGGGGCTTCCGCTACGACCTCGCGCCGGACATGGCCGTGGTGCTGCCCGAAGTGATCGCGACGCCGGTGCCAACCGGCTCGTTTACGCCCTCGCTGTCGACCTACCCGTTCTTCACGTACTTCCTGCCCGGCGCGCCGCTTGAGCCGTCGGTTTACGCAACGGCGATGACGGTTGCTGGATCGCTGCGTACCCACTGCCGCTTTGAGGCGGCGCTGAAGTGGTATGAACTCTATTTCGCACCCGGCGACAAGGATCTACGCTGGGCGACCTGCCGAAAGCCGCCGTCCGACGGAGGAGACGTGCCGGGTGTACCGGCCGGCGATGGTGACAACGTTCCTGTCGCGCTGGCCGCAGTGCGGGATGTCGTGCGAACGGACCAGGATCCGTGTTGCAACACCCTCGTGCGTACCGATCTTGCGGCGCGCGAACGCAGTGTTGTGTTGTCGTATCTGGAGACACTGCTTCAGTACGCGCAGGCGGCGATGTGCAAGAGCTCACCCGAAGCTTACGCGGCGGCGAAGGCGCGCCTGGATATGCTCTGTCGATTCCTCGGCGAGCGCCCGCGCACGGTCTTCGGCCAGGATGATGGCCAGAATCCGCAGTCGGTGGGCGCGTTTGTACCCCGGTTGGCGCCGCTCAATCCCCGTCTCATGGAGATTTATGACAACGCTGTTGATCAGCTCGATGCGCTCCACGAATGCCTGACCAAAGCCAGGCTCAAGGGCGGCGCGCTGCATGGGGATACCTCGTATTGGGGCGACGATCCGGTCCGCCGTGGCTGGAGAACCGCCGCTTCCAATTGTGTGATTGATGACGGCTGCTGCTGTCCGCCCAGTCCGTACCGTTTCCAATTTCTGCTCCAGCGTGCGCTGGAAACAGCCGGTGAGGTGCGAGCGTTCGGCGCTGAACTGCTGGCTGCCTTCGAGAAAGGGGATGCCGAATTCCTCGCGGCGATGCGCACCCGGCACGAGCGGCAGCTACTGAACCTGACGGAAGAAATCCGTCGCATGGAGTTCCGCGAAGCGGACTGGCAAGTCCAGGCGCTGCGCAAGACCAAACAGGCTGCCCAGGCACGCCGGCAGAACTTTGCAGACCTGATTGCCAATGGGCTCATTGCGAAAGAGCAGGGTTACGAAAACCTTACGGGTGTCTCCATGGGCACCCGTGCCGCAGGCAATGTGGTGGAAGCGGTGGGACAGGTGATGAACCTGATTCCGGACATCACCCTTGGTGCCGCCGGGATGGCCTCGACACCGGTAAATGTGTACCAGTTACCGATCGGCACGAAGCTGGCCCACGCCTTCTCCGCCGCTGCGAGGATTCTCTACACGGTGGCAGACATCACCGGCACACAGGCTGGCCTGTCGCTGACAGAGGGTGGATGGGATCGCCGCGAAGCCGACTGGGTTTTCCAGGTCACGGTGCTGGATATTGAGATCCAGCAGATAGAGCGGCAGATTCTGGCCGCAGAGCGCAAGCGCGATTCAGCGCTGCGCCAGTTGAACAATCTGGTGCAACAGAAGCAGCAGGCGGCGGAGATCCAGGAGTTCTTGCGCGACAAGTTCACCAACCATGCCCTCTACCTGTTCCTCCAGCAAGAAACAGCGGCCCTGCATCGTCAGATGTACGACATCGCATGGTGCTGGGCGCACCAAGCGCAACGTGCGTTCCAGTTGGAACGGGAGCTGACAACGCAAACCTACCTGCCGCTGAACGTTTGGGACGGGTTGCATGAGGGGCTGCTGGCTGGCGAACGTTTGTCCACCGCCATGCGCGCCATGGAGAAGGCGTACTTTGATCAAAATCGGCGGGAACAAGAGCTGGTCACGCGACTGTCCCTGCGGCTCGATTTTCCGCTTGCCTTCCTGCAATTGAAAGCCACAGGAGCCTGCGAGATCAACATTCCGGAATGGCGGTTCGACCGGGACTATCCGGGTCACTACCTGCGGCGGATAAAGTCCGTCAGCCTGACAATCCCTTGCGTTGCTGGGCCCTATACGGGCGTGCACTGCAAGTTGACGCTGTTGAGTAGCGCGACGCGTGTGGAACCCACCTTGCTCGATATTGAAGACTGCTGCCCGGGTGAGTGCACTTGCGGTTGCTGCGATCGCCAGCGTTACGAGAGCATCAAGGGCGATCCGCGCATCGTGAAGCGGTATGGTGCGACCGAGGCGATTGCCACATCCACCGGGCAGAACGACGCTGGATTGTTTGAGCTGAACTTCCGGGATGAGCGGTATCTGCCCTTCGAGTACGCGGGCGCCGTTAGCCGCTGGCGGATTGAGCTGCCGATTGAGACGAACGCATTTGACATCGACACGGTGAGTGATCTCATTTTCCAGTTGAGTTACACCGCGCGCGAAGGTGGATCTCTGCTACGCAAGGCAGCCTGGGCCGCGGCCTCTTGTCTGCTCCCCGGTGGCGGGCTACGCTTCTTCGATTGGAGGCAGGACTTTGCCGATACGTGGCAACGGTTCCAGGCGCTGGCGCCAGTCCCGAAATCCGAGCGCGACGCGTGCACACGCTCTCTGAGTTTGAGGATGTCTCGTGGCATGTTTCCATACTTGCCTGGACATCGACCGGTCCGCATGCGACGCGTCGAACTATGGTTCGAGGCACAGGCATGCGAAGGCGTGCGGAATCACGAGATTGAGTTCGTGCCGGATAGCAATCGCGAATGGGGTGAGGAGTATGACGAGTGCTGCGACCGCTACTTCCTGATGTGCGTGGCGAGTGAAGACTGGCCTTGCCTTTTTCACGGCGTTATTGAGTATCCGTTCCCGTACCTTTGCGACGAGCGGCCGCTCTCGATCGGCGATTTCTTGTTCCCGGGACAGATTGGCTCGATCCACCGTGCATACCTGGTGTGTTCGTACGAAGCGGGTCCACCGGAGCGCTGCTTGCCGACGCCTGCACCTTGCGAAAACGACTGCGAAAGGGTTTGTTAGTCGACTATTTCGAGAGTATGGGCAAGCGGCAATATGACATCCGAGTTTTCATGCTCGGTTCAACAGAGGAGTCAGCCAATGCGGAAATCAGATGATGCAAAGACACCACGTTCCCCCCACGGTGGCGTAAGCAAAGCCCATCCGGCCGAGACGCTCCCTCTTCAGATGGGGGATGCGGCAAAGCTCGTGGAGATAAGGGTCGGCCTTTTTCTCAACGTGGACCAGATCGTTACCTTGCGGGTATTGCCGCAGCAGGATGGCGCCACCTACGCGATCCTGCAGCTTTCAAATGGCGACAAGCTAAACCTTACGCAGGTCGAGTTCACGTTGATCAGCGGTACGGAACCTCGCTTACCAGTCCAGCTGCCGCAGAGTTTACGGGAGGCATAGTGCTCCAAATGCTATGCCTGTTGTCGCGACACAGATATGGCCAAGCGTGCCGATTTTGTTCTGACCAGTGTTCTTCCAATGAATGGACTTGTCAGTTTGTGACCAGCACTATTTGCTGCAGCTGGTCAAAACGACATCGGCGTCAACAGTTTTGTTGACTATTGCAAAAAAAGGAAATTTTGCCCGCAGCTTGTGTTACTTGCCCAGTATCGGCGCCAATTTGGCCCATTCCGGAGTTGTGCGTAATTCGGCAATCCGCGTCCAGATCGCATCAACAAGGGCGCGGTTGTTTTCGTAATAGTCCAGGTTGAACGCAACGTGCAAGGACATGGTTAGGAAAGGTTGCTTGAGGATTTCCAGCTTGCCCGCATACTCTTCACTCTCCAGCTCCGCAGCCACAGCCTGCGCATTCATGATCAGCAGCTCATTGCGCTTCTGCAGGAGTTTTTTGAGCAGCGCCTTGTTGGCTTGTGCGCCCTCGTCTCCAGGCACCCCCAATTTGGTCAACTTATCCCTCACAGTAACGATGCCGCGGTTGAACATGACCGGCGTACTCAGGTTTGTGAAATTTTTCCCATCCCAACCCGCTCGCGAATCGACCCTACGCACCACCACCATGACGGTGTTCCCCAGTGCCTTGTTGGCATCGACATCGTGCCCATCCAACGGAAAGGCCATGCTTCCGACGCGGGTCGAGGCAACAGGGATGGCTGCGTCGTAGCTGCCTTGAAGCACACCCCGGGTACAGCGCGGCCAAGGCACCGCTTCGAATTGAACCGTATGCCCCTGGCGCTCCAGCGCCGTGCGCAGCAACCACTGCCCCTGACCTTCGTGGTCTGGAAATGTTAGCGGCGGAAAGGGGTTGGACGGAATACACACGGAAAACGTACGGGCGCCGACCGGCGAACACAACAAAATTGCACACAAAGCCAGTGGGAAAAATCGGCAAAAAGACATGCAAGGCATGGTACTCCAGCGATCCACTTGCCAGCAAGTCGCAGTGCACGGGGATTGGGAATATTCTGACCAATTAAAGTCGTAAACACTGTCCTGTCCGCGTGACCGCTAAGCTCCCGGCATCAAACTTCAACCCCATTTTTTTCCAAGGTTCACGCCATTTGATGGCGGAAACCTGCAGCATTTGTTGACCACACAGAGGGCACGGACAACCGCTACAAATTGCCGGCCACCAAGGCCGAGTTGGCAATTGAACTGGGCGTCGCTCCCGGCAGCCCTGTACCGCTGTCCGGCAGCGCTAAAGGCGGAGGGCACATTGCGCGAACCGGAAAGGCGCTGAGCTGGTGCGCCTGAGCGAGGATCATGCGCGGCAGCAAGGCAGCCGAAACAGCGAGAACACCTGGTTCACAAACGACTGGTCCGCGGGATAACTGGTCGACGCATACAAGCCAATGCGTGCTGGTTCCGCATCCTCAGACGGGTAATGGAAGGTGCCAAACACCTGATCCCAGATGACCAGCGCGCTGCCAAAATTGGAATCACCTTCAGGTTGTTCAGTGGAGTGGTGCCAGCGGTGCAGCGTGTTGGTACTGAAGATGTAATTGAACCAACCGTGGCGTAATGGCACGTTGACGTGTTGCAACATCTGAATCGGTTGCGTCAAGGCAATGTAGCCAAGGATCACTTCCGTAGGAGCGCCCAGCAGCATCAGCGGCAACAGACTGAGTGTGTGCTTGATCATGTATTCCAATGGGTGCACCCGGAAGTTGTTGATGGAATACAGCCTCTCGCTGCCGTGGTGCAAGGCATGCAGCCACCACAGGGAAGGCACTGTATGGTGCCAACGGTGAGCCCAATACTTGCCGAACTCTGCCAGCAACGTGACTGCCAGAACCTGCAACGGGAATGACATGCCGGAGAAAGCTTGCCCGGCGGGTTCTCCTGCCCAACTGTAGGCGGCGACAACGATCAATGGTGAGGCCCACTTGAGTAAAGGCTGCACCAGCCCTGCCAGCACCGCAAAACTGGTCCAGTCGGCGACCGTATCTCCCGTGGATTGGCCCCACTCGGCTCTATGCGGCCTCCACCGTTCCAGCAGCATGGCCAGGGCAAGCGGAGCCAAGCTTGTGACCAGGATGGCAGTCTCCATGGAGCCGCCGGTCTCGCGCGCGTACAGGAAGCCAGCCAGGCTGGCGATGATGGATGCTGGCAGCAGCGAAGCAAAGACGAGAGTCATAGGATCAGTGTGTGGTGGTGAAGAGAGTTAAGTTATGGGATTATGTGTGCACATATGCACATTTTTGGTCAAAAAAAAGCTATGCACTTTTTCCCGGGCAGCACAGTGGCACCAGGGTGCGCATCAAGGCCACCATCTGCTCGATGCGCCCGGCGATGGTGGGGCCATCAATCTCGTAGAAGGTATGCCGGCCTTCGGTCTGCGACTGAACCACTCCGGCTCGCTCCATCACCTGCAGGTGCCGCGTGATGACTGAGCGATCTTGTGGCAGGGCCTGGGCGATGGTCCCAATGTCGGAACGTCCCAGCAACACCAACTGCCGAAACACTTGCAGACGCGCAGGTTCGCACAAAGCCCGAAAGAACACTGCATCAAGGATCTCGATGCAGGCGTCGGCAGCTTGGGCGCGGGTGCTTGTCTTCTTCATGGTGTGCAGTATATGTGCGTATTCATGCACACGTCAAGAGTTTGCTGAGACGGATTGGGGTACAGCCGTTGTGGCCTTTCAGGCTAGCCAGCGCGCTGGTTCACCCGCTTGGACAGTTCGGCCGCCGTCTCCTTGCGTTCGCTGTACCGGTCTACCAGGTAGGGCGACACATCGCGCGTCAGCAAGGTGAACTTGACCAACTCCTCCATAACATCCACCACGCGGTCATAGAACGCAGAAGGTTTCATGCGACCCGCAGCATCGAACTCTGTGAAGGCCTTGGCGACAGAGCTTTGGTTGGGGATGGTGATCATCCGCATCCAGCGTCCCAGGATGCGCATTTGGTTCACGGCATTGAAGGACTGCGAACCACCGCTGACTTCCATGACCGCCAGTGTCTTGCCTTGAGTTGGGCGTACAGCACCGTCCGACAGTGGAATCCAGTCGATCTGGCTTTTCATAATGCCGGTCATGGCGCCGTGGCGTTCCGGTGAACACCAGACCATGCCTTCGGACCAGGCTGCCAGATCTCGGAGTTCCCGTACCTTGGGATGGCTGTCCGGCGCATCATCCGGTTGGGGCAATCCCGCAGGGTCATAGACCTTGACCTCGGCCCCCATGGACTCTAACAGTCTGGCAGCTTCCAGGGTCAGCAGCTTGCTGTAAGAGCGCTCACGCAATGAGCCATACAGCATCAGAATGCGTGGCGGGTGTGTGGCTGCGCCTCGCGCCGCCACGGCGTTGGCGTCAGGTATTTGGAAACAGCTGGGGTCCAGATTGCTGGAAGGCAGAAGGGATTCAGACACGGTTGCCCTTGTCATCAATCACCACTTCTCCGTCTTCCTTGGTGAAGGCACCTTGTTGTGGATTGGGGAGGATGTCCAGCACCGCTTCGCTGGGACGGCACAGCTTCACTCCCCGCGGTGTGACGACCACCGGGCGGTTCATCAGTATCGGATGCCGCAGCATGAAGTCGACCAGCTCGTCTTCTGTCCACTTGGGATCGACCAGGTTCAACTCGTCATAGAGAGTGCCTTTTTCGCGGAGCAAGTCGCGGGCACTGATGCCCATGGCTTTGATCAGTTCCCGGAGTCGGGCCGTGGTGGGCGGCGTCTTCAGATACTCGATGACTTCGGGCTCGACGCCTGAGTTGCGGATCAGCGCCAAGGTATTGCGGGAGGTTCCGCAGGCCGGGTTGTGATAAATGGTGATGTCAGACATGCGATTCAGCGGGCTTTCTTCTTGGCGGTGGATGGGGTTAGTACGGGTTGCGCAGATTCTGCGGACTCAGACCATTTGAATACTGCGAGTGCCAAGGCGGCACCCACAAGCTGGCTCAAGATAAAGCCCAGGACATCCGTGGGACGGATACCGGAAAACGTGTCCGTGAACGAACGTGCGATGGTGACGGCAGGATTCGCAAATGAGGTAGATGCGGTGAACCAGTACGCGGCCGTGATGTAGGCCCCTACCGCGGTGGGTACGAAGTCAGGCCGTGTCTTGGCCACGTTGAGGATGATGGTGAGCAAACCGAAGGAGGCCACGATCTCACTCCACCACTGGTGTGTTCCGGTACGCACATGGGTGGACTCCATCAACAACGGCAGCTCGAACATATAGTGTGCGGCCATCACGCCTGCGATGGCACCCAGGACTTGCGCCAGTAGGTACACACCGGCCGTGCTCCAACTGGTGCGCTTGAGCGCTACTTCGGTCAGCGTCACCAGCGGATTGAAGTGCGCGCCGGAGGCAGGCCCAAAGGTCGCGATCAGGGCGATCAGCGCCGCACCGGTAGCCAGCGTATTGGCGAGCAACGCAACAGCGACATTGCCACCGGCCAGTCGTTCGCCCATGATGCCGGAGCCCACGACTGTGGCCAACAACATGGCCGTGCCGATGAACTCGGCTGCGAAAGATCTGCGCCAGTTCATACGGTCTTTCCAATCTCTTCCATGTGGGTCTTCAGGCCCATGCGGTCCAAGGTCGTCACAGGCAAAGCCGTGAACAGTTCGATGCGTTTGCGCAGGATGGTCGCGGCATCCCGGAAGGCCCGGTGTTTGTGTTCATCCGTACCCTCGATGGCCGCAGGATTCGGGATGCCCCAATGCGCAGACAAGGGTTGGCCGGGCCAGAAGGGACACTGCTCTGCAGCTTGGTCGCAAACCGTGACGATGTAGTCCATGGAGGGAGCACCCGGCACCGCGAACTCGTCCCATGACCTGCTGCGCAATCCATCGGTGGAGAAGCCATTGTTTTGCAGGAACTCAATGGCAAAGTGGTTAACCGTGCCATTGGGGTGGCTACCAGCCGAGAAGGCTTGGAATTTACCTCTACCCAAGGCATGGAGCTGGACTTCCGCCAGGACGCCGCGGGCCGAGTTGCCCGTGCAAAGGAAGAGCACGTCGTAGACTTTTTCTGCCATGGTTAACTTTGAGGTGTTGGGATTTGCGGTGGGTTGCCGGTCAGGCTTCGCAACAATTGGCTGCGGCGCTGTCCACCTCACAGGGTTCACCGCTACAGCAGTTTTCGGTGAGGTAGGTAATCAGTTCGTTCACGGAACTGAAGTCGGCGCTGTAGTGGATGTTTCTGCCCTCGGGCCGGGCAACGATAAGCCCGGAGTGGCTCAGCTCTTTAAGATGGAATGACAGGGGCGGCAGGGGCATCGCCAACTCTTGTGCAATGGCGCTGGGCGTCATGCCCTGCTTGCCTGCCTGGACCAGCATTCTGAACACGGACAGACGGGTCTTGTGGGCCAGGGCGCTGAGGGCCTTGACGGTTTGCGTTGCGTCCATGTTTATCTTCTCTTTCTGCTGTATTGGATCTGGCCGCCGAGCGGCATTGCCCGGTGGCAATTCCGAATTGCTTACTTTGCAAACACCGTGACGGATCCGGCTCCACGCAGGGATTCGGCCAGGCCTGCGTCCTGAATCAGCTTGGCGGCCGTCGTCAGATTGGGCGTGTGGGCGATGGTGTCCATGACGTTTTCTGGCTGGGCAGCGTTTGCGCCAGCGGAAGCGAATAACAGGGCGGAGGCAGTGGGGTTTAACAGTGCGCGGAGTTTCATATGGAGTCCTTGAATGGCTTGAACAAGCGGTCGCTAGCTATGTAACAGCTAGCGGGGCATTGACTCCAGCGCAGGGCTAGAGCGGTGACACCGGGTCTTCTGTTCCCAAGGCAAAGACGTTGGCCCGGCAATCATTTCAATAATTCTAGAAGAATTCTATTAAATATTTGTGACGGCTGTTTCTGCAGAATCATTTATCACCTGCAGGCAGCACGCGGCCGCCTAGCGAGGATTCGCGCTTAGTTCGGGTTGGGTCGTTTCGGAAGCCGGCTTGGGCACCAGCAGCAGCGCGGCAGACGCCATGAATCCCAAGGCTGCGGTTACCCACAGCGCACCGGCTCCCCAGTGCTCCAGGCACAGTCCAAACAGCGCCGGAGCAAAGGCTTGGCAGATGCGCCCCGGCATCATCAGAAAGCCCTGCCTGGCCCCATATCCCAGCGGTCCAAACAGCACCAACGGCAACGTGCCCTTGGCGATGGTCAGAATGCCATTGCCAGTGCCATGCAGCAGCGCGAACAGCGCGGCTACTGGAGCGCCTAGAACCAGAAGTACGGTTGCGCCAATAGGATGCGTCAATGCCGCCAGACGCGCCGACACCAGAGGGTGCACACGTCTAAGAAACCCAAACTCCAGCAATCGGCCTGCCACCTGCGCCGGTCCGACCAAAGCGCCCACACCGACCGCGACAGCAAGGGTGGCACCGCTGGCCTGCAGCAACTGCGGCAAGTGCGTGGCCATTGCGGTGCTGGTAAACCAGGTCGCGGCAAACACGAAGGACAGCAGGACGGCAGCCAGGCGTGGATTGGCACTGGGCTGTGATGCGGCCTGGTGTGCCGGTGCTCCCGCGACTGGCTTTGAAGTCACCGCTTCACCAGACGCAAGCCTGGCGATGGACCAGTTCAATGGGAAGCCAATCAGCAGATGCATCGCTGCCCAACCAAAACACGCACCGCGCCAACCCATCTGCGCCTCCATCAGTGTCGATAAGGGCCAACTGACGGTGCTGGCAAAGCCGGCAATCAGCGTGATGCCGGTGATTGCGTTGCGTGCACCATGGCCGTAGAGTCGGACCAAGGCCGAGAAGGCAGCCTCGTACAGCCCCCCTCCCATGGCTATGCCGATGATGACCCAGGCAGCAAACAATTCCACCGCATTGCCTGCCATGGCTAGTGAGGCCAAGCCAATGGCAAAGACCAGATTGGAAGCCAACAACACGGGGCGGCCGCCCCAGCGGTCGATGGCACGTCCAGCGAACGGTCCCATCAACGCCGAGACAATCAGAGCCAGCGAGAAGGCCATGAAAACCGTGGGGGTCGCGACACTTAGATCGCGCGCCATCGGCGCAGCGAGCATGGCAGGCAAATAGTACGTCGAGGCCCAGGCCAGGGTTTGCGCTGTGCCCAGGGTCGCGACGGTATGCCAGCGTTGTGCTTGGCTCATGTCGCGGCCCTCGTGGTTCGGCTGGTAGCGATTAACCGCAGCATGCTGTCTTGGTCGCTGCGGGTTGCTTGGCCGGTGCACCGCTGGAACTCGTGCCGCAGCAAGCTCTGGGCTTTGCAGGAACAGGAGCTGCGATCTCCACAGCTTGAACGGTTGCAGGAGCCGGTGTACCGCAGCAACTGCTGCCACTGTCTACCGCATTCGCCGCGTCAAAGCCACATACCCCCGTCTCCGGCAGATCCAGCTCCACCCGGTCGGCCGCTTCCATGTCACCGGCTATGGCCGCTACCACCGAACGCGCCTGCTCAAACCCGGTCGCCATCAGAAAGGTGGGCGCACGGCCATAACTCTTGACGCCCAGGCTGTAGTAACCCTGCTCAGGATGCGCCAATTCCCTGTGACCGTGTGGGCGCACGGTGCCACAGCTATGCACATTCGGGTCAATCAACGGGCCCAGCGCCTCCGTCGACTCCAGCCATGGGTCCAGCTTCAGACGCAGCTCGCTAGTCATTGCTAGGTTGGGACGCTGACCGGTGGCACAGACGATTTCGTCTATTCCCTCCAGGGTAGACGTCTTGCCGCCGACTCCAGTACCCACCACCGTGATGCCACCGTTCTCGTGCCGCAGCTCGGTGATTCGCAAACCGGAGACGAACTCCAGCGCGCCCTGGTCGCGCAAGGCCTTGAGCGAACTTCCCAGCTGGCCGCGTGCCGGCAACGCATCGGCGGTTCCCCCGCCAAAGACGCGGGTCAGAACAGGAGAGCGCACGGTCCAGGCCAGTCGAGTGTTGGGCGACTGCTTGGCCAGTTCTGCCAGGGACAGGAGTGCATTGGCGGCGGAGTGCCCCGCGCCAACTACGAGTGTGCGCTTGCCCGCGTACCGGCTGCGGTGTTGATCCAGCACATCCGGGATGCCATAGAAGATTCGGTCCTGCAGCGCAGCCTCACCCTGGGCCGGCAATCCGCTGGCTCCTATGGGGTTGGGCGTGTTCCAAGTGCCTGTAGCATCGATGATGGCGCGTGCGCGCCACGCGATGGGTCGACCATTTTGCAGTGCATGGATGACAAAAGGAGCCTCGTCGCGCCCTGCTGTCTTGACCTTGTCAAAGCCTTCGCGGCTGATCGACTGCACCTGGGTGTTGAGGTGCAGTGTGCGGGCAACCTCGGGCAAGGCTGCAAAGGGCTGCAGCACCTTCTCGACAATGTCGCGGGCTGGCGGCAACTCGCTTGCCGGTGGTGCCGTCCATCCGGTGGGCTCCAGCAACTTGGCCATGGCAGGGTCTATGTTGTATTGCCAGGGCGAGAAGAGGCGGACATGGCCGTATTCCAACAAGTTCGCTCCCACCTGACTACCGGCCTCCAGCAAGATGGATTCAATACCGCGCTCCAGCAGGCGGGCGGCAGCGGCCAACCCTACAGGACCGGCGCCCAGCACGGCGACCGGCAACTGAGTATTTATGGCTGGCGTCTCTATCAGCGTCAACGACATGAACGCGGCACAGGCGGGGCAAGCGCCCTGGAACTCTGCCGAGGCTTTCAAGGCCTGCGGCGCGTTGTCGCGTGAGCCGCGCTTGAAGCCATACTGCGCAAAGTACTCAGGGGCGGTGACGCTCAGCAGATAGACCTTGCCGATCTGGCGGCGCATGGCTTCTTCCAACAGGCGGGTTACCAGCAGCTTGCCAACGCCCTGGCGCTGCGCAGTCGGTGCTACTGCTACAGAACGCAGCAGTGCAATGTCGCCATAGACTTCGGCGCCGGCGATGCCGACGATTTCAGGGCCATTGGTTGCCAACAGGTAATTGGAAAGATGGTCCTGCGCGCCATCCAGCGGAAGCTTGTTGGCTTCCAGCAATGCTGCGATGGCATTCCAGTCCGATGGAGTTGCGGGACGCAGAGAGATATTCGAATTCAACATTTCAATTCCTTTCGTTCAGGCGCTGGCAGGCAGCACGTAGCCGCACCGTCTTCGCGCAGCGCCTTCAGTAACAACAACAATGTGGTCTCGACGGCCTTGCGATCTGCACCCTTGAGGGAGCCCAGCAACTGTTCCGCATGCGCGTCGAGCGTTTGATTCAGCTCACTGACCCGTTCAGCGCCGTCGTCGGTGAGCGTGACGAGCCAGCTCCTGGCGTCCTGCGGGTTGGCTTTCTTGGTTGCCCAACCACGCCTGACCAAGCCATCGACCGCCCTGGAGACCCAGCTTTTTTCCAAACTGAGTCGCTGGCCGAGTTCGGACAGCGGCAATGGACCGGAGCGCCCCAGTTCCGTCAACAGGACGCACTGGGTATTCGATGTCCGGCAGCAATCGGCGACAACCCGTTGCGCCCGCGTATAGAGACGGGCAACTTCGCGCAGCAGGCTGCCCGACAACATGGTGGAATCGTTCATAAGGTTGTGAATAGCAACTAAATAAGCGCACGATAGACCCCTGGGTTATGGTTGTCAATAGCAACTAGATGCACGAAAGAAATCGTCCGAATGCAGTCCTGGCCGCCTGTTCTGATCTGGATAACGGGACTGCCCATGCTGAGCTTCTTAGCATCCACAGCCATTGGAGGTGTCGGTTTTACCCATGGCACCCTGGCAGCAGTTCAAGGTCAAAAAAGACAGCACCGCGTTCATCTGGTCGTAGGCCGCGCGGTAGATCAGGCTGCGGCCGTCACGCTCCTGCGTGGTCAGCCCGGAATGGTTGAGTTCCTTCAGGTGGAAGGACAGCGTGGCAGGCGGAATTTCCAGCAACTCACCCAGTGCGCCAGGGGTCATACCGCTTTCGCCGGCAACGACGAGACCACGGAATATTTTCAGGCGGATCGGGTGCGCGAGGGCCGCAAGAGCTTTAACGACGTTGTCTTCATTCATAATTCCATTATATTCGAATAATGGAATAGATGCAAGGGCTGTGCACGGCCTGCCCGCTGATGTGTTCACCCTGCGTGGTATGGTTTCGGAATGCTTGCAACGGAGAACGGAATGCCCAACCATGCCGTGACATTGAAAAAGCTCAAAGCCTTTGGCCCGAGCCTGCCCGGAACACAGCCCAAGAGCCCTTGGCCGGGGCATGATGATGTGGCGGTCAACAACAAGACCTTCGTCTATCTGAGTGTCCATGATGGCAAGCTGTCCGTATCGACGAAGCTGCAAGTGAGCGGCAAGGTTGTTTTGGAACTGCCGAATTCCAAGCCCACCGGTTATGGCCTTGGCAAGAGTGGATGGGTAACGGTCGGGTTCAATACCGATGAGCCCGTTATCTTGGACACCGTCATGCATTGGATGATGGAGAGCTACCGCGCTCAGGCACCCAAGCGTCTGCTCAAGGAACTGGAAGCCGCACAACCCTGGGTGAAAGCGGGTGAGTTGCCGGATCCCAGGCACCTCTGAGATTGTCGAAACCTGTCGTGAAAGAAGATGCCATGTCACTCACCGTACCGAAAATTGAGGGACCCGTCATGCCGGAATGTGTCGTCAGTGATGAATTGAAGTTCAAGGCCAAGCTCGCCATCGGGGAGAACGCCTACGCCGAGTTACGGACAGCCAATGCCGTTCGCAAGTATTGGGATCTGCTGGGCGCGCTTGGTGGTGGCGCCGGGCTTGCAAAGGCTGGCCTGCTGGGCCTGACCATGGCGAGCTCCCCGGTTGGTTGGATAGTGGCTGCCACCGTATCCGGGGGAGCGTGGTTTGCGGTCATGCGCAAATTGAGTGGCGCAACCGAGGACCGTGTCACGGTTATTCCCAAATTCATCAATACACCGTTGGACGTCATTGGGTCCACGCTGTTTGGACTGATGATGCCGCTGGCACTCAAGGTGGCCGCTGCCGACGGGCAAGTATCAGACCGGGAGCGCCAATGCATCCGCAACTATTTCGTGGATCAATGGGGCTTTGATGCGCAATTTGTTGAAGCCGGCGTGGGCTTGATCGAGCCTACGCTGGACCAATTCAAAATTTCCGATCTCGCGAACGAACTGGTTGCGTACAAAAAAACCAATCCCGACTGCAATTACGCCGTCATGGCGCGTGACCTCGTGGCCTTTCTCAAGGAAGTCATGGAGTCCGACGGAGTTGTCGACGAACGGGAAGAACTGGTGCTCAAACGTATTGAAGGCATCTTTGCGGAGGCAGAACACACGTCTCTGGGCGATACGCTTTCCGGTGTCAAGGACGGCCTGACCTCGACGGTCAGAAGCGGCGTGCACGCCATTGCAGCCGGCGCCCATGCCGCGGGATCTACCGCGGTATCGACTGCCGAAGCCATTGCCAAGTCCGAAGCCTTTGGCCATGTGAAGGAAAGTGCCGGAAAAGGCGCTGCCGCGGCGTCGGACTCGATTCGCACCGCGGCCGGTAAGGCGGCAAGGGTGGCGAAGGAGTGGTCGAACAAGCTTAGGAAGTAAATGGACCACAATATTTCTCTGATTTCAACCGTTGCCGCGGCCTTTGGTGCGGCTTTAATCCTTGGATTCATTGCCGAGCGTAGCAAAGTGCCTGCCCTGGTGGGCTATCTGATTGCCGGCATTTTGATCGGGCCGGCGACTCCGGGCTTTGTGGCCGACGTGCATATTGCTTCCCAGTTGTCGGAGATCGGCATCATGCTGTTGATGTTCGGGGTTGGGCTCCACTTTTCACCGGATGACTTGCTGGCCGTGCGGCGTGTAGCCGTTCCCGGCGCGGTTGTGCAGATGGGTGTCACAACCCTGTTAGGAATGGCCATGGCCTGGTGGTGGGGCTGGACTCTGGGTGGCGGTTTGGTCTTGGGTCTGTCTCTGGCGTGCGCCAGTACCGTGGTGCTGCTCAAGTCTCTGGAAACGCGTGACCAGCTCAACACCATGAATGGACGCATTGCCGTGGGTTGGTTGGTGGTCCAGGATCTGGTCACTGTGCTGGTCCTGGTGTTATTGCCGCCACTCGCGGGCGTGCTCGGAGGTCCGGTAGCAGTGGTTGCCGGTGCAAAGCCACTATGGATCACGATCGGCCAGACACTGCTGCAGGTTTCCGCGTTTATTGCGTTGATGCTGATCGTTGGCCGCCGGGCACTGCCCTGGCTGTTGTGGCAGGTGGCGCGCACGGGATCGCGCGAGCTGTTCACGTTGGCGGTGATTACAAGTGCCATTGGCATCGCTTACGGTGCGTCGGCAGTCTTCAGCGTGTCGTTTGCATTGGGTGCGTTCTTCGCCGGTTCGGTCATGCGCAATTCCGAGTTCAGCCATCGGGCGGCCCAAGAGTCTCTGCCCTTGCGTGACGCTTTTTCGGTATTGTTCTTTGTATCGGTGGGCATGACGGTAGACCCTTCCATCCTGATGAGTGAACCCTTGCGGGTGTTGACTGTCGTGGCCGTCATCATCTTCAGCAACGTCTTGGTCTCGTTGGTGCTCATCGTTGCGCTGCGTTATCCACTGAATACGGCCTTGACGGTGGCGGCCAGCCTGGGGCAAATCGGGGAGTTCTCCATCATCCTCGCTGGCCTGGGCTTGTCGCTCGGACTGTTGCCGGCAGAGGGCATGAGCCTGGTATTGGCGGGTGTGCTGATCTCCATCGGTCTGAACGCATTTCTGCTGGCGGGGGTTGAGCCCTTGCAGCGTTGGATGCTTGCGTATTCCGGTCTGGCGCGGCGCCTGGAACGACGGGAAGTCCCCTTTGCCGAATTGCCGATGAGCACCGAACGCAAGTACCTCGAAGGCCAGGTTGTTCTCGTAGGTTATGGTCGCGTGGGACGCCGGATTGCAAAGGCGCTGCTTGCGCGCAACATCCCTTTTGTGGTGGTGGATCAGAACCGAGACATCATCGAAGAGCTGCGCAGCAAGGGCGGAGTGGCGGTGTCAGGCAATGCTGCGGAACCATCGGTGTTGATCCAGGCCCATATTGCCGACGCGGCCATGCTGGTGATTGCATCGCCCGACACGTTTGATGTACGGCAAATGGTTGAGACCGCGCGGGCACTTAATGCAGGCATTGAAATCATTGTGCGCACCCACAACGAGGAAGAATCGGTGTTGCTGCAAAAAGAAGGGATCGGTCTGGTTTTTTTCAGTGAGGAGGAATTGGCCAGGGGCATGGCAAGCCATGTGCTGGAGCGTTTCGCCCCGGTGGACAGCGCGGACACAAGCCATTGACGTTGCAGGCGATGCAAGCCCGTGCCGGTAGATTGTCGCTTCAAAGGCCGGGGGCACTCAGAATCATGTGCTGCGTCCAGCGCGTTGCCTCTTCTATCGTCTCAAAAATCTGCATCGGGCGCCCAATCTCGGCGTAGATCTTCACAAAATGCGGCGCAACGATGTCTTTGCCTTCTATCTCCGGACCGATCACAAACGCGGTAGCGACGGGGCTTAGTCCCATGGGCTTGGGCGCACGCATGATTTCTGCGTAGCGTGCCATGGCGTCAGGGCTCATCAGCAAGCTTTGCTTGGAGATGCTGATGCTGGCCCAGGGTCGCGTGCTTGGGATATCTTTCAGGATTGCCAGTTGAGCGACTGCCAGCGCGTCAACCAGTTCGGTATTGAATGGCCCGGTCGATTCGTAGTACAGCAAGTTGCCGTCCATCCAGATGTCGATGCATCCGTGTGGCTGGAACTTTTTGATGGGCACCAGTCTGGTACTGGTTGCCAGCGGTTTGCTTTTTCGCACTCTGATCTCCTGCGTCCATACCTTTTCATTCTTGATCACCTATGCTGATCGGGTGATGACCACAGGTTCGCCGACCTTTTTAGTGGGACTGTGGATCACTATACGGCAATACGCAGGCTGCGGCTGTGCCGGGCGGTTGCGCGGCCGTGCGCCAGAAATTGATTCTTCGCAACGGGTACACCGGCGAAAGGGTCAGACTTTAGTTTTAGCATGCGGCGGGGACTTCAAATGCTTGACGCATTCGGGACAACAAATAGGAGTCTACGCTCCAACAGGAGAACACCAATGACGAGAGCAGCAGTTCAAGTACATCCAGCACATGATCAAGGGGAGAAGGTTCGTGCGGTGCCGTCAGACGTGGGCAACGCTTATGGGCTGCTCAGCATCCTGGCGGAAGCCGCAGGTGAGTGGCTGAAAGTTCAATCGGAACTGGGCGCGTCCAGCCTGGCCGAACTTCTGTCCCTGCAGGTGCCGCTGTACTCGCCGGAAGGGGTGATGGACGTTTACTGGCGCACGCCCATCTTCGTGAGGAATCAATTCACACATGTATCAAAGGCGATGGCGGATTCCTTCGCAATCTGGTCACGCACCCAGCAGCGAGTTTCCGAAATGGAATTGGTGTTGAGCACGAATGGGACCCGGCAGTGGCTCAGCGCCATGAACCTGTCCAACAGTCCCCTGGTCAATCGCAGAAAGACCGCGCAGGTCATCCATTTTTCTGACCGCCGTCGGGCCTAAGGCCGCGCGGCGACTGCCTTGGCACCCTGCGCCCACCTACGTGGCAGCTGGATGCGCGTTGAACGCGTTCTTTGACATCGCATGCCAGGTATCCATCACGGTTTTTAACAGACCGCTGGATTGGTCCTTGAACAGAGTGGCCGAGCAGCGTAGCAAGTCGCTCTGTGCCTGCCATGCGGCGTTCGTCATGTCGCGCCAGTAGTTGCCTGCAATCCCGGGATCGGTGGTCCAGTACGCCACCTGTGTTGCCAGGATGTCAGAAGGACTGTAATCGCCATTGAGCTTTTGGGCCGCGTTCTCCAGCCGTTGTGCCGAGTCGTGGGCGGCTTGCCGTTGAATTCCCTGCATCGCCGCGGAACCGCGTAGCAATGCGTCCGTGGTCTCACTGATCAGGGCCAATTGGCGGCGGTATACGTCGGAGAACTGGACCAAGGGCGGTTCGATTTCGTCCGAAGTACTGACCGCTATCTCCTTGTGGGAGGTTTTTTCACTCATGATGTTTTTTTCCTTCAAAATGGATTGTTATCGGTGACACGAATGCATCCGCCAGGCGTGAAGCTGTAAACAGAGGCAAGCCAGGATTCAAGCGCGAATTGATTCTTGCGAAGACAGCCACCGGTGCGTTGAGAAATCGCAACGGAGTCAGTGGTACACCAGCCCGTCTTTCGGTTGCTATTGCATTGATAGCATTGCTAGTAAGCAGAACGAGGGCTAGCGGCAAATTTTTATCAGAACGCTAGAAAAATTCCAAAACAATACCCAAAGTGGGTATAACTATTGTCTCAAAGCGCGTCAAAATGCCTTTTCCTGCGCGAAACCATTCACCTCGGTATTTACCCTAGCCATCGCGTCAAAAGGCAATCCGTCGCAAAGTCCGTGCAAACCGGGCCGGCAAATCCTACATTCTCTTCAACGGGCCGCAGTGGCCCCAAACTGGAGAGAACACATGAACACAGCCCGCACCACCCAATTCATCGCTTTTTTGACTGCCGTAGTGATGGTTGCGGTTATCAACGGCGGCATGCTGCTGACGTTTGATGACGTGGCGCAGCAGGCCCAGGCGGCCCCGGTTGCCAGGACTGCCGTGGTGCTGGATACCGTCACCATCGTCGGCAGCCGTTCCTAGACACCGGAGTCGGCAGGCGAGGTGCCATCGACGTTGGAATTGCGCCGGTAAACGGGCATACATCTCCACTTTGAAGTGGTCCGCTCCGCACAACAATCAAGCCAACCATGAAACCGGGAGAAAACAATGGCTGCCTCTGCCACCAAGCTGTTGTCACAAAGTGAGCTGGCCAAGCGCTGGGGAAGATCCGAATCGGCGATCAGCCTGGCGGCCGCCGTTGGCGCAGGGCCACGCTATGTCAAGATCGACGGAGCGATCCGCTATCCCTTCGAAGAGATTCAGCGTTACGAGCGCGCCTGTATGTTCCTCGATGCGGCTGACGATGCGCTGCAGACGGTGAACTAGGGAGAAAAAAAGGGCGAACCCATTCGGATTCGCCCTTCCTGTTTCGGCCTTAGACCGATGCGGTTGATGCTATCGGCGCTTGTGCATAGTGGTCAAACTGCATCGAATAGCTGGCCCGCCCTGAAGTCAAGGCACGCAAACTTCCAATATAGCCAAACAGGTTCTGCAGTGGCACCATGGCATGGATGACCGCCGCATTGCCTACCTGATCTTGCTGGCGCACCAGGCCCCGGCGCCGGTTCAGGTCACCAATGCAATCGCCCACATAGTCCAGTGGCGTCGTCACCTGCACCGACATCACCGGCTCCAGCATGACCGACCCCGCGGCCTTTTGCGCTTGCGCAAAGGCAGCACTGCCAGCCAATTCGAATGCCAATGTCGACGAGTCGCGCTCGTGAAAGCTGCCGTCTTCCAATACGACCAGTACGTCAACCACCGGATAACCGGCCAGCACACCGGCACGCGCCGCACGGCGCACACCGATCTCCACGCTCGGAATGAACTCACGCGGAATGGCTCCGCCCGTGACCTCACTCTCAAAGCGCAGGCCTTCACCCCGCGGCAAAGGCTCCACCCGCAAAGCCACTTCGGCAAACTGGCCGGGACCACCGGACTGCTTCTTGTGCACATAACGCACACTGGCGGCCCGGGTCACGGTTTCGCGCAGGGCGACTTGTGGTTGCCCTGTATGCACCGACACACCAAAACGGCTGCGCAGTTTCTCCAGCGTCACCTCCAACTGCAGCTCACCCACGCCCGACAGCAAAGTCTGCCCGGACTCGTCGTCCTGGCTCAGACGCAGACTGGGGTCTTCGTCCACTAAGGTGTGCAGCCCGCGCGAGAAACTGTCCTGGTCGTCGCGTGACTTGGGTTCCACCGCCATCGTGATGACCGGTTCCGGCGCATGGATCTCTTCCAGCACCAGCACCTGTTCCAAGTCGCACAGCGTTTGCCCCGTCTTGCTGCCTTTGAGCCCGGCCACGGCCACAATATCGCCGGCCGACGCATAGGCCAACTCCTCGCGTTTGTCGGCGTGCATCTGCACGACACGCGACAGGCGTTCGCGTTGGCCGGTGCTGCTGTTGAGCACCATGCTGCCGGCTTGCGCCTGCCCACGGTAGACGCGCAGGTAACTCAGCGATCCATGCTCGTCGTGCACGACCTTGAACACCAGCGCGGCAAAGCCGTCACCGTCACCCAATGACTGCACACGATCTTCTGGCGCCGGCAGGTAGTCCACCACCGCGTCCAACAGCGGCTCTATGCCCTTGTTCTTCAGCGCGGAGCCGGCGAACACGGGCACAAAGGCCTGCTTCAAGGTACCCAGGCGGAGACAGGCGCGCAATTGCGCCTCGGATATCTCGGCTCCGTCCAGATAGGTCGCCAAGATGGCGTCGTCCTGTTCTACCGCGATGTCGACCAGGGTATCGTGCGCCGCCTGTGCAGCCAGCACCAGATGTGCAGGGATCGCCTCGCGCGTCAGTTCCGGCTGGCCGCGCTCATTCAATGGCCAGCGCAACGCCTGCATGCCGACGAGATCAACCACGCCCTCGAACTCGGCTTCCTGGCCGATAGGCAGGTGCATGATCAAAGGGCGTGCGCCCAGGCGCTCGGCCATCATCGCCGCCACGCGTGAGAAGTCGGCGCCGGTGCGGTCCAGCTTGTTGATCAAGGCAATTCGTGGCACGCCGTATTGGTCGGCCAGGCGCCAGTTGGTCTCGGTCTGGGGTTCCACGCCAGCGACGCCGTCAAACACAACGACCGCACCGTCGAGCACACGCAGCGAGCGGTTCACCTCGATGTTGAAGTCGATGTGGCCCGGTGTGTCGATCAGGTTGATCTGGTGTGCGCGCCAAGCTACCGTGGTCGCGGCGCTGTTGATGGTGATGCCACGCGCCCGCTCCTGCGGGTCGTAGTCCATCACGGTGTTGCCCTGGTGCACTTCACCGGTCCGGTGGATGGCACCGGTGACATACAGAATCCGTTCGCTGACGGTGGTTTTTCCGGCGTCGACGTGCGCGATGATGCCGATGTTGCGAAGTTGTCGCTTGTTCATAGTCGTATTCCTAAAAGACAAAACCCTGGTCGTTTGAAATAGCGAGCCAGGGTTTTCTGGGGCGGATTGCCAGGCAATCGACCCATTGAGAAAACCCAAAGTTATGGGCTGAAATCTCGCGCTAAAGCTGCGGCACCAATGGACGAGCGCAAGCCCACCATCCACTGGTGTGAATGAATTGTGGCGATCAGCTTGTCATAGGTACGCATTGGAAATACTCGTTAAAAAACAAAAAAACCCCGCACAGTGAACTGCCGGGGTTTCGGTATCAAAGTCCGGCAAGACGCATGGCCTTGCCGACAAAGCGGTAAGGCTAGGTGAGGATTAATGCTTTGATGGTGAACATGTGTCGAATTATAAGAGCCGTTGGTAAGGCGTGCTCGGCCGGTGTTGATAGACCTACATCCAGAGGGTTAATCAACAACAGATTGCGCAATAGCCGTCGATGCTGCCACCGGGCGCGCCAGCGTCGTCGTGCGGCCGTGCTCCACCCGAATCCACTGGTCGCACAGCGCCAGCGAACTGGGCCGGTGGGCGATCAACAGGATGGTGGTGCTGCGCAAATGTTTTTGAATGGCCGCGCGTATCAACTCGTCCGTCTCCACGTCCACACTGGCGGTTGCCTCGTCCATCAGGATGATACGGGCCTTGGACAGCAAGGCGCGCGCCAGGCAAATCAGTTGGCGCTGGCCCGCGCTGATGTTGCGCCCACCTTCCTCCAACTGCGTGGCCAGACCCATGGGCAGACCAGAGACAAACTCGGCCAGTCCGATTTGCGCCAATGCGGCGTGTATGTCTTCGTCGCGGTAGTCACCGGTCACGTCAAGCGAATCACGCAAGGCGCCCAGGAACAGCACCGGGTCTTGCGGCACATAAGCAATGGCCTGGCGCAGGCGTGCATGGGGCACGGCGTTGATGTTGATGCCATCGATCAAGATCTCACCACGCTCCACACTGAGTGTTCTCAGCAAGGCCAGCAACACCGTCGACTTGCCGGCACCCGTGCGGCCCAAGAGTGCTACATGGGTGTGGGCCGGCACGGTAAACGTTGCGTCCTCAACGATGGCGGGCAGTTCGGGCGCATGACGCAGGCAGGCCTGGCGAAACTCTATGCGTCCTTCACGTGGCCAATCCACCGGGACGGATGTCGGGCTGTGCTGGTGTTCCTCGGCCGGCAGCTCGGCCCAGTTCTGGCAACGCTCCCACGGCACCAGCACGGTGGCCAGCGCAAAGAAATCGCGGCACAGCCTGTCCATGCGCTCCAGCAGGCCAAACGTCAGCGCCAGCAGCAGGCCCACCGACCCGGTACCCAAGGCCGGTAGCCATGTGATCCGGCCGATAAAGAGGAGCGGCAATATCAGGCAGGTCATCACAATACACGAGACCACGGTGAGCCGCATCGTCAGCCAGAACGCCAGGTCCCAACTCCGCAGTTGGGTGTTCACGCTCAACTGGTTGGCCTGGTCGAAGCGCGCGATGACTTGTGATTCGCGGCCAAAGGCGCGCAGCGTGGAGTGGCCGCGCAGTCCGTCATTGAACAGCGAGAAAACCGGTGAGCGGGTGACCGAGGCCAGCCGTGAATTCTCCCGCACCGCGACGCCATAAAGCCTGGAGATGCGTACCGAAATATAGATGGCAATGGAGAAAGGCAGGGCGGCCCATCCCGCCACGCCCACCACGCCAAAGGCACTGGCGACCGCAGTGGTGCCGCCCTGCGTGAACCTGAACCCGCGGCCGGCAAGCTCCACATCCAACTGCTGGATGTCCGCAGAGAACCGGTTCATCAGACGCCCCGACGGCGTGGTTTCAAAAAAGCGCAACGGCGACTGCATCACTCCGGTCAGCATGTTGTCGTGCGCCTTCTGCGCGGTGTGGGCACAGGCGCGCCTGAACGTGGCCTGGGCGATATAACTGAACACCAGAATGACCAGCGTCAGGATGGCGAAGGCGATGAAGAAGTGCAGCGGGCTGATGGCGTTGGCTCCATCCATGCGGGACATCAGGTATTGCTGGGAAATGGGCAAGGCGCTGGCCAATAACATCAGACCAAAAACCAGCACCACTCCCCATACTGCGTGACCCGCCCAGCCACTCTCGCCCAGCGTCAGCAGCAGGTTCTTCCAAACGGAACCGCGTACCTTTCCTACCGCTTGCCCTTCGACGGCCGTCAGTGCTTCCTCTTTCTCCGACACCGACTCCGCCGCACCGCCCAGGTGCTGCAGCACCGCGCTTTGGTCGGAGTGGCCCTCTATTTCTATGCGCAGGAAGTTGGCGAACTGCGGATTGGAGGCGCTCAGTTGAGCCAGTGAGCCGAATTCGCCATGACCGTCGGCGTTTATGAACAGGATATGATCGAACTTGTCCAAATGTGCCAGGCGGTGGGTCACACAAATGCGAATCCGGTCTTTCCACTCGCCAAAAACCAGATCGTCGGCAATGCGCTTCTCGGTCGCCACATCGAGCGCCGAAAACGGATCGTCCAGAATCACCACGTTGGCGGGATGCAAGGCCGCTCGTGCCAGCGACACGCGCTGCTTCTGTCCGCCCGACAGGTTCAAGCCCCGCTCACCAATCTCGGTGTTCAGGCCGCCGGGCCATTGGTTGATCTCCTGCGACAGGCTGGCCAGTTCCAGGGCGCGTTGAATATGCGCCTCGCCCAGATGGTTGCCTTCGCCATACAGCGTCAGGTTGTCGCGCAACGTGCCGCTGGCAATAAAGGTTTCTTGCGGGCAATAGGCAAACTGGGGTCGCCCGGCCCAACGGATTGTTCCGGCGCTGGCCGCATACTCGGACAACAGCAAACGCAGCAGCACGCTCTTGCCCGCGCCCACCGGACCCACAATGGCCAGGCTCTGGCCGGCCTGCAGCTCAAACGAGATGTTGTTCAGAATGGGCTTGTCCTGGTTTGCACGGAACGACAGTCCATCCACCTGCAGTGTTACCGCACGGTCTGCCGTGCCTGGTGTGCTCGGCGTTTCATTCTTCAGATTGAAGTAGTCCAGCAACCGCTTGGCCGACACATCCGTTTGCGCCAGGATGCCGGCCACATCGCTGAGCACCACAAACGGAAACTCAAGCCCCTGAAAGATCAGCAGGGTGGGCAACAACATGGAGGCATGCAACTCGCCGCCTTGCAAGATGTAGATGCCATAGGTGAACGTCGCTACCACCAGTCCGGTGCAGGAGAAGACCAGGGACGAGCGGGTCTGCAGCAGCATCGCCGATATCAACCGGTCCACCTCGGCGCTGCGTGTGCGCCGCGCGCGCCCCAGAAACACATCGGACCAACCCGAGAGTTTGATGACCTTGATGGCCGACAGAATTTGCGAGAACAGATCCAGCCGTTTGTCCCGCGCCAGCAGCAAGTCGGTCTGCCGCTTGGCGCTTTCGCGCACGATGTATCGTAGGATCGGAACGCTCAGGGCCATCAGGCCCAGACCCAGCATGGCTGTCACACCCAGATAGCGCCACAGCAGAATCGCAGCAATGGCAATGTGCACAACCACCATGAACGCATCGGCTATGCGCTCCACGCAATGGCTCACGGCAGGCACGTCAATGTGCATCAGGTTCTGAGTATTCCCTTGCGGCAACTCATGGCGCACGCGTGGGTCGAGTTGAAACCACTTCTTCGCAAACTCGCGCATCAACGCACTGCGCTGCAGCATGTGCGCCTGCGAGAACGCCTTCAGGTAACGCATGAACGTGACGTTGGTGATGTAGATCACCAGTGGAAACGCCAGCAGCAAGGCGACATGCTCCGGCAACCAGGGCGCAGCCTTTATGGCCTCAAAACGTGTCATCACCTGTTCAATCAACAGCGCCGGAGCCGCTGCTGCCGCCGTTGTGATGAACATGTAAACCATCGTGCGCCACAAATGTGGCCGCGTGGACCGCATGATGCTGCGGATGAACTGCCACGATCCGCGCTGCGTCTCCAGTTGCAGGATGGCCCGGCCGTGCGTCTTCTCCAAGCTTTGCAGTTGGGGATCTATGTCCTCTACACCCGGTGAGGCGTCACCGCGCGCCATGCGTTTGAGCTGGGGTGTCAGGCCGGTGAGGAAGTCATCCGCTAGAGACCTCAGCATGGCGGCAGCGGCCAAACGTACGCCATCAGGACATCACCACCGGTCCACCCTTGGCCATGGCACGTTGGTAGGCTGGGCGCGCCGCCATGCGGTCTCGGTAGGCCGCCAGCTTGGGGAAGTCCGTGGCCTTGGCGCCACGCGCCAAAGCGGCTTCCACGGCAAAACTCATCTGAAAATCGGCAATGCTGATGTGCTCGCCGGAAAACCAGGTGTGCTGGCCCAAATGCGCCTCGATAAAGGCCAGCGCGCTCGCAACATTAGGCTCGACCAGCTTGGCCCGCACCGTGGCACACAACTGCCGTGCAATCGGTTTGACAAAAAACGGCATGGGCTGGGTGGGAATGGTCATGAACACCAGTTTCATGACCAGCCAGTTCATCAGCGAGCCCTCCGCATAGTGCATCCAGAAGCGTGACTGGCGGTACTCCGGTGTTCCCAGTGCCGGTTGCAAATGGGCCAGCTCGCCTTGCGCCTTGTTGCCATAACGCTCGACCAAATATTCCAGAATGGCGCCCGACTCGGCAATCGTCTCATTGCCGTCAGTGATGACGGGCGACTTGCCCAATGGGTGGATCGCCTTCAGCGCGGCCGGGGCCAGGCGCGTCTTAGGATCACGTTTATACAGCTTGATCTCGTAAGGCACGCCCAGTTCTTCAAGCAACCACAGCACGCGCTGTGAACGGGATGTCTCAAGGTGGTGTACTGTAATCATGGTAATGATTATCTATGCTGTGTCCAGCAATAGCGTGTGACCGCCATCTCCCCACCACCCCATGGATAATCCAAATTCTTTCAAATCCTTAACAACAACGGGCTCCACCCATGCGTAGCTGTCTACTTGCCTTGCTGATCTCCCAGTCCCTATGGATCAGTGCGCCTGGCGTTGCACAAAGTGCGGCACCCGCGCCTGCGTCCGCGCCGACCGTTGAGGACAAGCCATTAACCGAGTTCCCGTATACACCGGGTCTGGATGTGTCGGCGATGGACACCTTTGCCAACCCCTGTGAAAACTTTTACCAGTACAGCTGTGGCGGTTGGATCAAGAACAATCCGATTCCCGCTGACCAGTCCCGCTGGAGTGTGTACGGCAAGCTGTACCAGGACAACCAGCGCTTTCTGTGGGGCATCCTGGACAACCTGTCCCGCAAGACTGCGGGCAACACGGACAACCAGCAAAAAATTGGCGACTACTTCGCCGCCTGCATGAACGAAGACGCCGTGGAGCAAAAAGGCGCATCCCCGCTGCAACCACTGCTTGCCGACATAGCAGCCATGCGCAGCAAGGCGGATCTGCCAGCCGTGCTGGCCAAGTTGCACATGGCCACGGCTGACAACGGCCTGTATTTCGGACTGGGTGCGGACCAGGACTTCTCCAACTCCGATCAGGTTATTGCCTTCGCCACTGGCGGCGGGCTGAGCCTGCCGGACCGTGACTACTACACCAAGACCGATAAGGAATCCAAGGCCTTGCGTGCCAAGTACGTCGCGCATGTGGTCAAGATGTTCGAACTGATGGGGGAGAGCCCGGAGCTGGCGCAACAGCATGCCGCAGTAGTCCTGCAAATTGAAACGACGTTGGCCCGTGCCACGTTGTCGGTGGTGGACAAGCGTGATCCTTACAAGCTGTTCCACAAAATGAGCGTGGCCCAACTGCAGAGGTTGACCCCGGGGTTTGATTGGAACGTGTATCTGCAGGCGTCGGGCGTCGCCCAAGATGGCGTCATCAATGTGACGGAACCTAGGTTTTACCGAGCCCTGGCGCGCCATTGGCAAACCAGCAGCCTGGATGACATCAAGGTCTACCTGCGCTGGCATCTGGTGCATGCGGAGGCGGCGGCACTGTCCAGCGCCTTTGTCAACGAAAGCTTCAACTTTTTCAGCAAGACCTTGCGTGGCACGCCCCAACTGCAGCCACGCTGGAAGCGTTGTGTTGCTCTGGTGGATGCCCAACTGGGTGAAGCGCTGGGCAAGGAATTTGTCGAACGCGCCTTTGGCCCGGAACTGAAGAAACGCACGCTGGTCATGACCGAGCAAATCGAGCAGGCCATGCAGAACGAACTTGAACACCTGGACTGGATGAGCCCCGCCACCAAACGCAAGGCCGTCGAAAAACTCAAGACCATCGTCAACAAGATTGGCTACCCCGACACATGGCGTGACTACAGCGCTCTGGCCGTCACACGTGGCGACTTTTATGGCAACGTTACCGGCGCCACGCAGTTTGAAGTGCGCCGCCAACGCAACAAAATCGGCAAGCCACTGGACAGAGGCGAGTGGGGCATGACACCTCCTACTGTTAACGCCTATTACAGCGCGCAGATGAACGACATCAACTTTCCCGCCGGTGTGTTGCAGCCGCCGCTCTTTGATCCCAAGATGGACGATGCGCCGGGTTATGGCAACACCGGCGGCACCATTGGCCACGAACTGATCCACGGTTTTGATGACGAAGGCCGCCAGTTCGATGCCAAGGGCAATCTGAAGAACTGGTGGACACCGCAGGACGCTACCAAGTTTCAACAGCGTGCCCAGTGCATCGTCAACCAGTACGCTAAATATGTCGTGGTGGACGATATCAAGATCAACAGCAAGCTCACCCTGGGCGAAGACATGGCCGACCTGGGCGGTTTGGTCCTGGCCTGGGCGGCATGGAAGGTGCAGACCACCGTGGTCACGCCCGAAAGCCGTGATGGGTTCACGCCCGAGCAACGCTTCTTCATCGGTTTTGCGCAATGGGCCTGCGAGAACAACCGCCCTGAAGACCTGCGCGTGCAAGCCGCCACCGATCCGCATTCGCCCGGCAAATACCGTGTCAACGGTGTGGTGGTCAACCTGCCCGAGTTTGGCAAGGCCTTTGCTTGCAATCCCGGTGCAGCCATGGTGTCCGCCAAGCCCTGCAAGGTCTGGTAAGCACCACCTCCCGACACCGTTCGGGCTGAGCTTGTCGAAGCCTTGAGGCCCTTCGACAAGCTCAGGGCAAACGGAAACCCTTTGGTCGTCAATCGAGGAGAGATCAGTAGGTTGATTCGTGTGCCATGCGCGCAGAGAGTGCCGACTGGCGTTTGAGCAGAAAGGCGCGCAGCAGGTCTGCGTAGTCCTCGCGCACGGCGCTGCGCACCGAAGGCCGTGCGGCCAATGCGGCGCGCCAAGCACGCACCTTGGGCGTTGCCGCAAAGAAGCCAAAGTCTTCTATGGCGTCAAACGTATCAAAGTAGCGGAACACCGGCCCAAACACCGCGTCGACCATCGAAAAGTGGTCGCCCTCGAAGAATGGCCCAGCGCCCAGCGCGTCCTCCAGCTGTAGAAACTTGGCCCGAATATCTGCCACCTTGATCGCCAGTTGCACATCGTCGGGCGCTGCGTACAAGCCGGCGATGGAATTCAGAGTGGCAGAGCCAAATTCCATCCACCCCCGATGCTGTGCCCTCTGCAGTGCCTCGGGCGGATGCAGTTTGCTGCTCGTCACCTCTTCCAGGTATTCACAAATCACCGCCGACTCGAAGATGGGCTGCCCGTCGACCAACAAAACCGGCGTCTTGCCCAGCGGTGAAATTTTGAGAAACCAATCGGGCTTGTTGGCCAGATCAATGTCTACGCGTTCAAAGCCGATATTTTTTTCGGCCAGGACAATGGCGGCGCGCTGCACATAGGGGCATAACACGTGGCTGATGAGGGTGAATTTTTGTGCCATGGACGACCTCTTTAGAAAGCGGGGGACAGACGTGTGCTCCGGCGCACGGCCAGGGCGCCATCGCCCAGCAACCACAGGGCCACGGAAGCGACGATCAGAAACACCGGGTATTCCCAACCGCCGTTGGGGCTGGTGTGCACCCAACCGTTGCCGAAGTGAACCGATGCGGCTACGGCCATCACAGGGACCAGCGCCAAGGCGACTTGGCGGGCATACACCCCCAGCACCAACGCAACACCACCCACGAGCTCAACTGCGAACACCGGGTAGGCCAAGAATCCGGGGTAGCCAATGCTGTCAAAAAACTGTGCCGTGCCGGGCAGGGTAAAGACCAGCAGTTTCAACAGTGCATGTGCGATCCAAATCACACCCAGGCTGACGCGCAGCAACGTGATGCCGTAGTCGGCGTGGTTTTTGGTTTCAAAAGCTTGCATTGCAAATCTCCATTGGGTTAACGATGGATGTAATGTAGTATTTCGATATCGCAATGAATATAGGCATATCTGAAAATTATGAATGCACAAACGCAATACAAACTCAGCGCTTCAGATTTGGAGGTTGTGCTGGCCTTGGCCCGTGCGGGCACGCTGGCCGATGCCGGTGAGCGCCTGGCGTTGGACGCTTCCACCGTCTTCCGAACGATCCAGAAGGTGGAAAAAGGCCTGGGGCAAAGATTGTTTGAACGGTCCCGCGCCGGCTACGTCCCGTCGGAACTGGCGCAAGAGTTAGCCGGCCATGGTGAACAGATGGAGGCACAGTTGGAGGCGGCGCGCTCCTCGTTGCAACTCCAGCCGGAGCAGGTCGCAGGCTCAGTCCGCATCACCACCACCGACACCGTGCTGCACGGTTTGGTGGCGCCGGCGCTCAAACAGTTGCAAGCCATTCACCCGCTGTTGGGCTTTGACCTGCATGCCGGCAATGAACTGGCCAGCCTGACCCGGCGTGATGCCGACATTGCGGTGCGCGCCACCAAACGCCCGCCGCAGCATCTGGTAGGCAAACACATAGGACCTGTCCGCGTGGCCCTGTTTTCGGCCAAGAAGGGCGGCGCCAAGACCTTTGACGACAAGGTGGCGGTGCACGCCAACTGGATCGCCCCTGACGACGCCATGCCTGAACACCCGTCCGTGGTCTGGCGCAAAAAGCACTTCCCGAAAGTTGCGCCCCGCTATCGGGTCAACAGCATCCTGACCGTTGCCGAGCTGGTGGCGCAAGGCCTGGGCATTGGTGTGCTTCCGGTTTTCCTGGCCAAGGGGCGTTCAGACCTTCTGCAACTGACCGAGGTGCTGGACGAATGCCAGACCGAACTGTGGTTGCTGACGCATACCGAATCCCGCCACCTGCGGCGTGTGTCCGCGGTGTACGGGTACCTGTCGCAGCATCTATCCTTGTGAAGTGGCCTAGACCAGATCCAGAAACTCCAACACCTGGTCGATGTGTTCGTGGTAGTCGCTAAGCGCGTGGTCTCCGCTGGGTAGCAGCTTGATGGCCGCGCCGGGATAGTGGCTCGTCATTTCGTTCCAGTCCAGCACCTCGTCGCCCTTGGCAATCACCGCAAAGTAGCGCTCGGGTCGGCTGATACGCGCAATCTCTTGTGCAATCAGTTCATCCACATAGGCAGCTTCAAAAACAAAATGCTGATCCGGGTCGTGCCACACGGTCTGGTCACCCAAATGCGCGGCTAGATCGCGCGCTGGTTTTACTGCAGGGTTCAGCAGCACCGCCTTGCAGCCCCAGCGCTCGGCCAGCCACGTCGCATAGAACCCGCCCAGTGACGAACCGATGACGGCTGTAGTGGCCAGTGGCCAATCCGCAGTTGCGTGCAGCACCTCATTCATGGCTTGTTGGGGTGATGCGGGCAGGGCGGGGCAGAGCCAGGTCACGTTGGGAAAGCGCCCGGCTACCGCGGCGGCGGTGATGCGCGCCTTGGTCGACGCGGGTGAGGAGCGAAAGCCGTGCAGGTAGAGCAGGTGGGTGGTGTGCATCGACTTCATGCTGACTCTGGTGTCGGTTCGGGCAAGGTACGGATTTGGCGAATACTGGCACGGTTCCACGCCCAGCCAGCCAGCAACAGAGCGCCTATGCCACCAATGCCCATCGCGTAGCGCAATCCCAGATGTTCTCCCACATAACCACCCGCGATTGCGCCCGGCCCCGCCGGGATCAGGATCAGCCAGCGCATGGTGCTGGTCATGCGGCCCAACAAGGGCTCGGGAGTGACGGCCTGGCGCAAGGCCAGAAAGTTGATAAAAAGAAGTACCGCACCCATGCCGAAACACATCAGCATCACCACAAAGGAAACCACTGCCCAAACGCCGGTGGGTACCAGTGCGAGTTGCAGCCAGCCTAGGCCACAGACCAAGAAACCGAGCACCAGGCAAGGGCCCGGGCCAATGCGGCGTGAAATGCGGTTGCCGAAAATGCTGGCTAATACGGTACCGACGCCCAGGCCCACGTAACACAAGCCGACCTGGTTTTCATTCAAGCCCAGCTCGCGGGTGGCATACAAAATCTGCACCACCATCGCACACTGGTGAAAGAACTGCCACGCCCCCACAGATGCCGCAAGAGACACCAATATGGGTTGACCGGCTACAAACCGCAAACCGTCTTTCAAGTCGCGCCAAAAATGGGTTGCCCCGTTGCTGACGCGGTTCTCGGTCACCTTTAAACCGCGCAGAATGAATACGCTTAAGGCCAGCAATACGGCGTCCGCCAGTAGCGCAAACGGCGCCCCCACCAGCTTGATCAAGACCCCGGCAACACCTGGGCCGGCGACTTCCGCACTCGAAGAGGCCAAGGCGTTTTTTGCATGGGCCTCCACCAGTCGCTCGCGTGGTACTACCTGGGTCAGTACGATCTGCGCGGCCGTGCCGGCCGTAACGAACACACAACCAATGGCAAAGGCCACGACGTACAAGAACGGCATGCTCAGCAAGTCGAAATACCAGGCCAGCGGCACACTCGCCAGCACCACAGCTATCAGGCCCTCTCCAATCACATAGACCGGCAGCTTGCGTACCCGGTCGAGCCAAACCCCGGCCGGCAGCGACAGCAGCACAAAGGGCAGCAGTTCCATCGCCGTGAGAATGCCCATCTGCGACGGCGTTGCGTGGAGCAACACCGCGGCGGTCATGGGTAGTGCCAGCATGGTGATCTGGCCACCAAAGGAGCTGATCAAAATAGACAGCCAAAGACGCCGGTACGTGGCGTCACGCAGCAGGTCGTTGGCAGGGAGCGCAAGCCACTTCAGACGCCATTGCGTCCATAGTGAACGCCCCGCGCTTGTGGCATTGGGCGGCATAAAAAATGGGGTAGTTGTGACGCCCGAAAAAACTCCGGGGGTCTGCGTTGATTCTAGCCGTCAGTTCAAAGCGGGCGTGCCCAGCGGCCGTTCCAACAAGCGCAACCGGTTCGCCACGTCCGCTTTCACCTTGAACAACTGCGCCGGCCGGTGCGCGCCGCCCACGCGTTGGCCCTTGCATTCCTCCAGCACGTCCATCTCAGTCAGCTTGCGGCGAAAGGCGCTCTTGTCCAGTGCCACGCCCATCACGTGTTCATAGGTCTCGTGCACCTGAGCAAAGGTGAACTGCTCGGGTAACAAATAGCAGGGCAGCGTGGAGTAGGAGCTTTTGTCGCGCAGGCGTTTGAGCGCCATGTCAAAGATACGGTTGTGGTCGAAGGACAGACGCGGCACAGCGTTCACGTCCACCAGATCAAAACCAAAGCCCGGCGCGGCCGCCTGGGCGCAGGCCAGCACGGCGTGGTCCACCAGCGCAAAGTAGCTCAGGCTGACCGACCAGCCACGCGGGTCGCGCGCGCCATCGGCAAAGCTGTAGAGCTGCTCCAGGTAGGGCGGAGTGATGCCGGTCTTGCTGCGCAGCACACGCAGCGCGGCGGCCAAGCTGTCGGTATCTTCCTGTTTGTGCACATATCCACCGGGCAGCGCCCACTGGCCAACAAAAGGTTCATTCGGGCGGCGGCTCAGCACCACGTGGAGCTTCTTGTCGTGCAGTGCAAACAGCACCACGTCCACGGTGACGATGATGGTCCAGTCGGGGTCGGTCTTTGGCATGGTTTTTTCATTTTAGCCCTTAACAAGGGTAACGACGATCCGTGCGGGGGACGCCTTATAGCCAAATTTCCCCTGAAAGTCTTGCTGAATTGGTCCATCCATGCCTTCAAAATAGTTAATTGCAAAATGCAAATAACTATCTTATACTGACTCCATCACCACACCAAAAGGGTTAGCACCATGAAGACATCCACCAAAGTTCACCTGCTCATCATCGATCCGCAAAACGATTTTTGCGACATCCCGGTGGCCGAGCAGCCCGCCGACCCGCTGGCCGCTGGCCGCAAGCTGGCACCCGCCTTGCCGGTAACAGGCGCCGACCAGGACATGAAGCGCCTGGCCGCTTTCATAGACCGCACGGGCAACAAGCTGTTTGATATCCACGTCACGCTGGACTCGCACAACCCCATCGACATTGCCCACCCCACCTGGTGGACCAATGACAAGGGCCAGGCGCCCGCACCTTTTACCGTCATCACGTCCAAGGACATAACAGCCGGTCTGTGGCGTTCGCGCAATCCGCTGCTGCAAGAGCGCAGCCGCCAGTACGTGGAGCAATTGGAATCGGCCCAACGTTATGCACTAGTGGTGTGGCCCGAACACTGCCTGATCGGCCACTGGGGCCACAACGTGCACGCCGCCGTCGCGCAATCGCTGGACGCCTGGGCGCGCAAGAAGCTGGACGTGGTGGACTACGTGACCAAGGGCTCCAACCCCTTCACCGAGCATTACTCCGCCGTGCAGGCCGAGGTGCCCGATCCGTCAGATCCTGGCACGCTGCTCAACAGCCGGTTGATACACACGCTGTCGGATGCGGACGTGGTCATCGTCGCCGGCGAAGCACTGTCGCACTGCGTGGCCAACACCGTGCGCGACATAACCAGCAACTTCGGCGAAGACAACATCCGCAAGCTGGTACTGCTGACCGACTGCTGTAACAGCGTGGGCGGCTTTGAACAACTGGGTGCCGATTTTGTGAATGAGATGCGCGCCCGCGGCATGAAGACCGCACGGTCCATCGACTACATGCTTTGAACCAACCAACAACCTCCAGGAGAACCACCATGAAACTGATGGACGCCAACACGATGCAGACCACGCAGATTGCGAACTTCGCCTTCTCGGGGGTGCGGCCCGACAAGCTGGGCTCCACCGAATACACGCTGGTGACCCTGGTCATCGACAAGACCGGTAGTGTCAGCGGCTTTGAGAAACAACTGCTGGCCATGAAACAGGCCGTGGTGGAAGCCTGCCACCGCAGTCCGCGCGCCGACTTCCTGATGCTGCGCAGCACCGAGTTCAACGAATCGGTGCGCGAAGAGCACGGCTTCACCGAGCTGACCCGCGTCGACCCCTCAAGTTACAAGGCCCCACGCTGCAGCGGCTCCACCGCGCTGTTCGATGCCACCCGCAACGCGGTCATGGCCACTAACGAATACGCCCGTATGCTCAGCGACCAGGACTTCAGCGTCAACGGCTTGGTGGTGGTAGTGACCGATGGCGACGACAACTGCTCCCACTTCACCACCATCGATGTGGCCGCCGAGGTGGTGCGCGGCGTGCAACACGAATGGCTGGAGTCGCTGAACGTGATTTTGGTCGGCGTGAACGCCAGCAGCTACTGCGGCCCACTGCAGGCCTTCAAGAGTGATGCCGGCCTGACCCAATACGTAGACGTAGGCGATGCCACACCCGCAAAGCTGGCGCAGTTGGCCCAATTTGTCTCCCGCAGCATCTCCGCCCAATCCCAAAGCCTAGGCACCGGCGGCGCCAGTCAGGCGCTGGTTTTCTAAAGCGAGGGTCTAGCAGAAATGGGGGCGGACAAAAAAATGGGGTCGGATCACCGGCCGCGTAGCGGACGTGTGCTCTGACCCCATTTTTCCGCCGCCATTTCTGCGTACGCGTACCAACCAACGGGAGTCAATATGCTCACCCTAACCGCCGACCACTACTTCACCATAGGCACCTCCCACGCCCGAGCCGGCGAACCCTGCCAGGACTACGCCCTCTCCGGCACCCTAGAAGACAGCCGCATCTACGGCATAGTGACAGACGGCTGCTCCGGCGCCAACGCCCGCACCGACCTGGGCGCCCGCGTTTTAGCCCTGGCCATGGAAGCAGAGCTGCAACACACCACATCGCTGGATGACTGCTTCACACCAGCCTCCATCCAACGCATACACACCCACCTGTTATCCATGCCCCTGGGTGGCATACCACAAGACTACCTGGCCAGCATCGTCGCCTTCTGCGCCACCAGCACAACCGCAAAGATCTTTATGGCCGGCGACGGCGCCTACGCCACCCGCAACACCAACGGCAGCGTGCACATCACCGAAGCCTCGTGGCTCGACAACGCCCCTTACTACCTGGGCTACTGCCTGCAACCCGCCGTGGCGAAACAGTTCGCCGCATCCGCAGCCAGAGGCGAGTTATGCGTGCAGCTAACAACCCGCACCACAGGCGCTGACACCAGCACCACCCAAGAGATCCCCGCCCAAGACTTCCTCCAAGGCTGGACCAAAGAAATAGACCTGACAAACACCACAGCCCTGGCCATCTGCACCGACGGCATCAGCCAGATCAGCAAGCTTGCATCGTTGGACGCCATCACCGCCTGCCTGGCCTTCAAAAACTACGAAGGCAGTTTCGTCAAACGCCGCGCCATGAGAGCCCTGGCGCAGTGGGAGAAAAATGACCACATCCCGCAAGACGATTTTTCTGTTGCCGCACTGGCCCGCGTGCATGGTCAGGAGGGCACATCATGAACGTCAGCCTCAACCTCAGCGGGCAATCCCCTCTGCGCGTCTTCCTCCCCGGCAAAGGCGAAGTGGCCCTCACACAAACCGACTACCTGGCCACTGGCGGCGAAGGTGTGGTTTATGCCAAGGGCGGTTATGTCTACAAGCTGTATCTGGACCCAGCGGGTGCACGCGCCCGTGGCATTGAAGACAAGCTCAAGCTGCTGCAATCCATCCAACATCCACACATCGTCGCACCCACCGATGTGTTGCTCAATGCGCAGCAAGAGGTCGTGGGCTTCTACATGCCGCAGGCCAGCGGCGTGCCCCTGGTCAAGACATTCACCAACGCCTGGCGCGACCCCAACAACTTTGGCCTCAAGGAATCGCTGGCGCTGGTGGAGAACATGCGCCTGACCGTGATGGAGGCGCACCAGGCCGGCGCCGTGCTGGTGGACGCCAACGAGATGAACTACTTGGCCGACGGCACCGCACCGCGCCTGCTGGACGTGGACAGTTGGCAGATTGGCCCACACAAGGCCAGCGCCATCATGCCCTCCATACGCGACCTGCACAGCGGTGCCGACTTCACGCCGCTGACCGACTGGTTTTCTTGGGCCGTGGTCAGCTTTCAGGTGCTTGCCGGCATACACCCCTACAAGGGCGTGCACCCCGACTTCAAGCGCGGCGACATACAAGCGCGCATGCTGGCCAACGCGTCCGTGTTCGACCCCCGCGTGTCGGTCAACGCCGGCGTGCGCGACTACACCACCAGCCTGCCCGGCGCGCTGCTGGACTGGTACCGCGACGTTTTTCAACACGGCCTGCGCAGCGCACCACCCGGCGTGCACGCCGCCCGCGTGGTTGCGCCAGTGCCCAAACGCGCCACCCGCACACCCACCAGCCAAACCGTCAGCCACGACGTGCTGGTGCATCTGGATGGTGACGTGGTCGAAGTGCTGAGCTGCGGCGTGGCCCTGTGGCGCGAGCCCAGCGGTGCCGGCAACTTGCATGCGTATGACCTGCAGCGCAAACAAAACCTGCCCAGCCTCACACCGCCGCAGTTGGAAGCCCTGCACCACGGCATGGCCGCACTGGTGCGTTGCGCGGGCGGCTTGTTCTATGCATCCTTGAGCAACAACACCAGCAATCCACAAACCAGCGGCATCACCGGCCACCTGGTACCCGCCGAGCGCGACCCCGCACCGTTGACCCCCACCCAAGACGCCAAGCTCCTGCCCAGCCTGGCCCAGTGCTTGGTCACCTTTGGCAACCGCCTCTTTGCAGTCAACGCCAACAGCGACCGCGGCCTGACGGAAATTGCAGTGGACCAAATGGGAGCATCACAGACCGTACTGTCGGTGCGCACAAGTTGGCCCTTCCTGGCCCAGGCCGCAACCGTGTTTGCCACCATGGCCATCTTCGACGCACTGGGCACGCCATTCCTGGTGCTGCCAGCGGGCGACAGCGTGCGCGTAGACAAGGCCAGTGGCCTTGCCGCCTACCGGCTGGTGGACGCCTTCATGGTGTCGCCCGATTACGTGCTGGCACTGGCCTATGGCCGGGCAGATGGCCAGACCTACCGCTTGACCCTGAGCAGAGGTGATGCACAGCAAGGCTTTGAGATCGCCGCTACCGAGCCGACAGACGAGCTGGCGCTGAACGTGGCCGTCAATGAACAGGGCGTTGGCGTGGAGGTGTTGGTGAATGGTGAGCTGGCAGTGTTCAGCGCCAAGTCGGCCGGCAGCGGCAATAGCAAACTGGTCCGCAACACCGGGTTGACGCAGGAGCACCGGGTGTTTGCGTTGCCTGCGGGGCTGCATTACCGCTATGGGCAGCAGGTGGTGAGGATTTCGATGCGGGCGTGACCTTGGTGATCTTCAACGGTGTAGCTTCGGAGAAAACGGCCAGTAGCCCTCGAAGAATATATGCAGCGTGCTCTCATATAGATAGCGCTGAAGAACGGTTTGTTCCGAAAATGGACACTTCCGAACTCCTGCTCAGAGCTCTTTCTATGTTGCGCGGTAGACAAAATCACGGTGAAAATCCATAAAAGGTTCGTGTCCACTGGTTAAAGACACACGCATTTTTGGAACGATGCCTAGCTTCTCGGGCTCAGTCAGTAGCGGTGAAAGCTTGATGGAACCGTCTGGTTCAAAAGTGATCAGCCCTGCGTCAAATGTTCGGTCCAGGTTGGGGGCTAGCAGAAGGCCATTAAATGGGTTGAGTCGTTCATAATTGTTAGACGCACGCCATGGCTTAATGTGCGACGCAATGAGCAAGCTCGTGTCCTTGAATCCTGTCACAGCGCACGCAGTCCAATAGGAGAGAACTTTTTGTCTGAAAGCTCCTTGGCCTATTCTGGACATGACAAGGTTGATCTTCTCTGTCTTGCTGATGTCTTCGTCTTCAAAGATCGTGTCAATGTCAGATTCAATGTCACTCCCGTATCCCTCCGACAGGTAATCTGAAAACTTGGACAGAGCACTGCTGTACATGTTGTGCCCTCTCGCATTTCGCGCCTGAAACACCGGCAGAGAGTGAATTTGTGACGCGATCTGACTGAACGCCAATTGACTTGTGAGCGACGTTAGCGGCCCCGCCATAAGCCCGTTATCAATGGCCCACGTTGACAGAGGCCCCTTGATAGCCCCCGAATATTTTTCCACCGAAGACTGACTCAACCCACGATAAGTCATCCAGTCTTCAAAAGTCATTGCGGTATGTTCCCATGCAGAAGCTGCGGATGGCATGAGGTTATCACTCCCGAAGCAACTTGCGTGTTCATTAAGCTCTGCCACTCTTCTGCGTGTTGTTCTCGCAGCGAATCTCGTGGACGCTGGTCAGTAGACCCTACCTCCCCGCCGTCACCTTCTCAAACCGCGCGTGGTAATCCCCCCGCTCCGTCCCCATCCACCGATCCCACCACGTAAACCACAGCCCATAGTTACCTTGCGCTGTCTCGTGGTGTAAGTGATGGTGCGTGGTAGTGGTAAAGCGCCCACCCAGCCAATGGCGGGCAAAGCCGCGGGGCATGGTCTCTATGGACAAGTGGCCATGGGTGTTGCGCACGATCTGGTGGATGGTGAAGGCAAACAGTACCAGCCCGTGCAGCGGCGCCACCAGTAGCGCCAACGGTGTGACCAGGCTGTTGATGAGCGCCTCGATGGGATGAAACGCATAGGCCGCCCAGGGCGACGGGTTGCGTGAGCGGTGGTGCACGCCATGCACACGGCGAAACAGCCAGCGGCTGTGCAGCAGGCGGTGTGTCCAGTAAAAATAGAAGTCGTGCCACAGCAGCATCGCCGGAAAGCTGAGCGCCAGCCACAGGTAGCCGTACTGACCGGGCTTGAAGTAGATGACCATGTCGCCCCGCAAGACGCTGGCAAATACCACCAGTCCTTGGGCCGAAAAGATCAGCAGCGTGGAGAACGAATACACCATTTCGCGCCGCATATCGGTGCCGGTGGGCCAGCCGGCAATTACCCGGTGGGCCAGGCGCTTGTGCAGCCACTTGTGCACCACCAGCCACAGCAGCAGTGCAGACAGCAGGTAGTACATGCCCTCGTGGACAAAGTTGTAAGTGAAGGCGCTGCCAAGCCAGTGCCATGTGTTTGGATTTGTCCAGAAGTTCATGGACGCATTATCCGTAAACCGTCAATCTGCCCATTGACACACGAGGGTCTGACACTGCTACGATGGTCGCGCCGATTCTGGCGTGATCCTGAGAACCCTTACCCATGAACCCCAGCGACGATCAAGCCACTGCTGCCTCCAAAAACCGCGCCTTGTTGCCGCTGTTAGTAGTGGTGACGCTGGCCCTCGGCTGGATACTGCTGCCGTTCTACGGCGCCATTCTGTGGGGGACCATCATTGCGCTGTTGTTTGCGCCGGTGTACCGGGGGCTGCTGGTCCGGCTCAAGGGGCGGCCCACGCTGGCGGCGCTGTTGACGCTGCTGCTGGTGCTGCTGATCCTGGTTCTTCCGTTTGCGCTGCTGACCGCCGCACTGGCGCGCGAAACGGCCCAGGTCTACCAGCAACTGCAGTCGGGGGAGATGAATCCATCGCTGTACTTCCAGGGCGTGTTCAACGCGCTGCCTGACTGGCTGACGGCGCTGCTGGACCGTGTGGGCCTGGTCGACTTCGAAGCCCTGCAGCGCCGGCTCTCGGCCGCGCTGGCGCAGGGCAGCCAGTTCCTCGCGACCCAGGCGCTGGGCATTGGCCAGTTCACATTTGAATTCATCACCAGCTTGTTCATTACGTTGTACCTGGCGTTTTTCCTGATCCGTGATGGCGAAGGCGTGGCGCGTGCGCTGCGCGACGCGGTCCCGCTGGCGCCTGAGTACAAAAAGGAATTGGTTAGCAAGTTCACCACGGTGATCCGGGCCACGGTCAAGGGCAATCTGCTGGTGGCCGTCATCCAGGGCGCGCTGGGCGGCCTGGCGTTCTGGGTCCTGGGTGTTGGCGGCGCGCTGCTGTGGGGGGCGTTGATGGCGTTCCTGTCACTGCTGCCGGCCATTGGCGCCGGGCTGGTGTGGTTGCCGGTGGCGATCTACTTTTTTATCACCGGCGCCATCTGGCAAGCCGTTGCCTTGTGCGCCTGGGGTGTACTGGCGATCGGTTTGATCGACAACCTCTTGCGGCCCATTCTGGTCGGCAAGGACACACGTATGCCCGACTACGTGGTGATGATCACCACGCTGGGCGGCATGGTGGTGTTTGGCATCAACGGTTTTGTCATCGGCCCGGCGATTGCCGCGATGTTCCTGGCGGTCTGGCACATCTACGCCACGACGCGCAATGGCGCCGCAGCTACGCGCAATGGCGGCAAGCGCCACTAGGCCTCAATAAAGCAATCGGCCTGCGCCAGAGGGCACGGGGCTGAGCCGTCAGGATGGCTTGCGCGTGAACTGCATGACCCAGTTCACCTCCCACGTTGCTCCGCCATCGGGTGAAAAGGCTTGTTCCCAGCGCGCGCTGTTGGCTGCGATGTGCGACCACGTGTAGCGCACGCGGATGGCCTGGCCCTTGTAGTCGTCGTTGGCCTCAAACACACCCACGCCATTTTGAAACTTGCCGACCACAGGCGGCGTCAGCGCGCCAGTCTTTTGGTCGATGCCGCCGTCCTGGTTGTTGAGCCAGTAGATGGCCCACAGCCCGGTCGTGGGGTTGAAGACCCTAAACGACAGGCCGACGAAACCGGGACGCCAGCCTTGCGGCACAAAGTCGTCGTAGTTGCCAATGTCGGCGGGCAACTTCTGTGCGTGTTGTGTGGCAGTAAAGGTCTCCCACTCGTTGCTGCCAACCAAGGCCTTGGGCCGCCGGCGGTTTTCCACATGCCAGTGGCCCATCAAGAAGTCGAAGTCTCGTGTGCCGCTGTGTGTGGCGGCGGGCAGTGTTGGGCAGGGGATTGCTTCGTTGCTTGCGACTGCAGACTGAGCAGCCAGCAACAGTGACGACAGCGCTACTGTGCGCGCAAGGGATTCGGGTTTCATCGCGGGTCCATTTCAAGAGGAGGTGAGTGCAGCGGCCGGTGCCGCGCTGGTGCACTTTAGAAGCGATGTAGGGCGGTATTGGTCCTATTTCGACGCAGGCCCCGCATATGACCTTCGGCATACATGCCCGCCTGAAGGAGGTTGAATTGGCCATATGATGCGGCGATAACCACAAAACCGTTGGATCCATGGAAATGAAGACAGTGTCCAAAGCCGCCTTTCCATTGCGGCGTCGGCTGGCGCAATGCATGTTGGTAGTCGCATTGATTCAAATGGTTGCATGCACATCGGTCGCCCCAACGGGTGCTGCAAAGAACCCCTCTGGACATGCATCTGCGGACAGAGCATCGGTCAGCAAACCAATAGTTTCTACGCCACCCTTTGACACCTGGCAGCACTACGCATTGCCGGGCAAGCAGGCCACCGCGTTTTCATTTCAACAGTTGGATGGCCGCGCCGTGGTTGGAGCGTTTGCTGACGCCTCGGCCAGCATGCTGCGCAAACGGATACGGATTGAAGCGGCAGACCTTGGGCAGATCACGTTCTCCTGGATGGTGCCTGAGTTGATAACACATGCCGACATGGGCTTGCGTCAGTCGGACGATTCACCGGTCCGTATCGTTTTGGCGTTTGAGGGTGATCGATCAAAGTTCTCGATGAAGAACGCCATGTTGTCCGAGTTGTCACTCGCCATCACCGGCGAGCCGCTGCCCTATGCCACGCTGATGTACGTCTGGTGCAATACGCGTCCCTCGGGCTCGGTCATCGTCAACGCACGCACGGACCGCATTCGCAAGATGGTGGTGGAGTCGGGTGCCAAGAGGTTGAGCCGCTGGTTGGCCTATGAGCGCAATATCCGCGCCGACTTTGAAAAAGCCTTTGGTGAATTGCCCGGCCCCCTGGTTGGCATTGCCATCATGACCGACACCGACAACACGCAGACCAAGACCTATGCCTGGTACGGACCAATGGAGCTGATTGCCGGCAAGTGAGCCCGCCTGGCGACAAACGCCAGGACTTAAATGCGCTGCCCCACGATGATCACGGTCTCCAGCACCGCTACATTGCGCGTCTGTGTGCCTTGCGCCAGGTAAGCATCGGTGGCAACGCCGTCGAACGTCATCAGCATGCTGCTATTGACTGCAACAGTCATCACGACTGCAAACACGAAACCAGCCAAGCGAGAAGTGCGATTCGAGGATGTGAACATTTTTATCTCTCCAAATTCGGTCCACTGCGGCCCGTTGAAGTAAATGTATTTCCGCTGGATCTGCATTGCACGCGTTATGTGACGAACTGCGGCTGGGCGTGATACCTAGGGTAAATACCGGGATAAACGGGGGCAAGCCACTCTGTAAACAAAAGTAAACGCAGTCAACTGCATGCGTAAACCCCGCGTTGTATTTTGAAGCCCGGCGAATAAGTTGGGCAGCTTGAGATGGTCGGAGCTTATGCGACTGTTGTTGAAGTGAATACAAAAACCATGTTGTTGAATACCAAGTCCTTGATCGCCGCTGCAGTTTTGTCCGGCCTTGCAATTGCATCCTTTGCGCAAGCACCCGTTGCTGCCGCCAAGCCCGCACCTGCACCAGTAGTCACCGCCGCCGCTGCACCCGCAGCCACGCCAACCGACACTGCAACGCCAGTGAAACATACAGCCAAGAAAGTCAAGCACAGTCGCACTAACAAAGCTGTTGCAAAGACTGCCACTAAACCAGTGGACGCTGCGACCAAGTAAGCCATATCAAACTGTTGGTCGGTTTGGGGGCGCCAGGGAAACCTGGTGCCCTTTTTCGTTTTTGGGCAGGTGCGCGCACATGGTGCTTGGTGGGGGTGGTCGCAGCCGGCGTGCAATTGTTTTTCTGATGTTTTAACCCCATTGCCACGGCCGGTTCGTTTCAGCGGTACCTCTAACCAATAAAGGCGCCGCGTGAAAGCCCACCAAACAACTACAACCCCCCATCGCATCAAGACCGCGTTATGCGGCCTAGCCTTCGCCGCCTGCCTGCCGTTGCCCGCGCAGGCGTTTTGCGGCTTCTATGCCGGCAAGGCCTATGCCAATCTGTTTAATGAGGCCAGCCAGGTCGTGGTGGTACGCGACGGCAAGCGGACCGTCATCTCCATGCTCAACGACTACAAGGGCCCGCTCAGCGAATTTGCGCTGGTGGTGCCCACGCCGACCACTTTGAAAAAAGGCCAGGTTCGGGTAGCCGACAAGGCCATCTTCGAACGGCTCGACGCCTACAGCAGCCCGCGCCTCGCCGAATACCACGACAGCGATCCCTGCCAGGTGCGGTTCGATTGGGGGCAAGCCTCCATGGAAAACCGCAGGGTGTACTCCATGGCTGTGCCATCACCCGCAGCCGCTGGCCGTGCCGGTGAGGCATTGGTGCGTGACAAGGCGCTGGGCGTAACCGTGGAGGCGCAGTACACGCTGGAGGAATACGACATCGTCAGCCTGTCGGCCACGCAGTCCGACGGGCTGGAGACCTGGCTCGGTGAAAACGGTTACAAGATCCCCAAGGGCGCCAGCGCCGCCTTGAAGCCCTACATCAACCAGGGCATGAAGTTTTTTGTGGCCAAGGTCAATCTGAAGGAAAAGCTCAAGACCGGCTACACCACACTGCGCCCGCTGCAGTTTGCGTTTGAAAGCGAAAAGTTCATGCTGCCCATGCGCCTGGGCATGCTCAATGCAGCACCCGACAAGCCGCAGGATTTGATCGTTTACCTGCTGACCAAAGACGGCCGCGTGGAGAGCAGCAACTACCGCACGGTCAAGCTGCCGGCCAATGTCAATCTGCCGCATTTCGTCAAGCCCAGGTTCCAGGACTTTTACAAGGCGCTGTTCGACAGCCAGGCGGCCAAGGAAAACCACCGCGTGGTGTTTACCGAATATTTCTGGGATATGGCCTGGTGTGACCCCTGTGCCGCCAACCCTTTGACCACAGAAGAGCTGCGCGGTGCGGGGGTGTTCTGGACCGATGGAAATGCACAAGACAACTTCAAGGCCATGACCTCGCCTCCCGGCCCGGCCATCAAGAGCGCGCTGCCCTCGGGCATGGGTGGTGGCGCACAGCCGGTGGTGCTGACCCGCCTGCACGTGCGCTACACGTCCAACACCTTCCCCGAAGACCTGATGTTCACGCAAACCAAGGACCGCCAAAACTGGCAGACGCGCTACGTGGTGCAAAACCCGTACGACAGCAGCGTGGCCCAGTGCACTGCCAAGGTCGGCCAGATGGACTGTGAGGCCATGTGCAAACCCCGCGTGGCGCAAGTGTTGTCCGAGCCCACGTCCGCACGCCAGAGTGCTTTGTACCGCGACAAAGACCCCCTGGCCCTGCAGCGCGATTGCATGGACAGTTGCGTGGCCTCCAAACGGGCGGGCATAAACAGCGCGGCGCGTTACTACCAGACCGACCTGCCCCAACGTCTGGATGCTGAGAAGTTGACCTTGGCCCAACTGACCGGCTGGAAGCTGAGCGCGATCGATGCGTTGCCAGGCGCAGACCGGTACACGGGTATTTCGGTCAGCGTGCCCCAGAGTGCAGCCCCGGCCAAGACCTGGTGGGAAGCGCTGTTTGGCAGCAGCAAAACCCAATAGGCGGAGGTTGCTATGAATACAGTAGTGGCATATCCATATTCCACGAGGGCTAGCGGCCAGTTCTTCATACGGCTTCTGCGGGGATTGCGCCATCTGGACGCGCGCTGGTTCCAGATTTTGTTTCTGGCCAGCTTCCTGACCCTGGGCGCATTGGCGCGCGACTTCGCGCTGACCGGGGCGCAGGTGATGCTGACCTTTGGCAGCGCCTTGTTGACGCAGGCCGCCTGGCAATGGAGCCTGGACCTGCCCGGCAAACGCAACTGGGGCGGCTACCTCAGCGCGCTGATTTCCAGCTTTGGCATTTGCATTCTGGTGCGCGCCGAAAATGCCTGGGTGCATCCGGTGCTGGCCTGCGCCGCCATGAGCAGCAAGTACCTGATCCGTGGTGGCCCGGCAAGCTGCAAGAGCCATCTGCTGAACCCCGCCAACCTGGCGGCGTTTGCGGCCTGGGCCTGGTTGCCGGGCGCCTGGTTGAGCCCGGGGCAGTGGGGGTCCGAGAGCCTTGCCGCGCTGTGGTTCATTGCCTTGGGTGGCTTGGTTACACAGCGCATCAGCCGGTGGGATGTGTCGCTGACCTTTCTGCTCAGTTGGGCCACGCTGCTGGGCCTGCGCTTGTGGGTGCTCGGCTACGCGTGGGACCCCGGCGCGGCCATGTGGTTGCAGCAGGCCAGCAATGGCGCCGTGTTGCTATTTGCCTTCTTCATGATCTCCGACCCCATGACCACGCCGCAGCGCGCATCGGTGCGCATGGGCTATGCGGTGCTGGTGGCCGTGGGAGCGTTTGTCTGGCAGTTCATGCTGTTCAAACCGCACGGCTTGATTGTGGTGTTGTTCCTTGCAAGCTGGACCGTCCCGCTGTGGAACTGGGCTTGGCCGCAGCAGCGGTTTCAGTGGGGTGAGCGGGCGGCATAGGGAGTTACAGTGCCGGCAAGTGGAAGCTCAGATTGCCCCAGAAGCTATCCCAGTCCGCGCCTTCTTCTTGGTCATCGCTGTCCACGGCCGGGATCATGTGCACCACACTGACCATCCAGTCGCCGGCATAGGGCAGGTTGAATGCCACTTGCCCGGCGTCGGATGTCGTGGCGCGGATCATCACCAATTGGCCGTTGTGCTTGTGCCAGGCCTTGACCAGTGCGCCCGCCAGTGGCTTGTCGTCAAACACGACCTTGACCGGCAGGGCATCGCCCGGAGCCAACGCCAGCGGGTTCTGCAGTGGCGTGATCTCCAGGCGCTGGCTGGCGTGTATGGCGTAGGTCTGGTCCAGGGCCTGCACGGCTTTGGGCACCGGTCCCACCGCGATCAATGTCTTGATGTGACGGCGATAGCGTTCGCGTGCGGCCTGGTTGGCGGTGCCCGCCTGTTCTCTTTGGGTCTTCACAAAATCCAATCCTTCGTCGTGTAAGTACGCGTTAAATTTGCCGGCTTCCAGCGTGATGCGTTGGGGCGTGCTGTCGTAGGCCAGCAAGTGCGTGCCGGGTGTGTCCAGCGTGATCGCCACTTCGGCCTCGCGCTCTTTGGCGGGTAAAAAGGGCCGCAGGTCTTCCACCGCGTGTCGGGCGCTGAAATGGCGTAGGGCATGCGTGGTGGGGATGGAGAAGCCAGCGGCCTCACCGGTAAAAAACTCGCCCACTTCCAGGCGCAGCGTCACGGTGTCGCCTACGGCTTGTGGTGACGCGACCGGCGTGAACCAGAACTCGTGCGCCTGCACGGCGGGCGCTTGACTCAGCAGGCAAGCCAGCAGCGCGGTGCGGATAGTGGAGCGAAGGAGCATGCTGCGTGCTGGACTTGATGGCGTTGGGGCTTTGCTGATTAAGTCCGTTCGCGTTGAGCGTGTCGAAACGCAGCCCTCGCAAATCAAAGACTTGCTGAGGGCTTCGACAGGCTCAGCCCGAACGGAGGTACTTGTCAGCAATGCCTTAGATGTCCGCCGGCTCAGCAGCGTCGTCCGTGGACAGCTTGGCGTCACCCAGCACCAGTGGTTCACTGCTTTCGCTGGTGGCCACGAGTTGCGTCTGGGCGAAGTCGATCACGCCCTTGGCGCTTTGCTCCACGGCCACGGGCACATCGGTGCCCACCACCAGCGTCGGGCCGGGAGCTTGCGTCGTGCTGTTCCCACCGCCACCGCCGCAGGCGGCCAACAGGCTTGCGCCGCCCACAACGGCCAGCCAACGGGTCTTCATCAAAGTCTTTTGCATGGTGTAGTCCTCAGGCTGGGGTTCAATAACTGGCAGAGCCGGCATTCGGGGTGTTGAGGTAGGGGAAACGCGTCAAGAAGGGCACCGTGGCCTGGTCCACACCGTCGTGGATATTGGCCGACGTGGCGCCCAGTGGCACGCTCGATGGCTTGCACGCCGAAGTAAGTGATGGCACGCCGGGCACACCGTTCAGTGCCAGTGCGTTGGTGTCGCCGTTGATGACACACAGGCCACCCAGCACGGCCACCAGCGCGATGTCGACCACGTCATCCTTGGGGCGGCGGCCATTCGGGAACCCGGCCAGATCCTTGGCCATGCCCAGATTGCCCACACCACCGACGCGCAAGACTTCACCGGCCACGCCGAGGCGGTTCTGGTCCGCAAACTGCACCGGTGTGATGGCCGTGTTCAGGCGCAGCATCTCAGACGGCGTTGCTGTCGTCGGCTTGTTGACACCGGTGATGCCGGTCAGGAAGACGGTGGCCAGATCGGTGCGGGGCAGGTTGGTCGGTGCCAGTGCCGCAGGGCTGCCGGACAAGACGACGCCCAGCAGCGCGGGCAGCGTGGGGTTGGTCACATAGGTCAGAAACTGCGTGTCGTCCTGCGGCTTGGACGCGTTGAACTTGTCCTTGTCCGGCAAGCCGATAACGAGTTCGTTGACCAGCGGGTTGCCCAGGCGCGAGACCTGCACCCAGGCGCCGCCTGCCTTCTCGCTGGTCTGGTGGCCCGAGGCTGGCTTGCCATTGAGCAGGCGTGTCTGGCGCATGCTGGCTGTCGTCCAACCGCCGATGACAGGGTCGCTGCCTGCGGTCAGGCAATCCTTGTGCACTTCCAATGCCATCGAGGTCACATTGTTTTTCTGGATGTAGTGTTTGCCGCCTTGGCCCACGGCGTCCCTATTGGTGGGGTCCAGCAGAAAGGATGCGGGTGCGTTCACGAGGTCAAACACGGTGCCCAGGTTGACGGCAAAGCCTTCCTGGCGTTGGCCCACAAACACAAAACCGGTGTCCTTGCCGGCAGGGCAACCGGGCACCTTGATCGCGTGCACATGCTTCTGGGCATAGGTCTCGTACGCGGCGGCATCACCCAGGGTCTTGGTGCCGATGTAGTCCACCGGCTTCTCGAAGGTGGCGGCACCATTGGTCTTGGCGACGGCCTGCGACGTGCCCTTGCGCCGGTCCCCGCGCACCATGGCCACGGTGTAGGTCTCGTTCACGTTCAGGTTGGCGTCGGTCAGGTTGCTGACGGCACCGGCCTGTATCAGCGGTATGGCGACGCTGGACGCACCAATCGGCAGGGCCACGCTGTTGAGCTTGTTGGTAAAGCGGAACTGGAACGTGATGTCTTCCTTGGCGTCGCCGTTGTTGTCCAGGTGGATTTCATACAGCGCATTGGGGTCCATGGCGAAATAGTTGGGCCCGCCGTACGGGCCTTGCAGCGGCTGGTAGTTGGCGATCAGCGTGACGTAATCACCGCGCCCGCCGGTGCCGGCGGCGCTGACACCTTCGTAGCTGCGAAACATATAAAAGTCCGTGCCATCGACCTTGGGGCTGGTCGTGATGAACGGGGCCTCGCGGTGGCTGGACGCCATTGCAGCGCTGGCTGCAAGCAATAGTAAACACGCTTGTGCGACGTTGCCAAATTTGAAATGCATAACTATCTCCTTGAAGGACGGTAACGGGATGTGGTGTTGGGTGCCGTTACCCGCAAAGCGTGGGGACGGTACTTAGGGCGAATACGCAGTGACCTGGCCACTGGATTCAAAGAGCAGTAAAAAAAATGCAGCGCTAGTGCGACCGCAGTCTTGCGGGCTTGCTGCGGGCCGTGAAGGCCCTAGTTAAAACAACCGGCCTGCGCCAGGCGCGACGCCGACGCCACCGCACTCTCCAGCAGGGGTATGCCCTGCGCGGCATAGGAGCCGCAGAAGAAGACGCGCCGGTCTGGCTGCGCGTGCAGTGCATCCAGTTGCTGCAGATTGGCCTGCGTGGCCAGGTCGACGATGGGGCGCTGCAGGCTGCAGTCCTGCAGCACCAGTTCGGCTGCCGGTTCCAGCATGGGGTTGATGGTCTGGAACAGCGGCCGCGCATCTTGGTAGGCGGGCAGCAGGCGGTTCACCCAGATGCTGACCATGGGCCGGTCGTGGTTTGGTGACATCAACAAGCCCCCACGCTTGTCGCTGCGCGTACTGCGCTGCCCCCCGAGGGGGCCGTAGTCGTCTTGGGGCGGCCCGGCGGCGACTACATAGTTGACCGGGCCCCAGTCTTTGCGGTCGCTTGGCATCAGGCGCACGTCGTGGTGCATGACCACACGCACGCTGCCGTAGCGCACCGCTTGCATGACCGCGCGCTCGGCTGGACTGGCATCACCCAACATCGCCATCACCTGGTTGGCCTGCGTGGCGAAGACCACGGCGTCGAAGGTCTCGGCACTGCCGTCTTCCATCGTGATGACAACTTTGCGCGCATGCCGCTGCACACTGCGAATACGCGCGTCCAGCCGCAGCTGCGCCACGCGTTGTGACAACGCGTCTGCGATGGCCTGCGCACCACCCACGGCACGGTAGACACTGGAGACGATGAAATCGCGGTTGAAATACTGCGCAATCAGCTCGGCCGGGTAGTCGCGCACCTCCTGGCAACTGACGGTGTTGATGCCGGCAAAGGCGGGGATCAGAAAGCGGTCGGTAAAGGCGCTGGAATACTTTTGCAGATCCAGATAGTCACCAATGGTGCGGTCGACCAAATGGCCAGCGGCCAGGGCCTTGGGGGCTTCCCACAGAAAGCGTGCCAGGTCGAACAGGATGTCCCTGGATGCGCCGCGCAGCCAGGTGGCTGGTGTGACCCAGGGCAGGGTCTTGCCCAGCGCATGTATATTGCTGTAGCGGAAGTAGCTGGCGCCTCCCAGGTCGCTAAAACCCAGCGACGCATCCAGCGGCTCCACCAACACACCGGTCTGCGCCAGCAGCGCAAACAGCTCGGGGTAGTAGCCGGGGTAGATGACACGCAAGGGCACGTCCACGACACCGCCCGGTGCCTGCACGCTGTGCGCGCCAATGCCTAGGCGCACCTGGCGTTCAAACAGCGTGACGTGGTGGCGCTCGCCGCCCAGGAACCACGACGCCGCCAAGCCCGCCATGCCACTGCCAATGATTGCTATTTTTTGCACCATCGGAGCATGCTAACAGTGGCAGTGGAGCGTCGCGTTGTGTGGCACTGCGGCGGTGGATGCGATACATGTCGGAAAATACCCATATTGAGTATTTGTGCGCCATTTTTGCCGGAGAGCTTAAATGAAAACTGGCCTCTAGCCCTCGTAGAATATATATGTATCGCTATGTTTACTATAGCAATGAAGAGGAATGACTCTGCCCGACTACTGGATCGGCAGGGATTGCAACAACAGCCTGTTGTATACCTCCGAGCTGGATGGTGTACCGGCACCTATCCGCGCTATTGCGCACTGAATGCCGTGGATGGCGGCTGTGCCACATGAAAGGACAGATTGCCCCAGAAGCTGTCCCAGTCCGCGCCTTCTTCTTCATCACCACTGGCGACGGCCGGGATCATGTGCACCACGCTGAGCATCCAGTCGCCGGCGTACGGCAGGTCGAATGCGACCAGGCCCTGGGCCGACGTGGTGGCGCGGATCATCAGCAACTGCCCCTTGTGTTTGTGCCAGGCCTTGACCAGTGCGCCGGCCAGCGGTTGTTTGTCAAACACGATCTTCAGCGGTAACACGTCGCCCGGCGCTTGCGTCAAGGGGTCTTGCAGGGGCAGGATCTCCAGGCGCTGGCCCGTCTGGGTGGCATAGGTCGGGTCAGGTGTTTGGTTGGTCGATGGCTCGGGATCGACCGCGACCAGGGCTTTGACATGGCGGCGGTAGCGTTCGCGGCCGGGTTGGTTGGTAGTGCCTGCCTCGTCCCTCTGTGTCTTGACCATATCCAGTCCTTCGTCGTGCAAATAGGCGTGAAATCTGTGTGCATCCAGCGTGATGCGCCGGGGTGTGCTGTCGTAGGCGAACAGGTGCGTGCCGGCTGTGTCCAGCGCCAGCGCAACTTCGGCTCGGGGTGTGTGGGGCGGCAGAAAGGGCCGCAGATCCTGCGCTTGCGACTGCGCGCTGTAATGGCGCAATGCCTGTGTGGTGGGGATGGAGAAGCCCGCCGCATCGCCGGTAAATAATTCACCGACCTCCAAGGGCAGCGCCACGGTGCTGCCCTTGGCCTGTGGCGAGGCAATCGGCGTGAACCAGAATTCGTGCGCCTGCAAGGGGCCAACGCCGAGCATGTAAGCCAGTAGCGTGTTGCGGACAAGAAACGAAGAAGGCATGATTTTTTGCAAACGAAAAGGCCACCGCATAAGTGATGGCCTTTGCTTGCCGTCTTAGATGGCGGACGGTTTGGCAAAATCGTCGGTGACCAGTTGGGTGTTGCCCAAGGGCAAGGGCAAAGGCTCGCTGGTCTCGCTGGTGGCCGGGAGTTGCGTCCTGGTGAAGCCAGCGACACCCGCAGTGCTGTGTTCCAGCACCATCGGCAAAGTACTTCCCGCCGTCCGCGCCGGTCCCGTCGTCGGCATCGGGGCATCGCTGCCACCACCGCCGCAGGCGGTCAACAGGGCTGCAGTACCCAGCACCAGCACCCGCCACGGAATCGTATTGTTCAGAGTGTTAAACATGTTTGAACTCCTTGTGCGTGGTGTCAGTAGTAGCTGGCCGTGCCGGAATTGGGCGTGTTCAGGTAGGGGAAACGCGTCAGGAAGGGCACCGTGGCCTGGTCCACACCGTCGTGGATATTGGCCGACGTGGCGCCCAAGGGCACGCTGGACGGTTTGCACGCCGATGTCAGTGACGGCACGCCCGGCACGCCGTTCAGTCCCAGGGCGTTGTTGTCGCCATTGATGACACACAGGCCACCGAGGACGGCTACCAGTGCGATATCAACCACGTCATCCTTGGGGCGGCGGCCGTTGGGGAAACCGGCCAGGTCCTTGGCCATGCCTAGATTGCCCACACCGCCGACACGCAACACTTCACCCGCCACGCCCAGGCGGTTCTGGTCCGCAAACTGCACCGGAGTGATGGCGGTGTTCAGGCGCAGCACCTCAGACGGGGTTGGGTTGGCCAGTTTGTTGACACCGGTGATGCCGGTCAGGAACACCGTGGCCAGGTCGGTGCGCGGCAGGTTGGTGGGAGCCAGCGCGGCAGGGCTGCCCGACAAGACCAGGCCCAGCAGCGCGGGCATGGTGGGGTTGGTCACGTAGGTCAGGAACTGCGTGTCGTCCTGTGGTTTGGAGGCGTTGAACTTGTCCTTGTCCGGCAGACCGATGACAAGCTCGTTGACCAGCGGGTTGCCCAGGCGCGACACCTGCACCCAGGCGCCGCCAACACTCTCGCTGGTCTGGTGACCGGACGGCGGGTTGCCGTTGAGCAACCGTGTCTGGCGCATGCTGGCTGTCGTCCAACCGCCGATGACAGGGTCGCTGCCTGCGGTCAGGCAATCCTTGTGCACTTCCAATGCCATCGAGGTCACATTGTTTTTCTGGATGTAGTGTTTGCCGCCTTGGCCCACGGCGTCCCTATTGGTGGGGTCCAGCAGAAAGGATGCGGGTGCGTTCACGAGGTCAAACACGGTGCCCAGGTTGACGGCAAAACCTTCCTGGCGTTGGCCTACGAATGCAAAACCGGTGTCCTTGCCGGCCGGGCAACCGGGGATCTTGATGGCGTGCACGTGCCGCTTGGCGTAGGCTTCGTAGGTGGCCGCATCGCCCAGGGTCTTGCTGCCGATGTAGTCAAACGGTTTTTCGAAGGTGCCGGCACCGGTGGCTTTGATGATGGGCTGCGCAACCCCGGTGCGGCGGTCACCGCGGACGATGGTCATGGTGTAGGTCTCGTTCACGTTCAGGTTGGGGTCGCTGTAGCGGCTGACCGCGCCGGCCTGTGTCAACGGGATGGGAACGCTGGACGCGCCAATCGGCAGCGCCAGACTGTTGAGTTTGTTGTTGAACCTGAACTGGAACGTGATGTCTTCCCTGGCGTCACCGTTGTTGTCCAGATGGATTTCATACAGCGCGTTGGGGTCCATCAGGTAGTAGTTGGGCCCGCCGTAGGGGCCTTGCAGCGGCTGGTAGTTGGCGATCAGCGTGACGTAATCACTGCGTCCGCCGGTGCCGTTGGTGTTGATGCCTTCGTAGCTGCGAAACATATAAAAGTCCGTGCCATCGACCTTGGGACTGGTCGTGATGAACGGGGCTTCGCGGTGGCTGGACGCCATTGCCGCACTGGCCGCAACCAGCCATACGCAGGCTTGTGCGACGCCGCCAAATTTGGTTTTCATATCGATCTCCTTCAGTAACAAAACTAAGATGGATGTGGTGAGTGCCGTTGCCCGCTGTTAGGGTGCAGTACTCATCGGCCAATACGGAAAATGCAGAAAACCAGATTCAACAAACAGGAAAAAAGAGCGACGGATGCCGCAAAAAAATGCACCAGCTAATGTGTCCCATGCGCCGTGGCAGGCGCTTGACAAATCACAAGCGCAGCGCCGCCGAATTCACTAGACTTTTCCGGGGCAGGGCGGGATGACCGGCAATTTTTTCGTTTTGCGAGCCGTGTCAGCCACTGCATGTGGGCACTTATTTATGAAAGGTGAGCGATGAAATTACTTCCCGATAAAGCCGAAACCTTGCCTGCTGTGGTGCGCGGCGCAGACACACCACCGGCGTGTGTGGAACCGGTGTCGCTGTTCCAAGCATTTTTCAGTTTCAGGTATTCGCGCCATGACGTGCAGATGTCCGGGGATCGAAAGGCACACGTCACATCGAAGTCGGTCCAATTTTCCGATGGACGGATAACGTCGGAGTCCTTTGAAGGCACGCTGCCGGCCGCCGCCTACGACAGCCTGGTGCAGGAAGCGCAGCGCCTGTTTACGGATCAGACGGCGTGGTTCTTCAAACCGTTTTCCTGTTTCTTGCCGGTGCCCCGGACAGGCTCTGGCGAACGTGATGCCTGAGATCAGGCCAGGTACTGGGCCACCGTCACTTCGTAGCGGCCGACGGCAAAGGCGGCGATGCTCACACCGTGGCGCAGGCCTTCGTCGTTGTCGTGGCCGTCCTCCTGCGCGGGCGAACCCATGCGGTAACTGCCCGCCGCGAGCGCCGCCATCTCGGGGCAATCGGCGCAGTCGCGCAAGACTAAATATACCCAAATTGAGTATGTTTTAGAGATTCAGTGGAGATGTTGGCCTCTAGCCCTCGTGTGGTATGCCTGAGTAGCTACCATAAGCATAGCAATCCAAGTTCTTGAATCTTGCAATGGGAACTCCCCCCGTTTTATGCAAAACATCTTCTCCCGCTGGTTGTGGGTCCTCGCCCTTTGCGCGCTGTGAAGACGGTCCAGCCTGTGCGGCAAAACCTGTCGGCACACGCGCTGAAGTGGATCGATGATTCCCGCGCGCCCATGCGGACAGCCTGGGTAAGGGCCTGCCGGCTGACGACAAGATCTGGCACTATCGCAACGCCGTGCGCAGGCCGTGGCTGCGGCGCTGGCCAAGGATTACAAGATTGACGCCGGCCGGCTTTCGGCCTGCGGGGTTGCCGCAGAAATAGACCACAGAGTGGAGGAGTAAACCCTATACACTGGTTTTCAACCGTAATAAATAGGGACTGCTCGTTATGAACCCTCTGAAGAAATTCCGACCCGTCCAAATCCGCGCAATAGCGTTGGCTTTGTCCTTGCCGCTTATGGCCGCCGTGAGCAGCGGCTCTGCGATGGCAACAACGGTGACCTTCACCAGCGTCGGTTCAAACACCTGGATGGTTCCAGCAGGGGTTACATCCGTCTCCATCGTGGCAACAGGTGGTGGCGGTGGTGGGTACAACGGCGGCTTGGGTGGGTCTGGTTGCACCGTGACGGCAACAGTTGCGGTGACGCCAGGCGCCAGCATTCCCGTAGGAGTCGGCGGCGGTGGCGGCGGTAGTGCCGCGGGCGCTGGGGGTGGCGGGGGATCATCCAGTTTTCAGATCAATAACCCGGCGAACATGGTGATCGCGGGTGGCGGCGGTGGCGGCGGGTTTTCTAACGCTATGGGGGATAGCGCAGGGAGTGCGTGCGCGGGCGGAGTGGCGGCGGGTGGCAATGGCACGGCTGTCAGTGGGAGTACCTATCCCGGTTTAGGAGGCAATGGCGGTGTCGGTGGCGCGGGCGGAAACAGCGGCGGCGGCAACATTGGGGGCACTGGCGGAAGCGGCTTGGCTGGAGCCGGAGGCGCGGGAACATCAGACGGCGGCGGGGGCGGCGGGAGCGGATCAGGCGCTGGCGGCCTTCCTGCCTCTACTGCCGGCACCGGGGGGGCTGGTGGTGGCGCAGGCGGTGCCGCCGGCAGTGGTGGCAATGGTAAAGGCGGCGGCGGTGCTGGCTGGGGCGGCGGCGGCGGCGGTGCGACTAGCGGTGGTGGAGGTGCCGGGGGGTCGGCGCCCGTTACTGGCGCATCTTACGCAATGGCCGGCAATGGTGGCGCATCGAATAGCAGCGGAGGCGACGGGTCGGTCACGATCACGTACACCGCCAACACCGTTCCGACGGCGAGCGCTGTGGCGATCAGTGGCGCGGCGCAAGTCGGCAGCTCTCTGACCGGCAACTACACCTATGCGGACACAGAGAGTGATGTCGAATCAGGATCCCGCATGCGTTGGATGCGGGGCAGCCAAAGCAGCGGATCCGACAAGGTGGCTATCGGCGACGCAACCGCCATTAGCTATATCCCGGTTGGAACGGACGTCGGCAGCTACGTGTTTTTCTGCGTTACGCCGGTCGCCGGCACCGGTATCCTGACCGGAGGCGAGACGTGCTCCGCTGGCACAGCGGTCGTCCTTGTTCCAAATACAGGCCTGCCTGCCTCTGTCCCGGGTATCGGAGCCAGTCAGCTGACACGGCTGGACCTGAGCACTGGGTATGGCCCCACACTGACCACTTGCATGGCAAATGCCGTGCGCCAGATCTTCGGCACCGACGCGGCTTACCAGGGTCAAGCCGCCACGGGGGGGGCGAGAATTTCCCAGGGCGGGCACATCATCTCGTTCTATCCATTGGCAGCCGGTACACAAAGCAGCGTCGCAGGCATCAGGCTTACGGGATCCAATTCCCTTAACCTGGACACCAGTTGCGGCAATGTGAGTGTTGCACCTGCTCTTTACAACCTCACTGAATTCGCCGCCGCGCTCGGCGCATTGGGTGCTTCAGCGGAGATCGATGCGGCGGGCGTGATCACGGTTAATGCTGGCGGAACCATGTACGTCGTACGCCCTGACTATTTGGTGACGCCGGGTGCGGCTGGAGCGCCTCGATTACTGCAAGGTACTGATGGCCTGTACCGCTTCTCGGACAGCGCAGGCAACACCCAGTTGCTGCGCCCAGCCTTCTTAGCTCCAAACCTTCTTCAGTCGGCGGTAGGCACGGCCTTGGGTGGCTCCATCGTCCTTCAAACCGACGGCACTGCTATCTGGACCCAGTTCGGTGGACAGCAATTTGTAGCGACCCCGGAAATGGTTTTGGGTGGGGTTGCAGCGGATTTCCCCGCGTCGGGATTGTTGAACGACGCCGCCAACCACTACCGGTATCGTGTGGCCATCTTATCGCAGGGGCTTAGCGTTGCACCGCGGTAGCTAACCATTGGCTGGTGTTGGTTGCGCATTAGACTTGTGCGTGTTTACGCAACACCATTCATTTCGTTACTGGGTACCGCTGTATGCATTTCATCGTTGTGGGCGCCGGCGCCATTGGCTGTTATGTGGGGGCTCGTCTGGCGCAGGCCGGGCAGCAGGTCAGCCTGGTAGGGCGCCCGGGTATTTTGGTTGAGATTGCCGCGCATGGGCTCACGGTGTCCGACATGGACGGTTTCAAAGCCAATGTTCCGGCCGCGCAACTGCGTTTTGCCGTGGCGGTTGCCGACGTGGACCGCAGCGGTGGCACGCCGGTGGTCTTGTTGTGTGTGAAAGGCGGTGCCACGGCCCAGGCCGCGGCCGAGATCGGCGCCGTGTTTGGCGCCGGCACGCTGGTCATCTCTTTGCAAAACGGCATCGACAACGTGCAGCGCATTCGTGACGCCGCGCCGCACCTGCAGTCGGTGGCCGGCATGGTGCCCTACAACGTGGTGTTGAACAGCCCTGCCAAGGTGCACCGTGCGACCGCCGGGTATTTGCAGATCGGGCCGTCGGCCCTGAGCGCAGAGGTGGCCGCATGTTGTGATGCGGCTGGGCTGCCCATGGCCGTGGTGCCGGATATGCAGGCCGTGCAATGGGGCAAGTTGCTGCTGAATCTGAACAACCCAGTCAATGCGCTGTCGGACCTGCCGTTGCGCGAGGAATTGATGGACCGCGACTACCGCATCGTGCTGGCGGCCCTGCAGACCGAGGCTTTGCGTGCCATGGACGTGGCTGGCATTAAGCCCGCCAAGGTGGCTGCGGCACCGCCGCGGTTGCTGCCCCAGATATTGCGCCTGCCCAACTTCCTGTTCAAGATTGTGGCCGCACGTATGCTGCGCATAGACCCCACGGCGCGCTCGTCGATGTGGGACGACCTGCAAAAGGGCCGCGCCACCGAGATCGATGACCTGTGCGGCGCGGTTGTGCGGTTGGCGCGGCAGCATGGCATGGCGGCGCCGGTCAACGCCAGGTTGCTGAAGCGTCTGCAGGCCCACCGCGCGGGTGAGCGGCTGGGCGGCAGCGACATGCGCCGTCTGCTGTCCGTGTAGTCGCCCAAGCCTTTATTGCTAGTTGCGAGACCTCGAAAAATGGGTCATAGTGGCACCGCCGTTGTGAATTCGCATCCCTGAACGCAGGCGTCCAAGACCGTGCCGGGGATCATGCAGATGTTCCGGTTCTTTCAGGGATGGCGATACGTGAAAAACTCACTCAATTCCAGATTGCTGGTTGCCTTCGGCACCATATTCGTTTTTGTGGCCCTGGTCTCCATTGTTGCGGCAAGCTTCACCTTCCGCACCCAGGGCAACTACCAGTCCCTGACCGATGGAACCCGTCGCTCCGGCAACCTGCTGACGGCCAACAACGCGCTGTGGGAACTGCGCTACGCCATATCCCAAGCCCTGTCTGCAGACGCCGAAGGCACCACGAAATTGGCGCAGGCGGAAGCCAAGCACTTTGCAACCATTGACAAGGCGTTGACCGCTTACGCGGGCCAGTCCCTGTCGGATGCGGAACGCAAGGGCCTGGACAGCCTGCGCGATGGATTCGCCCGTTACGAAAAAGCGCGGCCCAAATGGTTCGAGATGCGGCTGGCCGGGCAGAATGACGAAGCCAAGGCCTGGCGCAGCCAGCACACCACACCCATAGGCGCCGCACTGGTTGCAGCGATGTCCAAGCAGATAGAACTTCACACGGAGGCGGCGCAAGAGGAATCGGCCCGCCTGCAGCAGGAGGCAAGCTGGGTCCGCGCCACGGTGTTGGGTTTGTGTCTGATCGCACTGGCATTGTGTGCTGCCCTGGTGCGCTGGATTTTCAAGATACTCACTGGCCCGTTGGCCACGGCAACCGACATCGCCAACCAGATCACACAGGGCGAGCTGGCCAATGCCATCCCGCACGACCGTGGTCCCCTGGGCAACTTGCTGGAAGCGCTGCGCAATATGCAAACCAGCCTGGCCCAAACCGTTTCCACGGTGCGGGCCAATGCGGAGAGTGTGGCGCTGGCGGGCAATGAAATTGCCGCGGGCAATAGCGACCTGAGCAACCGTACTGAGCACCAGGCCACCGCCTTGCAGCAAACGGCGTCCTCCATGGACGAACTGGGCAGCACCGTCAACCGCAATGCCGAGAGTGCGGGCGAGGCCAATGAACTGGCGCAAAATGCCTGCACGGTGGCGCTCCGAGGCGGCACCGTCGTGGCGGATGTTGTCAGCACCATGCATGGCATCAACGACAGCTCGCGCCGCATTGCGGACATCGTCGGGGTGATTGACGGCATTGCATTCCAGACCAATATCCTGGCGCTCAATGCGGCCGTCGAGGCCGCCCGTGCGGGTGACCAGGGGCGCGGATTTGCCGTTGTTGCCACCGAGGTCAGAAGTCTTGCCCAACGCAGCGCCAACGCGGCGCGTGAAATCAAGGGCCTTATCGCGACCAGCGTCGAGCGTGTGGAGCAAGGGTCGGCCCTGGTGGACCGTGCCGGCGCCACCATGCAGGAAGTGGTGGCGGCCATTCAGAGCGTGAGCGCCCTGGTCGGCGGGATCAGCGCGGCGAGCAAGGAGCAAAGCCAAGGCGTTGCGGAGGTCAGCAAGGTCGTTGCGCAAATGGACCATGCCACACAGCAAAATGCCGCACTGGTCGAACAAAGCGCAGCAGCGGCCGAGAACCTGAAAACCCGGGCGCAGGAACTGGTCCAGGCCGTGGCGGTCTTCCGCCTGGCCTAGACAGCCACGGAGTTTGTTCAGCCTTTGAGCAGACCGCCCAGCATGCCCATCAGGTCGCCGGTCTGGCCCAGGCCGCCTTCGGGCAGCGCACCCTGCGGTGTCAGCTTGTCGATCAGGCCCGGCAGCATCTGCGCCAGTTGGTTCGAGACTAGGGCTGGGTCCAGACCCAACTGACTGGCAATATTGCTCAGCGTATCGCTGCCAAATGCGCTGGCAATCTGGTCGGCCGAGATGGGCAGGTTGTCACCCTTGCCGATCCACGAACCGACAATGTCGCCCATGCCGTTCTGCTGGAATTTTTCCACCAGACCGTTGAGACCACCCAACTCTGAATTGTTGGTCAGCAGGCCGCCCAGAATATTGTCCTGGCCGCCGTTCTGTTGCATGTGCCCGGTGACGGCACCCATTACTGAATCCAAAAGTCCCATTGTTATCTCCTGTTGCGGTTAAGAAAAAGCAAAGCCCAAAAAAATCACACCGGATACACCTTGACCGGCCGTGTCGCCACCGGGAAGCCTGCGGCGCCCAGTGTGTCGGCGATGGTTTTGTTGGTGTCGAAGTAGACCTGCCAGTAGTGGTTGGTGTGGCAGTAGGGGCGCACGGCCAGCTTGGGACCGAATTCGTTGAACTCCAGAATCTCCACGTCCACCGCCGGTGATGTGGCGATGTTGGCCACCTTGGACACGGACTCTTTCAACAGCGCAATCGCCTTGTGGGCGTCGGCCGTGCCCGCCAGTTGCGCGACCAGCTCGACGCGGCGGTGCGGGTTGGCGGAGAAGTTCTTGATGTCGCTGCCCATGATCTTTCCGTTGCCGACAATCGTCTTCACGTTGTCGGGCGTCGTGATCGTGGTGCCGAACAGGCCCAGTTCCATGACCGTGCCCTCCGTGCCACCGACGCCCACATAGTCACCCACCTGGTAGGGCCGCAGCACCAGCAGGAAAATGCCGGATGCAAAGTTGCCCAGCAGGCCGCTCCACGCAGCGCCAATGGCCACACCGGCGCCGGCGACCAGGGCCGCAAACGATGTGGTCTCCACACCAAAGTATCCGAGGATGGCCACCACCAGGATGATGTTCAGCGCCACGGTGATGAAGCTCACCAGGTAGCGTTGGACCGTGGGGTCCAGCTTGTGGCGCGTCATGCCGGCACCGACCAGGCCGCTGACCATGTTGATGAGCCAGCGGCCGACAACAAAAACCGCAATGGCGCCCAATGCCTTGAGCCCAAAGGCCACCAGGATGGGCTGCGCCTGGTCTATCCAGGATGTGATTTTTCCGGTATCCATGAGTTTTCTCCCTTGCAAAATTTGGAGAAAACAGTTTAGTGGCCGTAGATGACGCCCGGCGTGCGCAGGGCTGCACAAAATGCATCAAGCGTGAGAAATTACCGTGCTTGGGCGGAAATCTCAGGAATCCGGTACACGCAAGAGGGTAGGGCTTGCGGCCAGCGGCCTCAGTTCATCGGCGGTTCCAACACCGCCAGCATTTGCGCCAGATGGACATCAAGCTGAACCAGATCGGCGGGCTTGATGGGCGCCAGAACCCGCTTTTCGTTTTCGACATGCGCCTGCACCGCACCGTCTATCAGTGCCAGGCCGGTCGGTGTCAACTGCACCAACATGCTGCGCGCATCGTTGGGGTTGGGCATGCGGCTGACCAGGTCGCGTGCTTCCAGCTGTTGCAGTTGGCGGGTCATGGTGCCGGAGGTGATCATCAGGGACGAAAACAAGGCAGTGGGCGCCAGGCAGTAGGCTCCCCCCGAGCGGCGCAAGGTGGCCAGCACGTCGAACTCCCAACTGGTGAGTTCGAAGAGGGAAAAGGTCTTGTCCAGTTCCCGCTGCAACAGAGCCGCGCAACGCCTGATGCGGCCGATGGGTCCCATGGGACTGACGTCCAGGTCTGGCCGTTCGCGGCGCCATTGCTCAAGGATTGCATCAACTGCATCAGCGCGGTGTTTGGTAGCCATGGGAACCTTTTCTTTGGATTTATCTTGAATGCAAGATAAATACTGCTAGACTTCGATTTATCTTGAATGCGAGGTAATTATATGTCCAGCAAAAACCCATCCGCATCGTGGTTCGACGTGCTGACCACGGCGCTGGCCCCGGCCATCTGGGGATCGACCTATGTGGTCACGACCGAACTGCTGCCCCCGGATCGTCCGTTCACTGCAGCCTTGCTGCGTGTGTTGCCGGCCGGCATCTTGCTGGTGCTGTACAGCCGCCACCTTCCCGGCCGGGCGACGTGGTGGCGCTTGGTGGTGCTGGCGGCGCTGAATATCGGTTTCTTTCAGGCGTTGCTGTTTGTGGCGGCCTACCGCCTGCCGGGTGGGTTGGCGGCCGTGGTGGGGGCCATACAGCCGCTGTTGGTGATGGGCCTAGTGTGGGCGTTGGACCGGCGCAGGCCCGCACGGCTGGCGGTTGGGGCCAGTCTGCTGGCAATAGTCGGCATGGCCGCCTTGCTGGTGTCTCCGGGCGCGGCGTGGAGCCCGGTCGGCATTGCAGCGGCATTTGCCGGGGCGGTTTGCATGGCAGCGGGTACCTATCTGACACGGCGGTGGCAGCCCGATATGCCCCTGCTGGCGTTCACGGGCTGGCAGTTGCTGCTGGGCGGGCTGATGTTGGCGCCCGTGGCGTGGATCGCCGATGCGCCGTTGCCCGCGCTGCACCCCATGCAGATCGTCGGTTATGCCTATTTATCGCTATTTGGCGCCTTGTTGGCCTACGTGTTGTGGTTCCGCGGCATTGCCCGTCTGTCGCCCGTAGCGGTGTCGTCGCTGGGTCTGCTCAGCCCGCTGATGGCCGCGGTTTTGGGCTGGGCCTTGCTGGGCCAGGGCATGACAGGGGTGTCGCTGCTGGGCTTTGTGCTTGTGCTGGGCAGCATTCTGCTCGTGCAGTGGGTCGCCACGGCGCCAGTGTATTCCCCGCAAAAAAAGTTTCATTTCGCAAGCAAACCCAAAGGAGATTTCTAATATGTTCGACACTGTCAGGCAACTGATCGAATCCCGTGTTTCCACTGGCCGCTACGCGCCGGGCCGGGACATTTCAGACCCGGACGTCACCGAACTGGCGCGCTTGGCAACGCGGGCACCGTCTGCGTTCAACGCCCAGAACTGGCGCATCATCGCGGTGCGCTCCCCAGCAGCCAAGGCGCAATTGCACAGCGTGGCCCATGGCCAGCGGCAGGTGCTGGACGCGCCCGTCACCTTCATCATCTGCGGCACCTTGTCGGCGCATGACGGCCTGGGCCGTGCGCTGCAGCAGTCGGTGGATGCGGGGATCTTGAATGCATCCATTGCCGAGGGCTGGGTCGCGGCGGCCACTGGTTCCTACCAGGGGAATCCGCAACTGCAGCGGGACGAGGCATACCGTTCCGCATCGTTGGCCGCGATGACGCTGATGTTTGCCGCGCAGGGCATGGGCCTGTCAACCGGTGCGATGAGCGGCTTTGACGCGGCGGGTGTGGTGCGCGAATTTGGGTTGTCTGCAACCGAATTGCCGGTCATGCTGGTGACGGTCGGCTACCCGGCAGAAGGCAATTGGTCACAGAAGCCCCGCAAGCCGCTGCATGAAGTCTTAGCGTTTGCTTAAGATCACGCGCGCCTGGTGCAAATCAGCACGTTTTTCGCAAATGGCTCGCTTACATTAGCGCTCTATTTGGAGACAAAAACAATGTTGAGGAATTTGTACAAGCAAGGCCCAAGCGATCCCCTGCGGGGCATGGACGTGGTGCGCATCGGCGTGGCGCTGATCATCCTGATGCACCCGCTGCACGGCTACTTCCACATGGAAAACATCTCGCGCTTCGGGGAGTACCTTGGCTCGCTGGGTTACCCCATGGGTGTGCAACTGGCGTGGACCGTGCTGCTGGTGCAAACGGCCAGTAGCCTGGCGCTGATTTTCAACCGCTGGGTGGTGCCGGCCTGCCTGGGGCACATCTGCGTCATCTGCTTTGGCCTGGTGCATGTCCACCTGCAGTATGGCTGGTATGTGGTGGGGCTGGGCCAGGGCGGCATGGAGTGGGGTTTTATCCTGCTGGTCTGCCTGTTCGGCGTCATGGGGGCCTACTGGCCGCGCAAGGCGGGTGTTGCGGCCATCGTCACTGCTTCTTGACCAGGTAGCCTGAATAGGCCAGTTGCTCCACGCCGTCCACGGTCACCACGCGCACGGTCTCTCCACCGTGTGCCAGTGGCCCCAGCAGGCGGGCCTGTGTATCGGACACCGGCATCAGGACCACGCGCAGCGTTTCACCGGGCGCGTCGGATGTGCTGAGCGCCAACATCAGGTAACCACGCTCTTCGACCAGGCTGATACGTTCCGCCACTTTGGGGTCCGATCCCAGATTGGTCAGTGTGTAGTCTCCCAGGCGCTTGCGCCATGCTGCTGTCAGGCCGGTTGGTGGCGCAATGCGCTGGCCGACCAACATTTCCTGCGCACCCACGCGGGCAAACAGCAGGCCGCGCCCGGCGTCTTCCGACCGGTGGATGAATCCCATCTCGCTCAGAGGACCCAGATCCGGGTGAATGAAGCCGAGTAGTGTGTAGTCCAGACCCAGCAAGCCGTCGGTGCGCATGCGCAAATCGAATTTTCTGTCCAGCGCTTCGAGCTTCAGGCGTCGTCCATCGGCCTGAATCCGGACGAGTCCCATGGTTGTTGTGTAGTCCCCCGCATAGTCTCGCAGCGCTGAGGCGGGCACGGCGCCATCCGCCCAGACCGCTGGCTTGTACTCGGGCTGCTGAATGCCGGCTTTGGCTTGCAGGGCCAGTTTGAGTGTTTCGGTGGCCACGCGGTCCACCACGCCGCCGGACGTGTTGGAGTTGCCCAGCACGACCACTCCCAGCTTGTGCTGCGGCAACACATACAGGGCGCTGCGGAACATGCCGATGCTGCCGCCGTGGTGTGCCACCGGACCGGCGTTCTGTATCGTGGACTTGCCCAGCGTGCTCAGCATCCAGCCCAGGCCCACATGGAAATTGGAGTCTAGTGGGACCGCCGTATTTTGCGGGCGCAGCATCTCGGCGACGGTCGCAGGCTTCAGTATCTGTTGGCCGCCCGACGACCCCTCGGCAAATACCATGGACATGAAGCGGCTCAGGTCATTGACGCTGGAATTGAGCCCGCCGGCAGGCACATCCCGCAGGGCCACCTCCGGCACCGCATCGTGTTTGCGATAACCCAACGACATCTGGGCCGATGCCGCAGGCCCGACATCGAAGGATGACTGGGACATGCCCATGGGCACCAATAAGGACTGCCGCAGGTGCTGCGCGAACGGGGTGGCACTCTGGACCTCCATCACCCGGCCCACCAGCGATATGCCGACGTTGGAATAGGAAAAGTGTTGGTCCGGTGGATAAGCCATGTATTCGTCGGACAGTTCCTGTTCCAGCTCGGCAAAGGGGCGGGGTTCGGGGTTTTGAAATCCCTTGAGCCGGTCGCGCGGCAGGCCGCTGTGGTGGGACATCAGTTGGCGCAGTGTGATGGCCGCTGCTGGCGGTTGGTGTGTCTTGGGGGCGAAGCCCGGCAGGTAGGTTTGCAGCGGAGCATCAATGTCCAGACGCCCCTGTTCGGCCAGTTGCATGGCGGCCGCGTCGGTGAGCAGCTTGGAGATCGAGCCCACGCGGTATAGGGTGTCGGCGCCGGCTGGTGTTTTCTTCTCGACGTCGGCAAAACCAAAACCCTGCGCCCACACGATGCGTTGGTCGTCCACCAGCGCGATGCTGAGCCCCGGCACGCCGTGCTTGGACATCTCGTGCTGAATCAATTCGCTGATGTAGGCCTTCGCTTGTTGGTAGTCGCCGCGGGTTACGGTGGTGGGGCGTGTGGGGGCACCGGCGCAGCCGACCAAAGCGGCAAGACACAGGACAAGCGTAAGTAGTTTCATGGGCGGATGTGTTGAACGGGAGAGGCGACTATATCGGCCAGAGCGGGACGCAGTCAGGGCTTGGGAGCGGATTTTGCCGCAGCGTGTGGCCTCCACGAGAATAGCGGCCTGAACATCCACCCACAAACGAGACAAGCTGCACATGCCAATGCCCCATCTACCCGGCCAGCCGGCCACCTCGCGTCTGATCTACGGCTGCATGGGCCTGGGCGGCGGCTGGAACAACAACCCACTGCAGGCCGGCGATGTGGTCCATGCGCAGGCCGCGGTCGAGGCCGCTTTGGAGATAGGCATTGCGCTGTTTGACCATGCCAATATCTACACCTTTGGCAAGGCCGAGCAGTGTTTTGGCGCGCTGCTCAAGCAGACCCCCGGGCTGCGCCAGCGCATGCAACTGCAGACCAAGTGCGGCATACGTTTTGCCGATGCGGACGGCCCCAAATGCTACGACTTGTCGGCCGAACACATCATCGAATCGGTGCACACAAGCCTGCGCCGCCTGCACACCGAATACATCGATGTGCTGATGCTGCACCGGCCGGACCCGTTGATGGAGCCGGACGAAATCAACACCGCCTGGCGCACGCTGTTTGCGGCCGGCAAGGTGCGCCAGCTCGGCGTATCGAATATGCACGCGGGCCAGTTGCGGCAACTGACCGCAGCCTTGGAAACGCCGCTGGTCGCCAACCAGTTGGAGATGAGTCTGCTGAAGACCGACTGGCTGGATGCGGACACCTGCTTCAACGATAACCAAGGCCAATCATCCCTGGTCTGGGGGGACACGCTGCACTACTGCCAGAACCAGCAGATTGGCCTGCAGGCCTGGGGCGCGTTGGGCAAGGGCTGGTACAGCGGTGGCGCACCAAAAGACGCTGCACCGGTGGTCACTGCCACGGCGGATTTCGTGCAGGCGTTGGCCGAAGAACACGGCGTGACCCGTGAGAGCATTGTGCTGGCCTGGTTGCTCAAACATCCGGCGCGTATCCAGGCCGTGATCGGCACGGCCCAGCCGGATCGCATCCGTGCTTGCGCCGATGCCGGCCGTGTGGTGCTGAGCCGGGAGCAGTGGTACGCGCTGTACCAGAGCGCGCGGGGGCAAGAGTTGCCATAGGTTCGCCGGTGGTGCTTGGCGCAGATTTGCGGCTGGGGCCAAAGTACGATACCCTGCCGCCTGCGTTTGTGTGCCGCAGCATGAACCCAACACAAAAAAGGGCTTCATGGACACACCACGCGACAATTCCAATGCATTGATGGTGCTCCAGGATCTCCGGTTGATCCATGCGCGACGCGTACGCCTGATACTGCTCACCTGCTGCTGGGTGTTGCTTCTCATCGGTACCGGATGGGGCCTGTTCTTTGTGTGGCATGCCAACTTGCTGCTGGTTGCGCTTGATGCTGTGCTGGTGGGCACGGCTTTGTTCAGCATGTATCTGGTGCGTGCGGGGCTTATGGTGCGCGCCACTTTGTTGTTGAATGCGATCCTGTTCCTGTTCTTCGTGGGCCTGTCACTGTTTCTGGATGTGCCGAGTGCTGCAGTGCCGCGTTCAACCCAGTTGTTTTTGATTCCCCTTGCGATTGCCAGCAGCCTGTTGCTGAAAAATGAACGTACCATACTGCGCCACGGACTGCCCCTGCTGAGTCTGTTGGCCGCGGTCGTGTTGTGCAGCTCCAATGTAGGGGTGGCCACGTCTTTCAAGCTGCCGGACGATGTTCGATTGGTGGGCGGGTGGGTCAACAGTTTGATGGCAATGGGCACGCTGTACGCACTGGTGGCTATTTTCTTTGGCGATATCCATCGAATGGAAAACTACCTGCAGGGGGCAAACAACCGCTTTGTCGGACTGGTCAGCGGCATGTTTCCAAAGAGCATTGCCGAACGCCTGCTGGCCACTGGAAAGACCTTTGCAGAGCGCCACACCAACTGTTCGATCCTGTTTGCCGACATTGTGGGCTTTACCCCCATGGCGGCGAAGCTCACGCCTGAAAAGCTGGTTGCCGTTCTGTCCGAGATTTTTGATCGCTTCGACCAATGTGTTGAAGAGTTCGGACTCACCAAGATCAAGACTATAGGCGACGCCTATATGGTGGCCTCCGGAGTGCCCCACACCGATGCGCGGCACGCCAGCAATCTGCTGGAGTTCGCGATGAAGTTGCTGCACGTCATCAAGGACTTTGATGGAGTGACGCTGCGGATCGGCATCTCCTCAGGGGATGTGGTCGCTGGCGTCATCGGCCAGTCGCGGCAGGTTTACGATGTGTGGGGGAACGTGGTCAATATGGCGTCCCGTATGGAATCGCATGGCATCAGCGGACGCATCCAGGTGTCACAGGAAACGTTTGACAAAGTCCGTGACGACTTTGTCTTTGAAGAGCGCGCCGGGGTCGCCATCAAGGGGCTCGATGGCCTGCACAGGGTCTATCTGTTGAAAGGGCGAATCACTGGCAGATCCGACAGCCTGCGTGTGGCCATTGCTTGAGAACGGTTACCAGCCTACACGCAAGCTGGGGGGCAAAAAATCAAGTGGGCATCAATGCCGAGCAGTTCCAGCACTGCTGAAATCCACCCTCCACCAGTTCGCCGCAGGTGCAGAACCAGCGTTGCTGCGGCATGTGTTGCAGGTGGTGCAGCACCTGCTTCGCCCGTTCTGCATGCTTGGCATGTTCCACCCAGACCTCCGGCAGGCACTGGTCTGGTGGCAACTCGCCCATGGCGCTGCCCAGGTACTGCCGCTGGACGCTGGCCTCAATGCCTTCGACCCGCAGTGCATCGACCCACAATGTGGCGATGAAGACATTGGGAGCCTGGGCGATGCGCTGCATAAGGTCCCAGCATAACGGGTCTATCTGCGGTGCGATACTTTGGCCATGTTGGATATTTCACGCATCAAAGCCATTACCCTGGACCTGGACGACACGCTGTGGCCGATATGGCCGACCATCCACCGGGCGGAAGCAGCCTTGCTGGAGTGGTTGGCGCAACAGGCCCCCGGCGCAGCGGCCCTGTGCGCCGACCCGGAGGCTCGGCTGGTGCTGCGCAACCATGTGGTGCAGACCTGTCCCGACATCAGCCATGACCTGAGTGCCATTCGCCGCGAGTCGATTCGCACCGCATTACATCGGGCGCAGGAAGACACGGCCCTGGCCGAACCGGCCTTTGAGATCTTTTTTGCGGAGCGTATGCGGGTGCAACTGTTTGACGATGTGCTGCCGGCGCTGGCTGCGTTGGCCGCGCGTTTTCCCATCGTGGCGGTATCTAACGGCAATGCCCATGTGGGACGGGTCGGTCTGGGCCAGTTCTTTGTGGACAGCGTCAGCGCCAGCGAGTTTGGCATCGCCAAGCCAGACGCGCGCATCTTCCACGCGGCGGCGGGCAAGGTGGGCGTGGCGTCGGCCGACGTCCTGCATGTGGGGGATGATGCCGCGCTCGATGTGTTGGGCGCACTGGGCGCCGGCATGCAGACCGTGTGGATCAACCGTGAGGCGCACACCTGGCGGCATGCGGAGCAGCCGCACCACACGGTGACCGATCTGAACGAGCTGGTTGCGTTGTTGGTATAGCCCCCATCAGTTGCAAACAAATCCAGTTGAGTACGCAATGGTGAAATCATTTCTTCAACACTGGTTGCCATGGATATTTGGAAGAACAAAAGAACATGCGCGTGCGCAGCCGGCGGCAGAGCGCCGCGCGCCCGGTCCGCTGGCAGATGGTGACGATGCGCAAGCCATCGCCGAGCTGGCGGCGATAGGTGCGCGACGCCCCTTGGTCTCGTCGGCCGGCGCCGTGGTGGGGTTCGAGTTTTGCATTGGTGACGAGGTGGCACGGCAGCTGAAGCGGCAAACCGACGCCCACGCGCGCACGGCCCGCGTTGAGGCCTTGTTGGCCTCTGCGCATGTGATCGTGCACACGGGACGCATTGGTTTTGCGCGCATGCCGGCCCAGTGGCTGGTGCACGCCAGCGGCGTTGACGTGGGGCCCGGTGTGCTGATTGGCCTTGAATCCAATGCGGCGGTCAGCGTCACCCCGCAGGTGGCGCTCGACATGGAACAGGCCATCGTGGCGCTGCGAGCCAGGGGCGCACAGGTCGGTTGGGAGCCGGAGCTCGCCATGGCACTGAAGCCAGATTTTGTGTTGCTGCGCCAGGGTGCAAAGGCCATGTCGGCGCTGCTGGACGCCATACCGGCATGGCCGGCAGAACTGCAGGGTCTGCCGGTGCTGGTCACCGATATCTGCAATGTAGAAGAGCTGGAGATGGCCTTGTATTACGGTGTGACCTACGCCTGTGGTGTGTTGGACCGCGACGCGGAAGCGGTGGAGTCCGCGGCCAAACACGCCGTGCCACCGGAAGTGCGACGTGTGTCGCTGCTGTTGAACCAGTTGGTGTCCGGTGCCGATACCGCCGTCGTCGTGGGCCAGATCAAGGGTGATGTGGGTTTGTCCTACCGGCTGCTGAGCCGCATCAACTCCGCTAGTTATGCGCAACTGGGCAGTTATGCCAGCGTCGAGCAGGCAGTGTTGTTATTGGGCCGCTACGAGTTATACCGCTGGTTATCTATGCTGATGGTGCAGTTTGCCGGTAGCCGCAAGGCTTGTTCTGCGCTGCAGGAGATGACGCTGTGGCGCTCGCGCCTGCTGGAACTGGTGGCCATGGAACAGCATGAGCCGGCACCCGATCAGTTCTTCACGCTGGGCCTGGCCTCCATGTTGGGCCCACTGCTGAAGATCAGCCAGGCCGAGGTCGTCGACATGCTCAATCTGCCGGTTTTGGCCCGGCAGGCTCTGCTGGAGCATGCAGGACCCTGGCATGCCTATCTGCAGATGACCAAACACATAGAGACCCGCACACTGGAGCAGTCCGCGGAACTGGTAGCACAGTTCGGCGGCACGGCAGGCCTGATGCCGCTGTCGGACCAGGCCTGGCACTGGGCCGCGGAGCAAACGGCGCACGTCGACGCGAGCGACGCCGGCAAAGCGGTCTAGGCCCGGGCCGACAACGGAATCACCCCTATGCCGTACCTCCAAATTTCAACCGGGTTGGCGCTGCTGTTGCACGCGTCGGTGACTTGGGGAGCTGGCCCAGCCACCGGGTCCGTGCGTGAACAGGAAATCGCGCAATGCCTGGCTGGCGAGCTGCAGACCTGGGGCGATGGGCGCGACCGCCCGGCGGCGGCTCCCGTGCTGCGCTTTGTGCTCGACTCCCAGAGTGCGCCCGCCTGGTTTGAAGAGGCAACGGTCATGCTGGCGGTGCAAAAGGCGGCGACGGCCTGGTCTGCCTGTGGCGTGACTGCCCAGGTTGTCAGCGCCTCGTCATCAGGCAGCGAGCCCAAGGCCTTGGGCACGGTACACATCGCATGGAGCGAGGTGGGTAGCGCAGGCAATATGGGCCTGGCCAATCTGGGGCAGAGGACGCTGTCGCTGAACCCCGCCATGTTCGCACTGCTGCGCAAGGTCAACCCCAGGCATGACGCGCGGGAAACATTGCAGATGGTGGTCTCGCATGAGATGGGCCATTTTTTTGGCGTGATGGCGCATTCGCGCCGCTGTGTGGATGTGACCTCGTATTACGACGACGGCAAGGGCCAGACCTGCAGCATCCGCGGCGGGGGCCGGCTGGTGCCGGGTGTGGAGTACCGCGCCACCTTGCCCACGGCCTGTGACATTGCCCGCTGCCGCGCGGCGAATGGTGTTGGCCCTGCGCAGTAGTGCTGCCCCGGAATTTCGCTAACATGGGCCGCCCGTATCCCCGAACCCAGCCCCGGTAGCCCAACCGCACCAAACCCCAACACCGATGGACCACGCAGCCTGCACCGACCCCGGCCGTAGTATCCGATTGGGTACGGGCGCGGCGGGCATAGAGCGCATGCAGGCGCACTTCAGCGGCCGGCCATTTGCCCCGCACCGGCATGACACCTATGCGATTGGCCTGACGGTGGCAGGTGTGCAAACCTTTCGATTTCGCGGCGCGACCTGGCATTGCCTGCCGGGGCAATGCCACATCCTGCACCCCGATGAATTGCACGACGGCGAGGCGGGTACGCTGGCCGGGTTTGGTTACAAGATGGCCTATGTGGACCCCGGCCTGGTCCAGCAGGCGCTGGGCGGCCAGGCTCTGCCTTTTGTTGCCAAGCCGGTGCTAAAGCTGCCATCGCTGGTTATCAACAACGACCTTGGTATTTGGGACATGGACGAGGAACTGAACGATGTGCGGCAGGTCGATCTGGTCTATGCCGTTACGCAGTTGTTATTGGCCGGTGCCTCCGCACCCGTGCCGCCACAGCGCGGCACGCCCGCGCTGGCCGTGGACGCCGTGACTCGGGTGCGTGACCTGATTGCGGGCGACCCCACGGCGCGTTGCGCCATGGACCAGTTGGAACGCGTTGCGGGGCTGGACCGTTGGACGCTGGCGCGGCAGTTCCGCCTGCTGTTTGGCACTAGCCCGAGCCGCTACCGCACGCTGCGGCAGGTGGACGCGGCGCGCCGCTTGCTGTTGCAAGGCGCCCCCATCGCGGAGGCCGCCATGGACAGTGGCTTTGCCGACCAAAGCCATTTGTCGCGCCAGTTCAAGAGCGCCTACGGCCTATCACCGGGGCGCTGGCTGGAGGCCCTGGAGCCATCATCAGCCCAGTGATGCCGTACGCTGCTCGATCGCCTGCACTACCGCCGCCATATCGCTACGGCCCAGGCCCAGATTCTCGGTTTCGGTAAACAGCGACAGACACACGTCCAGCAACGGTGACGACAGCCTGGCCTGGCGCGCGGCGTCGCTTATCAAGCGGTTGTTCATCAGCACGTCCGAGATCGCGGCCTGCACCGAGAAATCCCGCTCCACCAGCTTGGGCAGCTTCATGCGCGACACGCCGCTGGCCATGGGGCCGGCGTCCAGCACAGCCTGAAACTGCGCCATGTCCACTCCCTGCTGGCGGGCGAAGTGGGCCGCCTCGGCCAGGCCGGCGACCATGGTGATCAAGAACAGATTCACCGACAGCTTCATCAACAGAGCGCTGGGCACGGCGCCGCAGGCGAAGGACTCGCGGCACACGGGGGCAATCAGGCGCCGCACCTCGGCCACGTCGGTCTCATCACCCGCCAGCATGGCCACCAGTTGGCCCGCCTCGGCTGGCTTGCGCGAGCCGGATACCGGCGCCTCCACATAAGACCCGCTGGCCGCCCGTATGTCGGCGTCCAGACCGCGCGAGTAGACGGGTGACGTGGTGCCCATGTGCACGATGGTGTGGTCCGCGACCCGGGCCGCGAAGTCGGCGGTGCCGCGTCCGAGCACGGCGTTTATGGCGCCCTCGTTGGCCAGCATCAGAATCACCAGGCGGGTATGGGCAAAGACTTCTTGCGGGTTGGCCGCCACCGTGGCCCCGGCTGCCGTCAACGCCTCGTACTTTTCGGGCGAGCGGTTCCACACACGCAGGGCCGTGCCTGCCTTGGCCAAGTTGAGCGCCATGGGGTGGCCCATGACGCCCAAGCCGATAAATCCGATTTCCATCACGCGGTTCTCCTGGGGTGTTGCTTGTGGTTCGCACGGTATCCCGTATGGGTCCCGGTCGTCTTGAAGCTTTGTGCAAACCCGCGTGGGGAAATAGTGCTACATAAATGATAGTGACATGCTGATATCTCACGAGGGCTAGCGGCACATTTCGTTCAAAGACTCGTTGGCGGAAACGACTTGCCATGCTCTGGGGACGGCCATATGCCGCGCGGGCGCAGCAGCATGACGCCGATCATGGCGAGTGCAATGACCTGTTGGCGCACGATGCCCGCATCGAGTCGGCCGTCGGTCATGGTTTGCAGCGGACCGACAACGTAACGCAGTACCTCCGGTAAAACCGTCAACAGCACAGCGCCCAGGATGACCCCAGGAATGTGGCCAATACCGCCCAGCACCACCATTGCCACCACCAGCACCGATTCCTGCAAGCTGAATGCTTCAGGCGACACAAAACCTTGGAGCGTGCCAAACAAGACTCCGGATACGCCGCCCAAACTGGCGCCCAGACCAAACGCAAGCAACTTCATGTTGCGCGTGTTGATGCCCATGGCCTCGGCGGCAACTGCATCGTCGCGGATGGCCATCCATGCCCGGCCAATGCGGGAGTCCTGCACGCGATAACAAAGGGACACGGCGAACAGGGTCACTACCAGAAACAGGTAGTAGTAAAGCGTCACCGATGCGATCTCGTAATTGCCAATGCACAGGGGCTTGCCGAGGTCCAAACCAAAGAAGTTAATCGAAGCAATCGGGCCCAAGCCCTTGGCCCCGTTGGTGACGTTGATCGGATGGCCCAGGTTGTTGATCAGTATCCGCACGATCTCGCCGAAACTCAGCGTCACGATCGCCAGATAGTCGCCCCGCAGCCTCAACGTGGGCGCGCCCAACAAGACACCAAAAAATGCGGCCAACAAGGCGCCTGCGGGGAGGGTGACCCACCACGGTGCATCCATGCCGGCCGAGAAGATGCTTGCAATCCACGTGAAGTTGTCGGTCAGATGTGATGAGGTCAGAAGGGCGACCAGGTAGGCACCCACGGCATAAAAGGCCACGTATCCCAGGTCCAGCAGACCGGCATAACCCACCACGATGTTCAAGCCGAGCGCCATCATCACGTACAACAGGGCTGTGTCGGCAATGCGCACCCAGTTGGCGCCAAACGGCTGCAACAACAAAGGAAGCACCAAGAGCGCTGCGACCAAGAGGTATTTCGAGTTTTTGCCGTATGGATGCATGGCGTCTTTTCCGTCGCGCTGCAGGCAAGGAAGAGGCACATTGGTGTCTGCAGGAATAAACGGGGCGATGGGCATGGGGTCTTTGTCTGCGGTTGGTCTGACCAGTTTAGACTTGCCTGAATCACCAGTTGGATGGCAATAAATCCGTTCATAACGGAACAAAATGCCGCAATCAACGCAACGGACTCTGCTATGGACAAGTTAAGCGGCCTGCTGGCCTTTGTGAAAACGGCTGATCTGGGCAGCTTTGTCGCGGCCGGTCGTGCGCTGGAGATATCGGCCTCGGCAGTTGGCAAGAGCGTCGCCCGTCTTGAGCAGGAAGTCGGTGTGCGCCTCCTGCAGCGCAGCACGCGGCGGATCCAGTTGACTGAAGAGGGGCGCTTGTTTCACGAGCGCTGCCGCCCCATCCTCGACGACCTCGACGATGCACAAGCGATGCTGTCGCAGGCGAGAGAAGCGCCGCGCGGGCGGCTGCGTGTCAGCGCGCCGATTGTTGGTTATAAATTCCTGTTGCCGGTCATTCCGGACTTTCTGGCACGTTACCCGGCGGTGGAACTGGATATCAATTTCAGCGACCGATCCGTAGACCTGATCGCTGAAGGCGTGGACGTCGCGATCCGCAGTGGTGACCTGCCCGACTCCCGCCTGGTCTCACGACCATTGAACGGCTTTCGACTGTTGTTGTGTGCGTCGCCCGCCTATCTGGCGCGCCACGGCACGCCCTTGGTTGCGCGCGAGCTGGAAGGCCACGCGGCAGTCCGCTTTCGCCACCCCGACTCCGGCAAAGTTCTGGATTGGCCCATGCTGCACTCCGCTAGCGACGGCATGCCCCGTCTGCGGACCGTGCTGGCTTGCAACAACATGGAAGCGGTGCTGGACGCAGCATTACGCGGCCTGGGCATAGCGTGTATGCCGGATTTTCTGGTCAGCAATCTACTCGCCGACAAGCGGCTGCAGAGCGTTTTGGAAGAGCAGCTGAGCGCGGGTGGTCAGTTCAACGTGCTCTGGCCGTCGAGCCGGCATTTGTCGCCCAAGGTGCGGGTGTTTGTTGATCACCTGGGGGAGCGGTTGGCCAGTCCTGGCGCTATCCCTGCTTGAGCGCCATGGCCAGCAATTGGTCGTGGTCAAAGGCCAGGCATTGGGGGCGGCGCGACAGGGGCACGAAGAAGGCGCGCGAGGTATCCGTGCCGGCAACCAGGGTCGTGTTTCCGTAGTCGTTCGCGTTAATGCGCACCACGAACAAGTGGGAGCGAACCCAACGCTCGTCGGTGTCGCGTGGGTCGCGGCCGTTGCCTTCGACGACGCCCACCGCTTGCAATGCGTCTTGCGTGATACGCAGCCCGGTTTCCTCGACCAACTCCCGCATAGCCGCTGCGGGTAGCGACTCACCCGGTAGTACAAAGCCACCGGGAATGGCGAAGCGTCCGTTTTCCGCCGGGGCGGCGTCGTGGCGGCGCACCAGCAGCAGTTCGGGTTCTGTTTGGACCTCGGCGGTATGGCGCAGCACGACGATATCCACCGCGTCGTTGGCGCCGGGGTGGAACAGTTGCTCGCGGCGCGGACCGGTAGCCAGCAGGTTTAACACTTGCTGCGCGGCCAGTTCGGGCTGCAGCAGGGAGATGGCGTGGGCAGGGTCCATCTGCGCGGCCTTGGCGCTGGCACCCGGCAGGTCGGCCAGCAGGCAGTAGTGTAGCCCCAGGTTGCGGGCCGCCTGGATTTCGTCGCCGACGATGACACCACCGCCGACAAACAGCGCCAAGCCACGGCATTCCTGCACCAGCGCATACAGGGGCGCGGCCTTGTCGTACAGCGTGTTGGAGATCACGTGTATGCCGCTGAGCCCTTGCGCGTCCAGGCCATCGAGCGGCACCTGGGCGCTAACCAGTGCGATGACCTCGGCGCAAGGTGGCTGCATGCAGTGGGCACAGCGGTGCAGCAGGCCTTCCACGCCGTCGTGCGTGCCGCCGGTCAGGATCACGCCACCCAGTTGGCCTACACCTTTCAGCAGTGCCTGGAAGAAGCTGGTCAGGCGGGCGATGTCGTGTTTGTTGAATTGCGCATAGCTGTTGCGCCAAGCGCCGGCCAGGTTCAGCACGGGCCGTTGCGCCAGGTGTGCGCGCAGGCCGGTTGCGTCGAACAAGGGCAGTGACAGGGCTCGCAGATGCGCCTGCAACGCCTCCGTCACGGCATCCGCGTGCGCACGTTTGCGCTTTGCAACAGCGTCGGTGTAGTGCAGGGGCGGCGTGAGCGGTGGCATGACAAAGTCGGACCAGGCTGGCAGCAACTCCTGTGCAGTGCGCTTGCGGGCTAGCAGGCGCCGCTCGGTGGTGGCAATCTGGCCTATTGCTTCATCGCCAAGGCCGGTGGCGCGCGCGGCCTGTGCTTCGTCCTGCACATGGGTGCGGTACAGCCCTTGTCCGTCGGTGCCCAGCACCACGTCCACACCTGCCGCGATAACGCGGCGCAGCGGCACATCAAAGGTGGTGCGGATATTGTTCAGTGCCAGATTGCTGGTCAGGTTGAATTCAAAAACGGCGCGGCCGCCATCGGGCCGCAAGGACGATGACAGGGCGGCGAGATCGGACAGCGTGGCATCGTCCACGCCATACAAGCCATGGCCTATGCGCAGTTCCAGGCCGTGGTCTTGCACCAAGGGCCTCAGCGCTGCCACAGACTCGCGTACGTTTTCGGGGAAGGCCGGGTTTTCGCCCGCATGCACGCGCACGACCCAGCCTGCGCGTTGGCGCGCCAGCGCGGCAGCCGCTTCCAGATGCGGCAGGAAGGCGCGCGTCGAATTGGTCTCGTGGCCCATGAAGTCGATGCCAACAATGGCGCGGCTGCCCAAGCAGGCCTCCACGCGGCGCAGCACATCCAGATCCCATTCCAGATCGTCATGCCGGGACAGGGCCACCAGGAAGCGTATGCCCACACCCAATTGCGCTTCTATCGCCGGTAGCACTGTGTGCGCCTGTGCCAACAATGTGGGTTCCAGAATGCTGGACAACGACAGTTCGAGATAGGAAACGCCAGCCTCGGATGCACGCTGGGCAATGCGCCACAGTTGCGGCGCAAACAGCGCCGGGTGCCGTGTCAACGGTGCACGCATCGCATACAGGCGCTCCATGTCCAGAAAGGTCACTTGGCGGTCTAACGGGATGTCGAGTGCGCAGGCGAAGCGGGCGCGTGCCGCGTCGTCCAATGCACTCAATGGCATGTCGTGTTCACAAAAAATCCCGGCCTGCGCCAGTACCTCTTTGGCGACCATGGCGTCCACCGCCAGGCCCAGGTCCACCAGATCATGGCCGGATAAGCAACCGGCGAAATGGCTGTGCAAGTCGGTCTGCAGCAAGCCTCCCGCGGAGCGGCTTTCAGCGGCGGATGCTTGTAAAGGCCCTGCGGCCAATGGCACACCGTTTTCCGCCAGAAAGCGCCCGCCAAACGCGGTCAATGGACGGTGTTCCGTTAGGGCACCTGCGCGAATGCGTGCCACGACACTGTCGCCGATGCAAACCTGCAACTCACCACCGCTGTGCCGCACGCTGGTGTGGCGTGCCAATGCCGCTCCCAGTCGGCTGCGACCATCCGAGCCCGGCTGCGCGTCGGCGTCAAACTCCACGCGGGCAGGCTGCTGCCCTGTTGGGTCGATAACAACACAAAAGGCATTGCCGGGAATGAGGCCGATGCGAAGGAGGGTATTCATAGCGCTTGGGTGGCATCGTAGCCCGTCCCAGGCGTTCGCCATTTGATAAAATTAGTTAATTGCAAAATGCAATTAACTGCGTTACAATCAACCCCAAGGACGCGAGACTGAACAAATGCTACCGTTCAGCAAGCGCCGTTTAGCAGGCACCAGTTCTTTAGGAGTTGCAGATGACCGCCAAGCCAGAGTTGTTCCAGCCGGTGATACACAGTTTGCTGGAGACAGACCTCTACAAGTTCACGATGCAGCAGCCCATGCTGCACTCCATGCCGACCAACCAGGCCGAATACCGTTTTGTGTGCCGCAATGCGCCGGCCTTTCCGTTGGCCGAATTGGCAGACGAGGTGGATGCGCAACTGGATGCCTTGTGTGCCCTGCGCTTCACCGGCGATGAGTTGGCCTATCTGGGTGGTTTGCGTTACCTGTCGTCGGACTACATTGATTTTCTGCGCCTGTTCCAGTTTCAGCGCCGCTTCATCACCGTCAGCACGCAAGGTGATACCTTGTCGGTGGTGGCCAAAGGGCCACAGGTTCATGTGATGGGCTTTGAGATCTATGTGTTGGCCATCATCAACGAGCTCTACTTTCGCCGCCTCGCGCAGGGCTCGGCCCGTGAAGCCGCGTTGACCGAAGGGCGAGCACGTCTGCAAGCCAAGATTGCACTGTTGCGTGACTACGAGAACCCCAGCCCAGCCCGGCGCCACCCGTTTGAGTTTTTTGATTTCGGCGTACGCAGGCGTTTCTCGGGTGCTTGGCAAGAAGAAGTGGCCACCACGCTGGCGCGCGCAGTGCCGCAGTATTTCAAGGGCACATCCAATGTCTACCTGGCCAAGAAGCTGGGCCTGGTGCCGATAGGCACCATGGCGCATGAATACCTGCAGACCTTCCAGGCCACCGGTGTGCAGCTCAAAGGTTTTCAAAAAGCGGCGTTGGAATCCTGGGTGCAAGAGTACCGCGGCGACCTGGGCGTGGCCCTGACCGATGTGGTCGGCATGGACGCCTTCCTGGCCGACTTTGACCTCTACTTTGCCAAGCTGTTCGACGGCCTGCGCCACGACAGCGGTGACCCCGTCCTCTGGGGTGAAAAGGCCTTGGCCCATTACGCCAAACTGAAGCTGGACGCGCATGCCAAGCGCCTGGTGTTCTCCGATGGGCTGGATGTGCCCACCGCGCTGAATCTGCACCGCCACTTTGCCGACCGTGTGCAAACCGGCTTTGGCATCGGCACCAACCTCAGCAACGACACCGGGCTCAAGCCCCTGAACATTGTCATGAAGCTGGTCAACTGCAACGGTCAACCGACCGCCAAGCTGTCGGATTCCCCCGGCAAGACGCTGTGTGACGACGAAACCTTTTTGGCGTATCTGCGCCAGGTGTTCAATAAGAACGACGCATGATGACCCAAAAAATACGCCATCATTCCGTTCGGGTTGAGCTTGTCGAAACCCTTCGACAAGCTCAGGGCGAACGGGCATGAGACGTTCCCTATACGCTTAAAACCGATCAGCGAGGACATCCTATGTTGCGCATCACCAGTGCCCAAATCAACCCGACCATTGGAGACATTACCGGCAATATCGCGCTCATGCTGCGGTCCGCCCGCCAGGCGCGCGACGAGGGGGCGGATCTGGTGGTGTTTCCTGAAATGAGCCTGACGGCCTATTACCCCGGTGATCTGCTGGACGATACCAATTTCCAGGCACGTGTGGAGGCCGGCTTGCTCCAACTGCAAGCCGCAACGCGCGAAACACCCAACCTGTTTTGGGTAGTCGGTGCGCCCGTGCGCCGCAGCGGTATCGGCAAGCCTTTTCACAATGCCTTGCTGGTACTGAAGAACGGCGAGCTGGTGATGCAATACGCCAAGCAGCTGCTGCCCACCTACAACATCTTCGACGAGCGCCGCCACTTCGAGCCCGGCCCGGATGTGGCGCGTGTGCTGCGCGTGGGTGATGTGCAGATCGGGCTGATGATTTGCGAAGACGGCTGGAATGACGACGGACAAGACTATTCTGTAAACCCCTTCCAGCGCCTGGCAGATGCTGCGCCGGATCTGGTGGTGTCCATCAATGCCAGCCCGAGCAATATCGGAAAACACGAGCAGCGCCACACCGTTTTCACCGCGGCCTGCGCCAAGCACAAACTGCCCTTGTTGTATGTGAACCAGATCGGCGGCCATGACCAACTGGTGTACGACGGTGCGTCCTTTGCCGTGAATGCCCAGGGCGTCGTGGTGTATGAGGCCACACGTTTTGCCGAGGATGTGACGACGCTGTGTTTTGACGCGGTCAAACAGGCGTTCACGCAAGGCAGTGGTGCCGACCTACCGGTGGTGCCAGAGGCCGGCCTGCCCACAATGGAGTTCTATCGCCAGCAGATCGTGTTGGGGCTCAAGGACTATGCGCGGCGCTGCGGTTTCACGCAAGCGGTGGTGGGATCATCGGGCGGGATCGATTCGGCACTGACACTGGTGCTGGCCGCAGAGGCCTTGGGTGCCGAGAATGTGGTGGGTATCACGATGCCGTCCAGATTTTCCAGCGAGGGCAGCGTGTCGGATTCGGTGGTGCTGTGCCGCAACCTGGGTATCACGCTGATCGAGCACCCTATCCGGACAATAGTGTCGGCCTTTGAGACCACCTATGCGTCATCGTTTGGCGAAACGCTGCAAGGACTGCCGTTGGAAAACTTGCAAGCCCGTGTACGCGGAACCACGCTGATGGAGTATTCCAACCGCTTCGGCCACCTGCTGCTGACCACCGGCAACAAGAGTGAGGTATCGGTAGGCTACTGCAATATAGTAGCCCGTACCAGTCGTACTTCCACTATGGTCGTACCTGCTTTTCCAACTCCACTGCGTTTGGTAGTTCGGTCTTGGAAACCCTCTCAATCAAAGGCTGTTTGGCAAGCGAAGCGCGTCAGGCCGAAGGCGAATGTCGGGGAGCGGTGGTCAAGGCATGAACCCCGCAGGGGCTGTCCACAGCCTTGAGCTGTGGTCAGATGGCTTGTCCACTGCGGGCGGGTGATATGTTGACGTGCCGTTTGGTCTTTGCTGTGGCCACGTTTTTTCTCTCCGCATGGGACAAACGCGAATCCTAAAAGGCCGGTGCCCCGCACTTTGAAATGAACCAGGAGTATCCATCTTGAAGAATGACGCTAATTTCCTGAACATCTATTCGCACGACTTCGCCAGAATTGCCGTAGGCGTGCCCAAGTGCCAGATTGCAAACCCAATCTTCAACGCCGAGCAGGTGGTTCAACAAATTACGCAAGCACACGCTTCTGGCGCGTGTGTCGTCGTATTTCCGGAATTGGGCTTGTCTGCCTACACCTGCGATGACTTGTTTCACCAGCGTCCGCTGTTGGATGCATGTGAGATGGCGCTGTCCAGAATCCTGGATGTTTCAAAGGACTTTTCCATACTGGCCGTAGTAGGGTTGCCTTTACGTGTCGACCATCGATTGTTCAACTGTGCCGCAGTACTGCAACGAGGGAAAATACTAGGGCTGGTACCAAAAACGTTTCTCCCAAACTACGGGGAATTCTATGAAGCTAGACAGTTCAATTCGGCAGATGAGGCCCTGTCAACTGAAGTGGCTGTCCTTGGTCAGACGGTCCCATTTGGTTCTGGGCTAATTTTCTCCGCCACTGACATGCCTCTCTTTAAGGCACATGTTGAGCTGTGTGAGGATGTATGGACACCTATTCCGCCCTCATCGTTTGCCGCGCTTGCTGGGGCTACAGTCCTACTCAATCTATCGGCATCGAATGCGACGGTAGGAAAGGCATCGTATCGCCATCAACTGGTTAGTCAGCAGTCCGCGCGATGCCTTGCTGTGTATGCGTATTCCTCTGCTGGCGTAGGGGAGTCAACTACCGATATGGCCTGGGACGGTCAGGCTCTGATTTATGAAAATGGGGAGCTCCTTGCCGAATCCGAGCGATTTGCAACTGATTGCGCTCTGATTACGGCCGACGTGGACCTTGAGAGGGTTTCTCGCGAGCGGATGCGGCAAACTAGCTTTGGGCAGTCAGTTCGGAAGCACAGCGGCAATTTGAAGGAATTTAGATTAGTGGAGTTTGAGTTTGGTATTTCGACGAAGGCATTGCTTCCCTTGAGTCGAAAGGTCGAGCGCTACCCCTACGTTCCTGCAGAGCAGTCCCGACAAAGTGAGCGTTGCCAGGAGGTCTACAGTATCCAAGTTCAAGCCCTAGTTCAGAGGTTGAAATCGAGCGGGATTTCGAAGGTTGTTCTCGGAATATCTGGCGGACTCGATTCCACTCATGCTCTGTTAGTGTGCGCAAGAGCGATGGACCAGATGGGTTTACCAAGAACGAATATTCTTGGATACACCATGCCGGGATTCGCAACTGGCAATCGAACCTTAACTCAGGCGCGACGACTGATGGCCATGGTGGGGTGTTCGGCCGCTGAAATCGATATCAAGGCAAGCTGCGAGCAAATGCTAAGAGATATCGGACATCCGTTTTCGAACGGTACCCTGCAATACGACGTGACATTTGAGAATGTCCAGGCTGGCGAGAGAACAAGTCACTTGTTTCGTTTAGCAAACATGCATTCGGCGATTGTGGTTGGTACTGGTGATTTGAGTGAGTTGGCTCTAGGTTGGTGTACCTATGGAGTTGGCGACCACATGTCGCATTACAACGTCAATGCGAGTGTTCCGAAAACGCTCATCCGACATCTTGTTCGATGGGTGGCGAAGAGTGGCTTTATAGGCGACGACAGCCAGCAAATCCTTTTGGACATACTCGGTACCGAAATTAGTCCAGAGCTAGTTCCGATGACCTCTGAAGACGCACAGGTCCAAAACACCCAAGCAGTGGTGGGCTCATACGACTTGCAAGATTTCAACTTGTACTACACGTTGCGCTATGGTTTTGCACCCTCCAAAGTTGCATTCTTGGCCTTTACCGCTTGGGGTGAGCGTGACAAAGGTGCTTGGCCAGATGGTGACTCTGAACCTCGCGTGGAGTATCAGTTGAGTACGATAAAGCAGACGCTTAGGACATTTGTTTCAAGGTTTTTTAAGGGAAGCCAGTTCAAGCGTACCTGCGTTCCAAATTCACCGAAAGTGGGTAGCGGTGGTTCATTGTCACCAAGGGGCGACTGGCGCGCTCCCAGCGACAGCGAATCCGCCGTGTGGCTTTCGAATGTGGAGTTAATTCCTGACCATATTCCCAAGATTTAACGTTTGGCTCAAGTCGACTCAACATGGCGAATGCCTCTCAGTTATGTCCGGACTTCATCAATCCTCTCCGACAGCGATTTGTTTGGGCCCTATTAGATGCAAATCTTGTTCGTCGCAGCTGGATACGCAAGGTGATATAGCTCTCGGCGAATATCGGGCATTTTGTCTGGTTTCCGTTCTTTGCCTAGCCTAGGACAGGTACCAGAACACAATGCCCCACTTCGGAACTGCACATTTAGTCCGTAATAGGCATTTGCAATGTCTATTCTCGCTTTGGTAGGCCAACTACTCGTCCTTCGCTAGCACTACTCAGTTGCGCTCTCAGCGCAGCGTTCTCCGTCTCCAACACGCGATTTCGCACCAATGCGCCCTCAAGTTTGAGTTGGTCAATATGCCGGGCCTGAGCGACCTGCCTGTGCGCTTCTTTCCAGGATTCCGCTCTACCCGTAACTGTCTTTCTGACATTCTTCTTTCCTTGAACGACCCCTGCCAAGACCATCTTATGCCATTCTTCGACGGTAACCTTGGTAGTGGTTTTGTGCTTCTTTCCGTCGAGAGATTTGTTCTTAACTCCGGCTCTCCGACAAATTTCAGCCACAGAGAGACGTCCCCCATTTAGCGGGTACAAGCCATCGTTTTTCGCGATGTCATCTTCAATATCCTTCATCGCCTTGGTTAACTTGGCCTCAAAGGTCGTGGTTCTCTGATGAGCAGACTCAAGTAGCTCTTGGGGGGCGCGGTGTGGTTGAGGTTTTTGCTTCTTCATGGCTTTGGCGAGTTCGGTTATTAAGATTGAAGCTCCGCCAGTTTGATTTCCCATTTTTTCCTTAGCCCAGGGAACCTATCCAGATTTGCGTATACCTGCCCACGCCACATTTCCGCCGAAATCTCGTTGTCAGCGCTTTTCGCTTCCTTCAGGAAACCAAAGGCCTGTTCAATAGAGCGGTCGACGTCGTCTCGCAGGGCGGCCTGCTCAAGTCGCAAACCACAATGCGAACGACATCGGGAGGGTTCGGGCAATCCAACCTGTTTGTTGCATGGCCCCGCTTGTTGTGGGAGCTTCGTACAGATAACACCTGGTCTAACGAGGGTCCAAAACTTTCCAGACAAAGTAAATGTTTCGGCAAGGTCATTGATGTCCTTGGCTCCATACTCGCTCCCGGCGCGTACTTTCGAACTCTCAACTGCCTCTTTAATTGTTGCAGCGGCGGGCCCGCCGTAATCGTCAATATTCTCGATAGCCTCCACTGCCAGCATGATGGTTTGCGCTTTTAGTACCTCCTGCATCTCCGCGCGAATCAGAGGGTCGGTCAATATGTAGTGAAGTGTCATTTCAATCGTCTTGTGACCAAATAAGTCCATCAAGATTTTTGGCGCATCCGACAATGCCAAAGCCAGCAACCGGGCGACTGTTTTTCGAAATCGATGCGCGTGGGGATTGATGCCATCCGACAACTCGGTCAGTCCGAGAACGTCAAATGCAGAAATCAGCATCTCGTTGTAGTCGCCAAGAATTCGTTTGCCAGTGCCTACTCGAAGCCATATCGGGTTGGCTATCGCCTCGTCGACTTCGAATTCATCGTTTGCAGGAGTTTTTTCTTCTTGCCCAGGCTCGTTGATACTTCCCTGGAGATTTATTGCGCTACAGACAGCCGCCAAGCGTTCCTGCTGATAAATGGCTAGAACACCAAGTGCAGGAAGGGGCCAGTCTCGCTTTTCACCGCCACGCATGGTGACGAGCTTATATGTTCGCCCCGCTATTGTTACCGTTCCATCAGTCGACTCAACGACATCACCCTCCTGAAACGAGAGTACCTCACTGATTCGTCCGCCCGTACTCAATAGAGCAATGTAAAGGTGCGCAGTCTGTAACAGTGCGAGCAAGCCCTTCAATTCAGCATGATTCCTTGGAGGCCAGCAGAATCCAGGTCCCTTTCCATTGCGCGTTATTCTGGCCTGAAATGGCAATTCAGTTACAACGTGACCATTTGAATCTGTCCAAGGGTAGGAGCTCAGGAACTGGGATGCAGCCCGCGACCGCATACTTTCGAGTGCGTGAAGGCTATTGCTCTTGGACTTCAAATTTTTGTAGACAACGGCCAAACCTTCTGCACACGGGATAAGGAGCGGGCCAAGATGCTCAACTATCCAGGCCATTCTCCAACCAGATTCCCCCAAAAATTCGTCAGAGAATGGCAAAAAAGGTTCAGACCGTGCTTTTCCGACCTCCTTAGCCATTCCGGCACCGCCCGCTTCACTTCGGGCGGCCCGGCTCGCATGATTAAGAGCCTCGGGTGCACTAAGGACTGGAATATCAGACCAATACCCTCGATTGGCGTATTGAAATATTCGATTGAGCTCGGTTAAACGCTTAGTCCCAAGACCGCGCAATTGAAGTTCGTCAACGTTAAAACGCGAAAGCACCCCGTTCTGGGCTCCACACGGCTTCTGAAGCGCAAGTTTCACAATGTGCCGCAGGTGTTGGATGCATGACGATATGGTGGTTGGCGCTAGCAGTACCCCGCCAACCCTAGGGCCAATAACAGGCACGAGAAAACAAAGCAAAGCATATCGCGTAAGGGTCAGTATTCCCAGTTCACCGTCCTCTACGCTAATTGACTCCCTTTGGCTTGCAAGCCGCAAATCGAGAACCCGAGCCCCGCGCTTGGAACAGTTACCGGGGGGCATCCAGGACGCGGGAAATTCAATAGTCCCCCAGACAGACCCAAGTCCGAGGCGACCTTGCAATTCGAGAAGTTCGACCTTATTGAACTTTTGAATCTCCTTAGCATTGACAGTTGGCAGAGTCGCCAACCGAAAAGGTGTACTTATCGAGGAGACTTCATGATTTGCCGTTCGGCCCATATTCCCCCTCCATGTTAAGTGGCACGTGTCGTCCCTCACGGATTTCCGTTTCCCAAAAACTTTGTCGCTCCGGTACGAGCTCGGGGGCAAAATTTTTGAGCGCATGTTCGGTCGCCTCGACCTCCAACGGAAAGGATGATTGGTACCAGCTATTCAACGGAATTTCACGCTTAATCCATGCCAGCTCAGCGCGTCTTCTTGCAAGATGGTCAACACTGTCGTCAAAGACGACACCGAGCCGACAGAGAGTGCACCGTTGAACTCTGCATCCGTCTCCCTCGACGTGCTCTGGTGAAATGTCTTTGGGGGGATGCGTGAAATCTTTGCATCCCATGCCTACTCGCGTACGGTCTTTATGATTTATCCAGCGAACTCGTTGCTCATCTGATATCTCTCCGCGGTCAGCCATGGCCCGCAAGACAGCGGGGTCCGCTATGCGACGAGTTTTAATTTCAGTCCAGAATGATTCGAAAAAGGCAACTACGCGCCCCTCGCCATACGTCTTCCATCGCCGCTTTCGCAGATAGGTCGTTAGTGATTCAACGCTGGTATGCCCCGCAGCCAATTGCGTTTCCAGCCAAGAATAGCCGCTGTATTGATAAGAAAATGAGATGAAGGCATCGCGAAAATCCGACAGGGTGATGCTTTCCGGCACAACAGCGCCATCGTTTGAGCTATTCGTCTCTTGAATTAAGCAAAGCATCGCTGACTTTTTTCCGTCTGGGCCAAGCGCGTAATTTTGCGAGGTAAGCCTGGAAATTTCGCTATCGTCTCGCTGGATGTAAACCCAAGCTGAGGCCAGTTGCAATCGCAGAGCAGAGATTCGGTCAAGAGAATCCTCATCGGCACCGATTTCGACGAGCCGTTTACTCAACAAGGCAATTTCCTTGCTGAAGAAGGCTCTGAGCGGTTTGGTACGCCCCACCAACAACTCAACTAGATTTGCCGGGGATAAGTCGGAACGCTTTTGCCCATGTGCGACTTGCTCAGTGTTTCCTCTATCCTTGTTTGAATACAACAAGTTGTGCGCTTTTGAGGTTGGGTGGCCCCGAACAGTCGATTTCAAATTTAGACCATCAATTGCGACCGCGGTCTCCCCGTTCCAACCTGCTCGCAGGAGAATCATTATCAAAACATTTTGGACGTCGCTTCTCGACGGATATAGCCCGAAAACAATATCTTCGTAATGGGCGAAAAATTTTGAACCCATCGATTTCAAGCCCAGATGGGATAAACAAGCTCGCCTTGACGGGCAAGGGTGCTTCATCTTGTTGGAAATTCCTTTGTATGTTGCAAAGGCATCCACCAACGTCCATTTCAGGCTTTGCGGACGTGATTTCATGCATTCGGACCAGTCTTTCCCATCAGAAGCAAGTGCGTCAAAGGCACGCCATCGGTCAATGGTTGCGAAAACCCTTCTCTTTAATGTCCTGTAGAGCGCGCGAACGTCTTCTTCTTCTGGAACATCCAATATCGAAGTCTTTCTTTGATTCTTTACCCACACCAGTGGACTAAGTCCTCGTTCTCCCCGCGCAGCATTCGCAAGCCTCAGAAATAGACTCGCGTTATCACCGGAAACGCCATCCCGCATTTGCATTGCACCGTGGAAATCTCCCAAATCCCCCACCGAATCTATTGGCGCAATGTCATGGTATTTATCGAGCAGCCGCCACCAAATCCTAAGGGAGTTCATCAATGTGCGAACGGCGTGGACCGAAGATTTTCCGTAGTTGATTCTTATGAACGGCGCTAACTCTACAATCAGAGTTGGTCGTCCATTGAAGCTCCCGTTCCATTTTCGATTTCCACCTACCCGAGGACCCTGCATACCAATCTCAAACTCAGTTAGGTCAACGTTTGCCGGATTTCTACGATGAGTTGTCCTGAATTTCAGAATGTTGTCGGGCGCCCTTGGTCGCGCGTTTCTGTGCGCCTTTACACCCCAATCTTTGCGTCGCTTTTGTGTCGGCTCGGCCACAAGACTCACCCGTCAATAGTGGTGCGGGCCACTGAATCCAATGACGCTGCGTAGGCATCACTCACTTCTGTCAGCCTCATCGTGTTCTGAAGCCAGGTAAGGTATTGGAGGGAGGTCTTTTCGCTGAGATGACCCAGTTGTGGCTTGACCTCAAGCATCAGCACATCGTTCGCTGTCGCAGTTATGTCACGGCTAGTCCATTCAGATTCTTTCCCCCGCTGTAGCAAGTCAAATCGCTTTCTCACAGCGTTGAGCATCCATTTGCAGGCCCAGTAATGTCGGCCTGGGTGAGGGGACCAACCTGGAAACGGCAATCGTGAGACCTGCGTCCAAGCCTGATAGAGACACCAGGCAGAAATCGGTCGCCCATCAAAGTCAGAAAGGAACAGTCTTCTGGACGGCTTACTCATACGAGCCCTACGTTCTTGCAGGGTTGGGGCCGCCCTTGCAAACTTGGCAAGCAATCCAGGCCGTTTGAGCTCGCGGTACTCAGCGATACGTTCAGCAAGTTCAAGTGGGACAGTAATGAATCGAGACGGTCCTACCAGCTCGCGCGTACTGTCTCTATGTTTCTGACCTTTCGTACCGCATTTGACCTCGACAGTGACGTAGTCTCCGACAACGTTCCAATGCGCTCTCTCCAAGGGCAACGTGTCCACCCGCCACTGGACAACCTCTTCTCTGCGAAGTGCTGTTTTCACAACCAACTCACAAGCCAATGCCTTGCTGAAGCCGTATTCAATTTGCACTGACTGATGCCACGCTGCAACCTCACTGTCCGTTGGCATCCTCAACGTTTTTGGGTCTGGGCGAACCATGCCAGCTCGTTGCTCAACAAGCTTGGGTCGATGCCCAATTGCTGAACTCTTAGAGTCCGAACTGATGGCTCGGCTGGAAGAAATCACCGCAAACGGGCCTCGAAGTCCTCGACTCGCAGCCCACCTGAGAAAATTGCACGCCTCTCCGACCCGCCCGTTGACTGTACTTGCCGCAAGACTTTTGTTCCGTTCCGACCATGTCCCGTCCAGCATGCGAGTTTGATACCCTTTGATGATTCCCTCGGTGAACTCCAGGTCTTGCCACTTAAGTGCGCTTGCCTCGCACCACTCCAAGAAGTTGGTAATGGCGGAACCAAACGTCTCAAGGGATTTTGAAGTTGGATAGCGCGGCGCCTGGAATTTCACCTGTGAGACATCAGTGACAAAGGTTTCAAGCAATGCCCTTTGTCGCAGATATAGCGAGGCCTCGACTTGGTACTGCCACAGGCCATTGAATACGCACGGCACATGGGCGACTGACTCGAAGCCAGCGTCCTTCATTTCCACTTCATCGGGCCAAAATAGGTAAAAAGACACAGTAAATGTGGATGGGTTAGGCGTTGAGGTGATTCTGGTTTCTACTTTGCTGCATTGAGACCCCTGTCATCGGCCATCTGCTCAAAAGTGTCTTGTCCGTTCTCAAAGTATTCGTGGACCTCTTTTTCCCGGTAGCAGTCCATCGACAGCACGCTGACGCAATCTAAGAGCAGCTCGTGGTCAAGTCGTCGCAGCTCAGTCATGTCGAAAGGAAATCGAGAGCCGTTGTACAGACCTAGCAAAAATTTGGCGACAACACCCGACTGACCGGTATCTCTCAACGCGATTGGAAGCGACCGAGCTAGAGCCGCAGTGCCCTCCTTGCGGACGATTTCAATATCCTGCCGATATGTGTTGATATTCAAACCGACGAAGGTCGTCCACGTTGCAATGACCTGCGACGGCGTACACTTCTGGGAATATGCGCGTAGGTCTTCCAATTTGATGAGTGGGTTTTGGCTGCTTGATGTCATGTCGTGTGCTCCATGCTTCAAATGTATTTTTGTGGCTGCAGTGCCGCAAGTCCCTGCCTTTCTAAACAAAAGTGAGCACCTAAAATCGCGTTGTCATAGCGCAGTCAACTAGCTGTGTCGTTTGAAAGTACACGCAGCATTTGTTTGAGTTCATGCTTTTTTCTCAGCGGTAGAAAAGTGCTTCTGAAGGTCGACTTTTTCTAAAGAGAGCATTGACTAGTCTTCTCAGTCGACTAAACACCGATAAATTTTTCGCTTTAGAAATATCACCGATGCTTTAGGCTTTTGTATGTGCGAAATGTTTTTTTTGACTGTTGTGTCAAGTCAACAAATTGCCGTGAAATCAGGTTCCCCTGCTTCGCCAAACCTTTTTTCCCAAACCGTGTGCAACGCCACTTCCGTCGTTGGCTCTCTCGCGTTCTGCTGCAGGCAATGACCGATTCAGTCGGATGGGCTATTGAAAAATTTGACCGTCCGAATAGTCGTTGGCACAATCTGGTCCATGACTCAACACAGTCATGGCCGCCGAGAGTCACTCCGGTAGTCGCAAGTCGTTTTTAGGCGCCAGCAGCATAGGTTCTTGAGTTATCAGGCCTAGGCAACTCACCACCGGACGTGTTGACGCGTGGCTTGCAACGAAACGGCGACCCAACATGCTTACCTGCTTTATCGATGAGTCCGGATGCCCGGGACAACTTCCAACAATAGCCTCACCAATTCAACCAATGCTGGTGATTGCCGGCATCGCCCTGGACACGGAAGCGATTTCCGCTGTCACCAGGCAATTCGCGCGATTGACCCAGCGCTATCACCATGGTCAGTCTCGGCCGAACGAGATTTGCGCTGACCTGCAAGGGGAACTGATAAAGGGCGCCACCGTGCGGAGGTCTGTCCGGAGTGACGCGATTGCGGCTGAACTGAAGGAACTCCCTCTGCTGGATTCCTTGCTCTCACTTCTCAAGACGCACCGCGCCAGAATGTTTGGGACTGTGATACTCAAACAGCCTGGCCAAGTGTTTGACGGCAAAGAGGTGTATGGACACGGCATGCTTGAAGTGGTCCGGGCTTTTCATGAGACTCTGGTGACAATGCAGACGCACGGGACTGCAATCGCCGACTTCCGAGAGTCCAAGCTCAACGGAAAGGTAAGCACCGAACTGATGGATGCAAAGCTTGGTCCTGCCGGCGACCAGCTACCCCGACTTCTCCATCTGCCAACCTTTGGAAACTCCGAAGTGCACGCGCCGCTTCAGATGGTTGACCTTCTATGCTCGGCAATTGCGTGGCCAACTGCCGCCCATCGGTTTCGTAGTGAACTGGAAGGTAGCCCGTTGGTGAATCCGTCCTCGGACGCAAGCATTCGTCGCAGGTTCCGACATCGACTGCTAGAGCTGATGCCGGAGTCCAGCAGGAGCGCGATTGAACGAGTTGAGCCAGGCTATCGCTCGGTCTCTCTTCGGTCCGCATTGCAGTCGCCTTTGGCAAGCCAGGTTTATCACGGAGACAGAGGCCTGCCACTACAGCAACCACGTTGAACTCTGGATGGCTTAACTTCTGATGTGGACGGGGGCCCTTCGGTAGGCTTCGCCAAGTGCGGCTACCGTTGATTCAGGCATCAATGGAAGTCGCGACTGGGGGCGGCCAATCTACCAAGCAAATGAGTCAAGTCGACCAAGCGCCTTGCTATCAAGTTTCGAACTTCACCTTCTCGCTGCCAAGTTCCATAGACCCCCAGCAATTTGGAACTTAGCAACTCGGCGCGTTGCTGTTCACGTAGCGACTTCCAGACGATTACTTGCACTGACCCGTCTTCGTCCTCTAGCGACACAAAGACGACCCCCTTTGCTGTTTCAGGTTGCTGTCTGACTGTCACGATGCCGCATGTTTTCACCAGGCGACCATCCGGGAGGTCTCGCAACTCCCCTGAGGACAAAAAGCGCTTTGTCTTTAATCGGTCTCGCAAAAGTGCCATAGGGTGCCTTCGCAAAGTGAGCCCTAACGACGAGTAATCAAAGACTATCTCTTCCCCTTCCGGGGCTTCCGGCAGTTCAAGGATGTCTTCCTCGACCGGAGCATCGCGCAACAATTCGGGGGGGGCATGGAGCGCTGCCGCATCCCATACTTGCTGCCTGCGATGTCCCGACAAACTGGCTAAGGCATCTGCGCCGGCTAAAAGCTTCATTTCATGTTGTTCAAGATTTGCGCGTCTTGACAAGTCTTCCGCTCCGTCGAATGGTTTTTCCGTCCGCGCTTCGACAATGCGTTGCGCAGAGGTACTTTTGAGGCCAGAAATCAATCGCAATCCGAGCCGTACCGCCGGTTCGTGTGGCAAGTCCTCCAGCGTGGCATCTACGTCGCTGAACATGACGTCGACCGCTCTGACTTCGACGCCATGTCGCTTCGCGTCTTGGACCAATTGGTTTGGTGAGTAGAACCCTAACGGCTGAGAATTCAACATCGCGGCAAGGAAGGCTGCCGGCTCAGCGTGCTTGAGCCAGCAGCTCGCGTAGACCAGGAGTGCGAACGAGGCTGCATGGGACTCTGGGAACCCGTATTCCGAAAAACCTTTGATTTGTTCGAATATTTGCTCTGCGAAGGCCTTCTCGTAACCCCTTGAGGTCATTCCATCAACTATCTTTGAGTAGTACTTTTCAAGCCCGCCTTTACGCTTCCAAGCTGCCATCGACCTACGAAGTCCATCTGCTTCTCCAGCGGTGAAGCCAGCAGCTAGCATCGCGATTTGCATTACTTGCTCTTGAAAGACTGGTACACCTAAAGTTCGTGAGAGTGCCTCTTCAAGTGCCGCGCTTGGGTAAGAGACCGCTTCCTTACCTTGGCGGCGATTGAGATATGGATGCACCATTCCTCCCTGAATTGGGCCGGGTCTAACGATTGCCACTTCGATGACTAAGTCATAAAAACACCTGGGTTGCAGTCGAGGGAGCATGCTCATTTGGGCTCTGGACTCGATTTGAAAGACGCCAACAGTGTCCGCTTTACAAATCATTTCGTAGGTGTCTGGGTCTTCCGGGGGGATGTCCTGCATCTGAAACTGGAAACCACGTCTCAAGCTCACAAACTCAAGCGATTTGCGGATGGCAGTGAGCATGCCCAACGCCAGCACGTCGACTTTCAGCAGGCCCATGGCGTCAAGGTCATCTTTGTCCCATTCGATAACCGTGCGGTCTTCCATCGATGCAGCCTCAATCGGAACCATTCGCGACAAAGGCCCTCGGGTCAAGACAAAGCCGCCTGGATGCTGCGAAAGGTGGCGAGGGAATGTCATCAACTGCCGAGTGATGCTCATAAGCTGTTGAACGCCTAGGTCGTCCATCGAAAGCCCCAGTTCCTCTAAGCGCTCGGTCTTAACCTCACGTCCATCCCAGTGGCTATGGGATTTCGCCAATCTTTCCAGAAGTTCCAGGTCAAAGCCCAGCGCTTTACCTACGTCGCGAATTGCTGACTTAGGCCGGTAGGAAATCACGACGCCGGTCAGAGCAGCGCGGTCACGCCCATACTTTTGATACAAATATTGGATAACCTCTTCCCGCCGCTCATGTTCAAAGTCGACGTCAATGTCTGGCGGTTCGTTGCGTTCCTTGCTGATGAAACGTTCAAACAGGACGGACATACGAGCAGGGTCAACCTCCGTCACGCCAAGGCAATAGCAAACAGCACTGTTTGCAGCGGAGCCACGGCCTTGGCAGAGGATGTGGCGAGACCGAGCAAAGGCGACGATGTCATACACGGTCAGGAAGTACTGCTCGTACTTCAGCTCACAAATCAAGGCAAGTTCGTGTTCAATTTGATGCTGAACCTTCGCAGACATTCCATCCGGCCAACGCCGGCCCGCACCTTCATAGGTAACCCTGCGCAGATATGACTCGGGACTCTCCCCAGCCGGTACGACCTCCTGCGGATACTGGTACTTCAACTCATCAAGCGAGAAGTCGCATCTATCAGCAACCAGGAGTGTCTCTGCCATCAATTCAGGGGGAAATGCTTGCGCCAACCGCAGTCGTGTGCGTAGATGCCTTTCAGCGTTTTGCTGCAGGTCCAAGCCGCATTCAGTGAGGGGCTTGCATAGGCGAATTGCGGTGAGGACATCTTGCAATGGCTTGCGTGAACGAGCATGCATATGAACGTCACCGATTGCTACCAACTCAATCGCAGTCGCTCCACTGACTTGACGTAGTTTGTGAAGCCAAATTTCGTCATCAAGCGTGCGAAGTTGCTCAACACCAAGCCAACACCGACCAATGAACTGCTGCAGAGTCCATCGGCCGATTTCCAACAGTTGCTCCAGGCTATTGCCCCGGTCAGGCGCCACGACTACCAGGCAGTCTGTCAAGTCGGCTCCTTGGATGTCTTCTAGCGGCAACTTGTAGGTTCCCTTGGTTTCAGTTGCTCTACGTAGGCGTGTTATGAACTCACAGAGGTTGCCGTAGCCGTTTAGATTGCATGACAGAACGACAAGGTCGAAAGGATGCTTGCAACTTACCTTGAATTGGGAGCCGACCAGGAGCTTGAGGCCGCACTCCTTTGCCTGCACATGCGCTCGTACGATGCCGGCCATCGTGCATTCATCTGCCAGAGCAAGTGCAGCGTACCCCAACTCCTTTGCCCGAAGCACCAGTTCTTCTGGCTTGCTGGCGCCCCTAAGAAAGGAGAAGTTGGAAAGACACCGAAGTTCGGCGTACTGGGGCAACACGGACATGATGCAGCTTCACGCAAAGAGTCCGTGTAAGTACCAGGACGCTCCCGCGTCCTTCGGCAAGCGTTGCTGGAAAATCCACAGCGCACCGGCATGCTGACTCAGTGCCACCCAGTAGTCGCGAGCAACGTTCAAGCTGCGTTGACCACCATCGCTGTCTTCTACACGGTGCCACCATCCCCCCTCGACACGCTCTGGACCGAGGAGCAATTGCAGGGGCCCTTGATACAGCGGGCGCTCGTCTTTGACATCAAGCTCCAAGGGTGTTTTAAGAATCCAAGTTGGTTGGGGTCCCGGAACCTGTCGCACTTTGGTTGTGTGCCGTTTGGCATTCATCGGTTGCCAGTGGTTCATCCACTCCATGCGGGTGTCTTCCGTCAGCACGGGTCGCAGGACACGCTTCTTACCGAGCCGAGCCTCAATGCGTTCAAGCACCAGGTCTAGCGCTTCACCTGTCGCGCGGTCATCAGGCAGCAGAGAGCGACTCTCCTCGATGAAGGGAGTGACATCGAGGGCACTCAATCGCAAGTCTCCCGCGGGTGCCTTCAAAGTCACTTTCGCAAGATTTTCGCTGAGCAGCCTGGACAAGTGCTCTACGTTTTGAGTAGGCTGGGCGGTACGCACAATAATCTCGCCACCGTCCCCAGCGTCCTTCGAACGCATCGTGTCATGAAACCAATGCAGTGTGAATGCCGTTACCCCGCATTGCCGGGCTGCTAGCCATCCGCCCATTTGTAGCAACAGCCGACGGGCTCCAAACATTAAGCCCGTGGCTGTGTCCACCCGACCCGGTAATTCCAACTTTGCGGAGAACGTTTCTGGCAAGGTCACCCAGGTATAGCCTTCCGGACGGAGGCCGTAGGCTTGGTCGAGCGCGAGTAGCAACTGGCTATCAAAACGCCGACTGATACCGCCGCGCGGAAGCTTGCGCACATCCGCAAGAGTCCTGCAACCGAGCCGAGCCAATGTGGCGCCGTGGACATTTACTGCATCCAGGCATTCGTAAGGCATTGGGTCCAGAACCTTGTTCAACGGCCCGCCAAAACCATTCCGATTGCCAACGCGCGCACAGGCCAGCGCTGCAAGACTCGTGGGCGCCCAAGCTAGCCGTGATACGCCAAGCTCTTCAGCACCAGTCTCCACGAGATGATGCAGATGGTCCTCGCCTCCGAAGAGTCTCAGGCTCTGCTCGACCTCCAGCAATACCATTTGGTTCTTCTGTACAACGCGAGGCGTGAACTGAAGAGCCCATATGGCAACGCCAAGGGGGTCAATGGGCAGAGAGCTGTCGGAGCCTGCGTCGAGTAGCAGCGCTGCCCAGTGTGATGACATGGGTGGCCTCCGTTTTTGCAATCAACTGACTGGGATGCATCAGCCGCGGTGTGAACACGCTTTCGAGCGTTCCGGGGATAGATTGCAGCGCGATAGCGCGTTCCATTAATGCGCCTTTTCGTTTCAGAATCTGAACACGAAGTTCCCAATCCGGCCCAAGAGTAGTCAAGACCCGCAACGGGGCCGGTGACGCGTCAAGTTGGGCCGCCTCTGGTCTGAACAGAAAGACAGGGCAATCGCACGACTGAGCATGGACCTGCAGCCTGCGGATTTGCTCCGACCGAGCTTGGGGCAGCCAAGCCAGAATTGCGCCTCCCTTAGGATTTGCTTTGACAAGTTGTTCGGTGGTCCACAAGCGCTCGGCAGGAGTGTCAGCCGCAATCCACACTAGATGCTTTTCGGTGATGCCCAGTTTCGCCAAACCAGGTGCATGGGGTCGCTTAGGCGGGCCTACAAGCAAGATTTGCCCCCCATTGGACACCAACCCCGCCAGCGCAGGGGCGAGCAGCCTCCATTCGCATGATGACGGCTGTGGTTGCAGAAGTTCGGTCAGCGAGTTGCATGGCCACCCGCCGCCAGGCAGTTGAGCATCCAGCGCTGGAAACCCAGTCCCTACGACCGCTTCGGTTGCTTGGCCAACCTCGTTTCCACGCCAGATAGCCTGTGAAATACTGCTCGGAAGATGCCCGCTATCGAATGGTTGCGCCGCACCGTCCCCGAGAGGGGGTTGGGCATTGACTATTCGCTGGAGCGAGGCTGGCATTGGGATTCATCTTGATACTGGTTGTATGTACAGTATACCCAAAGCATCGAAATGTCAAATTTCCTGACTCCTGGTTGGCGACATAGGAGTCCCACTGAGAAGGAATCAGCAGGGTAGTCATTTCCTCACAAAGGTTCGCGCTCCCGCAAAAAAGATGGGTGTTCAACTGTGCCAAGCGGTTGCATGGGCCGTCCTGCACATGTCGTGGGCCTGAAGAAACGATGTCTTGCGTCCAATACCGCGATGCAAGTGGTCGAAAACGCTCTAGGATGATTGGAGACGTTCAGGAAAATAGCTGAAGCGACGGCAATGCGCCCCTAGCGCACATTCTGCCCCAACCTTAAAGGGGCCAGCGACGCTGACGAGAACTCTCCACACGGAAACCCGCCTTGACCACTCCAAAGCCTCTTGCACTGCGCGACCTGTATAAACGCACAGCCCGAATGACCGAGCACAGCGTTCACCCACAGTATTATCATTGTTACGAACTCGTGTTCAAGCCCATAGCCGTCGCATCGACGTGCGAATTGGTAACCGTACCAAATATCCGACTTTGAATATGGCTTCGACTGCAACTCACGCTGACAAGACGAACGCGGCAGATAAGAGTATTGGCTTCGATTACCAATACTATTATTTTTTGCTTCAAGTTCTTAATCTTAAGGTCGGTCAGTCAGTTGGATTTGAAGTCAAAGACGACGTTCACACCGAACTCGACCAAAACCGAAACATTTTCTACCAGCTAAAACACACGACCCAAGTTGCGGCGGACGGTCAGCCCGTAGCACTTACGAAGCTGGACAAAGACATGTGGAAAACCTTCTACAACTGGGCGATGGTCATCACAGACAAGGCAGCGGGACGCGAACAAGTGCAAAAACAGCTTGAGTTCACACGTCAATCTGAATTTCATCTCGTCGCAAACAAAAAACACAGCGGCTCCAACACAATATTCGAAGCTATTAGTAAGCTGCAAGCACACTCAATTGCTGCCAATGACGCGAAGCTCGAATTGGAGGCGGCTGAGCAATCGACCACCGATGAGAACATCAAAGATTACATCAACAAAGTTTTATCTTTAAAGCCATCAGTTTTAGAAAACTTCCTGCTCTCTATTAAATTCGAACTGGATGTCACCGACATTATTGGCTTAGTACAACAAGCAGTTCAAGAATTTCACATAGAGAAGTCGAAGGTCCCTGATGTTCTGGCCGCGATAGACTCGAATTTGCGGGAGCACATATTCCAGCAGGTCAAAAACGGGAAAGCAGTCATTCTTTCATTTGAGGACTTTCACACCAAGTTTAGGAAGCATTTCAACGACGCAAGAAGCACTAAGCTGACTGTCAAATCTTTCTCACCTTCGATGCCTGACGACCTTTTTGCTCAAGTCTTTATCAAACGATTGATGGAAGTTAAATACTTGAATACAGGTGACATCGAGATTGCTGCGGACTTGACGATACAGAAGCTTCAGCTAGCAATGCATCTAGACCACTGGGACAAGACTGGCGAGATTACCAGCAAAGACATATCCGCCCTCCACAACGGTGTGAGAACTCTGTGGCAGGGGAAATTTCGTGGAGATTTCATTGACTGTGAAGCCAAAGACATAGAAAAGATTGGACGTGGCATTCTTAAAGAAATGTTGGGGACAACATTTCCATTGTGCGACGATGTATTGTCTACCCAGCACAGCAACGGTGAAATCCACCATCTCTCCGACATTGGAAGAATTGGATGGCATAAAGATTGGGAGACCAAATGACTGGGTTTGAGGACATTAATAACGGGCGCGAGCACCCGTCCGATGACGAAGGGTCTAATTTCAACAACTTTGCCATCTGCGCCACCGGGCTTATGGCCATCCTCGGGGAGACTCAAACCTTATCGGTGGCTAAAGCGCTACTGGTCATGCCAATCATCATGCACGATTCAACTGTGCGGCACCTGGGAAAACAGAACGTACGCGCGCGCGAAGTGTCAGCTTTGACCAGTACGCGCCCTGACTTATTCCTCAATTTCAATTCCAGGTTCTTGGCTGGTCTGACGCCCACTCTAAACGCTATCCAGCTGCTTGCAGAAGCAAAGTACATAGCATTTAACGGCGAACTCGTACTGACAAAAGCCCTAACATTTTCAGCCGCGATAGGTGACCGTGCAACTCGGATAAAGAAGGCCGCCCAGAATATCGCAGCTTTGCTCGCATCCCCCGAGGACGAGCTTTACTTAAATCTGAGGATTGAGCTTTGAAATTCGCGATTGATACGATTACTCTTTGGTCCCATCGCAACGAAAAGCGGCAGCTTCACTTCAAACGCGGAAAAGTCAACGTCCTGACGGGCGGGAGCCACCGAGGCAAGAGTGCCATCCTAGACATCTTGGATTACTGCTTCCTGGGCAGCACTCACAAAATTCCGCTCGACATCATCAACGACAACACGTCGTGGTACGGACTTACCTTTGCTATAAACGAAAAGAACTACACCGTCGCTCGGCAAAGCCCAAATGGCAATACAGTTTCTAAAGAGGTCTATTTCTCATCTGTCGGAAACATCCCTGACCAACCAACATCAAACATCGCAATTGAAGAGCTCAAGCTAATACTTGAAGCAGAGTTCAAAATTGATGAGGCAGTTCGACTTGCTTATGGTGGCGGGGCACTCAGGTCTGGCTCCAAAGTCTCCTTCAGATACTTCTTTCTTTTCAATACTGTGTCGGAAGACATCATTACGAGTCGCGAGACCTACTTCGACAAGCAAAATGAGGACCGATACCGTGAGGCATTGCCTCGCATTTTTGACTTGGCAATGGGCATCGACACGTTGCAGAACATTGCCAACAGAGAGAAAAAAGAGAAGCTTGAGCGGGAGCTTGTCAAAGAGGAACGCCGTTCAAATCGTATAGAAAGGGGGCGCAGTGACTTTGATGGCGAACTCAGGCAGCTAGCGGCACACGCAGCAGCGTTTGGCTTGCCAGCTATAGATGAACGGAAGCTCTCCTCGGAAACGCTCAAGGCATCTTTGCAGGAAGCTCGTACATCAGACAATGGAGACGCCGTTCACCAGCACTCCCAAGTCAGTGCGGCGATTTTTGACTTAGACCGACGGCTGCGCAAATTGCGTCTTCTGTCTTCGGAGGTCAAGCGATATAAAAGCCAGAGCGCCGAAACTTATGACAGCCTGATACCCATAACGGAAATCCTTGCTCAATCAGAATACGTTGTCAAATCATCCATCTTTGATAGCTTAATTGCCAGCATCAGGTCAGACCTGGCTGCAGTTAAAAAAGTGACTCAAAAAAATTCACCTGTTGAAGTACAGGTGCGCTCAATTCAAAATAAGCTCTTAAACGAGCGGGCCAAACTGGTTGAGCAGCAGAAGGCATTACCCGCCGCACCAGAATCCTTTGAGACCGAAAAGCAAAAATGGCTCTTTGTTGGCGAAACGCTCGGTCGGCTTGAAACTCTTTTCCCCACGGCTCCCGAAAATACTGAACCGCAAAGCAATCTTGTCGGCTCGCTCCAGTCCCAGATTGACGACATAAGTGTCGAAGACGTGCAGACTAAACGCAACGCTGTACTGTCGCTTATCAATGAAATTGCCGCAACATTGCTTAAGCAGACCGGGGATGCCCTCTACAACTACGCCACTTGGCATCCCGAATTCGTCTACAACGAGAAGCGGTTGCGGCTTCGCAAACCTTTATCGAGCGTAATTGAGAACGTGGGGAGCAGTTCGAACCACATGTTCATGCACTTGCTCCATTTCTTATCACTGCATGCCGTTGCACTGGTCGAGAAGTCGCCGTTCATCCCAGCGTTTCTTATTATCGACCAACCTAGTCGCCCCTACTATCCATCAGAAGTCCCAATGGATGGTGTTCAACTCAAAAGCGAGGACGGCGAACTGGTCCGAGTTGCGTTCGAGCTTCTTGATGGATTTGTCAAAGAGATGCGAGACGTGCACGCACATGAATTCCAAATGATTGTCTTCGAGCATGTGAACGCAGACGCATTCCAGGGCCTGGAAAATGTGCAGGTGCTCCCAGAATTCCGAGGGAGCGAGCGGCTAATTCCTGAGTCCTGGTATCTTGGCCAACAACCGCCCCCATGACGAATGGCGAGCAGAAGCACACGCGTTAGGTCCAGGATTGCACCGACAAGGACACCGGGTCATGCGCCTACGCTAAGTGCCTGGCCTCTTTTGGTTGCAGGAGTTGAACGACCGGAGGGTGCATCCAAGGCCTGCGCTCTGGCGCTCACTCGAACGTCTGCTCCTGGCCCCAAAGCGGTCATGTCTCGGGCCACTTAGACTGATGCACTTGGTCGGCGGCGCTGCAGGCTAGGCTGATTGAAAAGTTGTTACCAACAATTTGGCACTTCACCATATGGCAAACTGCATGATTCAAGTGAAGGATTGGCATGACGCTTCCAACAGAGCTTTCCGGACCGTTTGACGTAAAGACCGGTGACCTACTTCAAATTGACCCCGCCAGAGCCGTAGAGCTGTTTCGACAGTTACTAGTAATCGAGGCATGCAAGACTGGCCGCCCGACCACATCTATCAACGTACCTGCAGCCATCAACGTCGCAGATGGCGGAATCGACGCCGAGGTTGAATCACTGGCAGGGGTGTCACTTCCGGCTGGTCTGATTGCTTCTGGTACCACGCGGTATCAAATCAAGACCGGCGCATTTTCTGCGTCAACTCCAAGCGACATCAAGTCACTTCTGCTCCGACCAAAAAACGCAAGTACAACCAAACCAAAACGTGAGCATCTTCAACCCCGAGTGCTGAGCTGCTTCGAAAGAGGCGGGACGTTTGTTGTGGTGCTTTTCGGCTCCGAAGTTGTTGGGAAGAGTGACGACCACGGCGTATCTCAAATAGTCGCATACATGACGCGTATCGACCCAGCGTTCAGCAAAATCAACGTGCGAATCATCCGAGCCAACCAACTGTGCACGGCGATAAAGACATTGGCACCTGGTATCGCGCTACGATTGAACCGACTAGGCGGGAACGATGACGCTTTGCTCAATGCCATCGAATTTCTCGGTGAATCGTGCGGCCTCGAAGTCGATGCATATAAGCCGACTGAAGAGCTCGATAGAGTGACTGGGGAGTTGACGAGTGTCGTCAATACTTTAGGAAAGTTTCGACATGTTCGCGTTCTCGGCGATGCAGGCGCTGGCAAGACTCACCTCATATTTCGCGCCCTTAGCGCTTCGAGGCTAGAAGGGTGCGTGCTGTACTGTCGCGCCCCGGAAGACCTTGACGGTAGCGCTCCGCTACAGGCGCTGGTCGAAATGTCAAAGGACACGACTATCGTACTGTTCGCCGACGAGTGCGATTTGGAGACTGCGAGCTTGCTGGCAAGCCGGTTCAAACGAAGGGCGACGAATATGCTCTTGGTTACTGCGAATAATGAGGCAGAGCCGAGCAGTTCCCACACCGAAGTGGACGTTGTAGAAGTTGCGCCACTCACCCGACCAACGATTTCCGAAATTTTTAAGAGCTATGGCATCCCTGACGAAACTGCCGACTGGCTGGCAGGTTTGTGTGAGGGCTCGCCAAGAGCAGCGCATAGACTTGGCGCCTACATTGCAGCGAATCCGGAGCTCCAGCATTCGCAGTATCTAGCCCACCTAGATGGGTTCTGGGACCTAATTGTCTGCTCCCCGGACAAGCCGCTATCGACGGAGGGGCGAGAGAAATTGGCAATAATGCGGACCCTCGCACTATTTCGTCAACTCGGCTGGGATACGTCTGACGGGAGTAACACGCAGGGCACGGTTTTGAGCGTACTTAAGTTGCTAGACCCGACTATGTCTACTCTGAGGATGTTAGGTTCTGTTGAAGCCCTCCGAAGGAAGCGCGTGCTTCAGGGGCAGCGAACGCTTTTCATCACTCCGAAACTGCTTCACGTAGCAATGTGGAAGGGTTGGTGCGAATCTTATGGAAAGTCGGTCAGCATCGTTGCAGTTCGTGACTCACTAGCCGACCGCATGCTCGACCACTTTGATGCGATGCTGGCGTATGCACGAGAGTCCAAGGTCGCAAGCGGTGTGGTTGAGGAATTGTTAGGAAACGGGGGGCCCTTCGCGACACTTTTGGGATTTTCATCGCTTAATGGCCCACATCTTTTTTTCGCGGTAGCGCAGGCTAAACCCAAGGCAGCCCTGCGCCGACTCAAGCTTGCCTTGGAAGCGGAAACGGTTGAACGCAGAAAAGAGTTTTCAGGAGAAGGTCGTCGCTCAGTCATACACGGACTTGAACAGCTGGCTGTACCTTCAGAGACGTTTTTCGAGGCGACTAGTTGCCTTCTGCTGCTTGCCGAATCCGAAAACGAGAGTTGGTCGAATAACGCTACCGGAGTGTTTGTGTCAATGTTTGGTCTCGGACACGGGAAGATTGCGGCGTCTGAAATGCCACCAATCGACAAGATTTCGTATTTGCGGGATTTGCTGAAAGACCCATTGGCTCCGAGACGGCAACTAGCGATTCGAGCTTTGCGGGAGAGTCTCAGCCCCTATCTCAGCCGCATGGAAATTGAGGAGACGTTGGGATTAGTACGTTTGCCGAGCCGATGGATGCCAGTCACGTATGACGATATCTACGATGCGTACGGGGCTCATGTCGCGCTGCTTGAAGAAAGCCTCGATTTCTTACCCTCAAACGAGGCAGACGAAGCTGCCCGCGCCATACTTCATCACGTTCGAAGTCTGATGCTAATCCCGATGCTTTCCTCAAAGCTCGTGGTGATACTTCGCCGTATTTCTGGAATGGGAAGTTTGAGAGCCGAAGCTATTGAAAGCGTCATCGCCATTCTTCACTATGAGGGAAAGACACTTTCACCCGAGGTGAGATTGGCGCTGGAGCAGTTGAAATTTGAACTGACCGAAACTTCATTCTCCAGCAAGTTGCGGCGCTATGCTGGGATGAAGTTACTCGAAGATGAATTCGACGCCGACGGAAATTACACGGATGAACCTGCGACTGGACTGGTTAACTTGGTGTTAGAGGTGTGCGCAACTCCGACGCTGCTGTTGCCTGAGTTCCAATGGTTGCTCAGCGAAGAGGCCAAGAACGGATTCCATTTTGGCCATGCGCTTGGCACCGCTGACACCGAGCAGAGGCTTTGGTCGATGATTCTCGACGGTTGGATTGCTAATGGAAATGGCCGTTCTGATTACTTTATTGGGGGCTACCTCAATGCAACGCATTCTGCAAACCCAGACCTATGGGAACGTCGAGTATTTGACCTTTTTCAAGTTAAGGAGATTCGGAACTCTCTACTGCAGGTGATATGGCGGTCTGGAATGAATGCCAAGGTTGCCAAGGCCTTGCTAGACCTTGCGTGCGAAGGCGAAATTGACCCTCGTTCCTTTCGATTGTTCGTTTACGGTGGCGCGGTCAGTCGAATGCCCCTTTATGTTGTCGAGGGAGTTCTGGAGTTGCTTAGTAACCTACACGACACCAGTGCATCCGATGCCGCATTGGAGATACTTGTGGCTCGGCTGCAAGGGGCACCTCAAGAAACTGAGCAACTGTCTTATCAGCTTGAGCGTGTCTTGGATGCTCCAAGCTTTATTGAGGGCAGCAGCGAACGGTCATCGCCTGAGAGTATGACCAACTATCGATGGAATCTTGGAGCCACTCGGCTTCTGAAGTCCGACCCTGCACGGGCTATGCGCATTGCTGTCCGATGTATCCAGAACTTCGGGCACGAAGGGAGTGTCACTTCAGGATACTTCGCGGAATCGGTAAAGTTTTTGGACAACGCGATAGTGGAACATCCAGACGTTCTTTGGAGAGCGATTTCTCAAAAATTGGAAGGTAAGCTAGACGCTGGAGGCTGGCGGATGCTGCAGTGGCTTCGTGGGAACAACTCCAGTCTTCGGCAACACAAAGGGCCTCTAGCGCTGGAATCAATACCGGTGGAGAGCGTGTTTCAATGGATAGACGCTAACATTGAAGAGCGTGCATGGCTCTTGGCGGAATACTGCCCCCCTCATGTGTCTGCCAGCTCTCAGGCCCCAACAATTGCTCGCCACCTGTTAGAGCGATACGGTTCGTCTCAGCGAGTGCGCGACTCATTGCATGCCAACGCTTTCACTGGCACCTGGTCTGGTCCTACGAGCGAACACTACCGCGAAAAACTGCGTCAAGTCAATGAGGTAGCGCGCTCTGAGAAGAACCCGAACGTGCGCAGCTGGTTGCACGAACAAGTGGAGCGACTGGAGGAGTACATCGCTCGGGAGACGGCGCGTGAGGAGCTCGACTAATTCTCAGAACTGAAAGGTTCCATCTGCTAGCAATGCAAGCAAGAGGCAGTAGGCCCTGCCTTAAAATAAGGAGTCAGCAACGAGGGTGAAGTCTTTCAGACCATCGCAGTGATATCGCTGCCTGATGCAGTCGGGGTTGGAATGTCGGTGTGGCCGATGGATATCCTCACCTAAGGTCCGCGGTGCGACTAACCCATTCATTGGAAGCCTTCCAACCTATCAAAACAGGTCCCCAGTAACACCATGTTCTGGGTCCTCGGGAGGCTGCTTGGGTTGTTTGGCCACCTTTGGTTTGGCGCGAGATTTTGGCTTAACCGGAGGCAACTCCATTGCATCCACCTGCTCATCATGTTCACCAAGAAGTAAATCCAACAGTGACATCGTAGGAGGCTCGGGTTCAGGCACAGGAGCAACAACCTTCTTTGGTCGCTTTGGAAGCGGCTTGGGCTCTCCAACAAGCTCGCCGTGCCATTGCTTGCAATAGCGCTCCTTTGCTTCGGAAACTGGACAGGTGAGCCAGCCTTCGAAGTCCTCTGGCTCCAAGATGACGACCATTCTCTTCTCCTCGCCAGGAGCATGAAATTGTTTCATGAAGGGGTGGTCATCAGCATTGACTGTCAGCATTGAGAATGCAAATATCTCTTTGCCGTCAGGACCAATTAGGCTCCGATAGACCCCAGCAATGCCTATGGGGTCACCGTTGGCCTTTTGGATGCGACACCGGACTGCTTCACCGGACGCGTAGTCAAACTCATAAATCGACTCGGCGGGAACAATGCAGCGTTGTCCGTCGAGCCATGCTCTCTTGAATGTGGACTTCGAATGAACGGTTTCACTGCGGACGTTTTGAGTGTGGCGGGCCCATTCTTCTTTTGCAATGAAATCAGGCACAAATCGGAAAATCCCGTCTGCCAAAGTCCTAAGCAGTGCATCAGGGTCCGTGCCTTCAGGCGCTAGGCGAATAAAGGGAGCTAAACCCGATGGAAATACGTCCCTTGGGCTTTCGTCGCCTGCTCGAACCACTCCAAAAAAATGTAAGAGGCGTTCAGCGTTTGTGACCGGGATGTAGTTTGCACACATGAGACAAAAGCTTACCCCAGTCGGGAGAAGAAGGGGGAGATTTCAGACCGGCTTCAATGCCTCTCGTCTTCCACCCCTGGGCGAGAGCTTGATACCCACCGCGGTGCCCTCCCAATCGTTGACCCTCTTCCTACCACTATCCTGTGACAAAACCGATTGCGTATACCGTCAGCTCGGCCCAATGGCCCGTAGCGCATAGCACTTGGAGAGCATGCCACAGTTGCACTATTCTCCTTGGCCACCACACGTTCCAAGCAGGCATCACGTCCAATCAGACGGTCTTGATAGGTGCTGCTATTGGAAGCACTCCTACGGTATCGACTTTTTCAATATACTCAATTTCCCTCAATTTGAAGAAACCCTTTTCAGATGGCAAACATCGCACTTGTACTCAAAGAAGAGATTACTCGCTTAGCACGCAAAGAGCTGCGTGGCCAGACCGCCCAACTGAAGAAGGTATCGGCTCAGTACAGGACCGAAATTGCAGCTCTGAAACGCCGTATCTCCGCCCTTGAGAAGCAAGTGCCTCGGGCATTGAAAAGCCGTGAGACGCAAGTTAAGGCCGAACCCACGACCGATGTTGCAAATGGCAAGCGATTCAGTGCCAAAGGCCTGCGGACTCTGAGGGCCCGACTGGATTTATCGGCGAAAGACTTTGCGAAGCTGCTGGGGGTCTCTGACCAATCTGTTAACAAATGGGAGGCTGAGCGCGCGGTGCCACGGGCTGCGCAGTTGGCGTCGATTGCTGCGATACGGAAGATTGGAAAAAGAGAGGCTTTGGCGAAGTTGGCGTTGGTCTCGTAGTATTCGCTAGTCCAGCATAGAGATTACGCATTAACGATAGGTCATTGACATGGCGGGGCTCCGAGTAGGTGAGCAAGGGCACCCGTGTCAGGCGCATTGGTTAGGTTGCCCCCCGATTTTGGAGCTTCTATGGAGGCCCGACTGTCAACCCTGTCGAGGCCTGCAGGGGTGGGCACGACTGCGTAGTCGGCGGCATTCATGACCTTCCCGCGCAGCATCTTTGTCCACAAAGTCCGCCGATGTTCAATGGAAATGTCGCTCCAGGCAACGAGCTCGATACCGGCTTTGCTGTAGTCGCCACCTGCCTTCATAGCCTCGTAATTTTCTTTGAGGGTGACAATGTGCACGCGTTCGTGCTCAAGTAGCGCCTGTATGAACTCTTTTGAACTTGGCGTTTGCAGCTTCAAGTGAGCCGTAACCAATGCGGTTAACTTGGTCTGAATCCTCATGTAATGCTCCAGCCTCAATGTGGCTGAAGGGTCCGCAGACGCAGCGCGCGACACGCTGCCGGTGAAGTGTCGAATTCTGCGTTTGACCCGCTCGGCCACAACGTGCGTGTACCAGGCCCGGGCCATACTGGGAGTGACATTTGATTGGCGAGCAAGCCACATAATCTGCTCATACAGTGCCGTAAGCTCTTGAAGGAGGGCCGGGTCATCTGGCAATTTGAATGGCTTTTCCGCTGGCATATTTGGTTCTTTTCAACAGATACTGCGTGCAACCGTCTGTGGGGGGAACCCCTCTCCGGGGTTGGAGGTGGGTTCCAGGGGGAGTGGCTCAGTCGTAACTGCGCTCAATGTTCTCAAAAAAGTCCGGGCCCACGCGCAAATTGTTGAGTCTTCCGAACTTTGCCATCAGTTTGGCTGCAACCGCCGGTGACGCGTAGTCACTGAAGTCAAAGTAGTACCCGTACACCATGCCGTCGTTGCTCTCAATTTCGTTTGCCTCCACGTCTTCAAGCTCTTGTGCTTCGTCGAGTTCCAGGTCGAATGCATCAGCCAGGGCCTGAGCGTACGAGATGAGCTTTGGGCCTGGACTGACCAGCTGCCAAAACGTCACGTGACAGCGAGGGGCCGCCCAGAGTCCCCGGCCAAGGCGTTCAATACGCAAGTCGATAGTCACGTCAATTTCGTTCGACGTATACGGCCGGTCCAAATCCTGGTTCAGCGTAATGCGCACCGGCATGCTGGTGCTTAACGTTTGCTCCGGCGGAGGCACTACTTCCGTCGACAGGTCGAAAGGCACATGGGTCTCACGGATGCCTTCATTGTTGGTGTCGGCAATTAGTCCGATGACGTTGTCGTTGGTCTCCACTTCGGCGACGACGTAGTTGCGAATTCGCTCACTCCACAAATCATCGTCGCCACAAACAGGAACCCCCGGTAGGCAACTGTTAAAAGCCGCTGTGATTAGGGATACCAGGTCCTCCGAAGTGGCGGTTATCCCGAGGTCATTGACGCGAACCGCCAATAAAGGTTGGTCAAGGATGACGGAGTCCACTTCGTCCAAAACATCGGCTTCAAGGTACGCGGCTTGCGCAGCCTGATGAGCGGCAAGGGTCTTGTATCCAAAAGCTGCAGACAGCAATTGCTGACAATGACTAAGCTTGATATCACTGCCAGAAGTTTGACTTTGCTTGCGCAAAGCATGGGTTAGCGTGGAAATAGTTACAGGCATGCGATTCTCCAAGTTGACACGGAACAATCGAGCGATTACTTGTCCCGCGAATGGTGAATGCGCAAGGGAGGAATGTACGAAAACCTACCGAAACCTGTCTTTTGTGAGCCGCTCGAAGCTCAGGCGGACGCCTTGAGCAAAGATTGTGTGCGTTGACGCGCCAAAGGTCAAGAGCCCAGCAGAAATATCGGGACCGGTTGCCTCTGAAGCGGTTGAATGCGTGGATTGTTGGGTGTGTAGAGCTTGTTGTACGCCGTCGGTTTCTGGGAGTAGACGTTCCCGAGCGTTCTATAGTGAATGGTTGGTGCCATGGCTAAGGAACTGCCTTGGGGTACCGCGGTTTCACTGGTCGAGTATCCGCGGCAGTGACTGTCGTCATGGCCGTTGGGTCTGGAAAGACTCAGCCGTGCACGGGTGGCTGTGGCATGATTTCTGGTGGGTTTCAGCCTACTGTCGGGTCCCTGTCGTGTTCAATTTGGACGAAAAACTGAATACTAGCCTCATCAATCAACCAACTGATGGAGCCGCAAAATGACTACCGCCGAACCAACCAAGTCCCCTCGAATGCCGACGCTGCAAGAATTTGCTTTTTGCATCAAGTTCTTTCGTGAACTCCGCAAATGGTCCCAGGAACAGCTTTCTGCTATTTCAGGGCTGACCACTCGGACAATTCAAAGGGTGGAAAACGGAGAAAAATCTTCCATCGATACTCGCCGCGCCCTGGCTCGGGCGTTTGGACTCGAAGACATCGATGCCTTTAACAAACCAATCAGCATTCCTGACGTCGAAGAGCAAAAGGCGCAGCAGGAGCAGTTTGCCAGGGACCACGCAACGCTCAAAGCGCTACCCCTGCGTACGGGTAAGGAGCTAGCCAAGCTGGCGGAGGTGACGATGTTGGATTTGTTTTCTCAAGCGGTCGACCTTCCAAGGAACGCGGATATGCACTTCGCTGCGCTTGCCGACTATTTCCATGAATACCGCGACTGCAAGGAGTTGTACTCCGAAGTTGGAAAATTCGAGGTGCACGACGCTTTCGACGTGCATATTGAAGCACTTAAGGCGATGAACTTTTCGCTTTGCTATGCCACCCGTAAGGTTGTGTTTAAGAGCGAACCGGGGTTCGAGCCATTCAAGGCCGAGGCTCTTTACGTGGTGGCTTGCCACCGCGGCCAGGAGCTGACCGAATTTGCAATACCGAAGTTCATGCGGCTAGGCTAACGGAAAACATGTCACTGCCAATCTCCGGGCCTGGGCTTCTGAGGGACCTCATCCGACTTTCAGACGCCTCTCGCAGGGGCCTTGAAGCAATGTCTCCGCAGGCGCGTAAGTACGCGTTTTCTTTGTTTCCAAGGGGCGCATGCGGACCAGCGGCCGAGCTCATGGACCGCATTGTTCTGGACGAGACCGGATGCAAAGGGGTATATGTTTGCGGAACGGGGCATCCCGAGCTGTGCCCACGGCAGTCGCACGCATGGCTTGAAGTCGGCGGGTACATCGTGGATTTGACATACGACCAGTTCCCTGGGACCGGTCTCGAAGGGTGGGTATTCGAGCATTCACACTGGCATGCACAGTTTGAAGCCCAGTCCCAGGCTCTATGCCTGCAGCCGGCGTTGTGGATGGAGTAGCCATATGCCGCTTACGCGGCGATGCGTAAATCTTGCAGCCAAACATCGGTAAAACTGGCCAATTAAAAGATTTCTTGGTGCCTCTTGGAATCGTAGAGGTAGACCCAATATCATCTTTTGGATACGGCAAGGGTCCCGGTAGGCAATACAGCTGCCCGGAAAAATAAGAACGGCTCGAAAACGATGGCAATATTAGCTTGGGCCCAAGGCCAAATCTCTAAGCTGGTCGACTGGGTTACACGCAAGCGAAATTTGGGGTTGGGGCTACTCGGATGCTCAAGTCTTGCCCTGGTCGGGTTGGCGTCAGGGGATGTTGCCATTGAAGTAAAAGGCTTTGCCGGAATACTTGATGCGGCCAAATTTTCAACAGGCGGTGGACTTTCAGGGGTCTTGCTTAATTTAGCTGTCTGTGCGGTTCTTTTGGTTTGGATTTTGGGTGCTTTGCTGGTGATTGCAAGTTGGTGGCAGGAACGGCGTGAAGCCAACTTGAACCGTGTCTTCGTCGTCGAAATGCGGGGTCTTGAAGACACCACTGACCATCCACTTAAAAACGCTATTCCCGCCGCGCTTCCCGGCCGACGGGTAGACCGACTGGTCAATGTTCGGCCTTTGCTGACCGGGGCGACCCCGAATGTTCCTGAAGCGCTTAAGGAGCTTGACCACATCCAACGAGACGTCCGCTTAGCGCGGGGTGACACGGCGCGCGAGCATGTAAAGGTTGTTGCCGGCGGAGTGATGCAAGTTTCCTTACTGTTTTTCGTTGGAACGCTGTTGGGCAGCTCAGGCAAAGCGGTCTTCATGGACTGGGACAGAACACAAGGTCGTTGGCGGGAACTTGCGGATGCGGATGACGGGAGTCGTTTTGCGATTTCTGGCTTAGATACTGCCGGCACAGCCGACGCGGTCGTCGTGGCAGTGTCAGCTAGTTATGCAGCAGATTTAAAAGATGTCGCCGCAACATTCCCCAACATGCCATTAGTGCACCTCTCGCGGCCAAACCCCAAGCCAAATACCCTTTGGTCTGAAGACACGCAAGCAGCGCTTGCACAGCAGTTCCTCGACACACTGGCAGACTTGAACAACATTGGCGTAAAAACAGTGCACCTGGTCCTGGCCGCTTCATCCAGTCTGTGTTTGCGCTTGGGTTCGGTGTATGACCACCGGAACCACCCGAAACTCCGCTGCTACCAACGTGAGCGTGACCAAGTGCCCCCGTATCCCTGGAGCGTTCAAATGCCGACTGCGCTTAAGTCCGTTGAGTACGTGACAACCTGACCGATTCCAGCCCTAACCACTTCTTCGGAGAACCCCGCATGTCAATTCAGCCTCCTTCGCCAAAGCGTTATCGTCTTGCCCTTGAAGCGCTGAATCAGCGTCAGGATAGCCAACAGTGGGAAGAGTTCATTGTGGCCATGCTCACCAAGCTGGAGTTGCCCAAGGAAAAGAGCGCAGCTGCTGAGAAGCGCTATTTGGAGTTGGGCCGGCATGTTGCGCGCAAGTTGGGGATTGGTGAAAACGATGCACATGTGGTGGTTCAAGGCTCCATGCGTACTCAAACCACCGTTGCAGGTGACGGTCGTGAAAATTTCGACCTGGACGTCGTCGTGAAACTCAGTGGGCCACGGTTCGAACAACTCCGTGAGTCGGAGCAGTTTTTTCAGAATTTTGGCACTGCGCTCAAAGGGCTGGACGGTGCTGGTGTGCCTACGCCAATGAACCGGTGTTGGCGTTTGCCATACCCGGGTGAACCGTTCTATTTTGATGTAACGCCAGCCATCCCGATGTCGGAAGGCATTACTGGAACCAATCTACGTGTTCGCGACCCGGTGACCACGTGGAGTCCGTCGAACCCCCAAGAGTTTGCTGATTGGTTCTGCCACATTTCCAATAAGCGGTTCACTTTCCAGCAAGAGTACATACGCAAGGCCGCCCTTGAGGCACGGACAGTGGTTGACCCTGTGCCAAATGGGCGTATCCGGATAGATGATGTCCTTCGCAGAATGGTGCAGTTGATGAAGCTGCATCGGGACAGCTATTACAAACGCCAATCGGATGCACGGCAGGCCGGAAAACCAATCTCGGTCATCCTGGTGACGCTGGCGGCCAAGGCCTACGACGAGATGGTTACCCAGGAAGCGCATAAATATTCATCAGCCATCGAAGTCGCATTGGAGCTCGTTGAGCGCATGCCAAAATTCATTCAACGTGGGCTGGCCTCGGTGCGCGTGGACAACCCTGCCCTGGGTGGAACTCGTGGCGAGAACTTCGCAGACAAATGGAACACCGACAACGGCTTGCGCGTCCGCGAATTCGCGACTTGGCACGGCCAATTGATGACAGATTTGGAGGCACTTTTCTCCGAGGAATACAGCAAACGCTCTGAAAACCGCATTCACAACGTTTTCGGACAGCATGGCGTGAATGCATGGAAAGCAAGTATTCCTTCTGGTGTGCTGGCAGGACTACTGAGTTCCATGCCCGCGCAACCGAAGTCTCAACCTGATGGTCCGCGCTGGACTGGCTACAAGGATTCGCTTGCCTGAAGGACCGACTGCGCAGACACCTTTCGACATCGCGGCTAACATTCTTCAGGATTGGCTTGATGGCGATGGCGCAGTCTTTGCGTCAAGGACAACACAGCCAGACCCGCACCGAAAGAGAGCATCTTGGGATTTGGTGCTGCCGCACGGGACGCTAGGGCTCCAACGAGTCCAATTCGCAATCCCTCGCGACTTTCCCGCCAGCGTTCCACAGGTGTTTTTCGACAAAAGCCTGTGTTTGGCTCTACCGCATATCGAGGAAACCGGACGGTTTTGCCACGGCGTAGAGCCTTCCCCTCAAGACTATGCCCAGCCCATTGGCGTTGCCAGAGCAGTGCTGCAGGCGCTTGCAGACTTCTGGCAAAAAAGTCATGACGCTGCATGGGTGCTCCATGAATTTCACAGGGAGCGGCTCTCCTACTGGCAGAGGTTTTGCCAGAAATTTCGCATGGAGTACAAATCGCCAACGCCCCAAGATGTGCGTGTTGCGTTGTCACCTCTGGAGGGTGTCTCAGAAGGACAGCTAGCAGCGTACTTTTTGCAAGGTCCGAACTCGCGAAGCAAACTTATGCTGGCAACGGTGGGGGCGAGCGACCCGCAGGTCATCGCCGCTCGGCATGGCTGGTCCGTAGGAACGCTGGTTCGTGGGCATGTGCTTTTTGTGCCAGTCCTTGATAACGTACGCTGGACACCCCATGACTGGCCTCGCAGCCTTGTTCAGCTTGAGTCTTTGGTGGCTCAAGTAACTGACCATCAGCAGTCCGTCGTTGCTTGGCTTGAAAGTAAGCAAGATGAACGGCCACAGCCGTTCATGGTTGTGCTGGTACAAGACAAAGTCTGCTATGGCTACATCATTACGCCTGCGCCGGTGCCCCGGCTGACCCTTCCAGGGATTGCCCCAGTAGTCATTAGCCGTGTGGATGCGGATTGGGCGCTATCGCGGGACCATCAATTGCCCCTGCTCACTGGTCGGCGCCAGAAGCGTGTTCTTGTGTTGGGATGCGGGTCCTTGGGCGCCCCAGTTGCGGAACTTCTGGCGCGCAGTGGAGTTGGGGAGTTGCACCTGTTGGATAAAGAGGGGTTTGAGCCCGAAAACTGCGGTAGGCATATTCTTGGAGCTGCGGATGTTGGGGTTCCAAAAGCGAACGCGCTTGCCAGCAGGCTCCGGATGCTCATTCCTGGCCTGACGGTCAAATCGCACGCCGCCCTTGCCGCGGACTGGTTGCAACATGTTTGCAAACCAGGTACGTATGACCTGGTAGTGGATTGCACTGGTGAAAGCTCAATACGGGTCATGCTTTCTCAGTTTCGACGGATAGCCATCGGTCCATGCCCTATCGTCCACGCTTGGGTTGAGCCGTTTTGTGCGGCGGCTCACGTGGTGCATCTAGCTCCAAATGACTCCTGGCCCTCCGATGACCCTGGAGGAAAAATCGCGGCCGCCGCTTGGCCTCAAGATGCTCGCATTAATCTCCCTGCGTGTGGGACAGGATTTCATCCATATGGTGCTGCCGATGTTTGGCAATCGGCGGGGTTCACTGCGGAGAGGGTGCTCGCAGTTTTGGACGGCAAGATGCAGCTGTCGACTGTTTGGAGCTCGATTCGCTCCAAGGCATTCTTTGATTCGCTAGGTGTTGAAGTTGAACCGGGTCCATTAGTGCCCGTCAGTCAATTTGCATTCGATTCAACCCAGGTAACCCGAGCGCTTGTAGATTTGTTGTCAGACCATGGCTGAGCCACCATTGGTTTATCGCATACCAGGTGCCGCGTGGTGCCTTGCGCTGTCACCCGGGATTAGGGCACAACTCACTAAACGGGCGCAACGGCACTGGTGGGCGAAAGAATCGGTAGGGCAACTTTATACCCGCGATATGACTGGTGATGTGTTGCATGTCGATGTTGTGACGAAACTGCGTGCCCGGTGGGCAAGCCACACTGGGGTCCAGCTGGATGTTGCATTGGTAACCGAGGAACGAGCCCAGTACTTTAAAAAAGGACTCCATTGCCTTGGTTTTTGGCACTCTCATCCAGAGAGTGTTCCAAGCCCGTCTGCAGAGGATATTGCGATGGCTGCGGACCATGCAAAGGCGAGCCTTAATGTCTTCGCCGGGATTCTCTTCGTCATTGTTGGGACTGCACCTGCGCCACTAGGCCTGGGTGTGTGGGTGCATGACGGCAAGACAATGTGGCAGGCTCTTCCAGAGTCAAGCTAACGCTGCTTTCTTTCGGCTTGTTAGCTAAGGCGCTTTAAGCGGCAACAATAATAAATCCACCCTGTCAAAAAGAACCCCAGCACGAAGCTGGGGTGGTAAGCCTTTTTGCTGTCACATATACAGGCACTGCCTCAGGGAGGAAAGGCAGTAGGCTTGCGCCCAGCGTCAGTATATGGGCGTTATATGAACGGCTTGTAAACGGGTGCCTCGGTTGAGGGTTGTCACTGTGGAGCTTCAAATCACGTCAATGCGGCTGTTTGTAAACAACCAGCTATCGGGGAGCTTGTCCGTATACTTTGAGCGCGGGGCATGACGGGGCATGTCTTCCTGAAGAGAACCATGCCCCCGGCCGTCGCACTGGGCCCGCAGCTGAATTGCAATTTCTGGAGGACGGGCAACGTATACCCGCGGTGCCTGCCCAAGTTCGACATCGCGAAACTGCACAAAGACATAGACCACGCCATCTCGCTGGCTCGCCAGCCATTTATCAATTGCTTGCTGGTAGTTCGTGCCTTTAATCACAAACTTCACCGCTAGCATCCAGCCGCCATCTTGACTGCCCTTCACGGAGACGGGGAGCATGCGCTTGTCTTTCACCGCCATCAAGTCGTAATGTGGCTGGTTGGCGCCATATTGAACCAAGACGTCATAGCCTGATTGGGCCAGCAGGCATGCCGTGTATGACTCTGCAGCGATTTCACATTGGCGGGAGGTCATTGGCATACGGTGTCTTGTCTTTCCTGTTGTGCGAGGCATCTTACAGCCCAGGAATTCGGCCAGAGACCATAGAATAAAGGCCAGGGTGCAAAGCCCACAGGGAGCGTCGATGTGCAGCGTTGAATTGGACGGTAACGGCGGCAACGTCAATCCCATTGGTACCAATACCAGTGGCAGCTCTGTGATGACCCGTCACCGGAGCTGCGCGTGAGTGGCCTGTCGGACCTCCTGGTCAACCTTCTGAACTATGTCGTTGAGCAGTCGAAAGAGACTGACCCCAACGGATACAAGCTCACTGGCTACAAAGAATTCCTTCGGTACAAGCCAAGCCTGGCCGGGCTGCCAGGTGTTGACTTCGACAAGAGCGTTGAGGGCGACCACATTTGGATGCGCGTTGACAGGCTGAAGGCTACTGCTCCACCGGCTGTGCAGTCAAAAGAAGGTCAGAAATTTATAACCGTCTCCGACCGCCCAGAGGGGCCTGGCCCAACAATCAACGAACCGGCCCTGAATTTCAGCATCGCCCGAGCGGCTAAAGGGCTATCCAAGGTTGACGCAGACCATGAATCCTTAGCACTCCGACAGAGCGTCACCGACGCATTGAACGCCTTTAAGCCCTTGTGGGAAGCTTGGGCGGAGGGGGAGAAACCCAGACGTACGACCATCGGCCTCTATGGAGACTTATTTGCGTTGAAGCAGCAGCTGGAGTCGGAGGAAACGGCAAAGCCGCACGAACTGGTCTGGGGTGTTGGCCTGACGTCCTGGCGGCTTCCTGTCCAAGGTCGCGCGGGGCCTAACGCAGTGGAGTATCAATACCCCTTGATTACCCAGGCTATGGAGATTTCCGTCGAAGATGTCTCATTGGCAATTGTGGTGCGGCCGCGTTCTGTGGACCCCCGGTTTGAATTTGATGCATTTGCTGCTTGCCAAGTACTCAGCGCCCCGGACGTTGAAAAGGCCTGCAAGGACGCACTTGCCAAGACGCCGGAGCGGTCGGTGTCTCCTTTTGACGCGGGCAGCTACGAGCATCTTCTGAAGCTGGCGGCCGGAAACCTGCATGAGCGCGGTCAGTACGTGCCAAATCAGGACAAGCCCTTGCCAGCAACGGACGAGCTGGTTGTCACTGATGCCTGGGTGATTCTGGCCCGCCCACGTTCGAACAATTACCTCATTGAAGACATTGAGCGGCTGAAAGGCCGCATCAACAGCGGCGCGGTAATTCCCCCTGGTTGCCTGGAGCTGGTTACGCCTCCATCGGATGCGCCTGTCAGGTTTGACCCGATTTCGTTCAGGGGTCTGTCCGGAGTCAGCAGTTCGATGGGTTCAAACGGCAAGAAGCCGCAGGAGCTTTACTTCCCGCTCCCATACAACCACGAACAGGTCACCATCGTTGAGCAATTGGAGCGGTCCAGTGGAATCACTGTGCAGGGCCCGCCGGGCACTGGGAAGACCCACACGATTGCCAACATCGTCTGCCACTATTTGGCAACCGGTAGAAAAGTGCTGGTTACGTCCAAAGGTGAGCAAGCACTGGAGGTCCTGCAATCGAAGATTCCGGAAAGCGTCCGCCCTCTGACCGTTGCGCTGATATCCGGCGACAGGGAGGGGATGCGCCAATTCCAGTCGTCGATTGAAACCATCATCCACACCGTCTCGCAGCTGAATCCCGAAGTTGCGCGAACCGAGATTGTTCGGTTTTTGAGTGCCATAGACCGCGCCCATTCAGAGTTGGCCACCATCGACAGCCGGGTTGACGACATCGCCCGGTCACAGCTTTCTGATGTCGAGGTGGATGGTGTCACCATGCGAGCCCAAAAGATGGCCGAATTGGTTGTCCACGGGAACTCGCGCCACTCCTGGTTCGACGACGTGCTGTCGCTTAGCCCGGAGCATGCGCCGCCAGTCGCGGCCAGTGAAGTGGCGCTGGCTCGTGAAGCCCGACGCAGGTTGGGTGCGGATTTGCCTTATGTCGAGGCCAGGGTTCCGTCGAGCAGCGCACTACTGCCGGCCGCAGAGATTGAGAAGCTGCACAACGTCTTGGTGGACATCCGAGAACTCGAAGAAGCCGAGGCCAACGGCGGCCTCCTTTCGCTGCGCGCGACAACGCCAGAGGTCTTGGAAGAAGCCCGCAAACTGTTGGCTGCAGTTGAGACTGCGGTGGCGCTTGCGCAAGAACTTGAACACACGGGGGCAGTCTGGACCTTTGAGTTGCGCAAGAAATGCCGGCAAAGCGATTTTGTGAGTGAGCGTAAGGCGTTGGAAGCGCTCTTTGACGAAATTGAAGTGCTGATAAAAGCTCGCGCTGAATTTCTGATTAAGCCAGTGGAGGTCGCTGAAGCTGCGATTGGGGTTCTCAAATTTCGGGAGGCATTGACCCGGGGCAGTGAAACCGGAAAGCCCTTCGGGATGTTTGCGTTCGGAGCGGGCGACGTAAAAGACCAAGTGAACGGGGTGAAGGTTGCAGGCCTGGCGCCTGCAAGTGCTGACGATTGGAAACATGTTCTGGAATACGCGAAGTTGCACGACCGCGTTCTATCGTTCAGCACACGCTGGAACCAGTTTGCGCAATTGCTTTCCATTCCTGTGGTCAATGGTGGCGTGCAAGGGTTGCGCAATATCGAGCTCATCACGGTGGCTGCCCGCAAAGCCCATTTGCTGGCAACCAACCATGATGCACACCTTCCAGCGATGGCGGAGCGCGTGTTCAACAGGCCACCCCTTGCCCAGATTCATGGCACATCCGCAGACTTGCTGAAGGTCAAGGAGCATCTTCGTGCACATCTAACCCGAGCAGACCTGGCCCGCGCGGCCACGATGTTGGCCACGCTGCAAGAGAAATTGGCCGGTTCGACAGGCGCAGTGTCAATCGACTTGCGGACCTTTGCCGCGGAAACGTTGGGCAATCGTGAAGTTCCGGCGGAGCGGGTAGTCGCGCGGTACGCCGAGCTGGTGACCGAGGTACGCCGCATTGAAGCTCTGGTCGGGGACATTCAAACTGTCATCAAACTTTCCGGCGCGTTCGAGGTTGCCGGGGCTGCAAAGCTTGCCGCCCGGGTGAGCCACGCCCCCATAGGTTCATCCGGTGAAGACTCCGTGTTGCCAATTTCTTGGCGCGATGCTTGGAACTGGGCCCGCGTTAAGGCGCATCTGGACAAGATTGAAGCCAGGGACGAATTGCTGGCGTTGGCGAGCCGCCGGCGGGACCTGGAAGCGGGACTCGCCAAGCTCTATGAAAACATGGTGTCCGTGTCGGCCTGGCTTGCGACCAAGACAGGTGCGTCACCTAAGGTCTTGTCGGCCCTGGAGACTTACAAAACAGCGATTCGCAGGATTGGACAGGGCACGGGGCCGAACGCTACCAGGCACAGGCGTGACGCTCAGAAGGCCATGCAGGATGCCCAAGGGGCCGTTCCGTGTTGGATTATGAGTCACAACAAGGTGTCGGAAACCTTGCCCGCCACCCTCGGCAGCTTCGACTTGGTCATTGTGGACGAAGCCAGTCAATCGGACCTTTGGGCATTGCCGGCCGTATTGCGCGGGAAGAAGATATTGGTCGTTGGTGATGACAAGCAAGTGTCCCCGGATGGTGGCTTCATCTCCGCAACGCACATCCAGACGCTCAAGAATCGTTTCCTTGCCGACCAGCCGTATGCGGCGGTCCTTACCCCCGAAAAGTCCCTGTACGACATTGCATCCACGGTGTTTGCTGCGCAGAAGGTCATGCTTCGAGAGCACTTTCGATGCGTGCCGGCCATCATCGCCTACAGCAACAAGTTCTACGACGGGTTCATGCAGCCGCTGCGCATTCCAAAGGAATCTGAACGCATAGACCCGCCGCTGGTGGACATCTACGTGCCTTCGGGGTACCGAGACAGGAAAGACATCAACCGCCCCGAGGCTGAGGCCATTGCAGCTGAAATCGAAGCAATCCTCCAGGACAAGAAATTCGCAAAGCGGACATTGGGAGTCGTATCTCTGTTGGGGCCTGACCAGGCCAAGCACATTGACACCCTTGTGCGCTCACGGTGCGACCCGGCGGAGCTGATGCGTCGCAAATTTGAATGCGGTGACGCCCGGGTGTTCCAAGGCAGTGAGCGGGACATCATCTTCCTCTCCATGGTGGCAGACCCCCAAGGCTGCAGGGCGCTCTCAGGGAACACCGCGGAACAGCGGTTCAACGTCGCTGGCAGTCGGGCACGGGACCGTATGTACCTGGTGAGGTCAGTCCAAACGACAGACTTGTCGCATTTGGATTTGCGAGCAGGGTTGCTATCCCACTTCAGCAAACCCATGGAGGGTGGCTACGAAGAAAACAAGAACCTCATTGGATTGTGTGAGTCAGGTTTTGAGAAGCAGGTGTATTCGGCCCTTGTGGACAAAGGCTTCCGAGTCATCCCCCAGGTGAAGGCAGGCTCGTTCTTCATTGACATGGTGGTCGAGGGCGAACGCGATGCGCGCCTGGCCATTGAGTGCGACGGCGACGAGTTCCATGGCCCCGACCGGTGGGCCGCGGACATGGGGCGCCAACGGGTCCTGGAACGCGCGGGGTGGACGTTTTGGAGATGCTTTGCGTCCACATGGTCCTTGCGCAAGGACGAGGTGCTTAATGAGCTCCTGCAAAGGCTGGGGGCCATGGGTATTGAACCGTTGGGTACGCTTGAGAAGATACCGTCTTTGGTCGAACAACGGGTTTGGAAGCCAGCACCTGTTGAAGGTGCCGAAGGCGGGGACACAGTGGCGGACGCAATTGAGGCTGCCATCGATAGCACGAGCCTTTGAGTTACGTAATGCACCGTCGAACTTGACGACAAAATTAGTTTATGGGTCCACCATACAGTTCACAGGGAAGAAGCCCACAGCGCGATTCGCAAGAGCCGGGCATGCCTGATGAGTTTTTGACGCCCCTCCGGCGACGTAAACGTCCAGAGCACACCCCTGGTACTAGCCTGGCAGTACTCAATCCAGAAATCAAAGAGGTAATGTCTGTCGAGACTGGTGACCACTTGAAGGTGGAGGCTGTACTCGGTAGTGACTTCGCTGCACTGGTGCAATTGCGCATGGCTGTACGCACTGCCATCCAGAATGAACAAGCGCTGTATCGCTGCTCTATTTGCGGCGTTGCCGTCTACTTGTGCCGAACCAAGAATGAACAGCGGTTCTATTTCAAGCATCGGCATGAAGACGGAAACTGCCCGGCGATAACGCGAGGAACGCTGAGTCAAAGAGAACTGGACGCACGCCGGTACAACGGTGCAAAGGAAAGCGCGCGGCATATCAAGATGAAGGAGTGGGTAGTTGAATGCCTGCAAGCTGACGGCCGGTTCACTGCGATTGAAAAGGAGTTACGTTGGACCGGTGCCCTGACCAGTGAATGGCGCAAACCAGACGTCCGGGCGGTCTACAACGGCCTGCCCATCGCGTTTGAGATTCAACTGGCGACGACCTACCTCAACGTCATTGCAGAGCGTAGACAGTTTTACATGCAGCAAAAAGGATTGCTGTTTTGGATATTCGCCATCTTTGACAGCGAGCACCGCCGCATGACAGAAGAAGATGTCTTCTATAACAACAATCAAAATGCATTCATCGTTAACGCCTTGACGGTCGCGGATTCATTGGCCAAAAAGGACTTCACCCTTGAGTGTGTATGGGCGGAACCTGTTCGTGATGGAAGCACCAGCAATTTCCATCGAAAGAGCGTCTCTTTTCACGACCTAACCCTGGACCCTGACACACAACGTGTGTACTACTTTGACTTCGATGGACGTCGCGGACAGTTTCGCGTTGAGGCAGAGATGGAGCGCCAATTGCTCCGCGATGAGTTCGAGGCGTGGTGGGGCCAGATTCCGCCTTTTGCCGACGACAGGGCGACTTCATGGTCTATGTTCAGGCAGCGGTTCACAAGGTATGGCATCGCTGCTCCGCCGTACATCAGTTGGTTACCGTTAGACGACCTTACCGGTCTTTACTCCGCAAAGAACAATAAGCCCTGGGGGCAAAAGCGTCGGCAACTGGTTGAAGTCGCCCACCAAGTGGCATCCAGCCACAAGGAATGCCTTACATGGTTCATGCACGCCGTGCGAAAGTACAGTCGTCTGGAGACCATGCAGGCGGAGGGCGACCCCGAGAAGTGGCGCAAGAAGTACCAAATGTGTCGTCACGAGTTTGTGACGTCTCCAGAACTATTTCAGCGCTCAACAAAATATGGTGAGCTGATTGAATTTTTGTTTCCGGAATTGTGTCCATTCCCTGTATCACCCAAGAAGGGGCGTTGATTGGCTAGGGCTGCCATTTGACAATTCTGGTTTTTCACCCTTATCATTGAGACGTGTTCAGCCGAACACAGGGTTAGTTGGCACCCGTCAGTGCACGCACCGGAATGTTCCGGCACGGCAAAGCCAGATGAAGACTCCTTGTTGATTTGTACCCGGCTCATGTAACCCATGGGAAGCCGGATAACGCGTGCCGTCCTCTCATTGGCTTTCCGATGGAGTTCACTATGCTTTCACCTGAAAATGAAGCTGCTGCGCAAATGCAGGCCGCCAGTCTATGGCAGTTCGTACATCTCAAGACCCCCTTATTTCCCCACAGTGCCGCTCTTGAAGTCATTCAAAAGCTGAGTGTGTCGCCAGGTGAGGACCTCAAACAGGTGGCCAAGAGGCTGCGCAAGGAGCTGGCATCGCATGGAGTGCACATGCAGCACACAGCTGCCCTTGATGCCGCAGCCCGAATCGCGGGCCACAAGGGATGGTTTGACGCAGCCAAGAAGCAGGAGCAACCACACAGGCTCACTGCATACACGGTGACCAACGCCAACATCAACCAGTCGCCCATGGCCGAATGGGACAACGTCAGACCTTTGATGCGCAGCATCTGTGAAGCTTGGCATCGCGACCATGGGACCACTGTCTTTGAGGTCAAGCCTAGCCGAAACTGCTTGCTGATTGCGGCCCAGACCGTTCTGGCTGATGAAAACGGGCCACGATTCCATTCCGACACATTGCTATCAGTCACGCCGGCCCACCCTGGGGGCGACGCTGAGTGGTTGCAGGGAGTGCAGCCCTCAATCGAAGCGCTGCGCCGCTGTCTGGAAGAAACTGGCAAGGCGACCTTGGATGGAGTCGCGGTCATCCAAGCCTCTGACAGCATGGATGATGCAATGCATTCGGAACTCGTGTTGAGGCAGGGTTCCCACGAGCTCGATTTGGGTTTTGAACTCGCACGGGGTGATGAGGTCGAGTGCTGGGCGCAGCTGGAGCTTGCGCTCGAAGGCGATTGCACCAAAGCCGTCATTGACGAAACCGACGGCACCTGGATTCTGGGTAACCGCCGGTTTATGTGGGATGTGGCCACCATTCGCCCAAAGCACGAATACGGGCCCCAGCTTTCGACGAAGAACCTGAATGTTGAAGCATCAAAACGACTGTTTCGCCGCTATCAACTCACCACCGGCCGAACGCCTGGGGCATTGAGGGCTAAACAGGCGGCAAAGCAGCTAGAGTTTCTTGGGGCACCGGCCGAGCGCTATCGTGTGGACTTGCACAGGCTGCTGCGGGAGCTAAACCTAAAAGGCCTTGAATGGGACGACTACTGTGAGATTGCAGGCGAAACGGTGGCAATGGATTCATTGTTGCCGACCGGCTTCATCATTGGATTGATTCAGTACTTGGATTTACCGGACCCCAGCATTGCATTTGCGCGGCCGCCGCGCTCAGAGTTGGCACTCGCAACGGATGACAAATTGTTGAACGTGTTGCTGCCGCGGGTGAGCCATGTCCGCTATCGCATCGCAAAAGATATTTCGGAAGATTCGAAGACCGCTGTCAAAGTGGCCATCGAAGAATTGAGCTCTTCGATTTGGGTGCGCATGATGGGTGGTGGAAATGGATTCGTTTCCGAGAAGGACGCCCTCCCGCAGTTGGTGTATTCGGACGACGGTCGCAATCTTCTTGGGGCTCTAGCCGACGAGAATTTGGTGGTGTACGTGGGTGTGCTCCCATACTTGAAGCGCATTGACAAGATGGAGCGAATCGAAAACTCCTTGCCTTTTGCTTTTGGCCATAGTCTGTATTTGGACATCGACCAGGTCGGTGCTGTTGTATGAACACCGCAGTCGCCCATCACTATGTGCCGAAGTGGTATCAAAAGCGATTCCTGGATTCAGCGAATGGCGCCACAACCTTTCTTTACTTGGATATGCGTCCCGACCGCATCCCCTTGCCAGGTGGTGCTTTCAAATTTAAGAAATCAATTTACATCCAAGGGCCCAAGCCGTGCTTCGAGCAGCCGCATCTGTACACCTTGTTCTTCGGTGCCGACGCGTCAGACGCCATCGAAAGTCAATTCTTCGGAAAAATTGACCAGCATGGGGAAGCGGCCGTTCTGTTTTTTGAAAATTACACCTACCAAGACGGGACGCATGAAAAATTTCGTTTCATGCGTCAGTATTTGGGGGCCCAACTGTTTCGAACTCCAAAAGGGTTGCGACTGTTGCAGGCCTTGGCAGGGACGCGAAGCCATCAGGACACTTTGCGTGCCTTGGTTCAATATTGGGAGCTCTACGCCACCATTTGGAGTGAAGGTGTCTGGGAGATTGTCAATTGCAAGTCATCGCCCACCAAGTTTTTGATTTCCGACAATCCAGTCACGACTTACAACAAGCAAATATTTCCGGCCTCAGAGGAAATGCGACAGCTTGGAATAGCTAGGTTTGAGCGACTGGGTACCCACACGGTCTTTCCACTTGGCCCCGAATACTGCCTTTGCATCACCAATCTGCAATACGTACGGAACCCCAAATCGAACCCGCTGAAGATACGGGAGAACCCGCGCTATTACGGACAGGGGCTATTTAACTTAAGGAATATTCAGCGGGGCAGAGAAATTCCAGAGTCTGAAGTGCTTGCTATCAATCATGTCCTGAAGTCAAACGCTGTGCGATATATTGCGGCGCAAAAAGAAGAATGGCTCTACCCTGAAAAATACCTTCCAGACACCAACTGGCAGAAGCTTGGCGGCAAATATTTTCTCCACCCGGACCCCCGTAAGGTGTCGTTCACAACCGGGATTTTTACCGGCGGCGGGCGCGGCCCATCCCTTGGTACCAACGAGTACGGGCACTATGACCTAGACAACGCTAAGGCAAAGTCCCTGCGCGAAGTTGAGTGGAGAACCTTTCAATCAGCACAAACAGCCTGGGATGAGCGGGATAGACGTGCGGGTAAGGCTCCACAACCGTTGGACCCGGACTATTTCTAGGCAATGAACATTATTTGATATGGACTCACAATACCTACAGCAGCAAAAGCTCCTCCTCCAGAAGCGCGTTCGGCGTCTCGGTTCTTGTAACGCCAGAATGTTTCATAGTTCCTTTGTGCAATTCTGGAACTATTTGGTTTCTCACCAGCTTTTTGGCGGGGTGTTTTCAAAACTGGAAGCAGAGACCGCGCTCTTTGCAGAGCAAATTGAGCACGTGATGAAGGGAGAAGGTATTCCATACTTCGATACTGAAGCCGAGGCAGCGGCCTTCAACTATCGCCTTCTAAAACACTGCGCAATGCAACCGTTGAACATCGGAACGGGCCCCGAGCTTGCGGTGGGAATCGGACTCATGCGTACGGTTTCAGTTTCCGAAGCATTGAACGGGTTTAGAGAAGCATATTTGGAGCCGTTCTATGAGTACCTGGATGAGTCTTTGGACCAACAGGCGACGGTCCTTTCAATGCTGCTGAAGTACAAGCGTAAGGTCGAATGGTTTGAACGGGAGCAATTGGCAGAACTTGCCGAAAAAGGAGAGCGTAGGCTGGCGGAACACCTTTATGCGTATCTATTTGACCAAGGCCTCAACTTTCACATAGAACCGCAGTCCGCCTCAGGCGAAGCTGACCTAGTGGCGGAGGAGCTGGTCCTTGACGCAAAGATTTTCGACGGGGCACCGACCTCTCGTGGCGTCCGATATCTGAAGCATGGGCTGAACCAGCTCCTGACATATACGCGCGACTTCCACCAATCGGTGGGATACTTGGTCATCTATCGAACTTGCCCTGAGGACTTGCATTTCACGTTTGACAGAAGTGACAGTCTCGTGCCCTTCGTGAACTTTGGCGGCAAGACGCTTTACTTCTTGGTCGTCGATATCTGCGAACACGCTTCTTCCGCATCTAAACGTGGCGCTCTTCGAGCTCATTTGGTTCAAGAAGATGAACTTCGCATTCTTCTGGAGGAGGCCGCCACGGGGGCACCGAATTTGCAGACGCCCATCGCTTAGCATCTATGTTCCGTCGACCTCTTTCAAAGAAAGACCCGTCGCTAGTGTCCCAGACTGCCCAACTGGAACTGCTGTTCTTGAAATGCGCATGTAAATCTTCATAGAGGAATCGATGCCTGATTCTTCGTTTCCCAGTAACAGCGGCATTCATATTGACTGAACAAAGAATGACATCAAAAAAAGCACCTGCCTCATTGAACATTGTCCGGCAATTCGAGATGCATGTGAATGCACTGTTGCGGTCCGTGGACGAAGGACGTGATGTTCATGGAGCCAAGAATATCGCCGAGTCCGGCAAACCATTTGAAGTCGCGCTTCGACAACTTTTTCAAGGAAGCCTGCCCACTTCCATGGAAGCCTGTTCTGGATATTTTTTTGACAATGACCTGATGCTGAGTAAGCAGATTGATTTACTCTTGTGCGACGCGAGCGAAGTGCTGCGATTGCCGCCCGCTCCTGGGCTGGACCAAAAGTATGTTCCGTTTGGCTGCGTTCAAATAATGGGGCATGCGAAAACTGGCGCAAACTATCTACATGCTGCGCTGAAGGAGAGTGCGCTCGGCATAAAAGCTTGGCAAGACTTCGCGGCGGCACAAAGCGCTGCAACCGGCAATTACCCCCTTGAGCCACTGTCCATCGTAATTGTGGGCCGTGGGGGAAGCAAAGAAAAAACGAGGAGAACACTAGCAAGGGCGGACCGGCCTCGTCCTGCCTTTGTCTTTCTCGTAGAAGAGGGAGTTCTTTTTGCCGCTAAACCCACAACACTCCATGAGCGCTTTGACGCCGAGGAAGCGTTGTTCCATGGAATACAAAACGATTTGCCCCTTGCGCGGGTGACTGCGGGGGGCAGTTCAGAAGAGAGTCGAGCAAGATTGCTCATGTGGCTGTTTTTTGCCATCTTGCATCACAGCGCGAACAGATTAGTAACTAACCCGTTTGATAGTATTCTGAAGACCATGCAACGAAAATTCCCGGTGAAGTTTGCCGATGAGCCGGCAATTGAATTGCCTTCAGTGGCTGCCATTTAACAGCCTAAGATGGTGATGAGTAGCCGCGTTGAGTACAGAGAAAGACAATAGGGTGCAGGCCGACCAAAAGGTGAGTGCTTCAAAGTCCGAACCATGGAAACACCACTTCGTCCCGCGTTCACTACTCAAATACTTTCGAGCGTCAGGCGAGGGGGAGTTCATCTTTGTCTTCAATAAAGAAAGTGGACGAGGCTTTCGTACTTCTCTGATGAACGCCGGGTCGCAGAATGGGTTCAACACCCTGCAGGAAGGCGGAGACACTGTCAATTTTGAGGCGGACTTCGATAAAGTCGATGCCCTGCTCGCTCACCGTCTGCGCGAAATACATGACAAGCGGAACCTCTCTGGGTTCTCCGAAGAGCAGCGGCGAGACTGGGCAGAATTGGTAGCCGTCCAACTGATTAGAACTCCGATTGCCCGGTCTACTATGAAAGAGTTTTCCAAGGACTTGCGTGAAAAGGTAGCTGGATGGTTTGGGGACGAAGCCGATTTCCCCTTTCCCAGTGAAAATGATGTACGGAAAGCGGCCCGTGGAAATTTCACCAATCGAGCGGAGTTGCAGCGGCTTTTGATGAAGAAGGATTTCGTTCTCTTCAAGGCACCAGCAGAGGCGCCTCTTCGCATCTCAGACCGCCCGATTATCTTGGATAGTGCCCTGCCATATGGAGATATAGGACTGGCTTCACTTGGGGTGATGGTCTTCATGCCTCTTGGCATCGGACTTGTGCTCGGATTATTGTGCCCTAGCATTGCGCGGAAGTTAAGCAGAGTCCCACTGGACAAGCTTGGCCTTCCAGACGATGTTTACGCGCGATGGAATGCCTTGAATGAAGGGCTTGTTACTGGCGGTGCAGTGAACCTAGACCTGAACACAGTCATCGGTCTTAACAGGCGGCAAATCGCAGGTTGCCAACAGTTCGTCTACGGCCCAGCGAATGACTTTGAGGATGTGAAGCAACTACTCGTGAATCATCCGCAAGCGCGGGTCGTGAATTCAACGGTAGTACTAGGCAACACGCCGAAGCCGCGTATGCCGTTGGGTTCTTGGTTGGTATTGTTCGGACGCAGCGACTCGCATATGCTAGAAGTTCGAGATGTTTCCAATAACAATCAACTGGAGGTAACTTTCGTGGACGAGAGGCTGCTCGCCGCAGCATTGGCTGATGGCCCATTTGTGTCGATGGAGTACTACGAGGATAGGCATTGCCTCTGCGGTATGCGGGATGTCAAGTTGGTCTTTCCCCCGCATACGCCACAATTACGCGCACAAGTGCGCCATGCGGACGCGGGACTGGACGGACTGATGTCGAAAATTGGTCTCTAGTTGGCAAGTGGCCGATAGGTCAATGGTTCCGTTTTTTGCTTGTCCCGGTTGCTCGGTTGAGCAGGTCTACGGAAGTTGTTGCGGCTTCGGCGAGGCCAGTGTGCAGCTCAATGCGGTCTAGGAGACACGCCGTAGATTGGGCCGACATTGAAGTGGCAGAATTGGCAGATTGGTCTTTCCCTTTCGAATCGATTTGCAAAAGTCCTTAAAGGGACAGTCATCCTAGTCTCAACCCTTATTGCTTGCTATGCGGGCTTGCCAAGGACGAGGCGAAGGCCGTGCGTTGGTACAAGCTGTCCGCCGCGCAAGGGAATACGGATGCCAAAACTGCGCTGTACTGGTTGGGGCCTCATTGAGGCCGGTATCATTGATGACCTGTGTCACCGAGTTTCGTCGCACCCTCTTAAGCCTATGTCGTACGACTTGAACGTGTACCTTCCGCGGCACAAAATGCCAACGCCAGCAAGATGGCAAGCAGCAATCATCGCAGCGGGTTTTTCTGTGGAGCTCTACCAAGACTTCGACGTGGAAAGCCATACTGGATTTTTGCCCACACCAGTCAATGGTCAGATGTCTGGCTTCGAGTACTACGCGGCGCCTGTCAACGCCGATGTTGCGCACGAGCTGAGATTGGTTCCCGAGAATAATTTTGCAGTGTTGTTTGCGTGCGGTCGTAGACCGTTGGAACACGTTTCTGCATTTGCAGCCGCAAGCGTCCTTGCATCAGTTAGTGGAGGTTTGCTGGTCGACCCGCAGTCCGATGCGTCTATCGCTTCCTCGGATGCAGTTGCATGGGCAAAAATGCAAATTGCTCAGATTCTGGGGTAGCTGGGTCCTTACACGCCCTGTAAAGGAGTTTTCATTATGCTTAGCCTCGATAGCCCACGTTGGTTTGAGTTACAGGATGCCTATGGACCTGCGACAGACATTCCCCAATTGCTTCGTCAGCTGGACGGGTTGCCGACGTCTGAGGGCGACAAAGAACCTTGGTTTAGCTTGTGGAGCGCTTTGGCCCATCAAGGTGATGTCTATTCTTCCTCTTTTGCAGCGGTACCCCACGTAGTCGCTGCCCTCGCTTCTGCACCTGAGAAGGCGGAGTTCACCTACTTCCAGTTTCCGGCATGGGTTGAGGTATGCCGACGGAAAACTGGAACCCCAATTCCAGAAGACCTGCGGGATGCCTATTTCGATGCGCTTTCGCAGTTGCCCGCGCTCGTCGCTGCGGCAGCCAAACGCGATTGGGACCCGGACTTTTTAGCTAGCGCCCTTGCAGCTGTCGCTGCGGCAAAGGGACAGGCGAAAGTAGCGGAAGCGGTTCTTGAGCTCACGCCCGAGGTCGCAGAAGAGTTTGTCGAGTGGTTTCACGGTCGATGACCCGTTATGCACTACGTCAGATTGACTTGATATCAAACTCGCTATCGGCCCTTGTACGACTGCGTCTAGTTCGAGCCGCTTTTTTTCTGGCGTCACTAGCTGCTAGCGGTTACGCATTTGCCTTTGGCTTTGAAGGTCATGAGGTTGTCGCCTTGGTTGCAGATTCCAATTTGACACCAAAAGCTCGCGCCGGCGTCCAGGCGCTACTGTCGCTGGAGCCAGGGGCGACGTTGGCTTCAATTTCGACGTGGGCGGATGAGCACAAAAACCCGACCACTGCAGCCTGGCACTATGTGAACTTGCCCCGGTGGGATTGTGCCTACGATGCAAAGCGAGATTGCCCAGGAGGAAAATGCGTGGTGTCCGCAATTCAAAGGCAGACCAGCATTCTGAAATCGGATGCTGAACCAGCGGAACGTCTCGTTGCTCTCAAATATTTGGTCCATCTAGTGGGAGATGTTCACCAACCTTTGCACGCGGGCTTCGCTGATGACAAAGGGGGCAACAAGTACCAAGTGCATTTTGCCAAGCGCGGTACAAATTTGCATGCACTTTGGGATACAGGATTGGTAAAGAGTCTGAATGAGACGCCGGAGGCACTGGCTGCAAGGTTGCAGCTGTCAAACCTGGGGGCTCAGTCTAAGGATTTCAATCCGGCGCTTGCTGCGGAAGAGTCCTGCCAGATAGTCAACTTGCCTGGCTTCTACCCGCAAAGACGGGTAGGACAGGACTACGCCAATCGATTTACGCCAGTGGCCGAGCAAAGACTGGCGCTTGCCGGCATACGGCTTGCCGAGCTGTTGAATCGAGTGTTTCGGTAGCCCGGTAGCTGCTCGCTGTGCAAAGCCAGTGTCTTTGCCAGCTAACTCATTCACCGGGGCGCACGCGTGCGTTCAAAGGGAATAGTCATTTCTTTACTCTCGGTTTTGCGCGTGGCGTATACGAGAGCGAAGGCATGTCTTCTGGAAGTGGCCCGAACAATACTGGGCACACATTGTGCGCATATTGAACAGTTCCGGGGTCCGGGTAGTGCCGCAGTAGCCATTTCGCGGTTTCGCGCACATCCTTGGGGACCCCTGGGGTGACACCGGGGTTGAGCAGGTCTTTGAGGAATGCATGGGCGTAAAAAAGTGCGCGGGAGCGTTCAGCGGGGACGGTCATTTTTTTGGCTCCATGAAGTGTGGCAACGCGGTGGCTTTGAGAACCTTAGGCAACAACGACGTCGTCACTGTGCACTCGATACGCTGCCCCTCGTGAAGGCTTTGCCAATTGACACCAGAAGTCTCTTCCGTAATGGCATATTGGAAGCCGTCTGCGGTTTTTACTCGCACTTGTTTGAAGTCAGCCAGGATGATAAACACCGTTGCAAGGACGGTTCGGGTCTTCTCGAAAAGCGGAGTGCGCACCCGGATACGACGTGACTGTGCCGATGTCGTCAGTCGCTTCAAAGTGCCGGCTTTCAGTGCTGCGCTTGCGTCTGCTAGAGTGCGAGCAATGCTGGCTTCTTTCATTGCTAACAATGTGATTTTTCGGTCAGCTTCAGCAAGCAGTTGAGCTGCTTCGTCAGGGGGAAAGCCAAGGTCTGTGAACACGTTGCCGCCCGCCGGGGTAGTGTGCTGGCTTTGCAGGTCCGGGTCAGTGGGTTTTAAGTGCGCGAATGCCGTGTGGGCAGCCTCCTTTGTGAAGAGGTGGGTGTTTTTTGGGTCTGAAAGTTTGCTTGCGATATGCGCTACGGATGCGTGCCGCGCCAGCACGGTCTCCAGGTCGAACTGCTTGCTATCAGTAATGGCGGACAGCAGTGCCTCTTGCGCACTAGTGAGCACAGGCACAGGGCGCGGAGGCCTACGTTTTTTTGGTTTCATAGCAGAATCACTCCGGCCATTGCGACTTCGCTGCGGGTAGTGCGCTCGTCGATGATTTCTTTGACGTCGTCATCGAAGAAGCTGACGAAGGTGCTGCCTTTTCGTGCGTGCAGTCGCACTTGCACTTCGTGCGCCTCCGTCGCTGGGACGAGCCCTGTATATCCTTCGATGTCACGCAACACTACGACAGCCGAGGGGTTGTGCTGCTGCAGCAATGCTATGAGCTGGGTGACCGTCACAGCCCTTCTCCCAAGAGTAAGCCCGGCACTGCACCGGGTGTGTCTTTGTCAGCGAGCTTGAGCCACACAAGTCCAAGTTCTTCGTCGCCCAACACATGAACAGGCCGCACTTCACCAACCCCAAGCTTCGCGATTTGGTATCGCTTAGTGCGCTGAGGGTCGGACTGCACAACAATTGCCTTGGGTTCTTGCTGCTGCAAAATTGAAATCAGGTCAGCTACGGTCATAGCGGCACCTCAGGCCTTAGTACTCTTATCAAATGCGCGGTGATACGAGCTACCAACGCGAGCTCTATTTCCCGCTTGTATGGGTCGTCAGACAGCGCCGCCACTACCGGCCCTGTGCCGTTGCGCCGATAGCGCAGCAGAGCTTTGCAAATCAAGTGCATGGCTACTCCTTTCTTGATAGCAACGTTTCGTCGATGACCCCTTGCACATCAGCAGTGCCGCTAAGTCCAGAAAAAGGCGGGACAGGCCCGAAAGTCTCAGGCAACGCTTTGTGCGCCATTTCGACTTCGGCAAGTCCTGGATAGTGCCGCAGCAGTGCCTTGGCTTTGCCCCGCATCCACCGCGGTGTACGCTGCGTCGCTTTGGGGTCGAGCATTGCTTCCAAAAACTCCTTCGTGCTGATAAGCGCGCGAGTGCGTTCAAAAGGGACGGTCATGGTTGCTCCTTAGTTGATAGCAATCGGGGTCCGCCGCACCGTGTGCAATTGGGGGCTATTCGTGTGCTACCGTCTCCCCTAACGTACTGCTCAAAAGCGCACACGTCGCAGGGCTCCTTTTTTGATAGCAAAGCTTTTACTGTTTTGGTCACGTTGTCGCAGTCCTTTGCGCCATTTGCGCGACGCCATGCGGCGAATACATAGTCGGAGTCGAGATTGCCCTGCGTGCGGCTGCCAAGCTCATATACCCGGCCAGATTCGGTTGTCGCTTTTCTCGTAGCAGGGTCAAGCGCCGCTATCGCACTGCTAACAACGCCTTCGCGGTGCCAGCCCTGCAGCCCTACAACGTGACGCGTGCGGACAGCACGGCCAGGCAGTTGCACTTCGTGGATTTCCCAGTCCTGCACATACACTTCCGGCTCGATTTCAGGACTGGCAAGGGGCCACACCCCACCGGTTATTTGGTCTTCTTGATTTTGCACATTGCCTCCAGCTTTGTTTTGAGCAGAGCGAGAACCTCGGTGTCACTAATGCCTTCGTACATATGCGTGAGGACGTGATGGTGGGCACTGCTGCCCCATCCCTCCTCGTCATCGTCGAGGGCCAACCAGTCCCTTGGCTGGCGCCGTGCAACGTCTGCAGTAACTTGCTGTCCACGGTGCATCTCTAAAAATTCGCCAACGCGCATGTGGCGGCTATGAAAAGTGCCACCTATGACCCGGTCTTGCAGTGACTCAGGGAGACGGGCTGCGGCCGTCGCAACGCCATAGCGAACGGACCAGCTGGTGGACAAGACGATGAGCAGTTCAGGGTACGGCTCCAGCAGAGCTGCCAGGAGCTCGGCGTGCTGAAAGAGTTTGTAGCGCTCTGGTGCCTGCAGGTACGGTCCCTCTTTGTTGGAAACACGAACGTTTTCGTGATGGAGTACCCCGTCGTAGTCCAAATACAGGACGAGTCTTCCGCGACCACGAGAGGTTTCTACTGCTTTTTTGAAGCTGTACATGCAATACCCTAGAGCGGGGACTCAAGCATGACCAGGACCTCCCAGGTCATGTCATGAATGTCCTGGCAATAAACGTTTTCAAGGGGAATCTTCCAGACCAAACCGTCTTTGCACACCCCGCATTGCGTAGTTCTGTCGAAGTACTCAATCTGTCTGGACATCACTCGTTCCGGAGTGCCAAGAATTCCCTCAAAAAACACCGCCTGGCCAATCTCGAAGGCGCGCCATCCGTTCAGCACATGGTGGGGCCTCGCGGTAACGGGGGCTTCTTTCACTGGCTCTGCTCCATCAAGAATCTTCTGAACTCAAATTTATTGACCAAGCTTCTGGCCAAAATCCTGGCAAAGCGGCAATCTACGCTTGCCAACACAGGTATTGCTCTGCCAAGGCACTTTCTAAAAACGTATACACATGTAAATTGACAATATGTTGCCAGTTTAGCAGACGCTTAAATTCAAAAATGGGGGACTACCAGTTCCCCATGTATGACGCTAGAAATCGCCTTTGGAAAACTCTTAAAAGAGCACCGAGTCGCAAATCAATTTACGCAGGCAGACCTCGCGCTGAGAGCTGGCGTTACGGCGAGTCTCGTGACCAAGATGGAGCGCGGGACGGTATGTCCGACCCTTGACACCGTTTTTAGAATCTCAAGCGCTTTTGACGTGCGTCCTGAGGTCTTGGTTGCGCAACTTCACGCTATCGTTGGCAATAGGTCCGAGTCTTCCCGTGTTCCAAAGCCATCTCCGGGGTTGCAGAAACTGGAGTCAGCGCCAAACGCGCGAACTCTGTTGGCAGCAAATGTGCTGAGGCTAAGAACAAAAATTGGGATTTCTCAGGACGCGCTGGCCGAATTGGCTGGGTTTCACGAATTATTTGTAGGCAAAGTTGAGAGGGGTGTGACCAATATCACAGCGGACAATGTCCAGAAGCTTGCCGATGCGCTATCGGTTCCTGTTTCCAAGCTTTTCGAATCCCCAGTCAAGAGTTGAGCGGTATAGGTCTTGAACTCTGAGGGAGCAGACAGGCAATTTGACAAACGCATGCTGGGTTCAGTTCGATTTGGACTCATATCGTCTGCGGGAAGGTGCTACTCGTACTTAAACGCTGGCGAAAGCACCAAAGTCGTGAAAATTCAGGTATGTGGAATGAAAGAGATGTGGATACGGTGACTCATATATCTAACAATATCAAATGTCAAAGTACAAATCACCATTCATATACTGTTCGCTGTATGGCGATACCAATGGCGGGCTGGGGCTGATTGGTGATTTGTTCAAGACGGAAATCTTTGCACTGTGCCGCCATATCAATGCGACGGCAGGCAAGGAGCTTATCCCTGCCGCCATCATCGAGAAGCCGCCATCCGCCGAACTGGCGCCAGGGCAAAAAGATACGGACAGTTTGCCACCGTATGAAGTGCTGGACGAGATCCTCAAAATCCTGATTGAAGGGGACCGTTTGCCGCTGTGGGAGCGTGCGCATGCGGACGCGGAAGTTGCGCGGCTGCGCGCCACGCCAGAAGGCACGGCGCTGATCGTCCGTATCCAAAAGATGATTGCCCGCAACGAATACAAACGCCGCCAGGCACCTCCGGTGCTACGGGTGCGGGGCAAGGCTTTTGGCAGTGGCCGCCAGGTGCCGATTGCCGCGGTTCAGTACGCATAGTTTCACATCCATTCACAGGGCATTTCACCATGCAAGCAGCAAGCAACACCCCAACCCGCGCAGGTACCGCCGTTATTGTTGGCCGCTGGCAGTTGTTCCACAAGGGCCATGAGACCCTGCTAAAGACGGCACTGGCCGTTGCAGAACAGGTCATTGTGGTGATTGGCTCAGCCTTTCGTTCGCGCGATGTGCGCAACCCCTTCAATTGGGAGGAACGCCAGGCCATGATCCAGGCCATGCTGCCACCTGACACCCTGGGCCGCGTGAAGTTTCTGCCGGTGCGCGACTACTTCGATGACGACCGTTGGAATGTCGCCGTGCGCGAAGGCGTGAAGCAACACACGGGGGGGCAGGGACCCGTGACCCTGGTTGGCTTCAAGAAAGACCACACCAGCTACTACCTGGACAACTTTCCTACCTGGACGTGGCAATCGGTAGAGCAGGAGTTTGATATCGACGCCACGTCGCTGCGCAACGTGTTCTTTGAAGGCACGGACCCCGATGCCCGCTTGGCCGTGCTGCGCCCCCACGTCAGTGCGCAGGTAGCGGCCTATTTGCAGGCCTGGGCGCGGTTACCGGTGTATGCCCAGCGGGTCGTGGAACACAACACCGTGGTGCAGTACCGCACGAAGTGGGCGGCGGATGTTTATCTGACGGCGGATGCCATTTTGGTTGCCAACCGCCATGTGCTGCTGGTGCGTCGGGGTGGTGACGTGGGTTACGGCCAATGGGCCATTCCCGGCGGTTTTGTGGAAAAGGACGAGCGCTTCTATACCGCGGCCCTGCGCGAGTTGCACGAAGAAACCGGCTTCAAAACACTGGACTCCACGATGCGCCAGGCCCTGAAAGCGAGCCAGGTCTTTGACCATCCCTTGCGCAGCCCGCGCGGGCGACTGATTACCCACGCCTTCTACTTTGACCTGGGCAACGTCCGTTTACCCGAAATCAAAGGTGCCGACGATGCGCAAGAGGCGAAATGGGTAGCCCTGGACGACTTGCCGCAACTGGAAGACCAGTTGTTTGAAGACCACGCGGCCATCTTGGATCGTTTTGTAGGGGTCTATCGCTAAACAGCGATGCCTGGGTCTGCAGAAAATGCACCAAGTCGGTGCCAAACGAGGGCTAGATATCGGAGCTCGCCAACTATTTCGATATTTTTTGAGAAATAGTCCTAAATAACCCCCTAAATCTGCCGTTAAGAAACATACGTCTACCAAGAAAAGTAAGTGGAGGGGCCCGGAGCCCAAACAAAATGCAGTTGCCTTCCATCGTTCGAACCCCCGATTTGCGGCCTAGCGGCGCAGATCTGGTTTCGTCCGGGGCAAATAGGGTGATACCGGTTGCCCCGGTAAACCCATCGGTGAGTGCACACCCCTCCATCCAACCTGGGCCCAGCGTTATCGACCTGGTTAATCCTGCGCTCAAGACCAATGAAGGCGAGGCTGTCCATACCAGCGTGTCAGATCCTGGCCGACACGGTTCGGAAGCCGCAACCACTCCCAAAGACTGGACCATCCACCGGCCTGCTCCCGAAAAAGTGGAAAACCCACCGCCCAAACCCTTGTACCAGTTGTTGATGGACCACATCAAGAACATGTGGACCGCCAGCGCCAGCGCTGTCCAGTTGGAGCAGGTCAACAACCAGTTGAATCCCCCAGCACCCGCGGCACCATCCGATGCGCCTGGCAGCTTTGCCAAAGAAGTGCTGGTGTACGACCACAACACCATCAAAAGGAACGAACGCCTCTGATCGCCCGGAGGCGATAGGGCGGCACTGTGTTTTAACATTGGGGTTATGCATACCAGTGCCCTTGTTCTATTTTCCGGCGGCCAGGACTCCACCACCTGTCTGGCCCACGCCCTGCAACGCTACGAACGCGTTGAAACCATTGCCTTTGACTACCGCCAGCGCCACTGCGTAGAGCTGGAGGCACGCCTGGTGGTGCTGCGTGAGATCCGCACACAGTTTCCGCAATGGGCGAACAAGTTGGGCGAAGATCATATGCTGGACCTGGCGGTGCTTGGAGCGGTCAGTGAGACATCCTTGACCCGGGATACCGCCTTCAAGATGGAAAGCACGGGTTTGCCCAACACCTTCGTGCCTGGGCGCAATCTGCTGTTCATGACCCTGGCGGCGGCGGTTGCGTACCGGCGCGACCTGCAGGTCATCGTCACTGGTGTGTGTGAAACGGATTTTTCGGGCTACCCCGACTGCCGCGACGACACCATGAAAGCCATGCAGCTGGCGCTGTCGCTGGGCATGGACAAACGCTTCCTGATCGAAACCCCATTGATGTGGATAGACAAGGCCGCCACCTGGGCCATGGCGCACCGACTGGGCGGCCAGCCCTTGGTGGACCTGATTGTGGAGCACACCCACACCTGTTATCTGGGCGACCGTCAACACCGCCATGCCTGGGGTTATGGCTGTGGTGAATGCCCAGCCTGCGTGCTGCGGGCCAGGGGCTTTGCCGGTTTCTCCGCCGCTGTCTCCGCGTAATGCGGGAGCGTTGGGGGCCGCGACCCGCGCAGCAGCCTTGATCCGCTTTACCCGTTGCGCACGCCACTTACTACGTGCCCCGACGGGACATGCCGAGCGGCGGACTCAATGTGGCCGGTCTGGTCGTCAAAGAAGAAATCGGGCTCGAACTCCCGCAAGAATTCGCCTTTGTCGAGGCCGCCCAGGAACATGGCTTCATCCACTGCGATATTCCAGTTCATCAGCGTGCGAATGGCGCGTTCGTGGGCCGGTGCGCTGCGCGCCGTGACCAATGCCGTGCGTATACGCATCTGCGGCGTGGCCGCCTGCTGCAGCCGATGCAAGGCAACCAGCAGTGGTTTGAAGGGGCCGTCGGGCAGGGGCAGTGCTACCTTGTCGATCTCATGCTGCTGGAATGCGTTAAGCCCCAGCGATTGGTAGACGCGTTCGGCCTCGTCGCTAAATAGCACCGCGTCGCCGTCAAAGGCGATGCGCACTTCCGTGGGGTGCGCGTCACTGGCGTGTGCCGACTGGGGATAAACCTGCGCAGCCGGCACACCGGCCGCCAACGCGGCGCGCACGTCGCTGAGATGGGTGCTCAGGAACAGGTTGGCGTGCAAGGGCTTGAGGTAGCGCCACGGTGGCTCACCCCGGGTGAATGAGCAGCGGATGATGGGCAAGGCATAGTGCGCGGCCGACTTCATGACCCGCAGCCCACTCACCGGGTCGTTGCGCGACAGAATGACCACCTCGACCTTTTGCGTCAGCTCTGCATTAAACGCCAGCAGCTTCTGCACCAGCGAAAACGCCACACCGGGTTTGGCTGGAACGTCCAGCCGCTCCAGTTGCAGGCGCATATAGGCCGTGTCATCGGTCTGTTCGAAGACCTGGTTTTCTTCTTCGAAGTCGAACAGTGCGCGGCTCGATATGGCCACCACCAATTTGCCGTCCAAGGAGATTCCCATCTTCGATCTTTCTAATCAGTTGAGGACAGAGCAGCGCCGCGCTTCGGTCTGTCCCGCACGGTGTCAGGACTGTAAAAACATGCGGTACACCGGGTTGTCGGTTTCTTCCACAAACGGATAATCCAGTGTTTGCAGAAACTTGGCGAATGCCTTGTCATCGGCCTTGGGCACCTGCAATCCGACCAGGATGCGTCCGTAGTCGGCGCCCTGGTTGCGGTAGTGGAACAGGCTGATGTTCCAGCCGGGGCGCATCAGGCTCAAAAACTTCATCAGCGCACCCGGGCGCTCCGGGAATACGAAGCGCAACAAGCGCTCGTTGTTAGCCAGCGCCGAGTGGCCGCCGACCATGTGCCGAATGTGTTCCTTGGCCAGTTCGTCGTGTGTGAGGTCCAGTGTCTGGAAACCATGTTTGGTGAAGTTGAGCGCCACTTTGCCAGACTCACCTTTGCCCTGTGTGGTCAGGCCGACGAATACATGCGCCTTGGTGGAATCGCTGATACGGTAATTGAACTCCGTCACATTGCGTGGTCCACCGGGCAACTCGCCAATCAACTCGCAAAAGCGTTTGAAGCTGCCGCGCTCCTCGGGAATCGTGACGGCAAATAATGCTTCCCGTTCTTCGCCCACTTCCGCCCGTTCCGCAACAAAACGCAAGCGGTCGAAATTCATGTTCGCGCCGCTTAAAACGGCGGCATAGGTTTCGCCCTTGGTCTTGTGCTTGGCCACGTATTGCTTGATGGCGGCCACGGCCATCGCACCGGACGGTTCGACGATGCTGCGCGTGTCGATGAATATGTCCTTGATGGCGGCGCACACTGCGTCGGTGTCCACCACAATGAACTCATCCACCAGACCGTCTGCGATGCGAAACGTCTCTTCACCCACGAGTTTCACGGCGGTGCCGTCGGCAAACAGGCCCACGTCTTGCAGGGTGACACGCTGCTTCGCGGTCACCGATTGCAGCATGGCGTCGGAGTCGCTGCTTTGCACGCCAATGACCTTGATGCGCGGGTCCACAGCCTTGATGTAATTGGCCACGCCCGATACCAGGCCACCTCCGCCAATAGCGACAAAAACGGCATCTAGAGCAGGGCGGCTCGTGGTGTCCTGCGTGCTGGACGAGCTGCGTTTATGCAGCGTCTGTACCTGGCGCAGCATTTCCATGGCAATCGTCCCCTGGCCGGCAATCACGTCCGGGTCGTCAAATGGGTGTACATAAGTCAGGCCCTGCTTTTTTTGCAGAATCAGCGAGTGGGCATAGGCATCGGAATAGCTGTCGCCGTGCAGCACCGCCTCGCCGCCAAAGCCGCGTACCGCGTCCACCTTGACTTGGGGTGTGGTGGTCGGCATCACAATGACGGCCCGTGCGCCCAGCTTGTGCGCGCTCAATGCCACGCCCTGGGCGTGGTTGCCCGCCGACGCACAAATCACGCCCTTTGCCAACTGCTCGGCGCTGAGTTGCGCCATCTTGTTGTACGCGCCGCGCAGTTTGAAGCTGCGCACCGGTTGCTGGTCTTCACGCTTGAGCAGCACGGTGTTGTGCAGGCGTTTGCCCAGCAGTTTGGCGGGTTCCAATGCCGTTTCAATCGCCACATCATAGACACGGGCGGTGATGATTTTCTTCAGGTAGTCGTCGGGCGTAAGGGGTAGCGGTTGTTTGGTCGTCATGGCAGGCTGTCAAGTGTTCCCGCATGATAATCGCCAGCTTGCCGTGGATGCGGCATGCGACAAACGCCAAGGAGTAAGAGCATGGAATGCACAGTGAGTTGGACCGGAGGCTTGGGCACACGCTCAGCCATGGGTTTTGTGGCCGAAACCGGCAGTGGCCATACGCTGGTGATGGACGGCGCCCCGGATGCCGACAAACCGGAAAACGGTGGACAAAATTTGGCGCCGCGGCCCATGGAAACCGTGTTGGCGGGTACCGGGGCTTGTACGGCGTATGACGTGGTGCTGATCCTGAAACGTGGCCGTCATGCGGTGCAAGGCTGTACCGTCAAGCTCACGTCCGAACGCGCGCAAACAGAGCCCAAGGTGTTCACCAAGATACATATGCATTTCACGGTAACCGGCAAGGGGGTTCCCGCCGTTGCCGTTGAGCGCGCCATTGCGCTGAGCCACGAAAAATACTGCTCCGCCAGCATCATGTTGGCGAAGGTGGCCGAGATTACGACCAGTTTTGAGCTGTTGGAGGCTTAAACATGGTGCGCGACCGTGGTCATGACCTTGGCGGCGGCGCGCATCAAGTCTTTGACAGGCTGCGGTAACTCCATCGCCCCGGCGTCTTGCGCCGCTTGGGCGTGGCGCAGTTCGTCGTCGCGCATCTGGGCCACGATGGCTCGGGAAGCATGGTCTGCAGTTGGCAATTGGTCCAGATGACTTTGCAAGTGAGCGCCAACTTGAACCTCGGTTTCGACGACAAAGCCCAGGCTGACCTCGTCTCCCAACCGTCCTGCCAGCAATCCCAGGCCGAATGCTCCGGCATACCAGAGCGGGTTCAACAGGGAGGGGCGGGCGTCCAACTCCCCCAGGCGCTGGGCGGTCCAGGCCAGATGGTCGGTTTCTTCGATGCTGGCTTGCACAAAATGGGCACGTAGCACCGGGTTGCGGGTTGACAGGGCCTGAGCCGTATATAACGCTTGGGCACACACCTCGCCCACATGGTTAACCCGCATCAGTGCTGCAGAGGAGCGGCTTTCGGAAGCGTCGAGTTGGGTTGCCTGCTCCGCCAGCGTTGGGCAGGCGTGTGCCGCGTGTGGCTTGGCAAATAGCGTGCGCAAGGCGGAATCAGCAGCATTTAGCAGTGAATCCATGGTCAAACTCCGTAAAAAGATCAGTGCGCCAGTCTAGCGCGAATGGATCAGCGAAGGCGGTAAACAAATTGTTGCAACCCTGCAACGGAAGGTGTTGGATTTCGGGTTTTTCCGCCCTTTTTAGGGCCAATGCTTTGCCAAACCGGCATGGGTCTGGTGCAATAGACCCAACTTCCTGAACTAGGAGGTTGGCCCGGGGTTCTGATCCCGTAGGACCTGAGCCCGCTGTTTAACCTTTTTGAGAAACCCGAAATGAAAAAAACCCTCATCGCTTTGGCCGTTTTGGCCGCTTCCAGCGCCTCGATGGCGCAAGTTACTTTGTACGGTGTTGCTGACATTGCACTCGGCGCTGTGAGCGCTAAAAGCTATACCAATGCTGCTGGTGTGGTTGTTCCGGCCACTGACGACAAACTGAACATGCAAACCAACGGTGGCACCACCGGCAATTTCAACGACGGCAACAGCCGTTGGGGCATCAAGGTTGTTGAAGACCTCGGCAGCGGCTTGAAGGCTACTGCTCAATTCGAACAAAACATCGACTACTCTACCGGCGCTACAGGCACTGCTGACGCACGTTACGCTTACTTGGCTCTGGACGGTGGATTCGGCCGTGTCAAGGCTGGCCGTACCCTGTCCCCTTCTTTCTTCGGCGTTGCTGCTTGGGAAATCACAGGCACTGCTAACTTCTCCGCAGTGGGTGGTCAATTCGGTTTCGCTGGTGCCGGTTCGCGTAACAGCCGCGAATTCAGCTACACCACACCTAACATGGGTGGTTTCTCTGCCACTTTGGGTTATGTGACTGAGTTGGACGGTATCGAAAACGGTGGCCTGGGCAGCAAGCTTGACGCGAACGCAATCTACTCCGGCGGCCCATTGGCTGTTGGCCTGTCCTACTGGAAGAACGACAAGGTTGCAGCTGGTGCTTCCTCCGACGGTAACTACGCTTTAGGCGCTAGCTACAACTTCGGTGGTTTCATCTTGGCTGGTAGCTGGCAAGACGCAGCTGGCGATACCCAAGGCTTCTCTTTGGGTGCTTCCGTTCCTGTTGGTCAGTGGAAGTTCGCGGTTGACGTTGCCCAAGACACCGCCTACGAAGACACCGACTTCGTGTTGTACGCTGGTTACAGCCTGAGCAAGCGCACCACTTTGTACACTGACTTCCGTCGTGACGGCAAGTCCGGCAAGACTGCCAAGAGCGCTGCTGGCGTTACTGGCTTGAAGACCGGTGTTGATTCCGACACCTACGGCGTTGGCATCCGCATGAACTTCTAATCTGACGCTGGCTTATGCCAGCTGACGGTTAAAGTCAAAAACCCCGCTGCGGCAACGCAGCGGGGTTTTTTCGTTTAAGGGTTGTCAGGTATAACGCTTGCTGCGCAAATTGTTCTTCATTTCGCGCAGCAAGGGCTGCAAGGTGTTGCCACCGATGCGCAATGCCACGCAGGTTGCCAGGATGTCGATGATCATCAGGTGCAACAGACGCGAAACCATGGGGCTGTACTTATCAAAGCTCTCCGGGTGGTCGGCGCTGAGGTGTATATGGCCGGCGCTGGCCAGTGGTGAACCGCTGGCCGTGATGACAATCGTGGTGGCCCCGTTCTTGCGGGCTATGTCGCAGGCATCCATCAGGTCGCGGGTGCGCCCCGAGTTGCTGATGACCACCACGCAGTCGCCAGGCCCCAGCGTTGAGGCACTCATGACCTGCATGTGGCCGTCACTGAACGATACCGTGTGAACACCAAGCCGGAAAAATTTGTGCTGCGCGTCCTGCGCCACCACGCCGGAGTTGCCTACGCCAAAAAACTGGATGCGGTGCTTTCCCTCATATGCAGCCATCAGCGCCATAACGGCCTTTTCCAGCGCTATCGTGCTGGCTTCGTTGCGGTACTTCAGAAATGCCGCCACCGTGTTGTCGATCACCTTGACCATCACGTCGGACGTCTTGTCGTCGGTATCCACGCTGCGGTGGATGAAAGGCACACCTTCGTTGACCGTTCCGGCCAATTTACGCTTGAAGTCCGCCAGCCCGTCGTAGCCCACGCTACGGCAAAAACGCACCACCGTCGGTTTGCTGACGTGGGAACGGTCGGCCAGCACGCTGACCGGCAGTTTTGCAAAGGCACGTGGGTCCGCCAGGCATAACTTGCCCACACGCTGCTCGGCAGGGGCCAATGATGGCAGGGCGGCCTGGATGCGGTCTAACATGGCAAACCACCGCTGGAAGCGAACGGATACATGTCACTTCCCCCTCGGGGCTGATGGCTGCGGCTCCCGTCCTGCCTGCGCAGGGCGGGACAGCCGGAAGAGGCGTTGACTCTGGCAACACCGCGGCCAGCAAGGCCAGCGAAATACGCGAAGCGACGAGCGTGGGGGGTCATGTCCATATCCTCAGCTTTCTTCAGACCAGCAATAACCGTCACGGGCAATCATTGCGCTGGATGCGCTGGGTCCCCAGCTACCGGCCGCGTACATGCGCGGGCCCTGGGCGTCGTTGCTCCAGTGGTTCATGATGGGCTCGACCCAGCGCCAGGCCTCTTCCTGTTCATCGCTGCGCACAAACAGGTTCAGGCGGTCGTCGATCACGTCCAGCAGCAGGCGCTCGTAGGCCCCCACACGTTCGGAACCGAAACGTTTGTCAAAGTCCAGATCCAGTTGCACCGGCACCAGGGCCTGTGCGGCGCCAGATTTGGCCTGGCGGTTGTTCTGTCCTTGCGCCAGCAGGTGAAGTTCCAGCCCATCCTTGGGCTGCAGGTTGATGACCAGGCGGTTGGCGACGCCGATTTGTGAATTAAAAATCGCGTGTGGTGTGGGCCGAAAATTCACAACGATGTGGGCATCGCGGCCGGCCAGGCGTTTGCCGGTGCGGATGTAGAACGGCACACCGGCCCACCGCCAGTTGGCGATCTCGGTACGCAGTGCGACAAAGGTTTCGGTATGGCTTTGCGGGCTGACACCCAGCTCTTCGCGGTAGCCCGGCACCTTGGCGCCGTCTATGCTGCCGCTGGTGTACTGCCCGCGCACCACGTCCTGCGACAAGGATTCCTGCGTCCAGGGCTTGAGCGAACGCAACACCTTGAGTTTTTCGTCGCGGATGGCGTCGGCGTGCGAGTTGATCGGTGGCTCCATACCGATGGCGCACAGCAATTGCAGGGCATGGTTTTGCACCATGTCGCGTAGCGCGCCGGTGGTCTCGTAAAACGCGCCACGCTTCTCGACACCCAGTTCTTCGGAAATCGTGATCTGGATATTGGCAATGTGCTCGCGGCGCCACAGCGGCTCGAACAATGCATTGCCAAAGCGCAGTGCAAACAGGTTTTGCACCGCAGGCTTGCCCAGGTAGTGGTCGATGCGAAAAACCTGCTTTTCTTCAAAGAACTGCCGTACCGTGTGGTTGATGGCACGGTTGGACGCCAAGTCGTGGCCCAGCGGTTTTTCCAGCACGATGCGGGTGTGCGGCGTATTCAGCTTGGCGGCAGCCAGTTGTTCACACACCGTGGTGAAAAGACTGGGCGCGGTGGCCAGGTACATCACAACGGTATTGGCATTGCGGGCTTGCAGAGTTTCTGCCAAACGCGCGTAATCGTCGGGTTTGGAGAGGTCCATGCGGACAAACTCGAGCAGGGCCGCAAAACGTGCAAACTCTTCGGCGCTGGGGCGTTTGGACAGATCGACCTTGTCAAAACGCGACTGTATCAAGGCGCGGTATTGCTCATCGCTGAGGTCATCCCGACCCACGCCTATGATGCGTCCGCCCTCGGGCAGGGAACCGTGGCGAAATGCCTGAAACAAAGCCGGCATGAGTTTGCGCCAGGCCAGATCACCCGTGCCACCGAACAAGACAAGATCAAAGCTCATAGAAGAATTTTTGAAGTTACATGAAAGAAGACACGGTAATGTAACTTTGTTTCACGGATAATTCAACACATGAATCAACTCGACGCACTCAAACAATCCACCACCGTCGTTGCGGACACCGGCGACTTCAAACAATTGGGGGCCTTCCAGCCGCAGGACGCCACCACCAACCCGTCACTGATACTCAAGGCGGTGCAGAAGCCGGATTACGCGCCGCTGCTCACCGACACCGTGGCCCAGTTCCGCGGCCGCCCGCTGGACGAGATCATGGACCGCCTGCTGGTGCGTTTTGGTTGCGAGATTTTGTCCATCATTCCCGGGCGTGTGTCCACCGAGGTCGATGCCCGTCTGAGTTTTGACACCAGCGCCACCGTGGCACGCGGCGAACGCCTGATCGAGCTGTACCAGGCACAGGGCATTGCGGTGGACCGTGTGTTGATCAAGGTCGCCGCCACCTGGGAAGGCATTCAGGCGGCCGAGCAGTTGGAACGCAAGGGCATTCACACCAACCTGACGCTGCTGTTTGCGTTCTGCCAGGCCGTGGCCTGTGGCCAGGCCAAGGTGCAACTGATTTCGCCCTTTGTCGGCCGTATCTACGACTGGTACAAGAAGAGTGCCGGTGCAGCCTGGGTAGAGGCGGACCGCGCGTTGTCCAACGACCCCGGTGTCCAATCGGTGACCCAGATCTACAACTACTACAAGAAGTTTGGCATAAGCACCGAAGTCATGGGCGCCAGCTTTCGCAATGTGGGCCAGATCACGGCGCTGGCCGGTTGTGATCTGCTGACCATCAGCCCTGACCTGCTGGCCACGCTGGCCGCCACAGAAGCCCCGCTGGAGCGTGCGCTGGATGCGACCCGTGCCCAGCAGCTCGACCTGCAGCATGTGCACTTTGACGAGGCGGGATTCCGCTTTGCGCTGAACGAAGATGCCATGGCGACCGAGAAACTGGCGGAAGGCATCCGCGCTTTTTGTGTAGACGCCGTCAAGCTCGATCAACTGCTGTTGGCCGCATAAACGGCGAGCGACGGCTCCTCCCATTTTGTAAAACCTGATGGGACAGCCCTGGGGCGCTGTCTCCAAAAAAATATAGGTGACTCGATGACCCGTACCCGTTGTGACCGCACCGCCGAATGGGGTGCACTGCAAGCCTTCTTTGATGGCGGCGCCCACGCATTCGATGTGCGCCAGGCATTTACCGCCGACGCCGGCCGTTTTGCGCGTCTGAGCCAGTCCGCGCCGCATGTGTTCGCCGACCTGTCCAAGAACCTGCTGGACGCCGATACCGAAGCCCTGTTGCAAAACCTGGCACGTGCCTGCGGTGTGGAAGCGCACCGCGACGCGATGTTTGCCGGTGAGGCCATCAACAGCACCGAGAACCGTGCCGTGATGCATTGGCTTTTGCGATATCCGCCTCTAGCCCTCGAAAAATCTGATGGTATTGCTATTAAAAACGTAGCAAATGAGTTGGCGCAGGTGCACAGCACGCTGGACGCCATGCTGGCCTATGCGCAGACGGTGCGCGACGATTCGGCCATTACCGACGTAGTCAACATCGGCATCGGTGGTTCGGACCTGGGACCACAAATGGCGGTGCTGGCACTGGATGCATTTGGGATTCCGGGCAAACGTTTTCACTTTGTGTCGAATGTGGATGGCCATGAACTGGACGCGGTGTTGAAGAAACTCAAGCCCGAAAACACGCTGTTTCTGATTGCCAGCAAGACCTTCACGACCATAGAAACCATGACCAATGCCCGATCGGCCAAGGCCTGGTTTGCGGCGCTGGGTGGTACACATACGGCGCGGCATTTTGCGGCACTGACCACCAATGTGGAGGCGGCGCAGGCCTTTGGCATCAGCACCACCTTTGGTTTTTGGGATTGGGTGGGTGGGCGTTATTCGTTGTGGTCGGCCATAGGCCTGCCGTTGGCCATTGCCATTGGGCCGCAAGGTTTCAGAGAGTTTTTGGCCGGTGCGCATGACATGGACGAGCACTTCCGCACCGCGCCCATGGCGAGCAACCTGCCGATGCGCCTGGGCCTGCTCGATGTCTGGTACCGCAATTTCCACGGTTTCACCAGCCGCAGCATTGCGCCCTACCACAGCGCGTTGAAGCGTTACCCGGCGTACTTGCAGCAGCTGGAGATGGAGAGCAATGGCAAGCAGGTGGATGCGTCGGGCGAGGCTCTGCCGTTTGCGACCTCGCCAGCACTCTGGGGTGAGCCGGGCACGAATGGCCAACACGCCTATTTTCAGATGCTGCACCAGGGGACTGACGTGGTGCCGGTGGAGTTTGTTGCGGTCAAGAAAGCCCTGCATGCGCTGGAGGGGCATCAGACGCTGCTGCTGGCCAATGTTGTGGCGCAGGCGCAGGCGCTGATGGTGGGTAAGCACGACGCCGCCGGGCCGCCCCAAGGCGACGTAGCCCCCTTGGGGGGCAGCAAGTCACACGCAGTGGACGCGCGTGGGGGCACAGCGCTCGCGGGTGGGCACAAGAATTTTCCGGGCAACCGCCCCAGCACGTTCTTGCTGTTGGATGAACTCACACCCACGACGCTGGGCGCCTTGATTGCCTTGCAGGAGCATCGCGTTTTTGTCAGCGGTTCCGTGTGGGGCATCAACAGTTTTGACCAGTGGGGGGTGGAACTGGGCAAGGTATTGGCCAAGGATGTGGAGGCCAGGCTGTTGAACGGTGACGACGCGGGGCTGGATGGGTCTACTGCGGGGTTGTTGGGGTTGCTGCGGGCTTGAATCTTTTGTTTGGGTTGTGCGTCTTTGCTTCGGTGGGCGGCGGCCGACAGGGTGACTGCGGCGGGCTCATGGTGCCAAACGCGCACAAATCGCCCGCCGCAGTCACCCTGTCGGCCTTCTTGCGTGTGCACTGGATATCAAAGCCATTGAAACCAAAGCTGCTGGGAGGTAGAAACACTTCGCGTGAACCGAGCAGCGAGAGGGGTGTGCCGGCGGGCGATTTGTGCGCGTTTGGCACCATGAGCCCGCCGGCATGCCACTCTTGCTGCGGCGCAACTTCTTTAGCGAATGGCCCAACATGAAGACACACGTTCTCTCTGTACAGCAAGCCCGCGCCTTGCACTTGGCGGCGCAGGGGCTGTTGGTGCAACCGTCCAAGGCGGCTACGCGCGCTGCTGTCCGGAAGGCGATCCAACGCATGGGCCTGCTGCAGATCGACACCATCCACGTCGTGGCGCGCAGCCCCTATCTGGTGCTGTTTTCACGGCTGGGGCATTTCCAGCGGACCTGGCTGGAAGATGCCCTGGCCTCGGGCCACCTCTTTGAAACCTGGGCGCACGAAGCCTGTTTTGCGCCCACCGACGATTTGCTACTGCACCGCACCTACAACCGCAGCGCCCGCAACCACTGGGGACTGGCCAACGCGCAGAAGACCCATACCTCGCACCGCGCCCACCTGGACAAACTGCTGGCCCATATCCGCGACAACGGACCGGTCAAATCCTCCGACTTTGAACGTACCGAGGGGCAGGGCGGCGCCTGGTGGGGCTGGAAGGATGAAAAACGCTGGCTGGAGGCCTTGTTTGCCAGCGGCGAGCTGATGGTGGCGCGGCGCGACAACTTTCACCGGGTCTACGACCTGAGTGAACGTGTTGCACCGGCTGCACTGGCACTGGAAGCCGCCGCTACGGCGCTGGATGCAAAACAGATCCATGACCAATTCATTGAGCGCTCCATCGCCGCGCTGGGCATCACGCAGGCGCGCTGGATCAACGATTATTTCCGCATCAAACCCCGGTTGAAGGATGCGGACCTGGACGCACTGGTGGACAGCGGCCGGGTGTTGCGCGTCGCGGTGGAGGGCTGGGATACGCCGGCATACGTGCACTCCGACCACCAGGCCCTGGTCAAGAAGGCCGCCAAAGGCGAACTGGAGGCCTCGCACACCACGTTGCTGTCGCCCTTTGACCCGGTGGTGTGGGACCGCGAGCGCGGCTCGGCGTTGTTCGATTTTGACTACCGGCTAGAGTGCTACACACCTGAGGCCAAACGTGTGCACGGATACTTTGTGCTGCCCATCCTATGCCGCGGCGAACTGATTGGCCGCCTGGACGCCAAGGCGCACCGTGCCGAAGGTGTTTTTGAGGTCAAGGCGCTGTACGCGCAGCCGGGCTGCAAGTGGAGTGAAGTCCAGGTGCATGCTGTGGCCCGTGCAATAGCCGACTGTGCCGCCTGGCATGACACACCGGACGTGCGCATCGTTCGCATCCAACCCACGGGCTTGAAAGCGGCGCTGGTGCGCGCGATCAAGACCCAACACTAATAACCAAACGGAGAAAATTGCCGCATGAATTTCGTCTTTGATTTTGGCGCCGTGTTATTCACGTGGAAGCCGGCCGACTTGTTGGCACACAGCTTCCCGCAGCAAGCCGGTACACCCCAGGCTGCCGCCGAGCTGGCACATGCCATGTTTGCCCATCCGGACTGGAACGGCTTTGACCAGGGCGTGTTGGCCATGGACCCGCTGATCACCCGCACGTCCGAGCGTCTGGGGCTGGACGCCACGGTGCTGCGCGAACTGGTGGAGCACATCGGTGAGCGCCTGAAACCCATGCCCGACACGCTGGCGCTGTTGGAGCAATTGCACGCTCTGCGCAGCCAGCAACCCGATCTGCGCCTGTACTACCTGTCGAACATGCCGGAACCCTACGCCCGCGAACTGGAGCGGCGCCATGCCTTCCTGCAGTGGTTTGACGGCGGCATCTTCTCAGGTGACGTGCTGCACATCAAGCCCAATCCGACCATTTACCAGTTGCTGCAATCCCGCTACGCGCTGGACCCGGCACAAACGCTATTCATCGACGACCTGCTGGCCAACGTGCTTGCCGCCCGCGCCCAGGGCTGGCACGCCGTGCAGTTTGAATCCGCCGAGCAGCTGGAAACCCATATTTATACCCAATTTGGGTTTTTAAAACAGTCTTCTGATTAAAATTCGCCTGTAGCCCTCGTCGGATATGCATCTTCCACTATAAAAATAGTAGCATCCAGACAACAAAAAACCCGCCAGATTCGCACCTGGCGGGTTTTTTTGTTGTGTGTTTGTGGCCGAGCGCAACAACGCAACTCGACGCAGCATGGTGATCTACAGCGAGGCGTTTGGGCGCTGACAGTACCAGAGGTACGGCAAGCCCAAACAACGACGCTGTAGGTCGCCAGGCAAGGAGCAATTACATGCCCATGCCGCCCATGCCACCCATGCCGCCCATACCACCCATGTCGCCGCCGCCCATGCCGCCGCTTTCAGCCTTTGGAGCTTCAGCAACCATGCACTCGGTGGTCAACATCAAGGATGCGACAGACGCTGCGTTTTGCAGAGCTGTACGTGTCACCTTGGTGGGGTCCAGGATACCCATTTCGATCATGTCGCCGTAGGTTTCGTTTGCAGCGTTGAAGCCATAGTTGCCCTTGCCGGCCAACACAGCTGCCACCACCACAGACGCTTCGCCGCCGCCATTGAACACGATTTCGCGCAAAGGCGCTTCAATCGCTTTCATCACCAGCTTGATGCCGGCTTCCTGGTCGGCGTTGTCGCCCTTGACCACACCAGCAGTTTGCTTGGCGCGCAACAGTGCAACACCGCCGCCAGCCACAATGCCTTCTTCCACGGCAGCGCGGGTAGCGTGCAGTGCGTCTTCAACGCGGGCTTTCTTTTCCTTCATTTCGACTTCGGTGGCAGCGCCAACCTTGATCACGGCAACACCGCCGGCCAGCTTGGCCACGCGCTCTTGCAGTTTTTCGCGGTCGTAGTCGCTGGTCGCTTCTTCGATCTGGACACGAACCTGCTTGACGCGGGCTTCGATGTCAGCAGCCGCACCGGCGCCGTCGATGATGATGGTGTTTTCCTTGCCCACTTCGATGCGCTTGGCCTGGCCGAGGTCTGCCAGCGTGACCTTCTCGAGCGTCAGGCCCACTTCTTCAGCGATGACCTTGCCGCCCGTCAGGATGGCGATGTCTT
>JAZKIR010000014.1:0-14061 GCA_040384785.1 Pseudomonadota bacterium
GGCAGCTTGTAGGGCAGTATGAGTTTGAACTCTCCGCTGCGGATCTTGGAGTCCAGCAGGTTCACACCCGCGGCATACACCTGGACCAGGACCTCGTCATCGCGCAGCTCCGGCGTGGGCACATCCGCCAAGCGCAAGGCGCTCTTTTTTCCATACCGTTCAACGGTGAATGCTTGCATGGTTGTTTCTCTTTTCAAAAAGTGGCGGGGTGGAACACAAGGTTTCTGGCAAATCTTGCATTTCGCATGATGATCATCATATTTATGAGCAAAAAAAACTTCAGTCGGTGGCTGCAGGTTTTGGCGGGGTCAGGCTCTTCAAGGTGGCGCTGCATAACGCGTCAGACAACGCCGAATCGTTAACGGCGCGGGCCAGCATCAATGTGCCAACCATCGTGGCCACGGTCACCAGTGCACGCTCATGTGCTGCGGGTTGCCCCCAGTCGGGATACTGGCGGGCGATCAGATCCACCATCTCCTTGATGCGGCGCGTGGCGGCACGGCGCACCTCGGGCGATTGGCGCGGCATCTCGGAACCCAGGGCCGAAATCGGGCACCCCGTCTCAATACTCTCCAGGTGTTCCTTGGAGAGGTAGACCTGCATCAAAGCCTGCAGCGCCTGCTCGGGTGGCACCGCGGCGATGACACTCGCCGCAAGGGCGTTGGATTCGGCACCCGCACGGTCCGCTGCTTCGGCCAGCATGGCTTCGCGGGACGCAAAGTGGGCGTAGAAGGCGCCATGCGTCAGGCCGGCTTCTTTCATGATGTCGGCAACACCGGTACCGTCATACCCGCTACGGCGGATGGCCCGCGCGGCGGCATCCACGATGCGTTCGTGTGAGGCTTCTTTGGCCGCGCTTCGGGTATTGGATGGTGCTTTTGGCATGATGCGTATCATACAAAATATTATTCCAGCATGCAAGCTGTTGATTCAAACAGGTGCAATACGCGGGTGTTTCTATCTTTTGCATAGCGGCTTGCACATATTTTGCGAGGGCTAGCGGCCTATTCCTTTAAATGGCTTGCGCAAGCCCCCTGTACTGGCGTGGGCTCAGACCCAGGCGCTCCTTGAGCACGGCGCCCAGATGGGATTGGTGGGCAAACCCACAGGCGAAGGCGATGTCGGCCAGCGGTGCATCCGACGCGCGCAACAAGCGGCGGGCGCGCTGCAAGCGCCGCTCGGTGATGTAGGCGTGCGGCGTGCTGCCAACGGCGTTTGAAAAGCTACGCAAAAAGCGCAACAGCGGCATCTGCGCGACGCCGGCCAATTCCGCCAGGCTCAGCGGACTGTCGATCATGCTGTCGATGTAGTCCAGGACCCGCGCATGCGCCTTGCGATCCGCGGCGTAGCTGCTGGGCCCACGGCCGGGGAGCGTGAGCCGCGACAGGCCTTGGCCCAATAACAGCGCCGCGTGCTCCTCGATCAGCCGGGGGTCGGGTTGCGCGGCATGCAGCAGACGGCGCAGGGCTCCACCGAGGCGCACCGCGTGCCGATCGCCGTGGAAAACCGTACGCGGCCCCGCCTGGGGTGCATCCACCTGCAGATCTGGCACGTCGGGCGTCACGTGCACCGTCAGGTACTCACCCCCGGTGCATGATTCCGAGAACACATCCACACCCGGGAACGTGAAGGCCAGATCGCCGGGCCAGGCATCGAAGTCCTGGTGCTTGTCAGCGCCAATGGCATGCACACCCTGTTGCCGCTCAAATGCGAGACCCAGCACACAGCAACGCGACGCGCCGCGCACCGAATACGGGGCCGATGGCAGCAAGGAAACACTGGCCCAACCCAAGTCGATATTCATGGCGCCGCGCCTTGGCTGAAATTTTTTGATAGATGCAATCCAAGCATGGGACGATGATAGGCGCATGCCCACAACACCACACGGCCACCCACCCATGCCCTCCACACCTGCACCGCTGGTCTGCCAGCGTGATCTCTTTTCCATCCCTGCCGACCACTGCTATCTGAACAGCGCCTTCATGGGTCCCCTGCCCAAGCCCGTGGAGCAGGCGGGTGCAAGGGCACTGGCAACACGCGCCGCACCCATTGGCATGACCGCACAGGATTTTTTTGCACCCGCCGAACGTACACGCAAGCTGTGTGCGCAATTGGTCAACGCGGACCCGGAGCGGGTTGCCTTTATCCCCACCGTCGCCTACGCCACGGCCATGGTTGCCAAGAATCTGCAGCCAAAGCCTGGGCAGAACGTCGTTTTGCTGGGTGACATGTTTCCGAGCAACGTCTACGCATGGCGCAACTGGCGCAGCAGCGGCGTCGAGATGCGCACGGTGGTGGCGCCGTTGGCGCCCTGGTCCGCACCGTCATTGCACAACAGCCGAGCGGCGTTGTGGAATGCGGCGGTGTTGGCGGCTATTGACAGCAACACCGCGCTCGTCGCCGTGGAGCCCGCGCACTGGACCGATGGCACGCTGTTTGATCTGGAGCGCATTGGCCAGCGTTGCCGAGAGGTGGGCGCCGTGTTCGTCGTGGATGCCACCCAAACCGTGGGGGCGATGCCATTCGATGTGCAACGGGTGCAGCCCGACGCGCTGCTGGTGCACAGCTACAAGGCGATGTTGTCGAACTATGGCCTCGGCTTCGCCGTGTTGGGTGAGCGATTCCTGAACGGCAGCCCGCTGGAGGAAAGCTGGCTGATGCGATCGGGCAGTGAGAATTTTGCGCGCCTGGTCGACTATGAAGACCGCTACGCGCCGGGCATGCGGCGCTTTGATACCAGCTTGCGGGCCAACCCCTCGTTGATTGCCATGCTGGAGGCCGCGTGCCAACTGCTGATCGAATGGCAGCCGAACCGCATCCGCGACTATTTGCTGGAGATCGAACGCAGGCCGGTTGAACGCTTGCGTGCACTCGGGTTCGACATCGCGGACGAAACCCAGCGCTGCGCCAACCTCTTCGGCGTGAAACTCCCCGCGACGCTGGACCCGGAAGCCTGCCGCCTGGAGCTTGCGCGGCAACACATCCATGTGTCGGTGCGTGGCAGTGCGGTGCGTGTGTCACCGCATGTCTACAACAACGAGGGCGACCTGGTGAAACTGGTGGACGCATTGGAGCGCTTGCTACCCGCCGGTGGGCGGGGAACATAACATGGTGGCGGCCTCCCTGCTACCTCTGGCGCTGTTTGTGCTGACATCCACGCTAACACCTGGCGGTGCGACCACTTTGGCAACCGCCTCTGGCGCGCAGTTTGCGCTTTCGGCGATCGCTTCCACTATTGGTGGGTCTTAGCACGGGTTTGGCAACGCTTGCATGCCTTGCAGCCACCGGCTTGTCGGGACTCCTGCTGGCCGCACCATCATTGCAACTCGCGATGAAACTTGCCGGTACGGTTTACCTGCTGTGGCTGGCATGGAAAATTGGACGCAGTGGGCCGCCGCATCTACAGACCCAAATGGCAACCCCGCTTGGATTCTTTGGTGGCGCCGGCATGTTGTGGATGAATCCCAAGGCCTGGGCCATGACCACCGGCGCGGGGGCGTCGTTCGCCGGGCTGGTCGATCAGCCGGTTCAGCTTGTCACGCTGTTGGGCGCTGCCTTTGGATTGGCGGCGATTGTGTCGCTGAGCATCTGGTGCTCGGCCGGTCTGGTGCTGTCCAGGCTGTTGCGAACCGACACGCAATGGCATGCAGTCAATGCCATCCTGGGCGCACTGCTCGCCGCTTCTGTCGTGCCCATGTGGTTGCCGTAGCGGGCTTGCGGAACCTTTACAAATCCAGCACCAGCCGCGCCGACTTGGCGCGTGAACAGCAGGGTGTGAACTGGTCGTTGGCGGCCTGCTCCTCCGGCGTCAGGTAGACGTCCTTGTGGTCCGGCACGCCGGACAACACACGCGTCAGGCAGGTGCCACAGACGCCTTGTTCACACGCCGTCTGCACTTCCACACCGGCTGCCGACAGCGCTTGTGTGACGGTCTGATCCTTGGTGATGGTGATGATGCGGCCGGAGCTGGCCAGTTGGACCTCGAAGCCGGCATCGCTGTCGGACTTGGCCACTTCGGCGGCAAAGAATTCGTAATGCAACTGGCTCTCAGGCCAACCGCTTGCGCGCGCGGTTGCAAGCACCGCGTCCATGTAACCCTTGGGGCCACAAACATACAGGTGCACACCGGTTTTCGGGTTCGTCAGCAACGCGGCCAGGTCCAGCTTTTGCGCGGCATCGCCATCGTCGAAATGGAACTGAACCTGCGGTGCAAAGGCCGATGATGCGATGCGCTCCACAAAGGCCGTGCGGGCACGCGTGCGGCTGCTGTAGTGCATCGCAAAATCCGCGCCCGTCAGCGCCAGGCGCTCGGCCATGCACAAGATGGGTGTCACACCGATACCACCGGCCAGCAGCAGGCTGCGTTGCGCGTCATGCGCCAAGCCGAAGTGGTTCTTGGGCGCGCTGATCTGCAGCAGTTGCCCTTCCTGCACATCGGTGTGCATGGCCTGCGAGCCGCCGCGCGAAGCCGGGTCGCGCAGCACGGCTATCAGGTAGCGGTGGGTCTCGTGGGGGTCATTGCATAACGAGTACTGGCGCGTGATGCCGTCCGGCAGAAACACGTCCACATGCGAGCCCGCGGAGAAGGCGGGCAGTGGCGCGCCATCCTGCGCGGCCACCAGCTCGAAGCTGCAAATGTCGGTGGCTTCCACGGCTTTGCGCGCCACACGGACCGATAGAGTGGGTGCATTGCTGGACATGGTCTCTATCCTCAATGGCCGGAAGTTGTAGCCGTGACCGCCGAGACGGAGTTGGCCGTCTGTTGCTGCTGTGCAATCAACCGCTCCAGCACCTTGCGCGACTGGATGCCGCCGGCGTCGATATTCAGCATCAGCAAGGCACGCCCAGGGTGGGCCAGCAAATTCTTTTGCTGCAGCTCCAGCATCTCCAAGTCTTCGCTGAAGATCTTGCCCTGGCCTTCACGGATAGACGCGGTAAGTGCTTGGTCCGCGGGGTTGAACTGGCGCGCCATGCCCCAGAAATAGTGGATAGAGGTTTCGGTCTCGGGCGTGATGAAGTCCACAACCACACTGGAGGCCTTGTGCTCGGGCGCCGCGTCATAACCCCCCTTGCCGGCGTGGGCCACACCGACCTCGATCATCACGCTGCTCGGCGGCGTGAAGCGGCAAATCTGCCAACGGTCCACCGGCACATCGTCAGCCAGGTTGTTGCCGCGCAGCGCCATTTGCCAGAACGGCGGCGCGGTGATGTTGTCCATGAAACGGCTGGTGACGACCTTGTCACCGTCGACCACTGTTTTGCTGGGCGCCTCGTCAATCTCCTTTTGGCCAATGCTGTTTGCGTGCACGTACGTCTCGTGCGTCAGGTCCATCAAGTTGTCGATCATCAGCCGGTAGTCGCACTGGATGTGGAACAGGCCGCCGCCATAGGCCCACGCGGGGTTGTTGTGCCACTCCAGCTGCGGAATGGTGTCGGCATTGGCCAGCGCCGCCTCACCCGGCCAGACCCAGATGAAGCCATGGCGCTCCACGACGGGGTAACTCTTGATGGCCGGAAAACCCCGCACACGCTGGCCCGGCATGGCAATGGTCTTGCCGTCGCAGCCCATCTCCAGGCCGTGGTAACCACAAACTAGCTTGCCGTCGCACACACGTCCCAGCGACAGCGGCGCGCCGCGGTGCGGACAAAAGTTTTCCACCGCCGCAACACGCTGGGCTTCGCCGCGGTAGAAGGCGATGTTCTCGCCACAGATGGTGCGGCCCAGCGGTTTTTCGTCAATCTCGTCGGGGGTGCATGCGACATACCAGGCATTTTTGAGAAACATGATGCGGACCTCGGTTGGGTGAAAACGTCCAGCGGGTGGCTGTTCATTTTTGACGTTGGTGAATTTATATTCAGCATACTGAATGTCATTCATTGTACGGAATGACTGATCGAAAGACTAGCCCTTCAACGTCGGTATTAACCCTTGCTCGTAGGGGTGCGGCAAGCTCCACCTCCATGACGCGCAGAAGTGTCGAGCAGCAGGACTTGGGGAGCGCGCCATGGTGGCTTGGTGGTATCAATCGGGTAGCGGGTTTTGCTCCGTGTCCCCCGGCCTTCGGCCTCCTCCTTTACCTGCGCAAAACCCACTACCCGACTGATACTGCGCGGCTTGGTCGGCGCCGAGCTGGCGACAAAGACTCCAGCAGCAGGCATGGGGTGGCCGTTCTGCGCAGGTAAAGGAGGAGCCCGCGCAGCGGGCGGGGGACACGGAGCAGAACGGCTACCCCATGCCTGCTGCGGGTGCGCGCAAAAACACGCGAGCGTGAGGGCTAGGTTTCCCCGCCGGGCCGCCCCAAGGGGAAATGCGGCCCCCTCGGGGGGCAGGGAGCCACACGCAGTGGGCGACCGTGGGGGCTATCTCTCTTGGTCGTTCAAATGCACAAACTTGCGCAGCAGCCGCATGAACTCCTGCTGCTCGGCCGCATCCAGGCTGTCCATCATGCCGACATACATCTGCTCAATGCCCAGGCGCATGTCCGCCAGTACCGCCTCGCCCGCTGGTGTCAGCGACAGGCTGCGCTGGCGCCGCGGCAGCACCTCGCGGAGTATCCAGCCCTTGGCCTCCAGCCGGGTCGCAATGTCGGCCGTGCTCGAAGTGTCCAGCGCGATCAACTGCGCCAGCGTCACCTGGTCCACACCTGGTGTTTCGTGCAGGGTGCGCAGAATCGCGTATTGGATGGGTGTGACATGGCGGCCATGCACTTCATGGAACTTGGACACCGCAATTTGCTGGGCGCGGCGTATCAGGTGGCCGGGCTCGTCATGGAGCCTGAAGTTGGGCGGGTTGTTCTCTGCTGCGGTCATGGCGGGATTTTGCACCACGGGGTTTTCGGGGTCGCCACACACCTGGTGCCTTGAAGCCCATTTAGCGAAATAACTTGAGGAATAGCGACCCGAGATACGCTACAGTTTTTATAGTGATACCCCTATATCACACGAGGGCTAGTGGCCGATTTGCTTTGAGAGCCCCCGATCAACTCATGCTGAGTGCCGAGTAGGCACCAGAAAATTCGAATGGCACCACCGCCAAGCGCCTGCTGACTTCGTCTCGCGAAGGTGGCGCACAACCCCGGCGCATGACGCACAGACTGGCGCTGGCGATAGCGTGGCATAACAACGCTTTGCCCTGTGTTTCGGACACCACGGCAGCCCCCCAGTCGGGCGGACAGGCTTGTTCCAGTACGCCGACCACCAACCCGGCCAGAAAACAATCGCCTGCGCCCACCGTATCCACCACGGCCACGGGCTCAACCTCGCGCGCGTGGAAAACCTGACCATGCCGCGTCAACAGGCTTGCACCTGCCCCGCCACGCGTCAAGGCGACAAAATGCGCCGGGCAGTGGCGCAAAAGGTAACTGGCCCGCTCCAACGCATTCGCACCCGGCAGGTTCAGGCACTCCAGATCTTCGTCGCTGACCTTAACGACATCTGCGTACTGCAAGGCCGCGAGCACATGTTTGCGGTACAGGTCCAGATCGGGCATGACCGACGGGCGCAGGTTGGCATCCACCACGATCCGACGGCCCGCCGCGCGCTGGCCCGCAAGCCAGGGCAAGTAGATGTTGGCGTCCGCAGGCGACAAGGCCAGCGCACCGGTGCAGACGACACGCAATGCTTGCGCTTGCGCACACGCGCCCATCAACTCGGCTGCGCTGGTGGCGCGGTCGGCCACCCCGTCCCGATAAAACGCGTAGTCCGGGTGTCCCTGCGCGTCAACCCCGACGACTGCAAGAGATGTCACTTGCGGCACGGGCACGGTCACCGCGAGGTGCACTCCGTCATCTGCCAAGCCGGCTGCCAACTGGCGGCCAAAGCGGTCTCTGGACAGCGGGTTCAAGTACAGGGTTCCTACGCCTTGTCGCGCAAGCGCACGTGTCAGGTTGTAGACCGCCCCACCCAGGCAGGGCTCGAAGCGGCCATCGGCGTGGCGAATGAAATCGATCAGCGCTTCGCCGGCCGTCGCGACTTCAACGGGATGTGAATTTTTTGGGTCCATGCTAGGGTTTTCCATAACTAAAGCAACTTGATTTAGTAATCATATTCCGAATATAGTCGCCCTGCGCAGCAAGGTAAAGCGCAATTTCCATGGGGACCCACCCCGTTTCGCAATAGCTGAAAAATTGAGGACACTTCCCATGAAGCACACGACCACCGGTTTTCTGTTGACGGCCCTGGCACTGGCCAGCACCAGCGTTTTTGCAGCCGACGAGATCGTCATCGGCCTGATCACGAAAACCGAAACCAACCCCTTCTTCGTCAAGATGAAGGAAGGCGCCGCAGCCGAAGCCAAGAAACTGGGTGTCAAGTTGCTGACAGCCGCCGGCAAAGTGGACGGTGACACCGCAGGCCAGATCACGGCGCTGGAAAACATGGCGGGTGCAGGCGCCAAGACCATTTTGATCACCGCCAGCGGCGACGCGATCATCCCCACGGTGAAGAAGTTGCAGGCCAAGGGCGTGCAAGTGATTGCCATGGACAGCCCGTTCAATGGTGCGGACGCCCTGTTCGCCACCGACAACTACAAGGCCGGTGTGCTCATTGGGCAGTACACCAAGGCCGCCATGATCGGCAAGTCCGCCAAGATTGCCATGCTGGACCTGTTCCCCGGCCACCCCGTAGGCGCCCAGCGGCACAACGGTTTCATGAAGGGTTTTGGCCTGCCGGCGGCCGATGCCAGCTCCAACGAACTCTCCAAAGACGCCGCGATCGTGTGTATGGCCGACAGCTTTGGCGACCAAGCCAAGGGCCAGACCGCGATGGAAAACTGCCTGCAAAAAAATCCCGACATCAACGTGGTCTACACCATCAATGAGCCCGCTGCGGCCGGCGCATTCAACGCACTGAAAAAAGCCGGCAAAGAAAAAGGCGTGACCATTTTGTCGGTGGACGGCGGTTGCCAGGGCATCAGAGACACCGCTGCCGGCATCATCACCGCGACCTCACAACAGTACCCGCTGAAAATGGCTGAGCTGGGCGTTGCGGCCGGTGTGGCCTATGCCAAGGGTGGCAAAAAGGCATCGGGCTACACCGACACCGGCGTCACCTTGATATCCGCCAAGGCCATCACCGGCGTGGACAGCAAGGACACCAAGGTCGGCTTGGACCTGTGCTGGGGCAACAAGTAATTTTTTGTGAGGCCACCCATGACTAACTCTTCTCGCCACATCCCGTGGGGGGCACTGGGTCCCTGGCTGGCCCTGCTGGTCACCTGCATTTTCTTTGCGACGCAATCCGATCGCTTTCTCAGTGCCCAGAACCTGTCGTTGGTGCTGCAACAGGTGATGGTGGTGGGCGTGCTGGCCATTGGGCAAACGCTGATCATTTTGACCGCCGGCATCGATCTGTCCTGCGGCATGGTGATGGCGCTGGGCGGCGTGGTCATGACCAAGTTCGCCGTGAACTATGGCATCAACCCCTACCTGGCCATAGTGTGCGGCCTGGCCGTCACCACCGGGTTCGGACTGCTCAATGGCCTGCTGGTCACGCGCATCAAGCTACCCCCGTTCATTGTGACGCTGGGCACCTTGAACATTGCCTTTGCCATTACCCAGATCTACTCGCAGGCCCAGATCATTCCCAACCTGCCCGTTGAGCTGACGGCGCTGGGCAACACCTTCAATCTGGGAGAAACCGAAGTCAGCCTGGGGACGGTCACCATGATTGGGCTGTATGCGCTGGCCTGGTTTGTGCTGCGTGACACGGCGCCGGGTCGACATTTGTACGCCGTGGGCAACGCGCCCGAAGCCGCGCGCCTGACCGGCATCCGCGTGGACCGTGTGCTGGTATCGGTCTATGCGCTGGCAGGGTTCTTCTACGGTATTGCCGCCCTGCTATCGGTGGCACGCACCGGCGTGGGTGACCCCAACGCGGGGCAAACCGAAAACCTGGACGCCATCACCGCCGTGGTGTTGGGCGGCACCAGTTTGTTTGGCGGGCGTGGCATTATTTTGGGGACCCTCGTTGGCGCGGTGATTGTGGGCGTGTTCCGCAATGGCTTGACCTTGATGGGCGTGGCCTCGGTGTACCAAACTCTGATCACCGGCATTCTGGTCATTCTGGCGGTCGCGGCGGACCAGATGTCGCGCAAGGGAGCACGCTGATGAATACACACACTCCACTCCACGCATCACCCAGCGCAGCCTCACCCCTGGTGATGCAGGCCAAGGGCATTGTCAAACGTTATGGCCAGGTCACGGCACTGGATGGCACCGATTTCGAGCTGCGCGCCGGTGAAATTCTGGCCGTGATTGGCGACAACGGCGCCGGCAAATCGTCGTTGATCAAGGCGCTCTCGGGCGCCACCGTACCGGACGAAGGTCAACTGCTGCTGGACGGCAAACCGGTCCGCTTCAAGTCACCCATAGACGCCCGCCGCGCGGGCATCGAAACGGTCTACCAGGACCTGGCGGTGGCACCCGCCATGAGTATTGCCGAGAACCTGTTTCTGGGCCGCGAACTGATTCGGCCGGGCGCCATTGGACAGTTGCTGCGCCTGCTCGACAAAAAGGAAATGCTGGCCCAGGCCATTGCCCGCATGAACGACCTCAAGGTCGGCATTCGCTCCATGACCCAGGCCGTGGAAACACTCTCCGGTGGCCAGCGCCAGTGCGTGGCTGTGGCCCGTGCGGCGGCGTTTGCACAGCATGTAGTCATCATGGATGAGCCAACCGCTGCGCTGGGCGTGAAGGAAGGCAATATGGTGCTGGAGCTGATACGCCGGGTGCGCGACAAAGGCCTGCCGGTGATTTTGATCAGCCACAACATGCCCCATGTGTTCGAGATTGCGGACCGCATCCACATCCAACGCCTGGGCAAACGCGCGGCAGTGGTCAACCCCAAGACCATCAGCATGAGCGACACGGTGGCGGTGATGACCGGTGCCAAAACGGTGGACGAGCTACCGGCCGACGCACACGCGTGACGATCTCGCCTGAACAAACGATTCTTTAAAAAACACATGCTCAAAGGTATCTCACCGCTGCTCACCCCCGAACTGCTCAAGGTTCTGATGGAAATGGGCCACGACGACGCGTTGGTGCTGGCCGACGCCAACTTCACCGCCGTGCGCATCTTGCGCAAAGGCGCCATCGGCGAAAATCTGCGCACATGACAGCCAGCCCCGCCCCACTCACACCACCGTCCCCCGAATTACTCCGCCCGCGCGGCTCCAACCATGTCGGCATGCGGGCCTTCAACGAGCGCGTGGTGCTGCAGGCGATCCGCCTCAACGGCAGCCTGCCCAAGGCCGACCTGGCGCGCCTGACCCGGCTCACCGCGCAGACCATTGGCCTGATCACCACCCGGCTGGAAGACGACGGACTGGTGATCAAACACGAACGGGTGCGTGGCCGCATCGGTCAACCGTCGATACCGCTGGCGCTGAACCCGGACGGCGCCTTCTCCATCGGCATCAAAATCGGTCGCCGCAGCGCCGAATGGCTTCTGCTGGACTTCACCGGCCAGGTGCGGCAACGCCAGACCCTGGAATACGCCTTCCCCGACATCAACACCTTGCTACCTGCCATCGACAAACGCATCAAAGCCATGCGTGCACACCTCGGGCCCTTGAGTTCCCGTCTGGTGGGGGTGGGCGTGGCGGCGCCCTTTCAAATGGGTGGCTGGCACAAGATGTTGGGGCTGTCAGCCCGGCAATCGAACGCGTGGAACGAGATTGATCTGTGCGCGCAGGTACAAGCCCTGACCGACGCGCCTGTCAGTTTTGCAAAGGACACTGCGGCGGCCTGCGTGGCCGAGCTGGTGAATGGCCGTGGGCGCGACTTGAAAAGTTTTTTGTACCTGTTTGTCGACACCTTTGTGGGCGGCGGCCTGGTGATCAATTCACACTTACACATGGGCCTGCACGGCAACGCGGGAGCCGTGGCCTCGCTGCCATCCTCCATCGCCGTGGGCGCAACACCACCGGGGCAGGTCATCAGCCAAGCCTCGCTATGGGAGCTGGAGCAACGCTTCAAGGCCCATGGATTGGACCCCAGCGCGGCCTACGATGAACGCGCCTTGTCGGAACCGTTCGAGCTTGAAACCAATACCTGGGTCGCCACCGCCGCCAACGCATTGGCACACTGCGTGGTGAGCGGCGCGGCATTTTTGGACATCGAAGCGGTGGTGATTGACGGCTCACTGTGCCGCGCACTGCTGGCCCGCGTGATCGCGCAAACCAATGTGGCGTTGAAGCGCTACAACTGGGAAGGGCTGTGGCCCGCCACCGTGTTTGCTGGCAATGTAGGCCCGGACGCCGGTGCGCTGGGAGGCGCGCTTTTGCCCTTGCATGCCAACTTTGCACCGGACCAGGATCTGTTTCTGAAGGTCGGGGTTTAGGTGGTTTCCGTATTCTTGGAAGTCACAATTTACTCCTTCAGCCGCCAAAATCCAGCGGCAGGCCCACGTAATTTTCGGCAATGGTGCGTGCACCGGCCTCGCTGTGCATCAGATAGTCCAGCTCGGCCTGCTGGAACTTGGCGCCTATGGCACCGTCGTTCGGAAAGCTGTGCATCAGCTGCGTGAACCACCATGAGAAACGCTCGCCGCGCCAGATACGTTTCAGGCAACGTGCGGAGTAACCATCGATGCCGGCCTCGGTCTTGTCCTGGTAAAACTCGATGATGGCGCTGGACAGGAACTTCACGTCGGTGGCCGCCAGGTTCAAACCCTTGGCGCCGGTGGGTGGCACGATGTGGGCGGCATCACCCGCCAGAAACAGACGGCCAAAACGCATGGGTTCGGTGATGAAGCTGCGCAGTGGTGCGATGCTTTTTTCAATCGATGGCCCGGTCACCAATGCGTCGCGCCCCTGTGCATCCAGCCGCAGACGCAGCTCCTGCCAAAAGGCGTCGTCGCTCCAGTTTTCCACCTGGTCGGTCAACGGCACTTGCAGGTAATAACGACTGCGTGTGGTGCTGCGTTGTGAACACAGCGCAAAGCCGCGCGGGCTGTTGACGTAGATGAGTTCATCGTGCACCGGTGGTGTTTCCGACAACAGGCCCAGCCACCCAAAGGGGTAGACCTTCTCGAGCGCCTGCATGGAGGATTGCGGCACGCTGGCGCGGCACACGCCGTGAAAACCATCACAACCGGCGATGAAGTCGCAATGGATTTCAAACGTCTGCCCATCTTTTTCATAAGTGACACGCGGCGCCTTGCCGTCAAAGTCATGCACGGCCACGTTGGCTGCCTGGTAGACCGTGGGCAGGCCGGCGGCGGCACGTGCCTCCATCAGGTCGCGTGTCAGCTCAGTCTGGCCGTAGACCATGACGTTCTTTCCGCCGGTCAGGTGGTGCAAGTCGATGCGGTGGCGCTGGCCGCCAAACAGCATGTCTATGCCGCCATGCACCAGGCCCTCGGCGTGCATACGCGCGCCCACACCCACCTCGTCCAGCAGGTCGGTGGTGACCTGCTCCAGGATGCCGGCACGGATGCGGCTCAGCACATAGTCACCACTTTGCCGCTCCACAATGATGGCATCTATGCCGGCCTTGAAGAGCAGTTGGCCGAGTAATAGGCCCGAGGGGCCGGCGCCAATGATGGCGACTTGTGTTCGCATGCAGACTCCAAAAAGGGTAGATCACAAGCTTATGACTTTGCGTGCCATTTGTCGTTCCTTCAGGCCATTGTTTGTGCGATCATTGCGCCACTTGCGCGATCACCGCGCAAATATTCGAGGGCGCACGTGGCTATTGCAAAGGCAGATTTCATCGAAGGCATGGCCAAGGGCATGGCGGTGCTGGAGAGTTTTGACACCGAGCGCCAGCGGCTCAACGCCACACTGGCTGCGGAGCGCGCGGGCATCACGCGGGCAGCGGCCCGGCGCCACTTGCTGACGCTGGCGCACCTGGGTTATCTGGAGAGTGATGGCAGCTATTTCTGGCTGTCGGCCAAGGTGCTGCGTTTCTCGGGCAGTTACCTGGCATCGAGCCGGCTGCCGCGCGCGATACAGCCGACGCTGAACCGACTGGCAGTGCAGGCGCAGGAGTCGTTCTCGGCCGTGGTGCTGGATACCGACGAGGTGGTCATCGTGGCGCGCAGCGGCAATGACCGCAA
>JAZKIR010000015.1:0-6147 GCA_040384785.1 Pseudomonadota bacterium
AACGCCCAGTCAATTGACTGGGCGTTTTTTTTGGCCTGTGCACTTGCGAATTCGAGGTAAACGGCTAGGCACGGCATATTGACCGTGCTGCCGATTCAGGACTGAGCTTGCCAGCGAAGCGGCAGCAATGTAAGCACGCGGTGAACCCATCTTGACCGCGCGTTGCAGTCCAGCGTATCAGGATCAGCCTTGCGGCTTCCAGCGGTGCGGCAGCAGCTCATGAATCTGACTGGCCCGTTGCGTCGGCAGCCGTGTCAAAACGTCCTTGAGATAGGCATACGGGTCATGCCCGTTGAGCTTGGCACTTTGGATCTGGCTCATCACGGCTGCGGCACGCTTGCCCGCTCGCAAGGACCCGGCGAACAACCAATTGCTGCGCCCGATGGCAATCGGCCGTATCTGGTTCTCGATGTGGTTGTTGTCCACCGGCAGTTGCCCGTCATGGACGAAGCGCGTCAATGCATCCCAGCGGCGCAGGCTGTAGTCCAACGTTTTGGCCGTGGCCGAGCCATCGGTGATCTTCTGCCGGTTGAGCAACATCCACTCGTGTAGGGCATCAAGCATTGGTTTGGTCTTCTCCTGGCGTATTCGCTGTCGCTCATCCGGGGTCAATTCCTTGACCTCCCGTTCAATGTCGTAAACCCTGCTGATTCGCTCCAGCGCACTCTGTGCGATCTGGCTCTTGTTGGCTTCCTGGCGGTACAGCGGTAAGTGGTCGGCAAACTTGGCCACCAACACCTGGGCCAGCAATCCGGTGGTGGGGATGCCCTTGTCAATGACATGCGCGTCAACCGGGGCCTGGATCAGGGTTTCGCAATGGGCACATGCCCATTTGCCACGGATGTGGCGCTCCACGCTGAAGACACCAGGCACATAGTCCAGCTTCTCGGCAACGTCTTCTCCGATGCGCTTCATCTGGCAGCCACAGCGGCAGGTAGAGAGCCACACACATTGCAAGACCTCAGCGCACAGCAGTTGCGCGAGATGATCAGCTCCTTGGTGGAGACAGTCACTGCTAACCAAGAGCTGATTGCACGCAATCAGACCGAGATTACCCACAAGCAGGCGTTGATCGACAAGCTCACGCACGAGAACGCCATCCTCAAGCGGCTGAAGTTTGCCGCCAGTTGCGAGCGCTTCAGCGCCGAGCAAAGAAGCTTGCTGGAAGAAATGCTGGACGAGGACCTACAGGCCGTCAGTGATGAGATCGACAAACTCAGCACTGGCGATGCGCCGCCACCGAAAGCCAAGGAACGCCCCAAGCGCCAACCGCTGCCAGCGAACCTGCCACGTACCGACATCCACCACGAACCCGACCTCTACCAACATGGCCATGACTTTGCCAGAACACCACAAGGTATTGAATTGGCGCAATTCCCAATGGACAACACAGCCTCGTGGCCTTGCCAAGATTCACACGACCGTGATGACCCCGGCTTGTCCGATACGCGTCCAGGGCAAACCCATGACCAGGGTGTTGAGTTGTTCATGGCTGATGTGCTGCACCGTTCCACCCGGACTGGGCCAGACAAACTTGCCTTGGTGCAGTCGGCGTGCGGCCAGCCAGATGCCCAGCCCATCGTGCACCAGTACCTTCAAACGGTTACCGCGTTTGTTGGCAAAGAGGTAGGCCGTATGAGGGTGGGCGGCACCAAACACGGCCACGACCCGGGCCAAAGCGGTGTCGGTTCCGGCGCGCATGTCCATGGGGGTGACGGCCAGCCACACGGCATCGATGCGGATCATTTGAGAACGGACTGGGTCCACTGCGCAAAGTCGGCAACAGCACTGACCGGCCAGGTGACGGTCATCGATAGAGCTCCCTTGCGAAGCTCTACCTTGAGTTCGGGACCTCTGGGCAGATGCCTCACAACTGGCAGTTGTATCGGGATGAAGGCAGGAGCGGATGCGTTTGCGATCACCGTATCCGGGAGCTTCGCCCCGTCCAGTTGATGGCGCCCGTCGTGCGCATGTTCTTTGAGCCAGCGGTGCAGTACGTTGGCATTCATGCCATGGCTGCTGGCCAAACCGGCAATGGATGCGCCTGGTTGTTGGCAGGCGGCGACCAGTTCCGCTTTAAATTGACGGGTGTAGTCCGGTGGGTGTTCCGTGTTGAACGTCTCGTTGTGTCAGGTTCTTTGGGCATGGTGTGCACGATGGGTTGCGTGCACACGATCTTGCGAGATGGGAGAGAGATCAGTTCAAGATGGGTTCACCGGGTGCTACAGATGGGATACTTGCGAGGCAGGTGCGCAATTCGGCTTGGCAAAGCATGGCATCTCCATTGGAGAGCCGTTGAATCCACGCGGATTCTCTATCTCGGATGGTCTGCAGAAACTCCTGCGCCCTATTCGCCTTGCCCGACATACCGGAAAATGTATCAAAACCGGCCTCCAAAAAGCTTTGCAAGGACCCGAGCCCTGCCGCTCTAGCCGGTCCGCGCATCATTCTGAGCATGAGACGCAGCCCCGAAGTGCGAGTGAGCCGGTCCAAATCATTGCCAACCCTCAACACCATTTCTAATTGGCGCGAACGATCCTGTCCACGGCCGACGGCTCTCCAGCAGTCAATATACCGTGCGGCGTGATCGCCAGTTGTTGGCGCACTGTCCACCCAGGCGGAGGCCATTTGACCGTCGAGCTCTTCCGTCAACAGATGCAACTGTGCCAGGGACACAGCCGTCGCTACCACCTGCTGGGGAAAAACTCTTTGCAATGCGCCAGCAATACGGGAGAACTGTGCATCACGGTCTGAATAATCCTTGTCGCTGTACAGGTCTTCCAAGAAGAAACGTGCAGCGGCACCATACTCAGCCGAACTCAACAGATCACAATAAGTACCCGCAAACCTTTCCGCTTGAAAAGACTTGACGGCAGTAGTAGCGGCACCAAGGTCAGAGTTCGACAATGTGTTCAGCCGAATTGCGCCAACTTGTGCGACTGCATCTCGAATCGTTTGTGCTGCGTCCATAAGTCGATCAAGTGTACAGAATCAGCAGGGCGAGAAGGACGGTTGCAATCCGTGACGACGACGTGAAATCGGAACGTATAGCGACGAATGTGAGCTATCACTCTCATTGAAAGTGCTGACCGGGAGCCAAAATTTGGCAATTCGCATGACATCGCCCATAGAAAGTGGCGTTATCTCTCCGCTTCATCGACTTTGAGGTGTTCGAACTAGGGAAAACCCGTATATTCGGCACATGCTAGACGCGACGAACCTCATCAAGGCCTCACTGGAAGCGGGGCGCGATTTCCTGCGCCCGCCGCAAGGCAATTCGGAGGAGAGCGCTGTGCGGCGTTCCACGCCACTTTTGGTGCCGATCCGCTCCCTGGGAGCGAATCACAAGAGCCGCATCGCCAAGCACCTGCTGGCGCTCGAACCGCATGATCGTTATCTCAGATTCGGCTATACAGCGCAGGATGAACAAATACAACACTATGTGGATTGCTTGGACTTTGAACGGGACGAAATCTTTGGTATTTACAATCGCCAGCTCAAACTGATTGCCATGGCACACCTGGCCTTTGCTGCTGACAAGGGCCACGGCACCTGCGCTGAGTTCGGGGTCTCGGTTCTGCAGGCATCCCGGGGTCGCGGATACGGGGCTCGCCTGTTTGAACGCGCGGCCATGCATGCGAGCAACGAAGGCGTCAGCATGTTATTCATCCATGCGCTCAGTGAAAACGCCGCCATGCTCAAAATTGCCCGCAACGCGGGTGCCCGTGTGGAACGCGATGGCTCGGAGTCCGAAGCGTTTCTGCACTTGCCGCCCGCCACGATTGACAGCCAGGTGACGGAAATGATCGAGGAACAAGTAGCGCAGACGGATTACCGTATCAAGGTCCAGGCCAAGCAGTTCTGGAGCTTTCTTGCCGAGGTGCAAGAGGTCCGGCGCAACGCCATTGAGGCCCAAAGTCGCGTTTCGCCCTGAAACCGTCCATCGGACGTGACAGACTGCTCACGCAAATCCGCTATCCTTGAGGGTCCGAAACAAAGGCAGCCATTGCCCCCACGTCAGTGTCAGACCCACATTCCCAGCGCGCGCCAGACAAAGAAGACAAACGTACTTTTTTGCGCAAGCTCGCCGAGTTCATACATCCCGGTCCAGATTCGACTGCAGAGCTCATAGAAACGCTGGCTGAGGCCGAGGACAACAACATCATTGGCGCCGAGTCTCGCGTGATGCTGGAGGGCGTCATCCGTATGGCCGACATGACCGCCGGCGATGTGATGGTGGCTGCCACGCGCATGGACCTGATCAACATTCAGGCACCGATGGACGAACTGATCAACACTGTCATTGACACCGCGCACTCACGCTTTCCGGTATTTGAGGGCGAACGTGAAAACGTCATCGGCATCTTGATGGCCAAAGATCTGCTCAAACTGCAGCGGGCGCCCGAACTTAACATCCGCGCCCTATTGCGACCGGCGGTGTTCGTCCCTGAGACCAAGGGCCTCAACGACCTGTTGCGGGACTTTAGGGGCAATCGCAACCATCTGGCCATCGTCATTGATGAGTTCGGCCGAGTCGCTGGGCTCATCACTATCGAAGACGTGCTGGAACAAATCGTCGGCGAAATTGAAGATGAATTCGACATCGCAGAAGACGAAGGCGATATCTTTGCACTGGCGGATCGCACCTACCGCGTCAGCGGGGACACTCCCATTGAGCGGGTCAACGACGCCTTCTCGGTCGCGCTGGATGGCATTGACACCGATAACCACTTCGACACGATAGGCGGCCTGATTGCCCATGAGATGGGCCACGTACCGAAGCGGGGCGAGTGTTATACGTTGGGTGGATTGGATTTTGTGGTGCTACACACCAAGGGTGGCGCGGTGAAGTGGTTCAAGGTTTCCCCCGTTGCGGATACCGCCAATTGAAGCCGTGAGCCAGGCTGAGCCGCGGCCACGTAACATGGCGTTGGCTGCTCCGGTTGCTGTCGTTTTAATAGCTGCCTACGCAAATGCGACGGGAGTCGCATGGCCATTTTCCTTCTTGTTCCCTAGCGGTGAGCCGATCTGGTGGATGCAGTGCGCCGCATTGACCGCACTGGTAGCCGTGCTGCACCGCTGTGGGAATTGGAAGCACGCGGCAGGACTGGGGTTGCTGTTTGCCACAGCCTGGTTGTGCGCCACCTTTTGGTGGCTCTACATTTCCATGCACACCTTCGCCGGTCTGGATGCCCTGCTGACTGTGCTGGCAATCAGCGGTCTGGCCGCCGCCCTGGCGATCTACTACGCGGCAGCTTGCGCGCTGTATTTCAGACTCAAAGACGGCAAACCCCTACGGACCAGTCTCGCATTCGCCGCACTGTGGGTCATGGCGGAAATGGCCCGTGGCACCTGGCTCACCGGCTTTGGTTGGGGCGCGGTAGGTTATGCCCACGTCAATGGACCCTTGGCCGCGTACGTCCCGTGGATTGGTGCCTATGGTGTGGGGGCACTGGCTGCGTGGCTATCGGTAGCTCTGGTTCTTGCATTGCAGGGAGGCACGTTTTTACGTGTCGCTATCGCTGTAGTTCTGGGTGCGGGTTTTCTGCTGACTTTAATCACGCCGGCATGGACTCAGCCTGCGGGCTCTCTGTCGGTCAGCCTGCTACAGGGGAATATTCCTCAGGACGAAAAATTCCAGAGCGGATCTGGCGTTCCCATGGCCTTGCAGTGGTACGGCGATCAACTGAATCGCAGCCGAACCGATCTGCTGGTCGCGCCAGAAACGGCCATTCCAGTACTTCCGCAAGATCTGCCTGACGGGTATTGGGACGCACTGACTGCCCGCTTTGCCGGGGGCGACCAAGCGGCACTGGTGGGTTCCCCCTGGGGCAACATGGGGGAGGGCTATACCAACTCCGTGTTTGGCTTCGGGCCGAACCAGACGCAGGCGTGGCGTTACGACAAACACCACTTGGTGCCCTTTGGCGAGTTCATCCCTCCACTGTTCAAATGGTTCACCAGGATGATGAACATCCCCTTGGGCGATTTCAATCGTGGCGCCGTCGGCCAGGCTTCATACGTGTGGAAAGGCCAGCGACTGGCGCTGAATATTTGCTACGAAGACTTGTTTGGCGAAGAGCTGGGCGCACGCTTCATCGACCCCGCAAACGCACCGACCATCTTTGTCAACGTCAGCAATATCGG
>JAZKIR010000016.1:0-139809 GCA_040384785.1 Pseudomonadota bacterium
GCCGCGTCAATGCCAAGAGCATCATGGGTGTCATGATGCTGGCCGCCGGCCTGGGCTCCGAAGTCGTCATCGACACCGAAGGCGACCGCGAGCAGGAAGCCATGGACGCCTTGCTCGCCATGATCGCCGACAAGTTCGGCGAAGGCGAGTGAATATGACCCCCACGCTCCACCGCTCCGCGGGTCGCTGCCCCCCAAGGGGGCTAATTTCCCTTGGGGCGGCCCGGCGGGAAATTGCAGCCTCCACGCTTGTCGCTTCAAGTACAGCGCTGCCAGCATGACTTTCGCTATTCACGGCCTTAACGTTTCGCGCGGGGTTGCCATCGGGCGCGCCGTGTTGGTGGCGTCCAGTCGGGTGGATGTGGCGCACTATTTCGTGCAGGCCCATGAGGTCGAGGCTGAGATCAACCGCGTGCGCAAAGGGCGCAATGCGGTCATAGAAGAAATTCACCGGCTGCAGGAAAGTGTCACGCAGATGGGTCCGAAGGAGGCGCCGCACGAGCTGGGCGCGCTGCTGGATGTTCACCTGATGCTGCTGCAGGACGATGACCTGGTCGATGGTGTCAAGCACTGGATCACCGAACGCTTGTACAACGCCGAATGGGCCTTGACCACACAACTGGAAATCATCGCACGCCAGTTCGACGAGATGGAGGACGAGTACCTGCGGGAGCGCAAGGCCGACCTGGAGCAAATTGTCGAGCGCGTGCTGCGCGCCATGAAGGGCAGCGGCTCGCCGTTGACGGTACACCCGCGCGTCGCGCGCAAGCCCTCACAACAAGACCTGCTGCTGGACGACACCGTGGACGTGCCGCTGATTCTGATCGCGCACGACCTGTCACCGGCCGACATGCTGCAGTTCAAGCAAAGCGTGTTTGCCGGCTTTATCACCGATGTCGGTGGCAAGACCTCGCATACGGCAATAGTGGCGCGCAGCATGGACATTCCGGCGGTCGTGGGCGCACGCCTGGCCAGCCAACTGGTGCGCCAGGACGACTGGGTCATCATCGACGGCGACGCCGGTGTTGTCATCGTCGACCCCTCACCCATCATCCTGGCCGAATACGGCTTCAAGCAACGCCAGCTGGAGCTGGAGCGCGGCCGCCTGCAGCGCCTGCTGCACACACCCTCGGTCACCCTGGACGGTGAAAAGGTGGAGCTGCTGGCCAACATCGAAATGCCCGAAGACGCCGTGGTCGCGGTCAAGGCTGGTGCCGTCGGCGTGGGCCTGTTTCGCAGCGAATTTTTGTTCATGGGGCGCCAGGGCCGCCTGCCCGGCGAGGAAGAGCAGTACCAAGCCTACAAACGCGCCGTGGACGGCATGCAAGGCCTGCCGGTGACGATACGCACCGTGGACGTGGGCGCCGACAAACCGCTGGACGAGTCCTTGCGCGACGACGCCCACCTGAACCCGGCCCTGGGCCTGCGCGCCATCCGCTGGAGCCTGGCGGACCCGGCCATGTTCCTGACGCAACTGCGGGCGATTCTGCGCGCCGCGGCCCATGGCAAGGTGCACCTGCTGGTGCCCATGCTGGCCCATGCGCGCGAGATCCGCCAGACCCTGGCGCATCTCGATACGGCGCGCGCCATGCTGGACAACCGGGGTGTGGCCTATGGCCCGGTCAAGCTCGGCGCGATGATTGAAATCCCGGCCGCTGCCCTGAGCCTGCGCCTGTTTCTGAAACACTTTGATTTTTTGTCGATCGGCACCAACGACCTGATCCAGTACACACTGGCCATAGACCGGGCCGACGAATCTGTGGCGCATTTGTACGACCCGCTGCACCCGGCCGTGTTGCGCCTGGTGGCCGATACCATTGCCGAGTGCCGTGCCCAGGGCAAGGGCGTCAGCGTATGCGGCGAGATGGCCGGCGACGTGGGCCTGACGCGGCTGCTGCTGGGCTTGGGCCTGCGAAGCTTCTCCATGCATCCGGCGCAAATCTTGGCGGTCAAGCAAGAAATATTGCGCGCCGACACGACCAAGTTGGAGGGCTGGGCGCTGCGCGTGCGCGAGGCGGAAGACCCGATGCAGGAAATGATGCTGCCCTAAGAGGCAGACTGTCGGGTAGCATCCCCGCTCACCGCGTGCAATTGCCGCTGTGACCCACTTTTACTGAAGCCCCTCCGTGACCGATACCGAAACCCAAAAAATCCAGGAAGCCCGCCTGTGGCGCGATGCCGGCTGGACCGCCACAGTCATCAAGAACGAAGACGATGACGGCTGGGCCGTCGCCATGACCAAGGATGGCGAAGCCGAACCGGCCCTGGTCGGGCCCTGGACCATGGGGCGCGACAAAAAGAACCCCAAACCGCTGGATGGCAATGCCTTCAACACGCTGGTCAAGACCGCCAGCGAATTCGTGCGCCGCAGCGAGCAGCAATTGCATGCCTCACTGCACCAAAGCATTGCCGTGACCGCGCAGTCCATGCGGGTCACGGTGTCGCTGGACATCGTGCCGGATGAGGACAACCCCTACGCCACGCTCAGCGCCGTGGACGAGGCCGGCGAGTCTTTGGCCGAAGTGCGCGTGGCGGCCTCCTTCAAGCTCAACCGCAGCAGCGCGGTGGCCTGGGTGGACGCTGGTTTTGCACGTCCGGGCGCACGCTAGCGCAATTCATACCCTAATTGGGGTTTTTGAGGGGATTTTTCAGCCCGGCGTGGCGGCGGGGCCAAAGCGCTCCCGGTACTGCCCCGGTGTGGCGCCTACGCGTTTTTGAAACGCTCGGTGCAAGGCGTCCATGCTGCCAAAGCCGGAGCGTGACGCGATGCGTGCCAGCGGCCAGTGTGAGGTCTCCAGCAAGGCCTTGGCCCGGTCGACTCGCGCCGCCTCGACAAAATGCGCTGGCGTCAACCCGGTTTCCTTGCGGAACACGCGCTGGAAGGTGCGCTCGCTCATGCCTATGCTGTCGGCCAGCACCGGGCCGCGCAGGTCGCCGCTGGGGTCTTCGACAATCGCGGTGACCAGCTTGCGCAAACGTGGCGTGGCCGTCGCCTGCAGTTGCAGGCCCGCACTAAATTGCGATTGGCCGCCGGGGCGGCGCATGAAGAGCACCAGGTTGCGCGCCACCGCCAGTGCCACGGCCGAGCCGCAATCGGCCTCCACCAGGGACAGGCACAGGTCTATGCCGGCCGTCACGCCGGCCGATGTGTAGAAAGGTGGTGCGGCGATAAAGATCGCATCGGGCTCCACCTGCACTGCGGGAAACATCGTTTGCATCAGCGCGCAGTATTCCCAGTGCGTGGTGGCGCGCCGGCCATTAAGCAGCCCGGACGCCGCCAGCACCATCGCCCCTACGCAGACGCTGGCCACGCGCCGCGTGCGCTTGGCGCGGGTGTTCAGCCAGGCCATCAGTTCCGCATCGGCGACGGCCGCGCGCAAGGCCGCTTCGCTGCCCCCGGCGATGACCAGCGTGTCGATTTTTTTCGGCAGATCCGCCAAGGCCACCGATCCCGCCAACTCCAGCCCGGCGTTGGTCTGGATGGCGCCGCCGGTTTGTGATGCCAGCATGATGCGATACGGTGGACGGGCCGTCACTGCGTAGCGGTTGGCCAGCGCAAAGACTTCCATGGGCCCGACCACGTCCAGCGTCTGAACGCCGTCAAAACCCAACACGGCAATGTCGCGCGTGGTGTTGCGGGGGCTTGGGGCGCTGTTGGCCATGGTGGACAGTCCCTACACGCCCAAGGTCGTGGCCAGTTCGATCAGGCTCTTGGCGTGGAAGTTGTTCAAACCATTGTCCGAGACATCCTTTGCGCGGCTGGGGCCGAATTCCAAAGGCCGTTCGATGTACGCCGTTCGGAGTCCGCAGGCTCTGGCCCCGGCCAGATCGTCCTGGTGTGCCGCAACCAGCATGACCTGCGACGGTGCCACGTCATACACGCGGGCCACACCCAGATAGGTTGCGGGGTCGGGCTTGTATTTCCGGAAAACTTCCGCAGACAGAATGCAGTCCCACGGCAGACCCGCAGACTTGGCCATATTCGACAGCAAGCCGAGGTTGCCGTTTGACAGCGTACAGATGGTGTATTTCGTCTTCAGCCGCGTCAGACCTTCGACGGTGTCGGGCCACGGAGTCAGGCGGTGCCAGACCTTGTTCAGATGGCCGACCTGCTCAGCGGACAAGTGCGTGACCTTGAATGCACGCAGCACCTGGTCCAGGATGATGCGGTGCAGATCGTCGATCAGGACCCACCCCAGTTCACCGGACATCACTCTTTGCATGGCGGGTTTGTAACCGTCCCGCCAGGCCAGTGCAAAGGCACTTCCGTCGATACCGGGACACATTGACTGCACCTCGCGCGCTACCGGTGTATGCCAGTCGACCACGGTGCCAAATACATCGAATGCCAATACCTTTAAGTCGTTCTTCATGGTCCCTCGCTTGTAGGAGATGTGCCAGTGGCGAATAATGCGATAAGTTTGCCAATTCTGCCAAGCCTGCGTGGAATTTCCCCAACTATGATGCAAGCCATCCTTTGATGGCACCTCCTCACACACGTCCATGCAAACCCAAACCCTGGCCGCGTAGCGAGCCCCCAGTCCTTCAACCTCTTGATGGAACCGAATGCAGCATGCAAACCACCCTTCCTCCAGATGACCTGCCCGTTTATCGTTTGATAACGGGCATCGACGATGCCAGCTTCTGCAGACGCATCAGTGAAGCATTGGCGCTGGGCTACCAGCTCTACGGGTCACCCGCGGCAACATTCAACGGCGTAAACGTTATCGTGGCCCAAGCCATCGTCTGGCCCACAGTATGAAGAGTGAGCCAATCGCCAGCCGTACCGAATCGTCTGAGACTCCCCACCCACGCGTGGCGGCCCTCAGTTGAAGACTGTCGCTCGCGCAGGGGTTTGACAATGGAATATGCAATCGGCTTGTTGCTGTCTCTTGCCTGCGTGGGCCTGGGCACCATGACGGGCATGGCCCGCCAGCGCGTGTTTTATCCGATGCTGGTGGCGGCCATTACTAGCTATTACGTGTTATTTGCGGCCATGGGCGCATCGACACAAGCCATTTGGTTGGAGAGCGCGGTCGCGGCAGCCTTCCTGCTGCTGGCCGTGCTGGGATTTAAAACCAGTCTGTGGCTGGTGGTTGCGGCGCTGCTGGGCCACGGGCTGATGGACAGTGTGCACCAGCACATCGTTGACAACCCCATGGTGCCACCCTGGTGGCCGGGTTTTTGCCTGGTCTTTGACGGCGTCGCAGGCGGCTGTCTGGCGCTGTTGCTGGTGCGGCGTTCAGGGCCAGACGCATGTTTGCCGCGCGGTGAAGTTCAGGTGCTGCCCAAGCCTGGGTGTCTCAAAAACCCCAACTAAGGTTTGCCGTTTACATTCCCAATGAAATTTTGAAATCGGGGCCTAGCCCTCGTGAAATTTCATCATGTCGCTATCTATTTTATAGCACTTTGCCGTGCCCGACGGACACGCTACACACCCGTACATGTCCAGGCTTTTGGCCGCGCGATTGGCGGATATCGCGGCTAGATTGTCCATCGCGCACACGCCATCTGAAATATCTTCAGCGTATGCCCAGTGCCGTTGTCGTGCGCTCGGGCCATCGTTTTTATTGGAGTATTTTTCGTGTACCGAACGACCGTATTGAACCTCAGCCTGGTGGTGTTCGCCTGCGCGGCGGGCTGCTCGACCGCCCCAGCGGACCTGGACCTGTCGCTGACGCGCAGCAGCGTCGACAAGCGTTTTGTGGTCGCGCTGCAGCCACCGGCCACACCGGCAGCCATCAATCAGATCCATAGCTGGAAGATCAAACTCACGTCACCGGCGGGCCAGCCGGTGGCCCATGCCCGTATCGCCGTGGATGGCGGCATGCCGCAGCATGGCCATGGCTTGCCGACCCAACCCCAGGTCACGCAGGAATTGGGTGACGGCCTGTACCTGTTGGAAGGAATGAAGTTCAGCATGACGGGCTGGTGGGAAATCAAGCTGGCGATCCAGACCCCTGAGGCATCCGACAAGGTGACCTTCAACACCGTGGTCGCCACACCCGGCGCTGCGCGTTGACGGTCGCTGTTGACAGGCGAGACCACGGCATGCGACACGCAAAACATTGGGTCATGGCCCTGGGTGCAGCGGCAGCTCTGGCCCTGCCCCTGATCGCCGGCTCTGCCACCGGACCAACAGGTCCTGGTTCCGATAGCTGGAGCCCGGCCGACATGGGCGTGCTGGCGTCGATGCGGCTCAGCCAATTGCCCGCTACACCACACGACCCGTCCAACGCGGTAGAGAATGCGCCGGCAGCGGTTGTTTTGGGCAAGCGGCTCTTCAACGACATACGCTTCAGCGCCAACCAGGCCGTGTCCTGTGCAACATGCCACGACCCGAAAAAGCAGTTCCAGGACGGCTTGCCCGTGGCGCGCGGCGTGGGGAAGGGCAGCCGCCGTGCCATGCCGCTGGCCGGTAGTGCGCACAGCCCCTGGCTGTTTTGGGACGGACGCAAGGACAGCCTGTGGTCACAGGCCCTGGGGCCGCTGGAAGACGCGCTGGAGCATGGCGGTAACCGTGCACGCTACGCCCACTTGGTGAAGACCCACTACCGCGCGGAGTACGAGGCGCTGTTCCAGCCACTGCCCGATATGTCCCGTGTGCCGCTGGACGCCGGACCCGCCGGAACGTCCGCCGAACAACAGGCCTGGAAGGCTTTGGACCCCAACACCCAGACCGCGGTCAACCGCGTGTTTTCCAACATCGGCAAGGCTATCGCGGCGTTTGAGAAAACCCTGGTGCACGGTGTATCGCGGTTTGATCGCTATGTTGAAGGGCTGGTCGTCGGCGACAAAAAGGCACAGCAGGCCATGACGCCATCCGAGGTGAATGGCCTGCGCATCTTCATCGGCAAGGGCCAGTGCGTGACCTGCCACAACGGGCCGCTGCTGACGGACCAGCACTTCCACAACACCGGCGTGCCACCGCGTGGCGCGGCGCACCTGGACCGGGGACGCGCCGCAGCCATCACCACCGTGCGGCAGGACGTGTTCAATTGCCTGGGTCCGTTCAGCGATGCCAAACCTGCGCAATGCCAGGAGCTGCGCTTCATGGCCGTCGATGACCCGGCGCTGGAAGGGGCCTTCAAGACACCCAGCCTGCGTGGCGTGGCCCAGCGCCCACCGTATATGCATGCCGGGCAGTTTGCATCTTTGGATGACGTGGTGCAGCACTACGCCAAGGCGCCGGCGGCAGCGATCGGCCGCACCGAGCGCGCGCCACTGCGCTTATCCGAGCAAGAGGCGAAAGACCTTGTCGCGTTTCTGGGGGCGCTGTCGGGGCCGGTGGTTGAAGTGGCCGGTCCGTAAAGCGGCGCGGTTGATCTTCTGCAACGTTGCCACAGCAGCTTGGCATCCGCATCCACCATCCGCGCCCGCCGTCAGCGCGCGCGCTGCATCGGCGGGATCTGGATCTGGCCAGCCTGCTGCTGTTCCACATGGTCGAGTCACTGGTGCACGCAGCGGTCATTGACGGCAATGCGGCATCTGCAACTGACGTGCTGGAGCAGGAGATTTGTACGGTGGTGTGGCGGTATCTGGGGGTAGGCTTAAGCCAAACTGGCCTGTAGCCCTCGTGGAATATGCACACACCGCTATAAAAACGGGAGTATGTTCGCTTTGACCGCGGGGGGGCCATCAGCGCGTGCCCAAGCCTCAGTCCGTGAGGCCCTGTTGCAGCAGCCGTGCATTCTCTCCGCTGGCGGCACGCAGCTTCGGGCTCAGAGCGGGCAGGCAGGCGGCGCGCTCCCAGTAGGCACAGGCCCAGGCGCGGGCCTGGCTTGCCAGAGCAGCGTAGCCGGCTGGTTGCGCTTGGGCTTGCACGGGCCGCGTGTCCAGTTCACCGCCATGCACCCCGGGGCGCCATAACATGGGCAGCATGTCGTAGACGGGCGTGGGCACCAGCGCGGGTTGCAGCACATCGTCCACAAAAAAGGACAGGTTGCCGAAGTGCATGTCGGTGTTGCCGATGTACTGGCCAAACAGGTAAGTACTGGCCACGGTGTCCACCTGCACCTGGGTCAGCCGCTTTTGCGTGGCCAGCGCTTCGCAGGTGGCGACCCAGTGCTGGCGCGGCGCCGACACGAAGGTGTCATGCACGGCGGCGGCGGGCACCACATGGCGCTTGCCCTGCAGTCCCACGCGGTCAAAACGTTCAGACACCAGGTAGGTGCGCTCGTTGGACTCCACGGTATGTGTGGGCGCCACGGCCACACCGTTGTCCGCCAGCACGGCCAGCGCCAGGTGTTCCAGGTGCAACAAGTCATGCCAGCGCTCGCCAAACGGTGTGCCGCGCGGCGGGCTGAACTTGACGATGAGGTGCAGGTGTCGTCCGTCTGGCGCAACGGATTCAGTCAGAAACTTGGGCTGCTCACCGCCTGCGCTGGAGGCGGCAGGCAGCGTCTGGGTGACAGCGCGCGCAAGGGCGTCGAAGTGTGCGGCGAGGTCGGGCACGGTCTGTGGTGCTTCAGGTTGGAGGTGGGCTCTGATCTCTCCAAGCTGCAGCGCCCCCGGCGGGTCGCCCGCATGGTTGATGGCCATGTACAACACCTGCTCAATACGCCAGGTATCGGGATCGGCAGGGAAGTCGGGCCGCAGGCGGGTAAGTTGCCGACCCAAAAAGCCCTGGGGACGCAAGGTTTGCAGAAACCAGGGCAGTTGGCCCGAAGGGCTCAACCATTCCGCGCCCTTCGCATTTCTTCCGTCCATCTGGCAGCGCACGACCACCTGGCCACCTTGCAAAAAGTGCAGATTGCCAAAGGTTTGCCTGCGGCCGTCCGGCGTGGTCCACGTGAGGGTTTGGTGGGCCGGCAGACCCAGAATGGGCTGCGCCAGCGCGTAACGTGTACTGCGGGCCGCGCCCAGTTTGCAGACGTCCGCGCCCAATTTGTTCAGCGCCAGTGAAATGCTGGGCTGGCTCTTGCCTGTAGCGGCCTGCAGCTGCTGCGCCGTGAACGTGCCCCCCTGCGCCAGCAGGGCGCGGATGTGTTCCGTCAAGGCAAGTGCAGGGGTGTTCATTAATAGATACTTTTCTGTAAGTGTCTATCAATAAAGAAGTTTTGTCAAAATAGCTATCAATTTCCTAATGGATAAAAAGCGAGCAGTGGTGGTGGCGACAATCGACCTACTCCGACAATGGCCGCAACAACTCCGCCAGATCCCCTTCAGTAAACAGCGGCTGCTTGCGCCCGGTGGCGCCGCTGTACATGCTGTCGGCGAGTGCCGCCTTGCGCTCCTGTAGCGCCAGAATGCGTTCTTCGATCGTCCCCTGTGCCACCAGCTTGTGCACAAACACGGTCTGTGTTTGGCCGATGCGGTGGGCGCGGTCGGTGGCCTGGTTTTCCACGGCCGGGTTCCACCACGGGTCGTAGTGGATGACCGTGTCGGCCTGCGGCAGGTTCAGGCCCACACCGCCGGCTTTCAGGCTGATCAGGAACAGCGGCACGGTGCCGCTGGTGAACTGTTCTATCAGCGCATCGCGGTTCTGGCTTTGGCCGGTGAGCTTGACCCAGGGGATGCCGCGCTGCTTCAGTTCCGCCTCGATCAAGGTGAGCATGCTGGTGAACTGCGAGAACAACAGAATGCGCCGGCCCTCGGCCACCATCTCGGGCAGCAGCGCCATTAGTTGCTCCAGCTTGGCGGATGTCTTGACTTTTTGCGCCGCCGCCAGCTTCAACAGGCGTGGGTCGCAGCAGACCTGGCGCAGCTTCATCAGCGCGTCCAGAATCGTGATCTGCGACTTGGCCAGGCCCTTGGTGTTCAGTGCCTCGCGCACGGTTTTTTCCATGCCCAAACGAATGGTTTCATACAGGTCGGCCTGTTTGCCGGAGAGTTCCACGCGCTCGATCGTTTCGACTTTGGGCGGCAGTTCACTGGCCACCAGCGCCTTGGTCCGGCGCAGCATGAAGGGCGTGATGCGGGCGCGCAGTTGCTGCAGGCGCTCCGGGTCGCCCAGCTTCTCGATGGGGGTGCGAAACAGCTCCTTGAAACGCGCCTGGCTGCCCAGAAAACCCGGCATCAAAAAGTGGAACAGGCTCCAGATTTCGCCCAGGTGGTTTTCCATCGGTGTGCCGGACAAACACAGGCGGTGCCGGGTCTGCAACTGGCCCACGACCTGGGCGGCGTGGGTGCTGGCGTTCTTGATGTTTTGCGCCTCGTCCAACACCACGATGTGCCACTGCGCCTCCAGCCAGCGCTCCTTGTCGCGTTGCAGCAGCGAGTAGGGCGCAATGACGATGTCGTGTTCGGCCATCGCGTGGGCCGCGTCATGGCGCTCCTTGCCATGCAGCACCAGCGTACGCAGCCCAGGGCAAAAGCGTTCGGCCTCGCGCCGCCAATTGCCCATCAGGCTGACGGGCGCAATGATGAGCGCGGGCTGCGTCAGGCGGCCGGCGTCTTTCTCGACCTGGATATGGGCCAGGGTCTGCAGCGTCTTGCCCAGGCCCATGTCATCGGCCAGGATGCCGGCCAGGCCATGTTCGCGCAGAAACTGCAGCCAGTTCAGGCCTTGTTGTTGGTAGGGGCGCAGGCTGGCCCGCACACTTGCCGGCACCGCCACTTCGGGTATCTCGGCGCGTCCGCTCAGGCGCTGCACCATGTCGCGCAGATGCGCTGCGCCATTCCACACGGCGCCTTCGCCCAATGCGGCGGTGGTGCGCAGCGCGTCCAGGCGCGAGAGTTTCAGGCTGTCGCCGCTGAAGTCATGGTCGCGGTCACCAACCAGCTCCAGCAGCGCGGCCATCCACGGTTTGAGCGTGTCGGTGGGCAGGCGGATGAAGCCCTTGTGCCCTTGCAAGGTATTGGGCAAATAAACAAAGGGCGGCAGCTCGGGCAGGCCGGTATCCGGGTGCCGCGGGCTGTTGGCTGCTGTGGCAATCAGGCTGGGCAGCAGCGGCAGGATGTTGTGGCGCTGGCCGTTGATCTCCATGCCCAGCGACAAGTCAAACCACGGTGACGTGGAGCCTGCATCGTCGATCTGAACGGGGTCGGCAGCTGCGTCTTTGCGGGCTTTGCCGCGTTTGGCGGGCTCTTCGGGCTTCTCGAGCTTTTCAGGTGTCGCGGGTTTTGCAGGTTTGCGTGTTTGTTGTGGGCGCAACTCCACCGCCAGCGCGTCCACATGGGTGATCCAGCCCGTGAGCGCATCATCCAGCGTGATCACGAAACCTGACTCGCGCAACGGCGCATAGTCCACATCCGCCCATAACAGCCAGGGCTGCTGCGGCGCACCACCGGGGATAGCGAAGATGCCGCCGTGGGTCGGGTGCAGGCCCAGGTCCATGAGGCGGGACATGGCATCCAGCTCGGCCTCAGTGTCGCGGTACAGCAGGAAGCGCTCCTTTGGTCCGTCGATGACGACGGTCGCGCCGGCGCCGGTCCACCAACCGCGGTGGCCACCGTAGTCAAAACTCAGTTGGGCCAGCAGCAGGCCTTTGAGCGGCACTTCCTGCGGCGGCACCGGGCTCAAGTGCAGGCTGGCCGTGGGTGTGATGCCCTTGAGCGGCGTCAGCGCCTGTAGTACCGGCGGCAGTGCAATGTCTCCCAGGCGCTGCTGCAGCGCCGCCTCGTGTGTTTGCAACGCCACGGGCTGGAATGGCGGGGCTCGCAGCAACACGTCCAACTCGGTTGGTGCGACACCCTCGGCCAGCACTGGTCCGCACAGGCCTAGCGTGGCGTCCAGGTACAGCGGTGGATGGTTCAGGCACAGCTTGGCGGATGCGCTGCGTAAGCGTGCCCGCAAGGCCCAGGTGGGCTCCCGGCTCATGGGGTCGGGCACTTCCTGCCAATGCCATTCGATGCGTTGGGGCGGACCCCATTGAATGGTTTTGCCGGGGGAGCCGGAGCCGTCGTCCTGGTACAAGCGCCCGGTCTGGCTGGCCATTTCCAGCACCGTCAGGCCCATGGTGCCGTGTAATTTGGCGCTGGCGTTGTAGCCCGCGTAGTAGCGAAAATTTTCCGGGCTGGGCATAGCATTGATCAGTTCCAGCAACTCATGGTCTTGCGGGCTGGCACTGTCGTAGGCGATCTGTCCCCGGTAGGGCGCGGTCTTGATGTTTTTGGGGCGGCTCCAGCCTCCCTGGGCCTTGGGGTAACACACCACGGCCTTGATTTCCAGGTATGGCCTCGGTCCCTGGCCGCCCTGCACGCTGAGCAGATAGAGGTATTGCTCGGCACGCTCAGCGCGGCGTCCCAGCGGCGCGGCCAGATCGGATGTCGGGCGAATGCCCTTGGCATGGTCCAGCGCCCGCAGCCAGTCCAGCAACTTGGTTTCGGCCGCTTGCCGGACCTGCTGCTGGGCGCGGGCCAGCGTTGCCTGGCGACTGGCTTCCACCTGCTCGGGGGACGGGCGGATCGGCGCCATGGCGGGCACGTCGGATACATGCCCGCCCAGTACCCGCAGGCCCTGGTAAGCCGCCTTGAGCATCAGGGCCACGCCGTGTTTGCAGTCGTTGCCCACCGGGCAATCGCAGATGCAGTCCCAGTAGGCCAGTTTGCCCTCTGGCGTGATGGCCATGGAGATGGAGAGTTCGTAGGGCAGGCGCTGGCTGCCCTGCACTTCGCCCAGCAGCAGCCAGTGGTCGCTGGCGGGTTCTATGTCCAGGCTCAGAACCTTCTGGTTGCGGAACAGGTCCACGCCGCGCATCCAGGCGCCGCTATCCGCCAGTGCTTGCAGCGAGCGGGGCTCAAACCACGGGGCGCTTGTGGAGGAAATGCTTTGCATCGAATGGGCCTCTAGCCCTCGTCGAATATGCTTAAGTCGCTATAAAAATAGGAGTAATTTCTTAGACGGCTGGCGCACCCAGTGCATGCCCAGCCTGCTGGTCCGCGTGGTAGCTGCTGCGCACCATGGCACCCACGGCCGCGTGTTTGAAGCCCATCTCATACGCCTTGGCCTCGAACATCTTGAAGGTGTCGGGGTGCACATACCGCTTGACGGTCAAGTGCGAAGTCGACGGTGCCAGGTACTGGCCAATCGTCAGCATGTCGATGTTGTGGTCGCGCATGTCCTGCATGACCTGCAGTACCTCTTCGTCGGTCTCGCCCAGGCCGACCATGATGCCGCTCTTGGTGGGCACGCTGGGGTGCAGGGCCTTGAATTTCTTCAACAGGTTCAGGCTGAACTGGTAGTCACTGCCAGGGCGAGCCTCTTTGTACAGGCGCGGTGCGGTTTCCAGGTTGTGGTTCATGACGTCCGGTGGCGCGGCGTTCAGGATGCCCAGCGCGCGGTCGTCACGGCCGCGGAAGTCGGGCACCAGCACCTCGATCTGCGTGTTGGGGGAGAGTTCGCGGATGCGTGTGATGCAGTCGGCGAAATGCTGGGCGCCGCCGTCGCGCAAATCATCGCGGTCGACACTGGTGATGACCACGTATTTGAGCTTCAGCGCGGCCACGGTCTTGGCCAGGTTTTCCGGCTCGTTGACATCCAGTGGGTCCGGGCGGCCATGGCCCACATCGCAGAACGGGCAGCGCCGTGTGCACTTGTCGCCCATGATCATGAAGGTGGCCGTGCCCTTGCCAAAACATTCACCAATATTTGGGCAACTGGCTTCTTCACACACCGTGACCAGTTTGTTCTGGCGCAGGATGTCCTTGATCTCGTAGAAGCGCGTGGTCGGCGAGCCGGCCTTGACGCGGATCCAGTCCGGCTTCTTCAGCACTTCACCCTGCACCACCTTGACCGGAATGCGCGACAGCTTGGCCGCAGCTTTTTGTTTGGCGCGTGGGTCATAGTCCTGCTGCGACTGGGCTTCGCGCACGGTGGTGCTGGCGCTCACATGGTTGTGGCTACTGCCGCCTGGGGCAGGGGCGGCGACTGCCGGGCTGGGCGTGGTGGCTGCGGAGGGAGGCGTCATCGTCTTGCTCATGGTGTTGGTCGTTGTGCTCTGCGCAGTGCGGTGCCCATCAGGGCGCCAGGTAGGTTGCAAGCTTTTGGCTCAAAACGTCGGCGGCCTCAGACCAACCCACGGATACCCCGATTGTAGAAAGGTCCACGGTTTGCAGCCCCGAATACCCACAGGGGTTGATGCGGGTGAAGGGTTCCAGGTCCATCGCCACGTTCAACGACACGCCGTGGTAGGTGCAGTTGCGGCTGACTTTGATGCCCAGCGCGGCGATTTTGCCCAGGCCGGTGAAGTCGGGTTGGTTTGGCGTCGCGAGTTCCAACCGGCGCGGCCTTTGCTCCAGCGGCGCATGTCCCTCCGGGTCGTCCAAGCGCACGTATATCCCCGGCGCCCCCGCCACCCGGTGCCCGGTCACACCAAAGTACAACAGCGTGCGTATCACCGCCTCCTCAATTCGGTACACATATTCCTTGACGAAATAGCCGGCCCGCTTGAGGTCTATCAACGGATAAGCCACCACCTGACCCGGCCCATGGAAAGTCACCTGACCGCCGCGGTTGCTCTGCACCACCGGAATCTCGGCGGGGTTGAAGATGTGCTCGGCCTTGCCGGCCAGTCCCTGCGTAAAGACCGGAGCATGCTCACAAATCCATAGCTGATCACGCATATCCGACGAGGGCTGCAGGCTTCTTTGGCTGGTGAACTCCTGCATGGCCGCATAGGTGGGTTCGTAGCCCACACGGCCGAGGTGGCGGATGTCGACGTTGTTCATGGACGACCAGCATGGCGGCGGCGCGTGGGAGGCAAAATTTCCCGCTGGGCCGCCCCAAGGGAAATTAGCCCCCTTGGGGGGCAGCGACCCGCATAGCGGCGGAGCGTGGGGGCAACCATACCTCTAGAGCACAACCTTGACCATGGGATGCGTGGACAGCGTGCGGTACAACTCGTCCAGTTGTTCGCGGCTGGTCGCCATCACCGTAATGGTTACGCCTATGTATTTGCCGCCCTTGCTCTCGCGCAGTTCAATCGTGCTGGCGTCAAAGGCCGGGTCAAACTGGTGTGCGATGTGGGTGATGGCGTGCACCAAGCCGTCGACCTTGATACCCATGACCTTGATGGGGAACAGTGACGGGTATTCAATCAGGGATTCTTGGCGTGGCGCGGAATCTGGTGAAGAAGGAGAGGGGGTGTCGGACGGTGGTGGGGCGGCGGTCATGCGGTGTGGGCGTTTGCGTTGCGAATGGAATCAAGGCGCCAGAGCGGCCGTTGCCGCATGGTCTTTGGCGGTCTGGTAGCCGGAGTACAACGCGCGGTACACGGGGCCCGGCACGCCATTGCCGACCGGGCGACCATCCAGCGTGGTGATGGCCAGCACCTCCTTGGTAGCGCTGGATAGCAGCAGTTCGTCGGCGGCCAGAATTTCATCCCGCTGGATGCGGCGCAGTTCAAATGGCAAACCACGGGCCTGGCAGATTTTTTCAATCAAGCTATAACGTATGCCTTCGAGCATCAGGTTGTCGCGCGGCGGGCCGAGTACCGTGCCATTCTTGACGACCCAAACATTGCTGGCCGCGGCTTCGCTGAGGTAACCGTCCCGAAACATCACGGTTTCCACGGCGCCGGCGTCGACGCTGATCTGGCGCGCAAAAACCGCGCCCAACAGGCTGGTGCTTTTGATGTGCGCTTTCTCCCAACGGAAGTCGTCGGCCGTCACGCAGGCCACACCGCTTTCGCGCTGCTGGGTCGATGGCAGGACCATGCGGTTGGTCATCGCAAACACCGTGGGCTGGATGTCTTCGGGCATGGCGTGGTCGCGCATGGCCACGCCCCGGGTGATCTGGATATACACCAGTTGGTCGAGTTCTTGTGTGTTAGCCCCTGTGGATTCAGCGTAGAGCGCTATCAAATTTGAAACGACGCTTGACCATTGCTGGGCGGTCAGGGGACTGGGTAGCCGCAGTTCCGCCAGGCTACGCTCCAACCGGGCCATGTGCTCCGCGAAGCGAAAAGGCTGTCCACCATAGACCGGAACCACTTCGTAGACGCCGTCGCCAAATATGAAACCACGGTCCATGACGCTGATCTTGGCGTCCGGCAACAGCGTGAATTCACCGTTCAGATAGCAGGGCAGGGGGAGCAGGTTTTGCATGCGTAAATTATCACCGCGCGTTGGAATGACAGGCTTGGGTCGCAGTTACAAAGCGTAGCTGCGTACCAACCCACCGAAAATTTCTGGTCGGCCCCGGGTTTCTACGTATAATCAGAGGCTTTGCTGCATGTAACCACTTGTAAACTGGCTGTAATTTGAGATGTCAACAATGGCGCTTTCACACGGCTTGGATGTCACAGATGGAGAAGATGGGGCGGAAGAACTGGATTTCAAGCCGCTGACGGCGCAAGAGGCGCAGGCCTTGCGCTTGCGTGATCCGGCGGTATCGCCCTGGTGGATCGTGGGGCTGCAGTGTGTAGCAGGGTTGATCGTCGCTTTGGTGGCCTGGGGTGTCTCGGGTAAAGCGTCGGTGGGTTGGTCGGCGGGTTATGGGGCGCTTGCGGTGATAATCCCGGCGGCGCTGTTTGCCCGGGGCTTGATGAGTCGGTTTTCGTCCATCAACGCGGCCACGGCCGGTTTCGGTTTCTTTTTATGGGAAGCGGTCAAGATCGCGGTGAGTATTGCAATGATTGCTGTAGCGCCGCGCCTGATTGCAGATTTGAGCTGGTTGGCCTTGTTGGCCGGCCTGTTTGTGACTTTGAAGATGTATTGGTTGGCGCTGCTGAAGCGCCCCAAGCCTAAACAGATTTAAGAGCTTAAAAGAGTTGAATATGTCCGAAGTAGCGCATGCAGCACCCACAGCCAGTGAATACATTGTTCACCACCTGACCCATTGGCAGAACAAGCCGCAGACGGAAATCGTTGATTTCACCGTCTTCAACCTCGATTCCCTGTTTTTTTCGATCACCCTGGGCCTGTTGGGCTCCTTCTTCCTGTGGAAGGCTGCCAGCAAGGCGACATCTGGTGTGCCAGGCCGCTTCCAGGCTGCGGTTGAGATGCTGATGGAGATGGTAGATGGTCAAGCCAAATCCATTGTCCACAACGCCAACAGCCGTAAACTGGTCGCACCCTTGGCGCTGACCGTGTTTGTGTGGATCTTCCTGCTCAACGCGATGGACTTGTTGCCGCTGGACCTGTTGCCCACGATCTGGTCCTGGATCTACGGTGCTGCCGGCCACGATCCACACCATGCCTATCTGCGTGTTGTGCCTACAGCCGATCTGTCGGTCACCATGGGTCTGTCGGTCTCGGTGCTGCTGATTTGTCTGTTTTACAACATGAAGATCAAGGGTCTGGGCGGCTGGGCGCATGAGCTGGTCTCTGCGCCATTCGGCACCAGCAAGAACCCGATTTTTGCGGTCATTCTGGGCGTGGTGAATATCGCGGAACAACTGATTTCCTTTACTGCCAAGACGGTTTCGCACGGTATGCGACTGTTTGGCAATATGTATGCGGGTGAGCTGGTGTTCATGCTGATTGCCCTGCTGGGTGGCTCGTGGGCCTTCTCCGCAGAGCCTGGTAGTCTGATGCTGCTGCTGTTGCATGTGGTGGCGGGATGGGCGTGGGCGGTGTTCCACATCATCATCATCTTGCTGCAGGCGTTTGTGTTCATGATGTTGACCTTGGTCTACATCGGACAGTCACACGACGCACATTGATTTTTTGAGTTTGGTTTCGGTTTAGTTTGTTTTTTCTTTGTTAATTTAGGAGTGAATCATGGAAGTTATTAGTTTTGCTGCTCTGGCTGCTGGTCTGATCATTGGTTTGGGCGCTTTGGGTGCTTGTATCGGTATCGGCATCATGGGTAGCAAGTACCTCGAAGCAGCTGCTCGCCAGCCTGAATTGATGGGCGAACTGCAAACTAAGATGTTCGTGTTGGCCGGTCTGATTGACGCGGCTTTCATTATCGGTACCGGTATTGCTCTGTGGTTCGCTACAGCCAATCCGTTCATCGCTCAAATCGCCCGCGTTATCGCCTCTGCAGCTGCTAAGTAATTCCTGGCTGCAAACCTCGCACTAGGAGACTTATTGTGAGCATTAATGGAACACTGGTGGCGCAAGCCATCGTCTTCGCATTGCTTGTGTTGTTCACGATGAAGTTCGTGTGGCCGCCCATCGCAGCTGCACTGGACGAGCGTGCTGGCAAGATTGCCGATGGACTGGCTGCGGCTGACAAGGCCAAATCCGAACTGTCGTCTGCCAACAAGCGTGTCGAAGAAGAACTGACCAAGTCGCGCACCGAAACTGCGGCTCGTTTGGCAGACGCCGAACGTCGTGGCCAGGCTATCGTGGAAGAGGCCAAGGCCAAAGCCACCGATGAAGCGAACAAGATCATCACCGCCGCCAAAGCGGAAGCAGATCAACAGACGATCAAGGCACGTGAGGTTCTGCGCGAGCAGGTTGCCGCACTGGCGGTCAAGGGCGCCGAGCAGATTCTCCGCAAGGAAGTCAATGCCAGCGTTCATGCCGACCTGCTGGGTCGTTTGAAGACTGAGCTGTAAGAGGTCACCATGGCTGAACTTGCCACTATTGCCCGGCCGTACGCCGAAGCGCTGTTCAAGGCTTCTGCGTCAGACCTGTCCAAGGCCGCTGCGTGGGTCGACGAACTGGGTGTGATTGCGCAAAATGCGCAGTTGCTGCAGTTTGCCGATAGTCCCAAAGTCAGCGTTGACCAGGTTTTTGACCTGATCGCTTCGGTAGCCAAGACGGCATTGCCGGACCAGGCCAAGAACTTCCTGCGTACCGTGATCGAAAACGGTCGCCTGGGTGCTCTGCCGGAAATCGCCCACCAGTTTCGTGTGTTGAAAAACGCACAAAGTGGTTCATCCGATGCGGTGGTCTACAGCGCCTTCCCGATTGACGGGAGCGCACTGGCTGAGGTGAGCGCGATGCTGGAGAAACGTTTTGGCCGCAAACTCAACGCAAGCGTTGTGTTGCAGCCCGAGCTGATCGGTGGCATTCGTGTGGTGGTCGGCGACGAGGTGCTCGACACTTCTGTCAAAGCCCGTTTGGAACAAATGAAAGTAGCTCTTACTGCCTGAGGCGCAAGCCCTGGCAGTTGGCCTAATTTAACGAAAGAAGGAAAGAGTCATGCAACTCAATCCAGCAGAAATTTCTGAACTGATCAAGAGCCGCATCGAAGGCTTGGCTGCGACTAGTGATATTCGCAACCAGGGCACAGTGGTTTCCGTGACGGACGGCATTTGCCGTATCCATGGCCTGTCCGACGTGATGCAGGGCGAAATGCTTGAATTCCCGGCCGGCAGCGATGGTTTGCCCACCTACGGTCTGGCCCTGAATCTGGAGCGCGACTCGGTCGGTTCCGTGATTTTGGGTGAATACGAGCACATCTCCGAAGGCGACATCGTCAAGTGCACCGGCCGAATTCTGGAAGTTCCAGTCGGTCCCGAGCTCAAAGGCCGTGTGGTCAATGCGCTGGGTCAGCCGATCGACGGCAAAGGCCCTATCAACGCCAAGATGACCGACGTGATCGAAAAGGTTGCACCTGGTGTTATCGCCCGTAAATCGGTGGACCAGCCCATGCAAACGGGTCTGAAGTCCATTGACTCCATGGTGCCCGTGGGCCGTGGCCAGCGCGAACTGATCATTGGCGACCGCCAGACCGGTAAAACGGCTGTTGCGATCGACGCCATCATCAACCAAAAGGGTCAGAACATGACCTGCGTTTATGTCGCGATTGGCCAAAAGGCTTCGTCGATCAAGAACGTGGTGCGTTCGCTTGAACAAGCTGGCGCGATGGAATACACCATCGTTGTGGCTGCTACCGCGTCCGAATCGGCTGCCATGCAGTACGTGTCGGCCTACTCCGGTTGCACCATGGGCGAATACTTCCGCGACCGCGGCGAAGACGCACTGATCGTGTATGACGATTTGTCCAAGCAAGCCGTTGCGTATCGCCAGGTTTCCCTGCTGCTGCGCCGCCCACCAGGCCGCGAAGCCTACCCCGGCGACGTGTTCTATCTCCACAGTCGTCTGTTGGAGCGCGCCGCACGCGTGAACGAAAAGTATGTTGAAGACTTCACCAAGGGCGCAGTGAAGGGCAAGACCGGTTCTTTGACCGCTCTGCCTATCATTGAAACGCAAGCCGGTGACGTGTCGGCCTTCGTGCCTACCAACGTGATTTCGATTACTGACGGCCAGATCTTTTTGGAAACCTCGTTGTTCAACGCCGGTATCCGCCCCGCGATCAACGCCGGTATCTCGGTGTCCCGCGTCGGTAGCGCCGCCCAGACCAAGATCATCAAGGGTCAGTCCGGTGGTATCCGTACCGACTTGGCACAGTACCGTGAATTGGCTGCGTTCGCGCAGTTCGCGTCTGACCTGGACGAAGCCACCCGCAAGCAGCTGGACCGCGGTGCCCGCGTGACCGAGTTGCTGAAGCAAGCCCAGTACAGCCCTCTGCCCATCAGCCTGATGGGTGCGACGCTGTTCTCGGTGAACAAGGGCTTCATGGACGATCTGCCCGTGAACAAGGTTTTGGCGTTCGAACACGGTCTGCACGCTTATCTGAAAGACAAGCACGCAGCATTGCTGGCCAAGCTGGAAGCCACCAAGGCGCTGGACAAAGAGGCAGAAGCCGAATTGACCGCCGCTACGGCTGCCTTCAAGAAGACGTTTGCTTGATTCGGACTCCGTAACGAGTCATCCACGAATCTAAGCAAAAGGGGCACTTATGGCATCAGGCAAGGAATTACGCACCAAGATCAAATCGGTGGAAAACACCAAGAAGATCACCAAGGCCATGGAAATGATTTCCGTGTCCAAGATGCGCAAGGCGCAAGAGCGCATGCGCGCCGCCCGTCCCTACAGCGACAAGGTTCGAAATATCGCCACCAACCTGGGGAAAGCAAACCCCGAGTATGTGCATCCATTCATGAAGCCAAACGACGCCAAGTCGATCGGCTACATCGTGGTGACAACCGACAAGGGTTTGTGCGGCGGCTTGAACACCAATCTGTTTCGCGCGGTGACTGTCAAACTGCGTGAAACACAGTCAGAAGGCAAATCGCCGTTGACCGTAGCGATTGGCAGCAAGGGGCTGGGATTTTTGGGACGCATTGGCGCCAAGGTTGTCTCGCACGTCACGCATCTGGGTGACAAGCCGCATCTGGACAAGCTGATTGGACCGGTCAAGGTTTTGCTCGACGCGTATGTCAAGGGCGAGATCAGCGCGGTGTATGTGTGTTACAACAAGTTTGTCAGCACCATGCGGCAGGAGCCCGTGCTTGAACAGCTGTTGCCGTTGTCTGCCGAGAAGATGGCGCAAGAGTCCAAGGCCAGTGGCGAACAAACGAGCTGGGATTACATCTACGAGCCCGATGCCCAAACGGTGATCGACGAGTTGTTGGTGCGTTATGCCGAGGCAATGGTGTTCCAGGCGGTTGCCGAAAACATGGCGTCCGAGCACGCGGCACGCATGGTTGCCATGAAGGCAGCTACCGACAATGCCGGCAACGTGATCGCTGAACTCAAGCTGATCTACAACAAAACGCGGCAAGCGGCAATTACGAAAGAACTTTCGGAAATTGTGGCGGGCGCAGCAGCAGTGTGACCTCGCGGTCACCTGCAGCGGTTTAATTGAATTTATTTTTGGAGCAAACGTAATGGCTCAAGCAAATGTGAACGCAGGCGTTCAGGGAAAAATTGTCCAGTGTATTGGCGCTGTGGTGGACGTGGAATTTCCACGCAACCAGATGCCAAAGATCTATGACGCGCTCAAGATGGACGGCTCCGCGCTGACGCTGGAAGTTCAGCAACAGCTGGGCGACGGCATTGTGCGTACCATTGCCTTGGGCTCTTCCGACGGCCTGCGCCGCGGCATGATCGTCAAGAATACCGCCGAATCCATCATGGTTCCCGTGGGTAAAGCCACACTGGGCCGCATCATGGACGTGCTGGGTGCACCTATCGACGAACGCGGTCCCGTCAGCTCTGAATTGACGATGTCGATTCACCGCAAGGCCCCCGCCTATGACGAACTGAGCCCCTCACAAGAACTGCTGGAAACCGGCATCAAGGTGATTGACTTGGTCTGCCCGTTCGCCAAGGGCGGCAAGGTTGGTCTGTTCGGTGGTGCCGGTGTGGGCAAGACCGTGAACATGATGGAGTTGATCAACAACATCGCCAAGGCACACAGCGGCTTGTCCGTGTTTGCCGGTGTGGGTGAGCGTACCCGTGAAGGCAATGACTTCTACCACGAGATGGCTGACTCCGGTGTTGTGAACCTGGAAAAGCTGGAAGACTCCAAAGTGGCCATGGTTTACGGTCAGATGAATGAGCCCCCAGGCAACCGTTTGCGCGTGGCCCTGACCGGTCTGACGATTGCGGAATCTTTCCGTGACGAAGGCAAGGACGTTTTGTTCTTCGTGGACAACATCTACCGCTACACATTGGCCGGTACCGAAGTGTCCGCGCTGTTGGGTCGTATGCCTTCCGCCGTGGGCTACCAGCCTACGCTGGCCGAAGAAATGGGCCGTTTGCAAGAGCGTATTACATCGACCAAGGTGGGTTCCATCACGTCCATCCAGGCCGTGTACGTGCCAGCGGATGACTTGACCGATCCATCGCCTGCTACGACTTTCGCCCACTTGGACTCCACCGTGGTGTTGTCCCGTGACATCGCCTCGCTGGGTATCTACCCTGCGGTCGATCCGCTGGATTCGACCAGTCGCCAGCTGTCCCCCAATGTGGTCGGTGAAGAACACTACAACACGGCCCGTGCCGTGCAAGGTACGCTGCAGCGCTACCGCGAACTGCGCGACATCATCGCCATCATGGGTATGGATGACTTGGCCCCTGAAGACAAACTGGCTGTGGCACGTGCCCGCAAGATCCAGCGTTTCCTGAGCCAGCCTTTCCACGTGGCTGAAGTGTTTACTGGTTCTCCCGGTAAGTACGTTCCGCTGTCGGAAACCATCCGCGGTTTCAAGATGATCGTGAACGGCGAATGCGACCACATGCCAGAACAAGCGTTCTACATGGTTGGCACCATCGACGAAGCCATCGAGAAGTCCAAGAAAGTCTGATGACTTTGCGGGACAGATCTTTAGCTCTGTCCCCAACTGATTGAACAGATTAGGAATCGTATGAACACCATCCATGTTGACGTGGTCAGTGCAGAAGAGTCCATCTTCTCCGGTGAAGCCAGATTTGTGGCCTTGCCCGGAGAGGCTGGCGAACTCGGCATTTATCCCCGCCACACCCCCCTGATCACCCGTATCAAGGCTGGTTCGGTGCGCATCGAAAAGGCCGACGGCACTGAAGAATTTGTCTTCGTGGCTGGCGGTATTTTGGAAGTGCAACCGAACTGCGTCACCGTCATGTCCGACACGGCTATCCGTGGCAAGGACCTGGATGACGAGAAGGCGAATGAAGCACGTGCCGCCGCGGAAGAGGCACTCAAGAACGCCAAAACTGAATTTGATTTGGCCAAGGCCCAATCGGAGATGTACGTCATTGCGGCGGAAATAGCCGCATTGCGCAAGTACCGCCAGAAGAAATAAAACGCTTTGCACTAGCGCTCAAAACCGCCTTCGGGCGGTTTTGTTTTTTGTGCACTACGCCACGGCGGCGATCAGCTCAGACTCGGCTGGTCGGGCAGCTCATTGGGGCGGCTTTGTCCCGCCCCCATAGGGAAATGCTGCTCCAGCACCGCGGAGACCTCGGCAACCGCCCGGGTCAGCCCTTCCTCAAACCGGCCATCGTGCAAAGCAAGACCCAAGCGTTGCACCATCTCTTGCCACGCCTGTGGTGCCACATGGCGGTTCAAGCCACGGTCAGCCACCAGCTCAATGCTGTGCTCGGCCAGCAGCAGATAAATCAGCACACCGTTGTTGTGTTCGGTATCCCAGACGCGTAGCTTGCCAAACTGGGACAACGCGCGCTGTCGGGTGAGAGTGTGCATGGGATCCGGGCGCAGCAAATAGCTATTGGGGAGACCGGCTTCTACACAGATGCGCACTTCACCGGTGTGCCGCTGCTCACTGGCAGACACCTGTTGCGCGAGCCGCTGCAGCATGGCCGGGTCAATGATCCGTGTGGACTCGTCCATCCAACGGTGTCGAACAAGGCGTGTGATACGGTCCAGCATTACCAATCCCCCGAGGCGCCACCGCCGCCAAAATCGCCACCACCACCCGAGCTAAACCCTCCGCCACCGGAGCTGGAGCCAGAACCCCAGCCCCCACCGGACGTATACGAGCCACCCCATCCGCGGCTCACACCCCCGGTGCTGCGGCCAAAGCTCGACAGCAAGGTAAACACCAGGGCAAAAAGCCCCGCTGCGCCGGCAATCAGCAGGCTGGCGGTGACCAACTGGACCACCACACCCACCGCGCCCGCAGTGGCCAGTGCGCCGAGTTTGTTGCCCAGCACGCGCCGGGCCACGGCGCCGCCGAATAACACGCCGAAAAACAAGAAGATGGACAGGTGCTCCCACTGAAAGCCCAGTAATGGCCAGTCACCGGCGCGATCCTGGGATGGCGTCGGTAAGCTCTCGCCTTTGATGAGCGCCATGATGCGGTCCACACCGGCGTCAAGACCACCGGCATAGTCGCCCTGCTTGAAGCGTGGCGTCATCGCCTCATCAATGATTTGCTTGGCGGCCAGGTCCGGAATCGCGCCTTCCAGCGATTTGGCCACCTCGATGCGCAGCTTGCGGTCGTTCTTGGCAACCACAACCAAAAGACCATCACCAATGCCCTTGCGGCCAATCTTCCAGCTATTGCCCACGCGGTTGGCGAAGCTGCTGATGTCTTCAGGCTGGGTGGTCGGCACCAGCAAGATGGCGATTTGGGAGCCGTGCGCTGTCTCAAATGCCGTCAGCTTGTCTTCCAGCGCCTGGCGTTGCGCGGCGTCCAGCGTTCCGCTGCTGTCGACCACATGCCCGGTGAGTGGGGGCACGGGCAACACGCCCTGCGCATGGGCCGTCCAGGCGCTCCAACACAGCAGCAACGCAGATAGCCAGCGGAGAAGCATGGCCCTTGCCTACTTTTTGTTGAAATCTACTACTGGTGGTGTCGAGATGGTGGCCTCGTTCTGCACGGTGAATACCGGCTTGGCCTGGTAGCTGAACGCCATGGCCGTCAGGTTGGTCGGGAAGCTTCGGGCTAATACGTTGTACTCCTGCACCGCCTGGATATAGCGGTTGCGGGCTACCGTGATACGGTTTTCGGTGCCTTCCAACTGCACGCGTAAATCGCTAAAGCCCTTGTTGGCTTTGAGGTCTGGATAACGCTCGCTGACCGCCATCAGGCGGCTCAAGGCACCGCTGAGCTCGCCTTGCGCGGCCTGGAACTTCTTGAAGGCCTCGGGGTTGTTCAGGGTCTCTGGGGTGACCTGAACTGACGTGGCCTTGGCACGCGCCTCCACGACCTTGGTCAGCGTTTCTTGTTCAAAATTGGCCTCGCCTTTGACGGTGGCCACAATATTGGGCACCAGGTCGGCGCGCCGTTGGTACTGATTCAAGACCTCGCTCCAGGCGGACTTGGTTTGCTCGTCCAGCTTTTGGAAATCGTTGTAGCCGCAGCCCGTCAGTACGAGCGCCGATAGCAGGGCCAAAATCCAGGTTTTCATGCAAGTCTCCATCCGTGTTGCGAACCGAGCATACATGGGGTTACGTACCAGTGGAATCAAGTGGCTAGGCGTCAGCCGCATAAACACGGCAAAATGCCTGCAACACCCCTCACTACAGCCTAATGCCCAAAGCACCCCAGCCAGCCGCCACACTGGGCGGAACCCCCGACGAAGTGGAAGCATCTTTCTATGAAGCGCTGCAATCCGCGGACATTGAGAAGCTGATGGCTTGTTGGGCTGACGAAGAGGATATTGTCTGCATCCATCCGGGTGGCCCACGCGTGGTCGGCGCCGGCGCCATACGGGCCGCGTTCGACGCCATCTTTGGCCACGAGGGTGCCATCCAGGTTCAGCCGGAGGCCATACGCCGAATCGACTCCATGGCCAGCGCAGTACACAATGTGCTCGAACGCATAGAGGTGATGACCAGTGAAGGCCCCGTGCATGCCTACGTGCTGGCAACCAATGTCTACCACCAGACACCGCATGGCTGGCGCTTGGTTGTGCACCATGCGAGCCCCGGTACGCAGGATGAAGTGCAGGAGATCAACCAGGTCCCGCAAGTACTGCATTGAGGAAATACCCTGCAAGCCCTCGAATCATATAGAGATAACGCTATGAATTACGTAGCGCCAGTCTGGCTGCCCGGCGGCAATCTACAAACCATCTGGCCGGCCCTGTATGCACGCAGCGTGATGGGTCCGGCGCCTGTTTACATCCGTGAGCGCTGGGTCACACCGGACGCCGACTTCATTGATGTGGATTGGTTGGCCGGTGGTCCAGTGGATGTGGGTGGTGCGCCGCAGCGGCTGTCCACGCCGGGCCACACTCTGATCGTGCTGTTCCACGGGCTGGAGGGTTCCTCTGCCAGCCACTATGCGCTGGCTTTTGCCGACTTCGCCCGCGAACACCAGGCCGCCTTTGCAGTGCCGCACTTTCGGGGTTGCAGCGGCGAGCTCAACCTGGGTCCGCGTGCCTACCACTCAGGCGACCATGCGGAAGTTGGCTGGATATTGCAGCGCTTCCGCCAGGTACACACCGGCCCCATCGTCGCGCTCGGCGTTTCGCTAGGCGGCAATGCCTTGCTGCGCTGGGCGCAGGAAATGGGCGCCGTAGCTGGGGCGGTGGTTGATGCGGTTGCCGCAGTCTGCTCTCCGGTCGATCTGGCGGCGGGCGGCAAAGCCATCGGACGGGGCTTCAACCGCCTGGTCTATACCCGCATGTTCCTCAAGACCATGCGGCCCAAGGCCTTGCGCAAGCTGGCCCAGCATCCGGGCCTGTTTGACCGGGACGCCATGTTGCGGGCCAAGGACTTGTACGATTTTGACAACGTCTTCACGGCGCCAGTGCATGGTTTCAAGAACACCGACGACTATTGGAGCCGGGCCTCCGCCAAACCACACTTGCGCCAGATCAAGATTCCGGCCCTGGTGGTCAACGCCCGAAATGACCCCTTTGTGCCGGCCTGGTGCCTGCCCACGCAAAAGGATGTGGGCACACATGTGACCTTGTGGCAGCCGGCGCATGGCGGGCATGTGGGCTTTGCGCAGGGGCGCCTGCCAGGCCATGTGCGTTCCATGCCGGATGCGGTGGGCGGCTGGCTGCTGCAGCACATCAACCCATCGCCCAACACGGTGCAGAAAGATCCCCATGGATGACATTGTCAGGCAGGCCATGGCCAAGTGGCCGAATGTGCCGGACTGCTTTGGCTGGCTAGGGCTGGACGCGCGTGGCAACTGGTATATGCGCGACGACCGGGTCCAGTCGCTCGGCGCATTTGCCGATGGGCCGGCGGCGGCCAAGGGCTCGCTGTTGCTGCACGAAAAACTGATTGCGTTCATCAATCGAAACTACCTGGCGGACGCGCAAGGCCGCTGGTTTTTCCAGAATGGCCCGCAGCGGGTGTACGTGGAATTGGCGGTGACACCCTGGGTGTGGCGTGTGCAGGCGGACTTTGCATTGGAAAGCCACACCGGTCTGGCCACACAACAAACCGCATGCCTGACGGATGAAGCAGGCTGGCTGTATCTGGAAACACCACTGGGTTTTGGGCTGGTGCATACGCAGGATGTGGGTCTGGCGGCGCAGGCCATCGAGGCGGGTCAATGGAGTGTGCAGTCCGTGCAGCGCGGCGATCTGCCGGCGCGTTATGGCTATACCCAGAGTCCTGCTCAACAGCACATATTGCTACAGAAAAAATAGCATTCCATGTAAAGTTGACGAGGGCTAGAGCCTGGTTTTCCAAAAGTGCCCAGTCCAGAATGCAGAAAGCCGGCAGTGATGCCGGCTTTCGGGTAACTTGCTAAGGCTGCTGTTACTTGGCAGGTGCGGGTTTTGCGGGCTCCGGGAACTTGGCGCCGCTGGCGTTTGCCATGTGCACCACGGCACGGGCAATTTCAAAATCATCAAAGTCACCACCGCTCTGGGCACCCATGGCGCCCTTGCCCTTGAGGGCGGACGTCAGTAGGGTGTCAAAGCCGGTCTTGATGCGTGTGGCCCAGGCTGCCTTGTCGCCCAGCTTGGGGGCACCGGCCACACCGGTTGCGTGGCAGGTTGTGCATTGGGCCTGGTACACCGCTTCGCCCGTTTTCATGGGGCGGTTGGCATCGCGAATCTCCACGCTGCCAACCTTCTGGATGCGTGCGGCGAGTGATTTTTCGACATCCACGGCGCCAGCTCCTGGCTTGTTCTCGGCCGTGACGTAGTACACCAGACCGATGATGACAAAAATCGGCACAACAAAGGAATAAAGCACCGCCAACAACAGTTGCTTGGGATTTTTGATTGGGCCGGTGTGGGCCTCGTCGTCGTGAACAGTGGCGTTGCTGTTGTTGCTCATGGGGTCCTCAAATGGTCGGATGCTGGCGCGGAAAGAACGGGCGATTATAGCGGGCGGGCCTGCAGCGGGGCCGGGCTGCAGGCGCCTGACTACAATGGCCCCTGACGCCAGACACAGGAACGGCCTGCCCTCTAGCCCCGGCGCGACTTTTTCATCTTGACTTCCAATTCCGCTACATGTTGAGTGCACACGGTTTAGGCTGCGTGCGCGGCGAACGCCGACTGTTCGCCCATCTGGACCTCGCCGTGGATGCGGGGCAGTGGCTGCACGTGCGGGGCGAAAACGGCGCCGGAAAGACCAGTTTGCTGCGCCTGTTGGCGGGTTTGGCGCATCCTGCCGAGGGCGAAGTCCGCTGGTGCGGTCTGCCCATTCAGGACGCCGACTCTCCTTACCGGCGCGACCTGCTGTTTTTTGGCCACCACGGCGCCTTGAAAGAAGACCTGAGCGCGCTGGAAAATTTGTCATTTGCCGCCGCCATGGATGGCGCCGCCTTGCCGGAAACCCAGGCGCTCGCGGCTTTGTACCGTGTGGGTCTCAGAGGGCGTGAAGATCTGCCGATACGCGTGCTGTCCGCCGGGCAGAAGCGCCGCGTCATGCTGGCCCGCCTGGCAACCCGCAATGCCAGGTTATGGGTGCTGGATGAGCCCTTTACCGCGCTGGATGTCAAGGCCGTGGACTTGCTGGCCACGCTGATCAACGAACACCTGGCCCAAGGCGGCATGGCCGTGCTGACCAGCCACCAGACCATGCCCATCCCCGGCGGACAGGTGGTGCAGCTATGAGCGCCGCGCCGGGCCGCCCCAAGCCAGCTCGTACCGTAGTGCAAAGCACGGAGGTTCTCCAGTTGAGCGCCGCGCCGGGCCGCCCCAAGCCAGCTCGTACCGCAGTGCGAAGCACGGAGGTGGCCCAGTGAGCGCCATGTTGGCCATCCTGCGCCGTGACCTGTTGGTCGTGATGCGGCGCAAGAGCGAGGTGCTGACCGCGCTGTTTTTCTTTGTCATTGTCAGCAGCCTGTTTCCGCTGGGCATAGGGCCGGAGCCCGCCTTGTTGCGCAAAATCGCGCCCGGCGTGTTGTGGGTGGGTGCGCTGCTGGCCACCATGCTGGGCCTGCAGCGCATGTTTGCGGCCGACCATGCCGATGGCACGCTGGAGCAGATGGCGATCTCGCCAACACCTCTGGTATGGTTGGTCGCCGGCAAGATTGCCGCCCACTGGCTGGTCAGCGGCTTGCCGCTGGTGCTGATGGCGCCGGTGCTGGGCCTTCAGTTTGACCTGGACGCCGGGGCATTGGGTGTGTTGATGTTGGCCCTGCTGCTGGGTAGCCCCGTGTTGTCGCTGGTAGGCGCTATCGGTGCCGCGCTGACACTGGGTGTGCGGGGTGGCGGGGTGCTGCTCAGCCTGTTGGTGCTGCCGCTGTATGTACCGGTTCTGATTTTTGGCGCCGGTGCCGTGGAATCGCACATTGCAGGGCTGGGCGCGGGCGGGCATTTGTCCCTGTTGGCGGCCCTGCTGGCGCTGGCCGTATTTTTTGCGCCGTGGGCCGCCACGGCCGCTTTGAGGATTGCATTGGAATGAATACGCAGACGACTAACTGGTTCAGATTCGCCAGCCCGCAAGCCTTTTACCCGTTGGCCGGCAAGATGATTCCGGTATTCTGGTTGTTGACGGCCTTGTTTGGAGCCGCCGGCTTGTGGCTGGGCTTTTTTGTGGCGCCGACCGATGCCACGCAGGGCGAGGGCTACCGAATCATTTTTGTCCATGTGCCCACGTCGTGGATGTCGATGTTCATTTATATGGTGATGGCCGGTTGGGCTGCCATGGGTTTGTCGCTCAATGCACGCCTGTCCAGCATGATGGCCCAGGCGCTGGCCCCGACTGGTGCGTTGATGGCTTTCCTGTCCCTATGGACCGGCGCCTTCTGGGGTAAACCCATGTGGGGCACCTGGTGGGTCTGGGATGCCAGGTTGACCTCCGAGCTGATTCTGTTTTTTCTGTACCTGGGTTTCATGGCCCTGCAGGCGTCCATTGACGACCCGCGGCGGGCCGACAAGGCGGGTGCCATTCTGGCGCTGGTTGGCGTGGTCAACGTACCCATCATTTACTTCTCGGTCACGTGGTGGAACACGCTGCACCAGGGGGCATCGGTATCCATCAACAAGTCGCCCACCATGGCCATGACCATGCTCTGGGGCATGTTGCTGATGGCGTTGTGCCTGTGGATGTATTCGATTGCCGTGGCCCTGACCCGGGTGCGTGCCATCATTCTGGAGCGTGAAGCACACACCGAATGGGTCAAACAATTGCGTGAGGTGGCGGCATGAACTGGAACTCTGCAGCGGAATTTTTTGCCATGGGCGGCTACGCCCTGTATGTGTGGGGCAGCTTTGGCGCATGCGCGCTGGCGTTTTTGGCGGAACCTTTGTTGATCGCCCAGCGTCATAGACTGATTGTTCGCACCTTGCGCAGACAAACGGCGGCCGAAAAATTGGAAATGGAAAACTCGTGAAACGTTGGAAAAAACGCGCTGCCATCATTGGCGGTGGACTGTGCGCCGTCGGCATTGCCGCCGCACTGGTCCTGAATGCGCTGAACAGCAATATTGCCTTGTATGTCACGCCCAGCGACGTCATGGCGGGCAAGGCACCCAAGGCACAGGCCTTTCGCATCGGTGGCCTGGTCAAGGAAGGTTCACTGCGGCGCGACAACCTGACCGTGCACTTCATGATGACCGACCTGGTGCAGGACATACCGGTGGCCTACACCGGCATACTGCCGGATCTGTTCAAGGAAGGCAAGGGTGCCGTGGTGCAGGTCAAGCAGAACACGGGCGGCGAATACATCGCCACCGAAGTACTGGCCAAACACGATGAAAACTACATGCCACCCGAGGCCAAAGATGCCCTCGACAAGGCCCAGAAGAGCAAAGGCAGCAACACACTATGACACCAGAACTCGGACACTTTGTTCTCATCCTGGCCCTGTGCGTGTCCCTGGTGCAGGGCACGCTGCCTCTTGTTGGAGCCCATTACGGAAGGCGCGAATGGATGCTGTTGGCGCGTCCGGCGGCGCAGGTCTTGTTCCTGCTGATGGTCTCGTCGTTTGCGGCCCTGGCCTGGAGTTTTTACACCAATGACTTCTCGGTGCAGTACGTTGCGGCGCATTCCAATGCACAACTGCCGGTGCTGTTCCGGTTCGGTGCCGTGTGGGGCGGGCACGAAGGCTCGCTGCTGCTGTGGGTGCTGATGCTGTCGGGTTGGACGGTCGCTGTGGCGCAGTTCTCCCGCACGCTGGACGACACCATGGTGGCACGTGTGATTGGCGTATTGGGTCTGGTGACGGCAGGCTTGTTGCTGTTTATTCTGTTCACGTCCAATCCCTTTGATCGCCTGCTGCCGGCTGCCGAGAATGGTCGCGATCTCAATCCGCTGTTGCAGGACCCGGGTCTGATCTTCCACCCACCCATGTTGTACATGGGTTATGTCGGTTTCTCCGTGGCGTTTGCCTTTGCCATTGCAGCGCTGCTGTCGGGCCGGCTGGATGCCGCATGGGCGCGCTGGTCGCGGCCCTGGACCACGGCGGCCTGGGCCTTTCTGACACTGGGCATTGCACTGGGCTCGTGGTGGGCCTATTACGAACTCGGCTGGGGCGGCTGGTGGTTCTGGGACCCGGTGGAGAATGCGTCCTTCCTGCCCTGGTTGCTGGGCACGGCGCTGCTGCATTCGCTGGCGGTCACAGAGAAGCGCGGCAGCTTCAAGAGCTGGACCGTGTTGTTGGCAATTGGTGCTTTTTCGCTGTCGCTGCTCGGGACCTTCCTCGTGCGTTCCGGTGTATTGACATCGGTGCATGCGTTTGCCACCGATCCGCGGCGCGGCGTGTTTATTCTGGTGTTGCTGGTGCTGGTGGTCGGCTCGTCGCTGGCACTGTTTGCGTGGCGTGCGCCCAAGGTGGCATTGGGCGGAAGTTTTGCCCTGGTGTCGCGCGAATCATTGATGCTGGCCGGCAATGTGCTGCTGGTGGTGGCCTGCGCGTCGGTGCTGCTGGGCACGTTGTACCCACTGCTGATTGATGCCATGCACCTGGGAAAAATCTCGGTTGGCCCACCCTACTTCAACGCGGTGTTTGTTCCCATCATGGCGCCGGTGCTGTTCCTGATGGCGGCTGTGCCTTTGGCGCGCTGGAAGAGTGCGAATATCAAGGACATCGCGCTGCGTATGTGGATTCCCGGCGTGCTGGCGCTGGTGGCGGGTGGCTTGGTGCCAAGCCTGATGGGCGGCTGGACCGTGCTGACTGGTTTGGGCGTTGCATTGGCGGTGTGGATTGCCGCATCGGGCGTGATCCAGATCGCGCGCCGGTTGAAAGCCGGCATGCCGCCAGCGTCTTTCTGGGGCATGCACTTTGGCCATTTCGGGATTGCCGTGTTTGTGTTTGGCGTCACCATGGTCGGCGGCTTTCAGGAAGAACTGGATGTGCGCATGGAGCCGGGTGATATCGCCAAGGTGGGCGGTTACCAGTTCAAGATGGTGGGTGTGCGCGACGTGCCCGGCCCCAATTACAGTGCAGCGCAGGGCGCCTTTGAGGTCAGCAGGGTCGGCAGCAACAGCATCCAGTTGTTGTACCCAGAGAAGCGCAACTATTTTTCCTCCACCATGCCCATGACGGAGGCCGCCATCGATGCCGGTTTTACGCGGGACGTGTATGTGTCCCTGGGTGAACCGTTGGAGGGCAAGGCCTGGGCCGTGCGCGTGTATTTCAAGCCCTTTGTGGACTGGATCTGGGGCGGTTGTGTGTTCATGGCCTTCGGTGGTTTGTTGGCCATGATGGACCGCCGCTACCGGCTCAAGGTCAAGGCCGGTGCGGCGGACAACACTACGGTGCTGGCCAAGGGAGCGACGGCATGAACGCCAAGACGCTGATTCCTCTGGGGCTGTTTGCTGTGCTGGTGGGCTTTCTGGCAATGGGCCTGCGGTTGGATCCGCATGAAGTCCCATCACCGCTGGTCAACAAGCCGGCACCGGCCTTCAGGATTGCGCAGTTGGAGCAGGCCGACGCGCAGTTCTCGCCGGAAGACATGAAGGGTCAGGTCTGGCTGTTTAATGTATGGGCCTCCTGGTGTGTGGCTTGCCGCCAGGAGCATCCGGTGCTGATGGAGTTTGCGCGCGCCAAAGTGGCGCCGCTGATTGGCCTGGACTACAAGGACAAGCGCAAGGAAGCCTTTGGCGTTCTGAAGCGCAGTGGCAATCCGTATGACATCACCGCCTTTGATGCGGATGGCCGTGTCGGTATCGACTACGGTGTCTACGGTGTGCCCGAGAGTTATGTCATCGACAAGGCGGGCGTCATTCGCTACAAACACATTGGGCCGATCACGGCGGAAGCCATGCGCGACACCATCATCCCCCTCATCAACGAGTTGAAGAAGAAGTCGTGAAATATTTCTACGCATTGTTGCTGGTCGTGTTTGCCTGTGGCGGTGCTGAGGCCAAGGACGCAGTCTTGCTGGCCGAAGACCCGGTGGTTGAGCAACGCCTGATCAGCATTTCCGAGGAACTGCGCTGCCTGGTGTGCCAGAACGAATCACTGGCCGGATCACGCGCCGATCTGGCGATGGACCTGCGCCGCGAGTTACGCACGCTGATCAAGCAGGGCAAGACCGACAACGAGATCAAGGAGTTCATGGTCAGCCGTTATGGCGACTTTGTGCTCTACCGTCCGCCAGTCAAGCCCACCACGTGGTTGTTGTGGGCGGGTCCGTTCGGGTTGATGGGTGCGGGTTTGTTTGCGCTTTTTGTGTACTTGCGGCGTCGCAATACCGAGATCGTTGGTACCACGGCTTTGACGGATGAAGAACACAAGCGCGCCGAAGCGCTGCTACAGGAAGGCGATAAATGACGGGGTTTTTGCTTGCCGGGGCACTGGCATTGGTGCTCGTCCTGGTCTTGTTGTTCAGGCCGTTTTGGTTAAAAAAATCGGATGCTGGTGTGTCGCGCCGCCAATTGAACGCGGCCATTTACCGTGATCAGGTGGCCCGGCTGGAGAAGGACCGCGCCGACAACATGATTGGCGAATCGGACTACGTGCAGGCGCGTGCCGAGCTGCAGCGGCGCGTCATAGACGACACACGGGACGCGGATGACGCGGCCACCGTGCGTGCACCCAAGAAGACGATGCTGGCGCTGGGGCTGCTGCTACCCATCACGGCCATGGGGTTGTACCTGTTGCTGGGCAGCCCCGCAACATTGGATGCCAATGGCCCGCAACGCGCGGCCACGCCGCAGGATATGGATCGCATGGTCGCCAACCTGGCAATGAAACTGGAGAAGGACCCCGACAACCTGCAGGGCTGGGCCATGCTGGCGCGCTCGTACAAGATGCTGGGGCGCAACGCGGAGGCAGAGCAGGCCTTTGTTCGTGCCGGGGCGTTTCTGGATACCGACGCCCAGTTGCTGGCCATCTACGCAGACCTGTCCGCAACCAATGCGAATGGCAACTTCGCCGGCAAACCGATGCAGCTGATTGAGAAGGCGCTCAAGGTCGACCCGCAGAATGCCATGGCACTGTGGCTGGCCGGTACCGCAGCGTTTCGCAACAACCAGTTTGAGGGCGCGGTGCGCATCTGGGAGCGCCTGGTGCCACAGGTGGAGCCAGGGTCGGAGGACGCACGCATGCTGCAGCAGGCCATAGACGCAGCCTACGCGGCGCTGGGTAAGGCGGCGCCCAAGGGCACAGCCCCAGTGGCTGCAAAAGCCACCCCAGGCAACGGCGCAGCAGCGGCCACGGCAGGTTCTACGGCCAGCGTCAGCGGCCAGGTTGAACTGGACGCAGCGTTGAAGGCCAAGGCCGCGCCTGGTGACACTGTGATGGTGATCGCCCGCGTGCCCGGCACGCGTATGCCAGTGGCCGTGTTGCGAGCCCGCGCAACCGAACTGCCGCTGAAATTCACGCTAGACGATTCGCTGGCGATGAGCCCCCAGGCCCGTATCTCCACCGCCAGCACGGTAGAGGTCGAGGCGCGTATTTCCAAATCCGGCATGGCGCAGGCCGAGGCAGGCGATTTGATATCGGCCGTGCAGACCGTCAAGGTTGGCGCGAATGGGGTCACGCTGCAGGTCAATAAAGTCAGGCCATAGGAACCATTGGAAGAGTCTGCGAGCCACGCTTGCAGACTCGCACACAGAACCCTGCGAGGGATGTGCGAAAATACCAGTTGTTGTTTATTCAGCCGTGCGGCTGTAGCTCAGTGGATAGAGTATTGGCCTCCGAAGCCAAGGGTCGTGGGTTCGATCCCCGCCAGCCGCACCATCTCCCCCCCGTGCTTCGTTATTGAGCTGTCCCTGCACCCATAACCGTGCCGTTTCGGAACAGTTATGCTTCAATCACAAATACGCAATCCCGTGCATGCAATTGCATGACTAAGGCGATTGTTTGCGCAATTCCCTGACGACAGAGGCGGAACGGTTATGTTTCAACGCGGAACACTTATGGTTCATTGCTCGGACCCGGTTTTTGATCCCTGACAAGTAGCCCCCTTTTGGACGATAGATCCATCCAGTTGGACTGCCCACCTTCCGATTGAAGTGGTTCGCCAGGCAGTGATTTCCGACTTTTTGGAGGCCAGTTTTTTGAAACCACCAACGTGCGTCACTTGGTCGCCCATTTCTGAGCAACCTGATCTTCAACGATTGCTGCTCAATGGCCGTCCTACAGGCTTGTCCCCGGTTTGCATGGCGTCGTGCGCGACCCATTGTCAAACCAGCCATTTGCTGCGATGCGGGTAGTTGTCAACGAACCACCCCTTCAAAAGCATGAGGAAACTCCCTTTGTAAACGACACCTTTGGCTTCAAAGAAAGGTTCTGCAGCACGGACAAGTTTGGGCATGCCGTACCAGGGAACACGCGGGAAGATGTGATGAAGTATGTGGCAATCGCCGGCATCTGCCAGGAAGAAGAATTTTCCAAAAAATCCCGTTCGATAAGGTGTCGCTAGCCAATATTTATTGGTTGGATCGACATGGGCGTGTTCAATGATGATGCGCAAAGTATTCAGCGCAGGCGCAACCACAATCAGCGGCATCAACCAACCAAACACAAATATTTTCCAACTGTACGCAACGGACAACAATAGAACTGCGAGCACCATGATCACAATTGATAGGGTTTCTTTTTTTGTACGCTCTAGTTCTACCGCATTGGCGCCAATCATCCCCCCGTAACTATGACGCGATTCCTTCGACCACCTCCCGGACGTCGCTATCTTAAAACCAAAAACGGTCGTGAAGAGAATGCGTTGCCAGCGGGTTTTGATATCTTGCTTGTAAGATTCAGAATCTTCTTCTGTACCTATATAGGAATGGTGCCTCAAGTGTCCCAGGCGATACTTGGTACATGGAACAGTGGCCGGCATGAATAGCAAAGCGCCTACGATGTTTTCGACGCTACCCCGCCACTTGTTTCGATGCACGATGACATCATGACTGAGCAGTCCCAAGATGGTTATTAGCCACCCTTGAAAAAGGACGATAACTATCGTTAAAAAAACGTTGAGGTCAACCAACGCAAATAGGAAGTAGTTTCCAACATATGCAGAAAGCGTAAGAGCTACCATCAATGCGTCCAACCACGGCCGCTGCGCATGAACCGAGCGAAAGACTTTGTCTCCTAAGAAATCTCTTAACTCATGCTGAATCTCGCGAAGCGTGTTTGTGTCTCGGAACGTCGTTGTGACTGTGTATTTTTCATCTAGCACTTTATTCATTGCCTGCAATTTCCAACTTAACAAAGGAATGGTGTTTACGATCAGCTATGGAACTTCTTCTTTCACTTAGGCGAATCCTGATCAGTGCTTTGTTCAGGGCTGCCGTGCTTTCGGTGTGAACACAAGGGTTGTCGTATCAACGTCTAGGCGAGGCCGGTCATTAACGCGCTTCTGAACTAATTTATTTTTTGGGATTCCAATCCATCAATGCGGGAACGAGTGATAGGTGTTGGCGCAGCACGCTGCGGTATCAAATGGTTGTAGGTGCCAAGTACCTGCCCGGCGCAAGAATGCCATTGGGGTCAAACACACGTTTCAATTGCATCCAGGTTCCGGATTCGGCATTGATCTGGAGATCGTGCAGCAAGTCCATGTAATCGATGCCCAAGCGGTAAGGCGGATATCCACGCTTCAAGCCAGCTTCGACCAAAGCGCGATAACAAGCTTTCGCGCGAATGACGGCGCTAGCGTCTGTCTTGTCAAACAAGATCGGGATGGTGGATGTAAATATGTTGGCGTTGCGCAGCGCAACTGCCAAAAGAGCATCAAACCCGTGACGATGAAGTATCTCGGTAGCTTCCTGTTGCAGAAATGCAGTAATTGCCATTGCTTGAGCCGGCAGCAATGGCGCATACCAAAGAACTCCACAATGCTCTTTCGCAGGATGGCTGTTTTTCGTCATTGTTGTCGGGGCGCTCAGCGCATATGCCAGCTGCAGAAAATTTGGATTTGGCCGTCCCTCAAGCAAATCTATTGCATCCGACAGAGAGCTAACTTTGCTGCGCAACAAGTGTTTTGCAGGAAGAAGTTTTGCCAGCTTTTTCAGCCACGCTACTCTTTGCGGGGAGAAAGCGCGGAGCTTGACGCCAGGTAAAAACCGTTGCAAATCCTTCAAGCTGCCCAATACCGTGTGTTTGCTCCCATACAAGAAGCCTATAGCTACCCAAGGTGAAAAGCCGTTTCTTTCACCGAGTGCTTCAATGGTGGCAGCGCGATCAGCAGGCGATAGAGCCTTAAAGGTGTGCAGAAGACCTGGCGTCTGTGTCGCTGCCAACCTAAGTCTGGCATTGCAAGAAAGTCCACGCAAACCGGGTAAGTCATGGGCCATCGCTTTCAGTTTTGGGATAGCAGACTTGAATTGCTCGTCTGAGTCAAATTCAATGACAACGAGTCGCGATGATTCAGCCAAGGGAATGAGCTGAACCCGAGCTTTAGTAACGATACCAAAGCTAGCTTGATGCAGCAGCCCCTGCCAGTTTGGACCTATACCCTGCTTCCAGCTACGCGCTACCTCATGACAGTTCATTTCGGAAAGTGGATGTTGAAAGGAAGTGCCATTTGCCCAGTACCCAGAGAACTGTGTGATCCCCTCGAAATGATCACAAATGGGATTGAGTCCATACCCACCGTCCAGGGCATTGCCCAAAATGCTCCCATTGGGTCCGGCGCCAGTGGTTGGCACCATCCAAGGGACAGCTGCCTGCGTGATCGCCCTATGCAGGTCCGCTTGGGTCACCCCTGGTTCGATTTCAGCGGTGCAAGTATGCAAGTCAAGTTCGATGCCCTTCAGTTGACTTAAATCGACGATATAGGAGTCATCATGTACTGGGAGCGCGGTGCCATAGCCGAAGTTTCGGCCTCCAGAGATCGGCCAAAGTCGAGCGTTTGTCCTGTTTGCTATATCAATTATTCTTCCTACCACTGCAGGGTTTTTTACGATTAGCGCACCAGCCAAGCGCCGAACAGCGCCACCCGTGTCCATGCCGTATTGTTGATGCGCCTCATCACCAGATAGAACCTCTAAAGCTGGTCCAGCATCCAAAAAATTTGGCTTCCTTGTGTTGACGTTCATTGATCAAGTGATGACGCTGCTACGCCACAGAACCGGTAGGGGTTGGATCTTCTTTTGGTTAACGAAGCGCACTGGCGCATCTCCAGCGTATGGGCAGTACCCCTCACAATGCGACACTCAGAGATTCCAGCAAGCAACTGCTTGTCTCAAGAAATTGAGTGGCATTGTCGAGATCGTTCATGATGCTTCCTCTGAAAACACTCGATGCAAACTTGCGCCAAATGAGATCAGGTGCATCGATATGGAAGGCATACAAGCCATGCTTCAAATCACGTAGGGCACGTGACGGCGAGCGGGACACCTCGTTCAGGCCCAAGCGAACCTCAACTTCGCCTCGTTGATCTTCGGAGAATCCCGGCCAATGCGACACGCTGGCCACGAAGCCGCTTCGGGAAACTTCAATCACTTCAATGGCAACCTGAGTGCGTTTACCCCTCTTGGTTACAAAAGAAAAAACCCCGGGGCACTTATACGAAAACCTTGCATGGTGCCGCAGCCGAGACTCCATTGAGTATCCCGAAAACGTTGGCAGTATCTTGCGATACTCTGGCATGTCGTAGATCATATGCAAACGCGCCCGATCGCGATCACCCAGAGACTTGAAGCATGCGGTTCGAACGTTGAAAAAGTAGTCGAGCAAGGCGGGTGTCATGACCGGGTCGTTGGTGGTGAAGAATCGCCGCGCGGGCAATCTGATATTGGGAAGCTTTAGTTTTGTGAAGTAGTGGTGCAGATTCTTTTCCGGCGGGCGAGACCTATAGACGCGCTTGTATATCTTCGACGCTTCACTGAGATCCAATGTGGCCCCCACTGCGGCCGCCCCATTAACAAAGTCATAACTTTCAACCGGGCTCGCCTGCAACCGCTTAAAGAACAGCAAGGATTCATACATCTCAATATGGCGCGGGTTTACCGCAATTACCAAGTGGCGCACATCGAAAAGTGTCACGCAATACTCATACATGAATTTCATCAAAGGGAACAGAATGTAGCCACCCTGGCGTCTATAGCAGCGGTGCACGGCCAGTGCTGACACTTCAGCAATCGCCCCTGTTTTTTCTCGCAAAGCTTGTAGATCAAAGACTTTCTGTAGAGGAAAGCCAAAAGGCCCTTCACGAATCAGTGACAGGGTTCCGACAACGCGATCTCCGATCTTTGCACACAAGGTTGTGGTTGTCGGCAATGCGTGAAACACCGTCACACGCAATCCGGAATGATCTCGCTTCATGAAGCCGCTGCTAACGTATGCGTCGTGCAGCAAGGCCAGACACGCTTCGATTTCTTCCTGGGTTTCGGCTATTTTGAAGGTCAGATCCTCGGGCAGGGTCTGATCGCACTTGAAGAAGCTGCGATAGAGAGCAAACCGCCCCTTTTTCGGCACGCATCTGAATAGGTTACGTTTGACGAAGTTTGTAAACCCTCGCTTGAACCCTGTAGCTCCTCTGGCCCAATCAAATAGCGCCATGGATCTTGCGCAGAAGCGCCCCCCGAAAGCCAGCCAATACAGTGACAGGCCCTGAACATTGATTGGTATGCAAAGTACTTACGGCAGCACCCTGGACCTGACTGAGCGCCTTGGTTATTGAGGCCAGGTCTGTCAGGTCGGCCACGGCAACCACTGAACTACGTTCGGCCCAGGCCTGGCCCTTGGCTGGGTCGCGCACCTCGACGCGCACAGGGTGGCCGGAGCGCAAGCGTGCATCGGCGGCGGCGGGGGCGGCGCCGGTACGGCCGGTCACGCCGAATACAACGTAAGGAACGGGTGGCATACAAAAAATCTCTTGTGTTGATGAAACGGAATGGTGCAAGATTGCTTGATATACATCAATGGCATGAAAGTCATAGTTCACATGCACCAAGTGGATTTATCTATCGTCGACCTCAACTTGTTAAAGCTGTTCGAAGCACTTGTTCGGGAGCGCAGCGTCACCCAGGCGGGCCTCCGCCTGGGCTTGAGTCAACCTGCTGCTACCCTCAGGAACCCATCCGGCTTATTGGCCAGATCAATATCGATGCGCTCATAGGCGATTTGCTTTTCTTCCAGAACGATGATGGCGCGCTGAACACACGGGCACAAGAGATGACTGATCAGTGTGAGTTTGGCGGTCATGATTGGGCCCTTTACTGCGCAGGAACAAATCTGTCACTGCGACGGGCGGCATAAGCGCCGTCCCCCAGTAACCACAAGGCAACCGATGCGGCAATCAGGAAAACGGGGTATTCCCAACCCCCGTTCGGGCTGGTGTGCACCCAACCATTGCCAAAGTGCACCGACGCCGCTATCGCCATCACGGGCATGAGCGCCAATGACACTTGGCGGGCGTAGACGCCAAGCACTAAGGCGATGCCGCCAAGCAGCTCAACAGCAAATACAGGGTAGGCAAGAAAGCCTGGGTATCCATTGCTGACAAAGAATTGTGCGGTTCCGGGAAGGGTAAACACGAACAGCTTAAGCAGGGCGTGGGCGACCCACATGATGCCCAGGCTCACCCGGATCAGCGTGATGCCGTAATTTGTTGAAGAATTTGAAGGAGAAGCAGTCATTGCGTCAATCCATTGAACTTGCGATGGATGTAATGTAGTATTGCTTTTTAGCAATTGAAATAGGCAGCAATGCAAACTATGGTTGCGAATTCGCAATACAAACTTTCTTCTTTGGATCTGGAAGTCATGCTGGCACTCACACGTGCTGGAACACTAGCACAGGCGGGTGAGCGGCTAGGTTTGGATCCTTCCACCGTGTTTCGAACCCTGCAGCGTATTGAGAAAGGCTTAGGCCAACGCTTGTTTGAACGCTCCCGTGCGGTGTATCAGGCGTCGGAGCTGGCAAACTTAGCCGAGCAGATGGAAGTACAGCTTGAGGCGGCACGGTAATTGGCACAATTGAAACCGGAGCAAGTATCCGGCTCAGTGCGTATAACGACCACTGACACAATTCTGCACGGGTTCGTGGCACCGGCACTCAATGCCCTACACCAGCAACATCCGCTGCTGTCGTTTGATCTGCATGCAGGAAACGAATTGGCAAGCCTGACACGGCGCGATATGCCGACATTGCGATTCGCGTGACCCGTCGCCCTCCACAGCATCTGGTGGGCAAACACGTGGGACCAAATCGAGTGGCGCTCTACGCAGCCCACAAGTCATCTTTGCGCAACTTTGACGCCATGGTTGCGTCAGAGACAAGTTGGATTGCGCCGGACGATGCTTTGCCCGACCATCCTTCTGTAGTTTGGCGTAAAAAGCACTTCCCTAAGGCGAGTCCAGCGTTTCGTGCCAACAGCACATTCTTACCGTTGCCGAATTGATCGGGCAGTGCTTCGGTATTGGCCTGTTGCCGGTATTCTTCGCCGACGAACGGGCTGACTTGCGCCAGATCTCCGAGGTCTTAGATGAGTGCCAGACAGAACTCTGGCTGCTCTACGTGAAGTAGGTGGACAAGTGCCTCCCTAAAATTGGCTCTTGTCATGGCCGCCTTGGACTGGAACTCCATGGCGGCCATTTCTTTTTAGCACTCAGCGGAGCCGAATGCCAAGCACCACTATACCTAGTTGTTGAAAGCAGCGCAAGCCACTACTGGTAGTGGTTTGTGGATAACTATGCTGTTTACATAAACAGTTGTTTTTGCCGACCTTCAAGTCCAGATGGTCGCGCGGGTTGCCCACCAAACCTTCGAGTTGAAGTCGAATGGTCATTCGCCGGACATTTAAACCAACAGGCTTGACGGGATACGCGGTCTTGACAGCTACCTTGCGGCTTTGAGCCCATGGACGCGTCGCAGACCCTTCGGATCGACTCGCGCAGCTGAGCATTGTGTGTTGGCGGCGCTGGTAGCTGTAATCCTGTGGAGTGTTTTCGATCATCCTTACCGACGACCTTACTCAGCAGAATCTGGATAGTCTGGTAGAGCCAACGCGCCATACGCTTTCCATTTCCCTCGAATTCGTGGGAATAAGCAGGTATCTAGTCGCCGCCAACCGATTGATCACGATGCCGCTCTTTGGTGGAATGGTTTGAGGATCTAAGTACCATCGGCACATCTGAATCACTTCAAAATCGGTCCCAACAATGGGGATCGAATCGTGACCTCCGTGGCGTCAATTGCATAAAACGGATCGGTTATGCTTCACTCAGCGGAACGGTTATGCTTCTAGGGACATGAGCGGCGGCGGCGAGCAGCTTCAAGGTGGCTTCGTCGGCCTTGCCGGCAAAGAAAACGTCCAATGCCTGCTTGAACGCGGACTCTTCGGGCACTGCCACCGAAAACAAAGTCATGCAGGAACGCAGCTTCAGGTTGTCCGGCGAACCAAAAATTTCGAAGGCGTTGGCATTTCTCTGGGCCAGCAACAGCTTGGTGCATTCAACCAGCCGGCTTCCCAGCAAGGGGTGGGCAAGGTAGGCTCGGGCCTCATCAGCCGACGTGATGCCAAAGCGCTTGGCCATGGCACTTTTGCCCAGTTCCTTGAGTTGCGGAAAAATAAACCACATCCAGTGCGTTTCCTTGTGGCCCATTGCCAGTTCGGCAACTACGGTGTGGTAGACCGAGGCTTGGGCCTCGACAAATCGTTCTAGCCCTTGGGTGGTGGTTTGGTTCATGTGTTCTTCAGGTTGGGCACAGAGTTGCGCCCATTTCAACACACGTTTAACGAACCGCTGGGGAATTTCGGGGTTCGCCCAAACGAACGATCCCTGAAAAAATCAAAACTACTGAGGCGTTGGAGAAACCAGTTGCCAGCCTTCTGGGCAGTTCTGCGTGTACGGATAGTACTGTCCAACCGACCGGCAAAAATACCACGCGTTGACAGGTTGTGGCGGCGGAGCCGGCACGACTACTGCTGGTGCAACATAGGTCGGAGCAGGCTGCACATACGTGACCGGTGGTTCCACATAGGTTGGTGCCGGAGCACTTTGCTGGCTTGCTGCAGCACCAATGACGGCGCCTGCCAAACCCAGGAATAACAACGGTGCAACCCAACTGGAATCATGATGTCGGTGCTGGTAATTGTGATGCCGACCTTGGTAATGTCCGCGTGGACCATTGGCCAATGCACTGCACGCCATGGCGGCAGTGAGCAGGGCAACGGTGACAGATTTCGTGATTGTTTTCATGTGAGGGCCTCCGCCACTACTAGTACATAAAACAACGATTGAGCCGGCAAAACGTTGACGTCCTGCTATGCAAATCAGGCAATTTTTTAGGGTAGTGCATAAACTTGCGACAATACGGGGCTGGCGCAAAAATCTGCGCCGGTTAAATACATAAGGAAAAATTGAAATGGCAACTGCAAAGAAGGCGGCTCCAAAGGCTGCAGCGAACAACAAGGCAAAGACTACAGCGGCTAAACCCGCAGCAAAAGTAGCGCCAAAGAAAGCCCCTGTGTCCAAGGCCGCCAAGGCGATCGCCAAGATCACAGCAAGCATCGCCAAGCTGACGGAACGCAAGGACAAGCTGGGCGCCGAAATCAATGCACTGCGCGACCAGCGTACGGCCTTGAAGGCTGCTGCAGCTCCTGCTGCGGCTCCCGCTCCAGCGGCAACAAAGGCCAAGCCTGCTGCCAAGGCAGCACCCAAGGCTGCGGCTCCCGCCAAGAAGGCAGCAAAACGCGCGGTGAAGAAGTAATTCTTTTCCCGCAAATTTGCATCTTCAAAATAGGCCCTTCGGGGCCTATTTTTTTTGACGCCAAAATCCGGCGGAGTGCCCGTTTTACAGCGCGGCCGAAACGCCGTCGATGCGATCAATGCGCACGACGATACGGGTGGCCTGCTGGCTGCGCCCCGTTACGTATTGTGCGTCCAGTGCAGTGACGACCAAGGCGATGCTGGCGCCATTGGTGTGGATGGTCACGCCACGGTTCTTGTCCTTGCTCTCGATGAGCACCGCGCGCAAGGCATCTTTCTCCGTGTTGACGGGCGCTTCGGTTGCACCCGCGGTGCCGGCTGCGACGATGGACGAGGCCAGCAAGAGTGGAAACAGGCGGGACAGATTGATCATGGTTCAGTTCTCCTCGTAGGTTCAAAGTTCATTAACGCGCCATCATGGCACGGTGGTCGTGGTTGCAGCTTTAGGGTTTGATCGGTGCGATCTTGCCAGTGCCCGCGATGCCGACAGTGTTGCCCGCAGGCGGGGTGCCCGCGCTTTGCGGATGGGGGTTGACCACCCGCACCTTCGCCACAAAGGGGCCAAAACCGCCGGTCTTGCAGTTGCCGGATAGTGTGACGCTGGCGGTGTAGTTCTTGAACGCTTCAAAGGAAGTCATGGAGCCGCTGCTATAGGTGTAGACGCCGGTGAAGGGCAGCTCCCCTTTGTATTCGGTGACATAACCGTCACCACTGACGAGCGACAGTTTGCAATAGCCAGTGCCCATGAAGTGGAAGGTCAGTGGCGTGTTCATCTCGACCGTGGCTGCAGCCTTCAGCGCGCTGAGTGTGCCCGGTGTGGTGGGCATGGTGCTGAGATGCATGCCGGGGGCGGACGCCCGTGTAGTAGTCGGCACCATCGCACCCGGCTGGGCCGCCAGTGCGTTCAGCGCGGTCAACGCCGTGAGTGTGACGCTGGTCAGGCCGACGCACAAAAGCGTCAGCGCAAATTTTTCCAGTCGGCGTGTCATGCGGTGTTCTTCCGCGCAGTCGAGGTGGTTGATGGTGTGCATCGGGTGGGTATTCATGGTCCGTCCTTTCGGGTTGTTAAAAAATGCCTGGGCACGCGTTTCACCTGCGCGGTCTCGTCCGCATGGGTCGTTGCGTGCCGCGCAGGGGTTCAAAGTCTTCTCGTCCCTGTCGCCGGCTGGCGGTCATGAATACCCAAGTTCCGTGCCACACAAAAATGCCAATGGAATCAACACGCTTGCCCATTGCGCAGATGTGGAAGTGTCGGAGGCGGCCGACACATTGCACTGCATGCGTGGGATTTGGCATAACAATCAAGCACTTGCCGTGTCTGCGAAAACAGACAAATTGGCACTGCCGCCTGACCGACTTGAACGCCACCAGCCTAATGCTTGCGCAGTGTTAATGCTATTTATTTCGTAGCATTCACGCATTGACACGATGACAAGAAGGCAGAGAAAATGAATGCCCCAACGGCACTGTGAGGCACCCATGAAGAACAAATGCGCAGCGCAAAAAAGTGCGGGTGCACAAGCGCTGGCGAGGCGACACAAGACGCCGCTTCCACCATTGCCGCGTTGGCGCTGGCTGGTCTACCTTGCCATGGCCAGCATTCTGTTGGGAATCATTTTTGTAGAAATCGGTGGCGGCCTTCCCACGCCGTGGACAAGCTTCGCCGCATGGCAGGCATCGGGCGAACTGGGCAACCTGGCCATCGCGGCGGTTTTTTCGGGCTTGATCGTGGCCCTGATCAAAATCTTCTTTGACCTGGTGCTGCTTGGCATGGCCCAGCGCAAATCCAAGCTGGAGATTGCCGAAGAAGTGGGGATATTGGTTGCGCAAGTTGCGGTGGGTGTTGCGGCCCAAGGGCTGTTGACGGCGGCTGCCAGTGCGGCGTCCAGCAGCAACGCTTCGTCAGGCGGTGCCAGCAGCAGCGGTGGTGGTGGCGATTTTGGCGGCGGCGGCGCGTCCGGGACATTCTGACGCTCCGCATGCTTGGCATCTGCCCAGGCGGTGTTACGCAACACCCTCTGTGCTGCGGCGGCGACCTGCGTATTCCCAGGCCCGGTCAAGGGCGGCCAAATGGGCGTCGAGATCCAATGCCATGCTGGCGGTTACCGGGATCGATGGCTCCTCGGTAAAGTCCCGCGCATTGTCCTTGTTGCGTGCACGTATGGCGCGGTCCCTTTCCCGCAGAGCCGCAGCGATGTGCGGGTGGAAGAGGCGCAGTACGGCGCTCAAAAACCGGTTTGTCAGTTCGTGACGCGTATCGCTGCTGATGCTGAACTGGTCGAGCAACGTAATGATATGGCGCGCCGGGTACAGCCACTCGTCGGTGACCCAGCGGTTGGGAATGAACAGGCGCGCCGGAGCGCCGCGGGCATCGAACGAGATGGCGGCCAGATGCACCAGCCCGCCCTGGTTGAAGTCGGGATGTGCAGGCAATGCCATGGGCCTGGCAGCGGGGCTCAGACGCTCGGTGTACATGAAACAGTGGAAGTGGCCGTGCTCCTCCCACGCCGGCGCCTGCGCGGCACCGTGCGCGTGGTAGTACCAGGCGCAACCGGTCGCGGGGTCTTCTACATCGTTGCTGGGGTAGTGCTGCGCACAATTGAAATCTCCAGCTGCGGCTATGACATCGCGCACCGGGTGGCGGCCTTCACGGGCGCAGGTTTCCAGCACTTCAAAGAGATCGCGTGCAGCCCTGCGCATCTTGCCGAGCCGCCTGCGCGACAGCGCCGACCAATCAACAACAGGCGGTGCTGGCAGGGCCGGCTCGGTCATGGTTAGGTCTCGGCAGGCCCTTCAGGTGCCTACGGAGTGGTCACCAGGGCCTTGGTCTTTACGCAGGGCGCAATGGCACCGGTCTTGGTCTTGGCACACGGAGCGATGGCGCCGGGTGCGCCCCGTGTCTTGAAGCAGGGTGACAGTTCACGTGTCTTGTTCTTGAAGCAGGGCAGGATCTCCCTGTTGGCCGCGTCACCGGCGACAGGCGCGGACCCCGGGTTTGCCTGTACTGGCAGGGCTGCGGCCAGGCCACCGGCAACCATCAGCAGCGCGATGGCACTCTTGCGACGGGCCGTTGAGCCCCGGGTGTTGGACGGAGTGCTCATTTGCCTGCGGGGCACGCGGCCGTGTTGATCTGCGGTGTATCCAGCGACTTGGCCTGGCCTGCGAGCTTGACCGCCGGCAGCAACATGCGTGTATCACCCGACGTTCCGATCTTGTCTGCCGGCGGGTTATGCCCGCACTTGTCGCCCGGTGGATTGTGGGTGATCTGGTCGGTTGGCATGCTGCGGTTCACCTTCGCCGTAGCGCCAGGTTTCACGCCGGGGTCGATCTGCGCAAACGCTGTACCGGAGAGCATCAGTATCGCCGCGCCGGCGCAGAGGGCGGCCGCAGCGCGAAGACCCGATACCGTGGGCGGTACCGAGGGGGAGGGTTGAGTGTTCATGGTTTCTGCTTTCTGGTTGGTGAGGGGATGTGTGCAGGCGGCACCATGGCGGAATCGCGATCCCGCCACGGTATCTGTACGCGTTAGCCCGGGTTTGCGGTGACCGGGGCCGCGGCCTTCATGTCATTGCCGGGATTGAGATCCGCTGCTGCGCCTTGGTTGGCACCAACGACCTGAGCGGTTGCCTTGAATGTGATGTGCACGGGATAGGGCTCGGGGCTCATGTTCATCATGCTGTCCTTCATCACGGTGATGTCAGCCATGCCGGACTTTTCCGCACCGGCGGCCAGCGGGCCGATGTCGACATAGGAATTCAACGCGTAGTAGTCCGCCGTCAAACGGATCCGGGCACTGGCCACCGCCTTGTTGCCGACGTTCTTGATGGTGTAGGCCAGCTTGAACGGTTCCATGCGGTTGACGACCATCTTGGACGGTGTCAGCGTGACCATGGCCAGGTCCGGTGGCGACATCTGGGGAATCTGTGTTGGCATATTCACGGTCATGGTGGTCATGGTGGTCGCGGTGGTGGGCGCAGACGCGCGGGTCAACACGGGGGGGCTGGTGGCTATGGAGCCCGCATGCGCCAATGCAGCGGTCAGGGTCAGCAGGCTGAAGCAGGCTGCGCGGGTGGTAGTGGTGGTGAATGTCATGGTGTCTTCCTTTTGTTTCGGACAGCGTGCTGTCCTTGGTTGGGTTAAGTGTTTGTAGGACAGCGTTGAGTCGGTCGTCTGAAGCCTAGGGTTCAAACCATTTTTTCGTTCGGTGCCTGCAGGACACAGCTACTAATCCAAGATGCGTGCCACAAAAAATAGTCAACAAAATCAACGACTTATGCCGATGCTGGTGCGGCGATATGTCGCAGATCGCCGACAGACTTTGTGCGTTGGGAACAGAAGGCTTTGAAATCAAGGACTTGCGCTGTCGGCAGCTGCAGACATGCAACGCACTTGCGCAATGGCGCACAGCCATTGGTGCAATGGTGCGGCTGCGCCCTGCAGCAATGCATTTCATACCTAGTTTGGGTTTGTTGGCGAAGCTTGAGAGGTGAATCTGCCTCTAGCCCTCGTAGAAATTGCTTAGTTAGCTATCAAATGTGTAGCATTTCGTGCCGCCACACAGCGCACGCACACGTGTCCGCAGCTACATGCCGCTGGGGCGCCACTGCTGGATCAGCATGGGTTCCAGCGCTTGCTGCGGTGCGCTGATGGGCTTGGTGTCAGGATTCAGCCTAGCGTAGGGGTTCTTGGCTTGTATCTTCCCCTTGCAATGCTTGACGACCAGATGGTCAACCATCGCGCCGGCAATGTCGACGCCACTGCTGTGCTGCAGGTCGGCGAAGTCACACGGGAAATGGAGTGCCGCCACTACCGGCCTGCCGGCCTCGTCGTCGCGCAGATCCACGCCGGCGAATTCAATCCGCATGGCGCGCGTGGCCTTCAGCGCCAGCGCCACGGCCTCGGGTGATGGCATGGATGCCGCCAGGATGCTGTTGCCGGCCATGGTGGTGGCCAAGATCCTGCGGTCGCTTTGCAGGCGCGAGTGTGTGCCCGTCGCAACCACATGGTCCCCCACGATGACCAGGCGCAAGGTCTCCCCATGCGCCAGAGACTCCGCGCCCTGCACCGTGGGCACACCGTGGCGCAGCAACTGCGCCTTGGGGTCCAGGCCATCCCCATAGGGGTCGTCGTAAAACGCTGCAACACCACTTTGCCATAGCGCCTGCTCCAGCCGGACGCTGGCGGCATCCGTTGCCGCGCGGTACAACAAATCGCCCGGCACCGGCACCAGGCGCGGATGCAACGCGTAACTGTCCGGTGACACCAGAATCACCGCGATGTCCAGCCTGCGGCAGGCCGCCGTGAGTGCGTTGTTGGTGGCCTGCAGGCTGGTGTGGGTGATGCAGAAAAATCGCATGGCGCCTCTTGGTGTCAGCCGTTCACCGAGAACGTCGTGGTGGCGTTGCCCATGCAGTTGCCGGTGCCCTTGGCGGTCCACAGGTGTGAACCCAGCGGGGCACCCATGATCTTGATCTTCATCGGGAAAGGTTTGGCCGCAGAACTGGCAAAACTTTGCGGCGCGACGCCACCACCGGTTATGGTGTAGCTGCAGTTGCCGGTGCCCTGCACCTGTATCCAGGTCTCGGTGCCCTGGTCGGTGTACGGCACCTGCTTGATGGAGGTCAGCGTGGCGGGCTGCAGCATGACGCCCTGCTTCAAGGCCGTTTGCCCATTCGGCGTCACCATGTGGGTTCCGGGATTTGCGGGTGGGGCCGCAGCGAAAGCCGCGCTGCTGGCGCCCAGCAGGACCAGAGCAAGAGCGCGCATACGTGTCATGCGGGACAGAGTGGTTTGGGTAGATTGCAGGTTCATATGAATTCTCCGGTTGGTTGGTTGAGGGGGTTGGGAAAGAATGGAGGGGAAAGCCTGGATGCCGGCGGACCGCGTCCGCGCTACCTGGCGATGTCGGCGACTTCGATCACCGCGTTGTCGCCCGGGATGCCGCTGGTGCCGTAGGAGTAGTGGAAGCCGCAGGCCAGCTTCTCGGCCTCGCTCAACATGGCGGACTCCGTGGCCAGATTGCGCACCAGGTACTGGCCCGGCGCCGTGAGCACAAAACTGCTGACCCTGGGCCATGCGCCCGTGCCGACCTGGTGGCTGACCTTGTAGTAGTTGTTGCCCTTGTAGGCAATCAGCACGGTCGTGGGGCACTGTGTTTCCACACCGGTGCCGTACATCTTCACGATCAGGGTGTCGCCGACCTTGAGACTGGTGCTGGACACCTGCATGCTGGTGATGCGTGTATGGGCCACGGTCAGTGCAGGGTTGGCGCTGATGGCGCGGCCGGCTGTGGCGGGTGGTGGGCCGGCCGGGTTCACGGGTGCGGCGGCGTGGGCCTGGGAGGCGATCCACAGAGCCGCAATGGCAGCGGCGCGCAGTGTTGTTGTTGTGTGCATGGTGATGAATCCTTGGTGGTGTTTGTGGGGTGTCTGTTTGCTGGATCGCACGGCTTCACAGCGCGAGCGTGGGACACGCACAGGTTCGCCAACGCTGCAGTCGCCGCCAACAGGCCACCTGGAAAGACGCTGATGCCCAATGCTTTCATGCTTAGATCCCGATCTTCAGTTTCGGAAACGGCGATGGCGCGACGACGAACGTCAGCAATGCCTCGCCCTTGCAGTCGGCATTGGCGGACCAGACCTTGACCGTGTGGGTTCCGACCGTCTGGAACTTCCAGACCTTGTTGGCCGCAAACGGAAATATTCCGATGTTGTTGCCCAGCATGCCGCTGTCGTGGTCGCCGCCCGCGCCGCCCTTGATTTCGTATTGGATGTCGCAGCGTTTGCCATTCGTGGGGGATAGCCCGCTGACCACGATGGACACGGGTGTCCCGGGCAGCAGCGAAGCTTGCGTCAGCTTCACGGACCGGATCTCACCGGTTACCGGCTTTTTCTCGGGGCCTTCGCCACCGCCACCGGTTTGCCCGGCAATGCCCAGCGCCAGGCTGCTGGAGACCAGTGCGGCGTTGAGTAGCCACGCGGACGCGCCCAGTGCCAGTGCGGCGCGAATGTTCTTCTTGGAAGTCATGGAAGTTCCTGGTTGTTAAGGTGAGCCGGCGTGTGCAAGCTGTGCCAAGCTGAGTCGACAAGAACCCAAAAAGGGTTCATTTATTCTGGTGACCTCAAGCCGCAGTTGCTTGTTGTGAATGGGCCGCCTCAGTGGCGCCGAACTGCATCACGTCGGACAACAGCTCGTAGGCCGTGGCCCAGGCCTGGCGCACGGCGGGCGTGAACTTGTCGCCCAGGCCCTGTTCCAGCGTCCACAGCAGGGCACTGCCCACAGTGGCGTAGTGCTCGGCACGCACGCCGTAGTTGACGTGCCGCGCGCCCAACTGGCGCACCACGGGCACCAAGGCGTCGAGGTTGGTCAGGCCGTTGACGCTGGCGTGCAGCATGGACATCAGCATGCGGCCTTGGTGCGCCATGTCACCCTTAAACATGGGGCGCAGCGAGGGGTCCAGCGTGAAAAGCCGCTGGTAAAAAAGCTCGGCCGCAACGACGGCGATGGGGCGCACTTCAGCAAACGAGGATTGCACCAGATTGATTTCTTCGGAGTTCATCGACATCTATTCCTTGTGGGTAGTCTGGGTTGATTGACCCTTTAGCTACCCAAGATGTGTGCCAGCACAACTTTCCTTATGAATCAAGGGCTTACGCCGGCCCGCAGGCCTCGTACTGTCGGGTTTGTCCGACAGGTATTGCTGCGCGGGACGGCAACACCAATGGAATCAAGGCCTAGGGCGTGTCCGCAAAACCCGACACCGCGCCGCTTGGCTCAAGAGCAGCCAGGCGCACCGTAAAACAGCTCCCTTGGCCCGCGCGGCTGCGCACCTGCAGCGTGCCGCCATGCAGGTCCACCGACTGTTTGGCGATGGCCAGACCCAGCCCGGTGCCGGGTATGGCGCCCACATTGCTGGCGCGCTGGAAGGACTCGAACAGATCGCCCAACTCGTCGTCGGGAATACCAATGCCCTGGTCGCTGACTTCGAATACGGTGTGGGCTTGTTCGGCCCATACCTTCAGGCGGACTTCACCGCCAGACGGTGAATACTTGATGGCATTGGACAGCAGATTGCCAAAAATGTGTCTCAGCAAAATCGCGTCACACCACTGGCGGTCCAACCCGGGGGCACACTCGGACAGCACCACGCATAGACTGTCGGGCTGCAGGCTTTTGGCTTTCAGCACCAGGTCATAACACAGCGCTGCCAGATCGAGCCATTGCGGGCGGAACTCCAGCATGTGCGCCTCGGCCTGGCCCAGCAGCAGGATGCGCTCCAGCATGCCGGTCATGCGGCTGACGCCGGATCGGATCATGCCGAACAGTTCAGTTTTTTCATCCGGCGGCAGACGCTCGCCGTAACTCTGCAGCAGCTCCTGCGCCGACAGGATGGTTGCCAGCGGCGTGCGGAATTCGTGGCTGGTCATCGCAATGAAGCGCGTGCGCAGGGCATTGAGTTTTTGCTGCCGCTCTACCGCCGCACGTGTCTCCAGTTCCGCGTTGTGGCGCGCAGTGACATCCAGGAAAAAAACCAGCAGGCCCTGTCCTCCATCCCAGGGGACGATGTTGTCGCCGAACTCCAGCCATTTCATCGGCTTGTGCGGCAGCTCCAGCCGGACCTGGCGCGGCTCGGCAGGGTCCAGGCCCAGCAGCCGCTGTTGCATGCGCAGGCTCAGCGCGGCCCTGTCGTCCGGGTGCAGGCGGTTGACAAATCCGCCTTCTAGGATATCGGCCTTGGTCGCCTCCAGTATTTCGGTGGCCCTGAAATTGACGAATACGACCTGCTCGTTCTGCACCACGACCATGCCTTCGCCCACGTGTTCTATGACGGCGCGGTAGCGCGCCTGGGACTGCTGCAAGGCCAGCACCATCGCGCTTTCCGACAGGGCTTGGGCCTGCGCCACGGCGTGTTCCCGGCGTGCCGCATGGGTGTGGTCGGCCAGCGCCAGAAACAGCAGCGCCATCTCCAATGCAGACCCCATGAGCACGGCGTGGGTCGTGAATCCGTTGACAGGCAACACCCCGTGGTGCTGCAGGGCCAGCGTGGTGACGCCGCCCAGAAAGGCCAACCCGGCCAGGCCACAGTAGCGAGCCCCGGGCTGGCGTTGCGCCCAACCGGAAGTACCCGCCAGCAACAGCGTCACGGCGCCCAGCGGTGCCAGTGCGGTGACGGTCCAACCTATGGGCACCGGAGGCATGTACAGCGCGGCCAACGCGCTGACGGTCCAAGCCCAGGCCTGGGCCAACAGCAGCCGGTCCAGTGTGGGCGTCTGGCTGAACAAAAACCGCCGCGCAAACACCAGGCCCCAGGCGCCGCTGGCGGCGTAGGCGGCATGGGTTGCCAAGTTGCCCACCGTGTCGCCTTGTGCCGCCGCGTAGGGTGCGCCCAGGGCCAGCATCAGCACGGCCAATAACCACAGGGACGTTCCCCGGTTCACCGGTCCCTGCAGGCTCTCCATCACCGCAGGTCAGCGTTCAACACAAACGGAACTCTAGGAGTCTGGGCGGCAGAAGGCGTCGAAGCGAAACGGGTGGGAAAAGATTCCAATTTGCGCCCAGTTTTGAGGACGGTAGCCGTAGCTACCGCCGGAAAAATGGGTGCAAAGTGGGACTTTTCTCCGACCGTTGCAGCCGACGCGCTTCTGCCGCCCAGACTCCTAGCCAGGGCCGTGGAGCGAGCAGGCGATGGCTCGGGCTTCGCCGGTGGGTACGGGGGAGTTTTCACAGGGGGATTCCGATTGTTTTTTTGTGCGCGGAGTCTGTGCGTAACCAAGAACCGTGCCACGCAAAATAGTCAATGGAATCAAGGCCAGGGCCCCGGCAGGCGGTGGTCAACTGTCGGCGTTTGCCGACAGACTTTGCCGCAAACGGCAAGAAGCCCATGGAATCAAGGGCTTAGCGTGTCGGGTTATGCCGACAGGGCCGATGGCATTTGGAAAACCGGGCGCTAGCCCTCGTGAAATATGATGATATCGCTATTATTTTAATAGCGATTGCCGATTGCCGATTGCCGATGGGCAGGCGCAACACCGGGTGTGTGCCGCCGCCGCCGGCTGCGCCAGCAGCGCTTTGCGTCAGACCTTGAAGCTGGCGGACTCCAACTGGTGGCGGGCCAGCAGGGCGTAGAAATCGGTGCGGTTGCGCTTGGCCAGCTTGGCCGCCTGGGCGACATTGCCTTTGGTGATCTTCAGCAACTGCGTCAGGTAGTCGCGTTCGAATTCCTTGCGTGCATCGTCCAACGGCAATAACTCGGCGCCCTGGCTGGTCAGCGCGTTCTGCACCAGCGACACCGGTATCAGCGAACCGGTGCACAGCACCACACATTTCTCCACCACGTTCTGCAACTGCCGCACATTGCCGGGCCAGGCCGCGGTGCTGAGCTGTTCCAGCGCGCCGGGTGCAAAGGCGGTGATGGCCTTGGCATAGCGTTGCGACAGGCTGCGCATGAAGTGGTGCGCCAGCAGCGCAATGTCCTCGCGGCGCTCAGACAGCGGTGGCAGCGACAGGCCGACCACGTTGAGGCGGTAAAAAAGATCTTCGCGGAAACGCCCGGCTGCGACCTCGTCTTCGAGCTTGCGGTTGGATGCGGAGATGACACGCACATCCACCTTGTGGGCCTTGGCGGCGCCGACCGGGCGCACCTCGCGCTCCTGCAGCACACGCAGCAGCTTGACCTGCATGGCAATTGGCAGATCGGCGATTTCGTCGAGGAAAATCGTGCCGCGGTGCGCGCTGGTGAACAGCCCTTCGCTGTCACGCACGGCCCCGGTGAACGAACCCTTGACGTGGCCAAACAGTTCGGACTCGACCAGGTTCTCGGGAATGGCGCCGCAGTTCACCGCCACCAGTGCCTCCTGGCAGCGGGCGCTGGATGCATGCAGCGCACGCGCCAGCAATTCCTTGCCGGTGCCGCTTTCGCCGTGGATCAACACCGACGCATCACTCTTGGCCATCAGCCGCGCCTCGGCCAATAATTTTTCCATGCGCGGGCTGCGCGTGATGATGGCCTCGCGCCAGGACTCACCGGCTTCGTCGCCCGGCATGTCGGCACCCAGCGCGGAAGAGACTTCGAGCGCGCGGTCCACTTCACGCATCAGGTCTGCGCCTTCAAACGGTTTGGTGATGTAGCCAAAAATGCCTTTTTGCATGGCGTCCACGGCGTCCGGTATGGTGCCGTTGGCAGTCAGCATCAGCACCGGGAGCAACGGGAAACGCCGGTGCACGGCCTTGAACAACTGCAGCCCGTCCATGCCCGGCATGCGCAGGTCGGTGATCATGATGTGCGGCAGTTCGTGGTCCAGTTGGGCCAGCGCGGCGGCCCCGCTGTCGGCTTCTATGGCGACGTGCCCTTCGTAGTGCAAGCGCAAAGACAGCAGTCTGAGCAATGCGGGATCATCATCAACGATCAGGATGCGCGCCATATCTTTTCAATCCGGTTCAGCCGACACGCAGGGGCAAACGGTGTCGAGGCTGTGGTTAGCGTGATGCCCGCAAGCATAACGGCAATGCGGGTGCTGCCCGCACCGCAGCATGGTCGGCAATGTTTCATGAGCGGTCTTCGCGCAGCGCGGTACTGATCTGCAGCAAGCCGCAGCCGAACGCCGCATCGGCGCCGCGCGCCCCCAGATCCCGGGCGCCACGGCACAGCCGTTGGGCCATGGACCGGGCATGGGTTTGCGGGCTCTGCGCCAGCAGCAGCGCGCTGGCGCCACTGACGATGGCGGCGGAAAACGAGGTGCCGCTGACGTAGCGGCCCGAAACACCGTCGGGTACCCACAGGTCCACGCCGGGTGCCGCCAGCGTGATGTAGCTGCCACGGGTGGCCTGCACATACAAACGGTCGGCGGCATCGGTCGCGGTCACGGCGATGACGCCGGGGTAGGCCGCGGGGTAGGCGGGCGCCGCATCCGGACCGCCATTGCCACCGGCGGCGACCACCACTAGGCCCAACGCCGTGAGCCGGGAAAAGGCCTTCTCCATGACCATGTCGCCGGGCCCGCCCAGGCTCAGATTGATGATGTGTACCTTCTCGGCCAGCAACCAGTCGAGTGCGCGTATCAGCGTCGCACTGCTGGTCAGGTCATCGGGGCCGATGGCGTGCATGATCTCCGCGGAAACCAACTGCGCGCGCGGCGCAATACCGACAAAACCATTGCTTGAATCCTGCCCCGCGATCAGCGCGGCGATGGAGGTGGCGTGGGTCGCTGGCGCGGCGGTATCCGTGCCTGCAAGAAAGCTCCTGCGCTGAATATTGACGCCCAGCAGCGCTGCGCTGCGGGCAACCGGGCCATCAACGATACCAATGCGTATGCCGGTTGCAGGGGGCACGCCGCTGCCGCGCATGGGTTGGTCCACTTTCTGCGGCAGGTAGATACGCGGCTGCACCGTGGACTGCAACAGGGGGCGGTAGCGCATATTGAAGTCAACGACCGCCGTCGGGAATTCCTTGCGCAATTGTTCGCGCATGGCCGTTGCCGCCGCCTGGGTGGGCAATTGGAAGACGGCGATGACACCGCCCAGATGCACGAGTGGTGTGGTGTCGTTAGGCTCCAGCTGGTGGCGCAGACGCAATGCCGCCAGTGCTGCATCGGCTTCGTCTGCCGTGGCGAAGTACACCACGATTTGCCCGGGTTCACGCCCTTCGCGTGGCGCCGGCAGCGCAGGCAGGGGGGGCATGGAAAGTGGTGCCAATGTGTTGCCGTTCATCAGACCTGGTGGCCGGTTCACCGGTATTGCGCCGGGCGCGGGCCATGGGGCAGGCAGGGGTGCGGGGCTGGATACCCGGCTGGGAGGGGGAGCTGGTGCCGGGATGGGCGCCGCCGGTGGCGCGGCAAGTGGCACCCCGGCCACGGGTGGCACCTGCGCCGGTGGCAAAGGCGTGTGGCTGGCCGGCGGCGGGGCTGCGGGTGGGGCAAAGGGGGACGCTGGTGGGGTGGCTGTTTGCAGGGGCGCAGCTGCAGCGCCCGTCGAACCGCCGGCCGGCGTGGTGCGCAGCGGGTTGCTGACCGGCGCGGACACCGCGGCGGTGGTCGGGCGCGGCAGTCCCGTGGGGGCCAGTGTGGGCCGTAACGCGGCATCCGGTGTCCTGTTGGCATTCGTGGGTGTCGTGGGGCAGGGCAGGCCGGCGGCGCGGTAACGTGTGCAATCCACCGGGCCGTCCGAAAACGACCGCTCCGCGACGCTGAGCGCGACGAGGACAACACAAAGGCGGATGCGGTTCACCATCATGAATGCGGAATAAATGGGAACTTGCGGCGTTAACGCGCGGGCAACAGCGTGACCGAGTCGACCACGGCACTGGCATTGCGCAGCGCCTCCAGTGCCTGCGGACCCTGGCGCTCGGGCACCCGTACGGCATAGACACCCAAGGCTCCCGGCCCGGCCACGATGTCACCCTGCACGGAGGACAACAGCGCCCGGATCTGGGTCTCGGTTGCACCGGGTTTGAACGTGACTTGCAGCATCGGTCCGGCCGCCACGGTGCCGCCCGACAGGGGCACCAGCTGTTCGGGGGCGGGCCGGTCCAGCAGGGTACCGATGATGACGGCCTGCGACAACACAACGGCAGCGGCGATGCCCATGGACAGTGGCAACTGACGCGCCCGCGCCAGCCAGTGGCCCAGGAAGCGGCCGGGCAGGGGCGTCACTTTGCCGGACTGCTCGGCGTGGATCAGTGCCATTAGTGTGTCCAGACCCGCGGCTTCGGGTCTGTGCTGGAGGTCGGCGTGAGCAGACTCCTGAACCTGGTTGCGCACCAGCCGCAGCCAGGCGAGTTCGCTGCGCAACAGCGGTGCGTGCTGCAGGCGCTGTTCCAGTTCCCGGCGGATGCTGGTGTCCAGCGTGCCGTTGGCATACCAGGGCAGCAGGGCCCGCAGTTCTTCATCGTTGCGGGTCATTGCACACGCTCCATGCGCCGGACCTGTCGCTCCAGGCACTCCTTCATTTTGCGACGCGCATGGAACAGGCGGGTCTTGACCGTGTTCTCGGGGCAGTCCTGGATCGTGGCGATGTCGGCCAGCGGCGCGTCTTCATAAAAAACCAGGTGCAGGCACTCACGCTGCACATCCGGCAGGGCCTCCATACACAGTGCGACCTGTCCGGCCTGCTGGCGGCTGGCGATCAACTCAAACACCGAGGGACTGTCATCCGCCACGGCTTCGGCTTCGTCGCCCAGGGTGTCACAGTGTTCACCGCCGCGGCTGCGCAATTTGTCCATCGCCTTGTGTCGGGCTATGCCTAGAATCCAGGTGCTGACCATGGACCGTCCGCCAAACCGCGCGGCGCCTTTCCAGACTTCGTACATTGTTTCCACGACAACCTCCTCGGCCGCATCCGCTGCATGCAGACGGCGCAACGAGAAGGCATAAATCATCCGGCTCATGCGCTTGTACAGCGTGGCCAGTGCCGCCTCGTCTCGCTCCGCCACCTGCTGCATCAGGCGGCATAACTCAATGTCCTGCTGCTGCGCAGGGTTTAGAACAATTTCCATAGGGTCAGACCCCGGAACCGCCGGGCGGCCGGCCCATTGCCGGCAGCACCGTTATGTATGAGTCGCAGGAAACCCGCTGGTGGTTCAAAGGCTGCGCAAGATAGTTGTCGGTGGGTTCCACTGTGTGTTGTGTCTTCGCTGCTACGGGCAGACCAGTACGGTGCCGCGCAGCGTGCATGCCGCAGGGTTGCGTATGCTTGAGCAAGCCACGACACGGCCGCTTACCGTGCAGGATGTGGGTGTCGCCGGGGCCGTGCTGGTGCAGGGAATGATCGCGCCGGTTGGTGATCGGCATATGGTGGGTGTTATGGACCGTCCCGGGATCGTCGGGATTGTGGGCGTGGTCACCGGAGGCGTAGTCGGCGAGGTGCCGGGTGTCGTGACCGGAGTGGTCACAGGTGTTGTGCCAGGCGTCGTCACCGGCGTGGTTCCGGGTGTCGTGACCGGTGGCGTCACTGGTGTGGTGCCGGGCGTCGTGACCGGGGTCGTCACCGGCGTGGTTCCGGGTGTCGTGACCGGTGCCGTCACTGGTGTGGTGCCCGGTGTTGTGGGCGTGTTTCCGCTTGGCCTGGCGGGCGCGGTTGGCGGATCGGCCCGGTCAAACATATTACCTGCAGTGATGGCCGCAAACGTCCAGCCGCCGGCCTCCAGATGCATCAAAACGGTGGCGTGTCCCGACTTGAGCCTGGGTGTAAATGAGGGCAACAACAGGCAGCGCTTCTCCCAGTTGGTCTGCACCACGGCCAGATCGGGACCCGCCTGAACCTGGGTATTGAACAGATTCACCCGCGTTTGTTTGCACTCGTTGTTTCCCAAGGTGATGTTGTCCAGCAGTTGCTGGTAGCCGATCATCGAAGGGTTCAGGCGTTGCCTGAGTTGCGACACATCGCCGACCTCGAAGGCGCGCAAAAAGCTTTCAAATGCGGCCAGCGCCTTGCGTGCGTCCGCGGGGTCACCAATTTTTGCCTTGCCGTCCTTGCCCGCTCCGCTGCGTTCACCGTCTCTTAGTTTTTGCCGCAGGCGCTCATCCCGTGATTCCTCCAGTGCCTTCTTGTCACTGTCGATCAGGGCTTCGTTTTTGCCGGGCACAAACAAGGCGGGAACGGTGGCCAGCAACTTGGGTGGCTCGGTACCGGCCTTGGGTGCGAATGCGGCCCGGCCTGGCAGGACGGCGACCTTGCCGTTCGGCGTCAGCAACTCGGTCTCGCCGCTATTGACCTTGTCAAAGGTGCCAGCGTCCGCACCGTCCTCGACGACCAGGGTCTCGTGGTCGGTTCCGCGGATCCCAATCGTTGCCGTGGGTGTGTAAACGGCATATTTTCTGGGGTTGTTCTTGCCAATCCACCCGGTGATGGAGCGAAAGGAACCGCGCAACAGGCGGAATACGGCGCTGTCGTCCGCTTTGCCTTCGGCCTTGTAGGCCTCGATTTTCAGGAAAGTATTGGCGCGCAAGGCTATGAGCCCGTTGTCGTCCATGTGTACGTGGATTTCACCGCCTTTGCCGGTTGAAATGGTATCACCCGCCTCGACACGCTCCCCCTTGCCGGGAATGCGCAACTGCCCTGCCGCGGTGGTCACACTGACGTTGCCCTCCACCAGTTCGATCTGGCCAGCCGCGTAGGCGTTGTGCAAGACCACGCTGGCGACCAATGCCAGCAGGGTGCGGTGAAGGTGTCGTGTCAGGTTCATGGCGGTGTCTCTGTAGGGTCGCGGGAATATCCTGCGTCGACCACTAGCTGGGTCGTGCGTCAGTTTAGTTAAGTTCAATTTTTCAACCATGGGCATGGACTAGTCGGCGCCAAAAGGGTTGTCGCCACTTGACGCGGACAGTCTCCACACTGTGTTCATGGGGTTCTGCTTCAAAAGTTGTAGATCAGTTGCATGCCAAAAACATCCTCTTGTGCGGACAGCAGGGGGTCATCCATATAACGCCGAGTGCTGCGTACATAGAGCTTGAACGTGTTTTGTCCCTTCATGGGGAATACCGCGTCCAGTTGTGCGCCGCGCAGGTGCAGACTGGGGCCTCCGTTGGGTTGCGTGGTTTCACCGGCGGTCAGTAGCAGATTCAGCCCGCCCAGGCCTATGCGCTGACCGGTCAGGGCCAGCGTGTAGTTGGTGTTGTTGCTTTCACCCCCATCGCCGGCCAGCAGGCGCTGGGTCTGTGACGCGGCAAAGAAATTGACACCGGCGCTCCAGGTGGGTGCCGCATCGGGCTGCGCGTCTGAAAAATTGCTGCCGATATTGAGTGACCAGTTGTTGGTGGCCGAGTCGTAGTAGGGATACGCTTCATTGGTCAGCTTGCCCTGGCCCAGGCCCAGTCCCGCGTTCAGAATCGGAGACGCGTAGTTGAGCATGGCCGAGACGTCGCTGCGTCGTGATGCAAATGCCGCCGAGTCGGTGGACTGGGCCTCAACGGTTTGTAGCGACACCATCCAGCCGGGATGCTCGGGGCCAAAATTGATGTTGGCGCGCAGCGTCAGTGCATCGGTGTCCACGAAGGTCGACTCACTGTAGGCATTCGCCAGCGTCGAGTTTTTTGATTTGCGGATGTCGGTCGCCAATGTCAACCACGAAGCCGCCGTCCAGTCTGCCCCGATATAGGTCTCGTGTATGCCCGGTTGTGCGGCGAATGACAGGGATGTGTATTCGGTGTCGATGTGGTGGTATCCGCCGCGCAGCGCCACACTCTCGCCGCGCCAGCTTGCATCCAACACTGTGGCGCGCCCTTGCCGGTCTGAGGTTCCATTGTCTTGGAAGCTGCTGCCTGCCGTTTCACCCGTCAGGCTCCATTGGTCTTTCTGGTACTGGAAGCCCACGCTCATTGAATGTGAGGAACCCAAGGGCGAGAAACCCGGCTGGGCCATGATGGGCGCTTCGCGCTCGGAGAATGCCTGCGCGGTTGCGTAGGTCCGCAGGTTGTAGCCGAATGCCGTCTCCACTTTCACGCCGTGGACATCGCGGATGTACTGGTTGCTGGGGACGACGCTGGACAATGCCTCCCAGTTTTCGGCGACTTGGCCGGCATAACCATGAACCGTGGTGTCACCCAACTGGCGCTGGCCATACACGCCGCGTACACCGAGTGCAGAACCGAGATTGGAAAAGTTGGGCGCAATATCACCCAATGCGACCTGGTAGTCCGCTGCGGTCCGGCCCACCTGGAGCTGGTTGATCTGGTATTGGTTCTGGCTCAGCACGGCGCGGTCATCGCTGTTGGTCACGACCACCTGGAAGTGGTCAATTGCGTCGTTCTCGTTGATAGAACGCAGATCACTGGTCACCAGGCTTTTGTAGAAAGTACCGGAGCGCAGAGGCGTGTTCGCGCTGCCACCTGCCGACTGGATATCGTTGCTGTAGACATCCAGCGAAACACCACCTCTCCAATCCAGCCGGGTGCTGCCGTCTTCACCCCGTGTGAGGGCGGGAACGGCCCCACCGAGGTTGCTTTGCTGCCAGGTTTTGAGGACCTGGTCGTTGGGTGACACGCGTACCGGTGCACCGAAGGCCCCGGGCGTACCGGGCGCTCCGGGTGAGCCGGGAGAACCAGGGAGTCCCAACTGGGCGTGTAATGGCGCATGGCAAAGCAGCATGCTGCCCAGTAAACCGGGGCCGGAGAGTCGGCGAAAGACATTTTTCTTCTGTGGCATGTGGTGGTCCGCTGTCGGGAGTGAGTCTTTGTACTTCACTCAATTTGCATGCCACTTTAAATTCCCAATGAATTCAATGGCTTACGTTCTTTCCGGTGTTGCACTTTGTCTGCAATGGCCGACATCGCATGGAGCAAAGCCAAAAAGGCCAACAGGATCATAGCTCTAGCGTGTCTGTCTATCCCGACAGATTAGGCGGGCTGGCGCAACCGCACCGTGAAGCAACTGCCGTGTCCGGCCCTGCTGTCAACGGTAATCGTGCCACCATGCAATTCGACCGATTCTTTGACAATCGCCAAGCCCAAGCCGGTTCCCTGAATGGTCCCGACGTTGCTGGCCCTCTGAAATGATTCAAACAGGGCGCCAAGTTCACCGGCCGGAATGCCGATTCCCTGGTCTGAAATGTCGAACACGGTGTGCTCCCCTTGTGCATAGACCTGCAAACGCACCTCTCCACCCTGCGGTGAATACTTGATGGCATTGGACAAGAGATTGCCGAAGATGTGGCGCAGCAATTTCTCATCGTACAGGTCACCGCCCGCGGTGTCCTGAAAGTCCACGACGGCACGGCATGGGTTACCCGGATGCTGATGCTGCGCCTCCAGGACCAGGTCATGGCACAGCGCCTTCAGATCTATTTTTTGCGGCTTGAACTCCAGCATCTGCGCGTCGACCTGGCCCAGCAGCAACACGCGCTCCAGCATCGAGGTCATGCGTTTGACACCCGATTCGATCAGGCCCAGCAGTTCCAGCTTCTCCGATTCCGCAATGCGATCTCCGTAGGTCTTCAGCAAATCCTGCGAGGAAAGTATCGCCGCCAAGGGGGTGCGAAATTCATGGCTGGTCATGGCCACAAAACGTGAGCGCAGGTCATTGAGTTCCTGCTGCCGCTGCACGGCCGCGCGGGTCTCCAGTTCTGCTGCATGGCGTTGCGTGACATCGAGGAAAAAGACCAGCAGGCCTTGCCCGTCATCCCAAGGGACCATGCTGTCGCCAAACTCCAGCCACTTGCTGGGCCTGCCCGGGAGTTCGAACCGGACTTGGCAACGCTCAGGGACCTCACCGCCGGCCAGACGCTGTTGCACGCGTTCCATCAGCATGGCGCGGTCATCGGTGTGGACGTGCCTGAGGACCCCCTGCGCGATGATTTGGTCCTTGCCGGCCTCCAGAATTTCGGTGGCCCTGGTGTTGACAAACACGATACGTTCGTTTTGCATGACCACCATGCCCTCGGCGACATGTTCTATGACCGAGCGGTACCGCTGCTGCAATTGCTGCAGCGCCTGCACCGTCGCCTGCTCAGTGGTCACCTGCACCAGCGCCAGTTCCTTTTCCCGTTTGGCCACATTGATGCGGTCGGCCAGCGCCAGCGACAGCAGCAGCATTTCAAATACCGACCCGATCTCAACGGCGTTGGCGGCGAGTGGACCGGAGGGCATCAGCCCCGTGTTGTGCACCACCTGCACCAGCACGCCGATCAGAAACGCCGTCCAGGCCAGCGCAAAAAATTTGGCACCGGGGTGTCTGCGCCGAATGCTGACCACCATGGCGGCGATGACCACAACAATGCCGACCAGGCTGAACAACGCCAATAGATCGCGTCCGAGCTTGTACTGCCCGAACAACGACGCGAGAAATGCGACAACCCATAGTCCAACCAAGGCCCGCATCCAGCGGTCCAGCCGAGGCGCATTGGATTTGCTGCCCAGGTAGCTGCGTACGAACAGGATGCTGAACGCACCGCTTCCGGTTTGAAATACCAGCGGCGAGCGGTTGTTCCACCAGACGGACTCCGGCCATAGGAACTGGGCGGCGATCCCATCGGAAGACGCGACCCCCAAACCTATGCAGGCAACCATGCCGGCATACAGCAGATAGGCCGGGTCGCGCACGGATACAAACAACAACAGGTTGTACAGCAGCAGACCGATCAACAGCCCCAGGTAGAGGCTGAACACGGAATAGGTCTGCTGGTCGCTTTGCCGCAGGGCTGCGGGCTGCCACAGCGTGGTGGGCACCGCCACCACACCTTGCGAGGCAACGCGCAGGTACAGGTTTGTGCTGGCGCCCGGTGTCAGGTCCAGGGGCTTGACGTGGTTGCGGTGCGCAACGGCACGCTGAACAAAGGCTTGTGTATCACCACCGACCTGGTGGTCGTAGCTGCCATCGGCTCGGGACAGGTAGGTGTCCAGGCTGTCCATGGGCGCGTTGGCCACCTCCAGCATCCAGTGTCGGGGTGCGCCTGGCTCCGTGTGCAACTGGATCTTGAGCCAGATAGCAGAATCCGTGGCGCCAAAATTGGCTGACGCCGGTCCTTGTTCCACCGGTTTGAACTGGGTTTGGATGTCGGCTTGGAGAATGTCGTCCAGCGTTCGTGTTGCACCCGTGTCTTCAAAATAGGCAAAGTGGTTGGACAGTCCATAACTGCCATGGCTGCCGATGTTGAGCGCCGGCGTTTGCGCAACGGTGTTCTGCAGAAACAGTGCGCAGATAAAGAGCATCGCCATCCACTTGTTTGCATACAGATGGTCGGTCCAACACTGGCCCCGTGTGTTGAACCGCTTCATCGCGTGGAAGGTCGCGTGTGCAGTGTCATTGGGGAATATCCGTCGGGTAGGCAACCAGCATGTCGGGATTAAACCAGACTGCCGCCACCCTACAATGCAGCCCCTTCCCCAACGCCTGCCGTCATGAACACCAGCGAAGTCTTTCTGATCGCGATGCTGATCATTTTCTCGGTGCCATTCCTGATCTGGCGCATTGCACGGACCGACTACTACGCGCCGCTGGTCGTGGTGCAGATCATCACCGGTATCCTGTTGGGCCCCGGCGTTTTGGGAGCCACCCATCCAGACGCCTACGCCTTTGTTTTCAATCCGCAGGTCATGCAGGCACTCAATGGGGTGGCCTGGTGGGCGGTGATGCTGTTTGTCATGTTGGCGGGCGTCGAGCTGGATCTGAAGCAGGCCTGGGCGCACCGCCGGGAAAGCACCATCACCGCCGGCCTGGCACTGGGAACGCCGCTGGTCGCTGGCTGTGCCGTGGCACTTGGCATGTTGCCATTTGCGGGCTGGGTGGGAGACCACGCCATGCCCTGGCAGTTTGTACTGGGCGTGGGAATGGCCTGCGCCGTTACGGCCCTGCCGGTGCTGATCCTGTTGATGGACCGGCTGGAAATCCTGCGCCACCCCCTGGGCCAGCGCATCTTGCGCTACGCCAGCCTGGACGATATTGCGGTGTGGGCGGTGCTGGCCGTCATCCTGTTGGACTGGACACGCATAGGGCGGCAAATGGGCTTTCTGCTGTTGTTTCCGTTGGCCACCGTAGGCATTCGGCGCCTGATGGTGTGGCTGCAGGACAGTGACCGCTGGTATGTCAGCCTGATCTGGCTGGCCGCCTGTGGCCTGGGCGCCGACTGGGCGGGCCTGCATTTCATGGTGGGCGCATTCCTGGCCGGTGCGGTCCTGGACAAGCACTGGTTTGACGAGGCCAAGCTGGACCTGTTGCGCCACCACATCCTCATGGTTGCCATGCCGGTGTATTTTTTGAGTACCGGTTTGCGCACCCAATGGGCTGTTGGCGGAGTGGCCATGTTGGGTGTGGCGGGTTTGTTGCTATTGGCATCGGTGGGCGGCAAACTGGCGGGAACCCATGTGGCCGGCAAGATCCTGGGCTGGAAGCAGGACGAGGCCTCCATCATCGGCTGGTTGCTGCAGACCAAGGCCCTGATCATGATTGTTTTTGTCAACATCCTGCTGGACAAACACATCATCACCAACGAAACCTTCACCGCCCTGTTGGTGATGGCGGTGGCCAGCACGATGCTGACCACGCCTGCTGTGTATCCCAAACTGCAGCGCTTGCGGTCAGGGGCGTAACGCCGCTGCGCCGTCGGCCGCCTGTTTATTTCTTGCGGCTGTATTTAGCCGTGAAGCTGGCCTTGGCCAAGGCATTGGCATGGATCATGAAACCGGTCAGCGCCGCCGTTGCATCGCTGGGGACCTCAAGTTTGTCGGTCTTCAGCGCATAAACGGTGAAGACATAACGGTGGGGCTTGTCCCCCGCTGGCGGGCACACGCCACCCCAGGCATTGATGCCATAGTCAATGCGGTTCTGCACGGCACCAGTGGGCAGCGTGGTGCTGTTGGCCGCGCCAGCATTGCGGGGCAGCTCCGACACATGGGCTGGGATATTGATCACCATCCAGTGCCACCAGCCAGAGCCGGTGGGGGCATCGGGGTCGTACGCGGTCACGGCAAAACTTTTGGTGTCCTTGGGTGCGCCGCTCCATTTGAGCGTGGGTGACTGGTTGTCGCCCGAACAACCGAAGCCGTTGAATTCAAAGCTTTTGGGAATGGTTCCGCCCGCTGGGATGTCGGGGCTGGACAGGGTGAAGCCAGCGGCCTGGACCAGGCCGACGGCGGCCAACAGAAAAGAAGTGATCAGGGTGCGTTGCATGGCTGTGGTTTCCTCTGCGGGTTTGGCACGGGAGTCCACCAGCTTAGGCCATTGCCTCGCGCGGGTTCTTGCGCAAAGTCACAACAACACGGCCTTCACGGGCGACGGAATGCAACCTGCTGTGCGGACCAGTACTTGGCCCCCAGATTGTCCAGCCGTACTTCACCACCGGTGGACGGCGCATGTACAAAACGGCCCTGGCCCACATAGATGCCGGCGTGGGTGACCACGTCGCGTTGCGAAAACAAGACCAGGTCGCCCGAGCGAATCCTCTCCGCCGCAACCGGAAAGCCCCAGCCATTCAGCTTGGCAACGGTGCGCGGCGGCGTGACCTGCGCGCGCGTCAGGTAGACGTGGCCAATCAGCCCACTGCAGTCAAAACCGGATTGCGGCGTGTTGCCGCCATACCGGTAGGGTGTTCCCACCAGCCCGATGGCATAGATGGTGACATCGCCTGCCTGCTCGGGGGTGAGCCTTGCAGCGTATTCGATATCTTCAGGGACATTGGGAGTCTTGCGCGCGGTGGACGTTGTGCCGCATCCAGCTTGCAGCAGGACTGCAAGGCCAACAACGGCGAGGCACAGGGTTTTGTGTACGCCCACGGCAACGCAGCGGTTTAGGTGAAAGGTGCGGTGCAAAGGCATGCCCGCACTGTACAAGAACACGGCCGTTCAACGTTCAGGGTCTTGCGGCCCAGCCACATGCGCCAAGGTTTGTGGCACATACCGGCACCCCATTGCTTGACTAGAATGTTTTTTCAATGGCTACCACCTCTTGTATGAAACCCTACCGTGTTCTTTTTGTTTGCATGGGCAATATCTGCCGCAGCCCCACTGCACATGGCGTGTTCCAACACAAAGTCGATACGCTGGGCTGGGGATCACGCGTCACAGTGGACTCGGCGGGCACCCACGACTACCACCCCAATAGCCCGCCGGACGAACGCTCGCAGGCGCACGCCGTCAAGCGGGGTTATGACCTGTCCGCGCTGCGTGCGCGGCAGATCACCGATGCAGATTTCGAAACCTATGACCTGATTCTGGCCATGGACCATGACAACCTGGCATTGTTGCAGCAAGGCTGCCCGCCGGCACACCAGGGCAAGTTGCGCCGGTTGACCGAGTTTTGCCAAGTTCACGATTCGGCGGTGGTGCCCGACCCCTACTATGGAGGCAGCCAGGGCTTTGAGCATGTGCTGGATTTGGTGGAGGACGCGTGTGAGGGTCTGGTGCTCCATCTGCAAGCCGGTCCTCTCAAACCCGGGCGGTGAGTTTTTACAGAATATTCTCAGGGAGTTGATGATGAAAAAACGTGATTTTTTGACGCGTTCCGCGTTGCTGGGCCTATTACCGGTAGCCACTGCACAAGCCGCCGATCGTCCCGCCCGCGGCCCGGTGCTGCTGACGGTCAGCGGTGCCATCAGCAAAGGTAACCGCGGCCCGCTGGACCCGGCGCTGGACCAGATGATGGCCAAACACGGCATACAGTTCGACACGGCGCTGACCCTGGATGCCGAGGCGCTGAACCGCTTGCCCAAGGTCCAGATCAAACCGACGCTGGAATATGACGCCAAGGTGCACACGTTATCGGGGCCATTGCTCAGCACGGTGCTGGAGGCGGCAGGTGTTGCGATGACCAGTGCCGTGTCGATAGGCCTGCGGGCGGTGGACGGTTACAACGTCGCGATCAGCCTCAAAGACCTGTTGGCCTACCGCATGCTGGTGGCCACCCATATGGATGGCAAACCCCTGGCTCTGGGTGGACTGGGTCCGCAGTGGGCGGTTTATGACGCCGACCGGCTGGCCGCTTTCAAGGACCTGCCCTTGAAGCAGCGGTTCGGCCTGTGTCCCTGGGGGCTGTACCACATCGCCGTCACGCCGGTGTGAGTCGCCGTGCATGGGGCATGCTGCCACCTGCAAAGCGTATGCTATAAAAGGTATAGTGGTCTAATCATATTCCACGAGGGCTACAGGCTCATTTCACCAAAGCCACCTCGACCAGGCAGTCATAAAAGGTCGGTCCCCGGCCCATGTCGGTCAGTTTCTGGCCGGTGAGCTGGTTGACGTTGGTGCCCGCCAGCCCCAGCTTGCGCCACCAGACGCCCAGGCCGTTGACGACGCCCGGGCGCGCCCGTTTCGACACCACGGCCTTGCACAGGTATTCGCCGCGCTGGTTGAAGACCCGCACGATGGCACCGGAGGGGATGGCTCGGGCTTCTGCGTCCGCGGCGTGCATTTCCAGGATCGGTTCACCTTCGATGTCGCGCAGACTTTTCACGTTGACAAAAGTCGAGTTCAAAAAATTGCGCGCCGGTGGGGAAATCATCGCCAACGGGAATTCGGTCGAACTACCCGGCGCTTCGTGGTTGGGCAGATAAGTGGGCAGGGCGTCCAGGCCCTGGGCCTGCAGCCGTGCGCTGAAAAACTCGCAGCGCCCTGATGGCGTCGGAAAGCCACCCTGGGCAAACGGCGCGTCGGCCATTTGCAGCGTGGCAAAGCCCTGGCGCAGCAATAGTTCAAAGTCCACTGCGGAACCATAGGCGGCGCGGCACAGGCTTTCGTCGCTCTCGGCAAAGCAGGGGTCGAGAAAACCAGCGTCGTGCTCACCCATGCGCGCCGCCAGCTCCCGGAAGATCTGGGTATTGGGCTTGGCTTCGCCCACCGGTGCGATGGCCGGGCGGTTCAGTAGCGCGTCGGTGTGGCCGTAGCTCAGGTGTACATCCCAATGCTCCAACTGTGTGGTGGCGGGAAGGATGTAGTCGGCGTAGTCGGCGGTGTCGGTCTGGAAATGCTCCAGCACCACGGTGAACAAATCTTCGCGGGCAAACCCCTGGACCACCTTGCTCGACTCCGGCGCCACTGCCACCGGGTTGCTGTTGTAGACCACCAGAGCCTCAATCGCCGGGCCAAACTCTGGCGATGCGGGGCGCAACAGGTCGTCGCCTATGGTCGACATATTGATGGTGCGGGGTGTACGCCCGGCCAACAGGTCCGGCCGTTGCAAGGCCGCGGCGTCGACCGGGAAGCTGCCCGAGCTGGATAACAACACACCCCCGGCGCGGTGCCGCCAGGCGCCAATCAGTGCAGGCAGGCAGGCAATGGCGCGCACCGCATTGCCGCCGCCGCGCACACGTTGCAGGCCGTAGTTCATACGAATGGCGGCCGGCACGCCGCGCTGGAAGCAGCCACCGTAGTCACGGGCCAGTGCGCGGATCTGCTCCACGTCAACGCCGCAAATCTCGGCGGCGCGTTCGGGCGTCCACTCCAGCGCGTGCGCGTGCAGCGCGTCCCAGCCCAGCGTGTACTGCGCGATGTAGTCATGGTCCAGCCAGTTGTTGGTGATCAGCTCGTGCATCAGCGCTAAAGCCAATGCCGCGTCGGTGCCAGGGCGCAGCGCAAGGTGTTCGTGGCACTTGTCGGCGGTTTCCGATTTGCGCGGGTCGATACAAATCAGCTTGGCGCCGTTGCGTTTGGCCACCTGGGCATAACGCCAGAAGTGCAGGTTGCTGGCAATCGAGTTGCTGCCCCAGATGATGATGAGCTTGGATTCGGCAAAAAACTCCACCCGCATGCCGACCTTGCGGCCCAGGGTTTGTGTCATGCCCTCGCCGCCGGCGGTCGCGCAAATGGTGCGGTCCAGCAGGGAGGCGCCGAGCTGGTTGAAAAAACGCGCCGCCATGCTTTCGGCCTGCACCAAGCCCATGGTGCCAGCATAGCTATACGGCTGGATGGCCTGGGCCGCGTCCGGCCCCTTGGCGGCAATGGCCGTGAGTTTTTGCGCGATGTCGGTCAGCGCCGCATCCCAGGTCACCCGTTCAAACTGACCCGAGCCTTTGGGTCCCGTGCGTTTCAGCGGGTGCAGGATGCGTTCGGGGTGGTAGGTGCGCTCGGTGTATCGCGAAACCTTGGTGCACAGGGCGCCGTCGGTGTGCGGGTGGGCCGGATTGCCATGCACCTTGATGGCCACGCCGTCTTGCACGGTGGTGACCAGGGAGCAGGTGTCGGGGCAGTCGTGGGGGCAGGCGCCGAGGATGTCCTGAGCGGGCTGGATGGGGATGGAAAGGGTTGAATCACGCATGACCGCCATGGTAAAGCCTGCGGGTTAATAATGGGCTTTGGCCACGCCACCATTCCAACAACTACTCGACTCCCTATGAAGCTTATTGACGATCTGGTTGCCGCTGCGCCGGCCATAACCGCCATCCGCCGCGACATACATGCCCATCCCGAACTGTGTTTCAAGGAAGAGCGTACGGCCGATGTGGTGGCCGCCCAGTTGACGCAGTGGGGCATTCCGGTGCACCGCGGCATGGGCACGACCGGCGTGGTGGGCATCGTCAAGGCCGGTACATCGGATCGCGCCATAGGCTTGCGCGCCGACATGGATGCCCTGCCCATGCAGGAGTTCAACACCTTTGCCCACGCCAGCCAGCACGCCGGCAAGATGCACGCCTGCGGCCATGACGGACACACCGCCATGCTGCTGGCTGCGGCACAGCAATTCTCCAAGCAGCGCAATTTCGACGGCACGGTGTATCTGATTTTCCAACCCGCGGAAGAGGGTGGCGGCGGTGCCCGCGAGATGATCAAGGACGGGTTGTTCGACAAGTTCCCCATGGAGGCCGTGTTTGGCATGCACAACTGGCCCGGCTCCGAGGTTGGCAAGTTCGCGGTCAGCGCCGGACCGGTCATGGCCTCCAGCAACGAATTCAAGATCAGCATCCGCGGCAAGGGCGGCCATGCCGCGATGCCGCACAACGCGCTGGACCCGGTGCCGGTGGCCTGCCAGATGGTGCAGGCCTTCCAGACCATCATCAGCCGCAACAAAAAACCTATCGACGCAGGTGTCATCTCCGTGACCATGATCCATGCCGGCGAGGCCACCAATGTCATCCCCGATAGCTGCGAACTGCAGGGCACGGTGCGCACCTTCAGTATCGAGGTGTTGGACCTGATTGAGAAACGCATGGCCGACATTGCGTCGCACACGGCGGCGGCCTTTGGCATGGAGTGCAGCTTTGCGTTTACGCGCAACTACCCGCCGACCATCAACTCGGCCAAGGAGGCGGAGTTTGCCCGCAAGGTCATGGCCAGCATCGTTGGCGAGGCCAATGTGGGCACGCAGGAGCCCACCATGGGCGCCGAAGACTTTGCCTACATGCTGATGGCCAAGCCCGGTTGTTACGCCTTTATTGCCAATGGCGACGGCGACCACCGGGAGATGGGCCATGGTGGTGGCCCCTGCATGCTGCACAACCCCAGCTACGATTTCAACGACCAGCTCATTCCCCTGGGCGCCACCTATTGGGTCAGGTTGGCCGAAGCCTGGTTGGCCGAGTAGTGATACTGGCGACAAAATTAGTATGATGCTGGCTTAAAGCGTTTAAGCGCAGAGGGAGTTATGCCGTGACCAGTTGGAGTGAGTTGACTTCCCGCGAAAAGCCGGAAGGTTTACCAGACGCCATCCAGCGGCAGATTTCGCCGGGTGTGGTCCGTTATGTGTTCGTCCACGACGATCTGGAAGTGGATGATCCGGCAGTCGACTCCACCGGCCGGTTTTTCATCTCACCGCGCGAATACGGCTTCACGATACGCGGCTTCAAAGGTGGCAAAACGGCCTGGGCCAGAGATTTTTCCAACGGCACCATGTTGGTTGTCAACACCGAAGGGCTGTCGCACGTGTTGTCGCCCAAGGTCCCGGCACGTATTCTGTTTTTGGGCCACGACGGTACAGTCTTGCAGGACACTGGCGTGGTGCAGCGGGTGGCTGAGCGTATCCCCGATTTGATTACCGTGCGCCTGACCGTGAATGCGACGTTCGACTTGCATGGAGAAAATCCCGAAGTGGCTCGCACGCTGCTGACCCGCATGATCGACCGCGCCTTGCTGGCGGGGCCGCGCGACGGGGAGTCCGAGGCGACCATTGTCGACCACATGTTCGAGTCCAGCTCCGTGGTGGGTGTCGAGCGGCGTCGCAGCGCCGATACGGATTTTTCGCAACTCCTCGATATTTAACCGGGCATTCAAGCGCCCAGGCAGAGCGCCGCATAGGCCCGGACCTCAGGCCGGAAACCGCACCGCTGCCAACTGCAGCAACCCATCAAATATCAGGTTGTCGACCAGCTCAAATGGCACCGACATGCTGGGTGCCATTTTCCAGCCCGCACCACCGGTCATCACACACAGGGGCTCGGCGCCGCAGTGCTGGCGCACATGCTGCACCATGCGTTCCACGGCGCCGGCGATGGCATAGGTGCCACCACTGGTCAGCGCGTCGCTGGTATTGGTTGGAAACTCGCGCACTTCGCCGGTAGGCACGTGCAGGCCGGCCGTGCCGGACTCCAGTGCGCGCAGCATGATGCCGTGGCCGGGCAGTATCAAGCCGCCCAAGAATTTGCCGCTGGCGTCGACCGCCTCCACCGTGACCGCCGTGCCCACCATCACCACCACCATGGGCCGGGGCGCACCCTGGGACAACATGCGGTGGTAGGCGCCAATCATCGCAATCCAGCGGTCGGCACCGAGCCGGGTCGGGTGGTCGTAGCCATTGCGCAAACCGGCCTCGGCCTCGCTGGCCACCACCCATTGCGGCTCCACGTCCCACAGTTCCATTTGCTCTTGCAGGCGGCGTTTGACGGCATCGGCGGCCACCACACAGCCCAGTATGTGGGCCGGTGCCACCAAACCCTTCCAAGCGCCTTCGGATAACTTGTCAATGTTTTCCAGGAACTCGGCGCCTTGGGCCAAGAGTGCGGCGTTGGGGCGGGGCGATGCGTAGTGCGCCCATTTGAGCCGCGTGTTGCCAATATCCAGAGCGAGAAAGGTCATATGACCATTATCCTTGGCGCCAGGGCAGGCCGCGCAGCCGCCAGCCACCTTTGTGACCGCGCTGGGCATTGGTATCCGGGTCACCTTCGAAACCCTCCAGAATGTTGTAGGCCTCAAAGCCCAGTTCGGTTGCGCGTTTGGCAGCCGCCACCGAGCGCACACCGCTGCGGCACAGCATCAGCACTTTCTTGCCGGGTTCCACAGCGGCGCACAGGCCCTCGTCAAACCCGGCATTCATGGCCATGCCCGGCCATTGTTTCCAGGCCAGCGCCACCGCGCCGGGCACAAAACCCACCCATTCGCGCTCGGCGTCGGTGCGCACATCCACCAGCACCGCGTCGCCTGCCTGCCACCAGGCGTGTGCCATTGCGGGCGGCACGTCGCCCGCATAACCTGCCGCGGGGCGGGCCTCCGGCGCGTGCGTGCCGTCGGCATCGTGGCGCACACCCGAACTCAGGTTGGCCGGTACGGCCTCGTCCATGCGGTGGGGCCTGGGCAGGTTCAGGCCGTCCATGACGGCCACGAATTCTTCCAGCGTGCGGCCCGCGACGCGGACGTTGCAGCTGCGCTCGGTGGCAATGCTGGAATGGCTGCGGCCCTGGTAATCGTGGCCAGGCCACACCGTGGTGTCGTCGGGCAGCTTGAACAGTACCTCGGTCAGTGAGTGGTACAGCGCCTCGGCGCTACCGGACTGGAAGTCGGTGCGGCCACAACCGTTGATGAGCAGTGTGTCGCCGGTGAACACGTGGTCGCGCCACACAAAACTCATGCTGCCCGCCGTGTGTCCCGGCGTGTGCAGCGCCAGCAGCGTCTCGCGGCCAAAGCGCAGCAGATCACCATCCACCATTTGTAATGCGGCGGTGCTGATGCCGCAGGCCTGTGGCGCGGCCGTCTGCGCGCCGGTGTGCTCGGCCAGCAGGCTGGCTGCCGTGATGTGGTCGGCGTGTGCATGGGTTTCCACGGTCCAGCGCAGCTTGAGCCCGTACTGGCGCAGCACGGCCAGATCGCGCTCGACTTGCTGGTCCACCGGATCGATGATGATGGCATCGCGGGTGGTTTCGTCGAAGATGACGTAGGTGTAGGTGCTGGACGCGGTATCAAAAAGTTGCAGGGGCAGCATGGTCTTCTCCCGAATACATGGCGAACCCGGTGCTCGCCCATGGGGCTGCCACTGTAATGCAATTTCCCTGGCCCCTGCCGCGCCGGGCATACCCAAGCGGCACTCCGTACAAGGGCGACGCGGGTGGATGACGCATCTGGATCGGCTCGGCGGGCATGTCACTTTTGGACCGCAGTGGAAAATGGTTTACAGTTGACGTTTACGTAAACGTCAACTACGCCAAAACAATAGGCGCAGTGATTTAGGAGCGCCACATGTCCGATCTGTCCGCCGAGGCCAAAGCACTGGCCAACTACCGCCCCACACACAAGGTACGGTTTGTCACCGCTGCCAGCCTGTTCGACGGGCATGACGCCGCCATCAACATCATGCGCCGCATCCTGCAGGGCATGGGCGCCGAGGTCATCCACCTGGGCCACAACCGCAGTGTCGACGAGGTCGTGACTGCCGCCTTGCAGGAAGACGCGCAGGGCATTGCCATCAGTTCCTACCAGGGCGGGCATGTCGAATATTTCAAGTACATGGTGGATTTGCTCAAGGCCCGTGGTGGTGCGCATATCCAGGTGTTTGGCGGCGGCGGCGGCGTTATCGTGCCCAGCGAAATTGCCGAACTGCAAAGTTATGGTGTGACCCGGATCTACAGCCCTGAAGATGGCCAGCGCATGGGGCTGGCCGGCATGATTGGCGAGATGGTCATGCGCTGCGACAAGGACCTGACCGGTTTTGCGCCCGCAACGCTGGAGGCCATTGCGGGCCACACCACAGAATCATGGCGTGCGCTCGCACAACTCATCACCGGACTTGAAGCCTCACAAGGAAAACACCCTTTAGCCCCCGAATTGCGTGCGCAGGCTGCTACAAAAAAGATACCAGTCCTGGGCATCACCGGCACCGGCGGTGCGGGTAAATCGTCGCTGACCGACGAGCTGATCCGCCGCTTGCGGCTGGACCTTGGCGATACGCTGCGCCTAGCCGTCATCTCCATCGACCCATCCCGCCGCAAGAGCGGCGGCGCGCTCTTGGGCGACCGTATTCGTATGAATGCGATCAGTCCTTGGACGGTCAAGGCCCCCACGCTTCCCTCTGCGAGTGGTTCGCTGCCCCCCGAGGGGGCTGGCATCGCCTTGGGTCGGCCCGGCGGCGATACCGGCGAGCGCGTCTTCATGCGCAGCCTGGCCACACGCGACTTCGGCTCCGAGATCAGCCAAGCCCTGCCCGATGTGATCGCCGCCTGCAAGGTGGCGGGTTTTGATGCCATCATCGTCGAGACATCCGGCATTGGCCAGGGCGACGCGGCCATCGTGCCGCTGGTGGACGTGCCCATGTATGTGATGACGCCCGAGTTCGGCGCAGCCAGCCAGCTGGAAAAAATCGACATGCTGGACTTTGCCGAGTTTGTCGCCATCAACAAGTTCGACCGCAAGGGCGCCAGCGACGCACTGCGCGATGTCTCCAAACAGGTGCAGCGCAACAAGGAAGCCTGGACCACGATGCCAGACCAGATGCCGGTGTTTGGCACCATGGCCGCGCGCTTCAATGATGATGGTGTGACCGCGCTATACCAGGCGCTGCTGCCGCGTTTGCAGGAATTGGGCCTGTCGGCGGCCACCACCGGCCTGTTGCCACGCGCCAATGTGCGCCACAGCAGCAACCAGACCCCCATCGTGCCGGCCGCGCGCACACGTTACCTGGCCGAGATCACCGACACCGTGCGCGGCTACAAACAACACGCCCGCGGCCAGGCACGCCTGGCGAGAGAGATCCAGCAATTGCGGGCCGCGGCCAAGATGCTGGAGGAGACCAAACCCGACAAGGCCCGCGCCGCCGAGGCCGCCATCGATCTGGCCGTGCAGCGCGAAGAAATACAAGACCCTTCCGCACGCAAGCTGGTCACGCAGTGGCCGGAGATGCAGCGCGCCTATGCCGGTGACGAATACGTCGTCAAGATCCGCGACAAGGAGCTGCGTACGGCGCTGACCACCAAGTCGCTAAGCGGCACGACGATACGCAAGGTCGCCTTGCCCACCTACGAGGACCATGGTGAGATTTTGAAATGGCTGATGCTGGACAACGTGCCCGGCAGCTACCCCTACACCGCCGGCACCTTTGCCTTCAAGCGCGAGGGCGAGGACCCGACGCGCATGTTTGCCGGCGAGGGGGACGCCTTCCGCACCAACACGCGTTTCAAGCTGCTGTCCGAGGGCATGGCGGCCAAGCGCCTGTCCACCGCGTTTGACTCGGTCACGCTGTACGGCAACGACCCCGATCCACGGCCGGACATCTACGGCAAGGTTGGCAACAGCGGTGTGTCCATCGCCACGTTGGACGACATGAAGGTGCTGTACGGTGGCTTCGATTTGTGCAGCCCCAGCACCAGCGTGTCCATGACCATCAATGGCCCCGCGCCGTCGATCCTGGCGATGTTCATGAACACGGCCATCGACCAGAACCTGGAAAAATTCAAGACCGACAACGGCCGCGAACCTACCGATACCGAAGCAGCCAAGATCAAGGAATGGGTGCTGGCCAATGTGCGTGGCACCGTGCAGGCCGACATCCTGAAAGAAGACCAGGGCCAGAACACCTGCATTTTCTCGACCGAGTTTTCGCTGAAGGTCATGGGCGATATCGCCGAGTATTTTGTGCACCACAACGTTCGCAATTTCTACAGCGTGTCCATCAGCGGGTACCACATTGCCGAGGCCGGTGCCAACCCCATCAGCCAGCTGGCTTTTACGTTGTCGAATGGGTTCACACTGGTCGAAGCCTATCTGGCGCGCGGCATGCATATTGACGACTTTGCGCCCAACTTGTCATTCTTCTTCAGCAACGGCATGGACCCCGAATACACGGTCATGGGCCGCGTGGCACGCCGCATCTGGGCGGTGGCCATGAAAGAGAAATACGGTGCGAACGAACGCAGCCAGAAGCTCAAGTATCACATCCAAACCAGCGGGCGCAGCCTGCACGCGCAAGAGATCCAGTTCAACGACATCCGCACCACGCTGCAGGCGCTGATTGCCATTTACGACAACTGCAACAGCCTGCACACCAATGCGTTCGACGAGGCCATCACCACGCCCACCGAAGACTCCGTGCGCCGCGCCATGGCCATCCAGTTGATCATCAACCGCGAGTGGGGCCTGGCCAAGAACGAGAACCCGAATCAGGGCTCTTTCATCATCGAAGAGCTGACGGAGCTGGTCGAAGAAGCCGTGTTGTCCGAGTTCAATGCCATTGCCGACCGCGGTGGTGTGCTGGGCGCGATGGAGACAGGTTACCAGCGCGGCAAGATCCAGGACGAGAGCATGACCTATGAAATGCTCAAACACACTGGCGAGCTGCCCATCATCGGCGTCAATACCTTCCGCAACCCGCATGGTGACCAGGTCATGGACAAGCTGGAGTTGGCCCGTTCGACCGATGAGGAAAAGCAGAACCAGTTGAAGCGCCTGGCGGCATTCCACGCCATCCATGCATCCGAGTCACCGGCGGTGCTGAAGCGTCTGCAGCAGGCCGTCATTGACAACAAGAATGTGTTTGACGTGTTGATGGATGCGGTGCGCGTCTGCTCGCTGGGGCAGATCACCAATGCGCTGTTTGAAGTGGGTGGCCAGTACCGGCGCAATATGTGATTGGGGGGTGACCCCTACTTGAAGTCGCGCAGCAGGTTCTTGTATTCCGTTGATTCACGCACCCGTGCAATGGTGCTCCAGATCAGGCGCGCATGCGTCTCATGTTCGGCAAAAAAGCCGCGCGAGAAGACCAGGAAATACGGCTTCTCCACCAGCACCGGCTGTATGCGTTCGATGTTGGTGGCGAACTCCGGGTTGCGTGCCACCAGGCTGTCCCCCTCCTGGGTCTGCAAGGCGACGGCGACGACGCGGCCCCGCAGCAGTTTCTGTAGACTGGCCGGCGCTTGGCGCGTGCCGTCATCCACCGTGGCACCCAAACCCTTGAGCTGGGCCACCACGGAAAAACCGGTCTGCGCGCCGACGATGCCGTCCGCGCTGAACCGCTTGCCGTCCCACTCGACCGCGCTGCCCTTGAGCCGGTACAGGCTGTACTGGTCCGTCAGCAAGCGTTTATCTACATCCAGTTTTTCGGCGAACATGGGATACACAGCCCCCTCGGCGGCGCGCTCGGCGCTGTAGCTGGCCTTGAAGGCCGCGTGCACCTGGCCGGCATTGAGTTCGGACAAACAGCGCTTCCAGGGCTTGGCCTGGATGACGAACTTGCCGTCGACGGCTTTCTCAACCATGCGCATCATGTGCATCAACACGCCGGGCCGGTCGTTGAACTGCCAGGGGTAGGACTCATCGTCGCCGGTGCAGATCTGCAGCACCGGCGTCTCTCCAGCACATGCCGTACCCAGCACGCCAGCGGAGAGTAAGCACAAGATCAACAATCGGGGTTGCAGGTATGGCATATAAAAACCCTTCCCCGTTCAGCAGGCAATGGAATGGAGCGGCGACGTCCTACGGATAGGACCTGCAACCGCATGGGCCCCAGTATTGCATGCTACAGGTTCCCCTGTCAGCGTGATCGGCAGCGACCCGTATACCACCGACACCAACCGCTGTCACTTGCCACGCAGGAAGTCCGGCGCACGGCAGGTTCGCTTCCGATGGTGCAGTATGCAGAGTCGAATCCAAGCTCTAAATCAGCCTTGAGCCGTCACCCTGATTGATCTTGTTGCTATCTATCCAGGAGCAAGTTGCCGGCCGAATTGGGGAATTCCCTCGCCGGTGCACGTCTATACTCCCTGCGCCTGACCGAAACCCTCCGGGGCCTAGTCGGCAGATATTGCACGTTCACTCACGCTAAAAATCACAGGGATATAAACATGAAAATTCGTTTTGGGCTCATTCTTGCTGCGTTTGCAGTCCTCGCCAGTGGTTGTGCCACGGTTCGACAGACGCCAGTGGCGCTGACCAAGAACTCGGTTGATGCCCAAGCCGGCCGTATTGGGGTTGTCATGACGGCTCTCCCGAAAGTTGACACTTACTTGCCTGGCGCGGGTTGTCTGTTGTGCCTTGCGGTGGCCAGTGGTATGAACTCCAAGCTGACGGCGCATGCCGCCACTCTGTCCTACGAAGAGTTGCCCAATCTGAAGAACGAGGTGGCCAGCCTGTTGCGCAAAAACGGTGCCGCGGTCACGGTGATTGAAGAGGAGTTGGACCTGAAAGCATTGCCAGATGCTGCGACAAAGGGCATTAACCTCGCCGGAAAAGATTTTTCCAGCCTGCAACGCAAACACCAGATTGACAGGCTGTTGGTGATCAATGTCAATATGATTGGTTTTGAGCGCACCTACTCGGGTTACATTCCCACCAGTGATCCCAAGAGCCTGTTCGAAGGCCTTGGTTACATCGTCAACTTGAAGACCAACACCTACGACTGGTACCAACCCGTTCGCGTTCTAAAAAGCGCGGACCAAGCCTGGGATGAACCACCCAAATTTCCCGGGTTGACCAATGCGTATTTTCAGTCCTTGGAGATGGGCAAGGACCAGTTTCTACAGCCCTTTGCAGCCGGTGTGAAGGCCGCTGCGCCTGCAGTTGCGCAGGTGCCAGCACAGCCCCTGCCGACCGCCGCGGCTCCGACTCCGAAAACCATCCAATGATGAAGTGGTCCTCTGCCAGAGCCCTGACAGAGCTGAGCTTAGGGGTCGCGCTGTTGGTACCAGTGGCCGCGACGGCTGATGGTGCAATGCCCACGGCAGCGCCTGTAGCAGCGGTTATGCCGGCCGCGGCGAACTGGAGTGTGCGGCTGCCCAACGATGGAAAGGTCAGCTACCGAGGGGTGGTTGGTTTCGACCAGGCGGGGACCGGCGGCGGCGCAATACTGTACCCGGCACCCGGTGCGGTTGGGCTTTTGGTCGCAGTCCTGACCCATGGCGCGATCGTGGAGTCTGCCAAGAATGCGCAAAAAGAAAAGATGCAGACAGATGCCAACATGGTGCTGTCTTCCTACCAGGATGCGCTCAATAGCTTTGATTCACGCGAATTGATGCGGCGGGCGGCGGACAAAGCAAGCTCTCCTGCGCGCGCGCGTCTGCTGGAACCAACTGAAGATCCGGGCCAGGACATGGTGATTCATAGCGTGCCCGTCTTTTCAATGACGCAGGACCAGAAGGCGATCGTGCTCGATAACACGATTGGCATTCAGATGCCGGGAGCGGTTGCGACAGCCGCGTACCAAAGCACCATCCGCGTGGTATCGGCGGTCAAAGAGGTGGAGGATCCACTCACCTTTTGGACCGGCAATAATGGCGAAAAATTGAAGGACGAAAGTGCACAACTGGTGGCCGAGTCCCTCGGCATTGCGTTGCAGGAAATCGCTGTAAGCGCCAAAACCGAGTCTTTTCCGTATCGCACCGTTCGTTACCGCGAAGGTGCGACGGAGAAGATGGAGCGAGCACAGGTGATCAGCACACGTTGCGATCGCTTGCTGATCCGGACCTTGCGTGGCCAGCTGATGTCTGTCCCCACGGCACTCGTGTCGGCGCAGGGCTGCGTGACGGTGGCGAGTGATTCCAAATAGTGGGTGGCACCGTTATCGTCGGTAGTGCGGCAATCGTGCTCTACCGAAACCGGTAACAGGAGCTGACGCCAGGCCACTGGAATGTATGCTGGAGACGTACACGGAACCCAAGTCCATGAATACTGATTTCACACTCGACCACACCTTCAAAGGCTACCCGGTGGACGCACCGCCGTGCCGCGCCAGCGACATTGGCGCCAAGGGCTGGAATGTGCTGGCCAACGATGTGCCGCTGCCGCTGGCGGTCCTTAAACGCAGCGCCCTGCAGCACAACCTGGCGTGGATGCAGGACTTTGCCAAGCGCAAGGGGGTGCATTTGGCGCCGCACGGCAAAACCAGCATGTCGCCCGCGCTGTTTCAGATGCAATTGCAGGCCGGGGCCTGGGGCCTGAGTTTTGCGACCGTCTACCAGGCCGCCGTGGGGGTGCGCTCCGGTGTGCGGCGCATCATCATCGCCAACCAGGTGCTGTGTGATGCAGACCTTGCCGCTTTGCAGGCCCTGCGTGCGCAGCACAGCGATTTGCGGGTCTGGTTTCTGGTCGACTCCCTGGCGCAACTGGCGCTGATTGAAGATTGGGTTGTGCGCCATGCGCCGCAGCCGGCGTTTGATGTCTTGCTGGAGATGGGCATCGCCGGTCAGCGCACCGGCTGCCGCACGCTGGACGGCGCGTTGCAATTGGCGCACGCCATCGCACGTTCGCCCGCCGTGCGCCTGTGTGGCATCGAGTGTTACGAAGGCGGTGTAGCGCGCTGCGACAACGACCACGACGTGCGCGAAGTCAGCGCACTGGTGCGCCGCGTCAGCGACATGGTGCGGGTTTGTGATGCCCAGCATCTGTTTGCCGATGGCGACATCCTGGTCACCGCTGGCGGTTCTGCGGTATTTGACCTGGTATTGCCCTTGCTGCGCTTGCAAAACCTGTCCAAACCCGTGTTTGGCGTGCTGCGTTCGGGTTGTTACATCACCCACGACCATGGCAACTACGCCCGCTTTCTGGCTCTGCTGGAAAAGCGCGAAGGCTTGCACAGCTCGTTGCTGCCCGCGCTGGAGGTCTGGACCATGGTGCAGTCGGTGCCGGAGCCCGGCCTGGCATTGCTGACCGGTGGCCGGCGCGACATGTCTTACGACCTGGAAATGCCCATTCCGCAACAGTTGGCACCGCGCGGCTCCGTTGTGGCGGCCGCCGTGCCCATGGATTGGAAAATCAGCGCGCTCAACGACCAGCATGCCTATCTGCGCTTTGACCACCAAGGGGACGCACCCCAGGTCGGCGACCGTATATCCCTGGGCATCTCGCACCCCTGCACCACCTTTGACAAGTGGCGCTGGCTGCCGCTGGTGGAAGACAGCGGTGCCATCACCGGGGCGGTGCAAACCCTGTTCTGAAAGTGCGTGTCCATGCTGCCGGAAGCACAGCGCAAGGTGGATTGCTATGTAAATAGTAGCGATATGTTCATGTTTTACGAGGGCTACAGCCAAACATAGCTAAAAATGCAACGCCGCCGTCACCCATGCACGCCGCGTGAATGGCACTTCGCCAACCCGATTCACCGTGCCATATTTCGTGTAGTCATCCCGGTTGACGTTCTGCACAACCACGGCCAGTTCTGCACTGCGGCCCTGCTCAAATTTGAACGCCTTTGCCAGCCGCATATCGATGCGGTGCATGCTGTATTCCGGTGTGACGTCGGAAGAGACATCCAGGATGCGCACCTGGTCCCTGAAGTAGTAACCCGTGCTGACCCGCCAGGAGTCGGCCAGCGCCAGCGACAATAAGATGCTCCCGCTATTGGTTGGCGCCGACTCCGGGAACAGCGCCAGGTATTCGTTGTTGTAATAGGCTTTGACCAGGTCCCCTATGCGCGGGTCGTAATACTGGGTCGGCAAGGCATCGAGACTGGCCGATGCATGCTGGCGCGCGTAGTTGGCGACCAAAAAGCTTCGTCCCTCATCCCAGCGAAATTTCGCAGTGACTTCCAGACCCCGGTACTCCGCCGCCAGCAGGTTTGCGAATCCATCGGAACAGGGCGACAGAGCGGCGCATTTGTCCCACCAAATCAAATTCCGCACGGATTCCGAATAGAGGCGGGCCTCGATGGACAGGCCGCGGTCACGGAATTCGCCGATGTAGCCGATTTCGCGCGACACCACACGCTCGGGTGTCAGTGCCTTCACGGGTGGCACATAGGCACCACCCCAGATGGTGTTGTCGGCCGCGATGAAAGCCTCCGACATCACCGGGCTGCGCGTGGCAGTCGAGACACCAAGCCGCAATGTGTGTTCCCGTGTGACGTGGTAGTTGACGGAGGCACGCGGCGATTGGCTGCGGTTGCCCATGCCGTCATCCTCCAGCATGGTACCGATGTTGAGCACTGCCGCGTCGCGGATGCGCCATTCATCGTGGATGAAAAACTGCCAGGGATTGACGGTATAGGGATGGGCAAACAGCAGCGGAAAGTCCGCGTAGTCGCTGCGCACATCGGCACCCCATACCAGGCGGTTGTGCTCGCCCAGTCGATAGGTGTTCTGCAACTCCAGTTCATTGCGTTGGCTGTACACGTTGCGGGCGGTAAAGCCCTCGATGCGGGTCTTGCCTATGACCTTTCCCTGGCAGACCTCGCTGTCGATGCAGATATACGGGTCCCGGGATCTGCGGCTGGAGCGGGACCATGTCAGCTTGCTCTCATCACCACCGGGCCACACATGCAGCCAGTGGATCTGCTGGAAGTCGCTCCGCGCCGTGGTGTCGCGGAAGGCGTCTTCTGGTCGGCCTTCAATCCCCAGGCCATACACCCCTTCGCTGCTGCCCAATTGCACGTCCAGGCTGTCGGTTGCACTGGGATGGTAGTTGCCGCGGAAATTGAATATCCGCGTCGCATTGCGGTCATACAGAACCGCGTTATCCAGGCCTTTGTCCGATCGGTAGCCCAGTGACACCCGGTAGTCAAAATTGCCTCCGGTGTGGCCGAAGCGGGCCAGCGCGTCTGAAGCGTGCCCGCCCGTCACGGACACGCTGGTGCCGGCCTGGTCTGCTGCGTCGCGTGAAATGATGTTGATCACGCCATAGAACGAATTGGAGCCATGCGAGGCGGAAGACGGCCCGCGCACCACTTCAATGCGTTCAATGTCTTCGGTCAGCAAGGGCAGGTCTGCCCAGTGCATGCCGCCAAACGGCGGCATGTAGGCGCTGCGCCCATCAATCAATACTTGCATGCGGCGCGCGAATTCGTCGGCCGATCCATGCAGGGACACAATGGGATGGCTGGCGTCCGAAAACCCCACGTACATGCCAGGCACCAGTCGCATCAGCTCGGGCACGGTCCGGAAACCCGAAGCCGCAATCATTTTTCGGTCGATGACGGTCACCGCGCTAGGTGCTTCCGAGACCGGTTGCGAGAGCCTTGAGGCGGTCAATACCAGCGGCAGATCCTGCGTGAAAACATCGTCCGCCGACCCACTGGTTTGGGCCAGGCTGGGGCCGGCGATCAGGCACGCAAGGCACGCCAGCACGAGCAGTGGCTGCCGCTTGGATTTGTCTGAAATGTGCATGATGGCGAGTGAAAGATTCGACGCCATGATGCCATGCATCCAACGCCGTTTGTTAGTATTTGCTCCCCTACAGTCGCTGGTTCCGAGTCGTGTTTTTTCCGGCACTCTTGGCTTCGTACAGCATGCGGTCCGCGGCTTCGCTCAGCATTTGCAGGCTCTGGCCCGCCACCGGGTGCGCCGTTGCAACACCAATGCTGATTGTCACATGCGGAGTCACGGACGAAAGCGCATGGGGTATCTGCAATGCGGCCACGCGGGCGTGGAAATTTTGCGCCACATGCAGGGCGTCATCCATGTCGGTATTGGCCAGAATGGCGGCAAATTCCTCGCCCCCGTATCGGCCCACACAATCGCTGGGCCGTTGTACACAGCCGTGCAAGGCCTTGGCGATGCGCACCAGGCACTCGTCGCCGCAACCATGGCCGTAATGGTCGTTGAATTGCTTGAACTGATCAATATCGATCAAGACATACGACAGGGGCGAGCCGGTGCGCGCGCAGCGTGCCCATTCCTGCTCGAAGGTCTGGTCCAGTGCGCGGCGGTTGGGAATCTCGGTCAAGGCATCCATGAACACCAGGTTCTCAAGCAGGCGGCTTTGCCGCTTCAACTGCATATGGACGCGAATACGTGCCTTGACGACGGTCTTGTTGAAGGGTTTTGCAATGTAGTCCACTGCGCCCAGCGCGAATCCCATGCTTTCGTTCTCGACGTCGGCCATGGCGGTGAGGAAAATAATCGGAATATCCTTGGTGGCGGCCTGGGCCTTCAAGCGGCGGCACACTTCGTAGCCGTCCATGCCGGGCATGAGTATGTCCAGCAGAATCAGGTCTGGCGGCGCGTCCGAACGTGCGATCTCCAGGGCCCGTTCGCCGCGATTGGCGACCTTCACCTTGTAGCTGTCCTTGAGCAGACTGCTCATCAACGAGAGATTGGCCGGCGTGTCGTCCACCACCAGAATCGTTGCGTCGCCCGGAGTTGCTGGGAAATGGGTCATAAGCGCACTTCTTTTTTTGTGTAAACGTCAATCCAACTTGATGTCTATTCTTGCCGCAATACCACGTAACAGCGTGAGCGCTTCGTTGAGTGAGTAATCTTCTATCAATCCTTCGAGACGGCGAAAACCAGCCGCCTCTGCATTGGTCTGTGCCAACGCCGCCAGTGGCCCAGTCAACTCCAGGGCCTGCGCATCGTCATTTGCCAACAGTTTAGCCATTTCCCGCAGCAGGGCAGCCAGTGCCGCCTCGCCCGTCGGCTGGCCACTGGCAATCGGCAGTGCCCCCGCAGGCGGCTGCAGCGCGCGCGCAATGTCTGCCAGTTGTTGGACCAGCAGCGCATCGACCTCGTCCAACAAGGCTGGCGGCACTGCTTCTGTCGGTGCCAGCAACGCCAATTCCAGGCGGTTGGCGGCGTCACACAGGCGGGTCGCACCGATGTCGCCGGCAGCGCCCTTGAGGGTGTGGGCGAGCCGGTGTGCCGTGGGGCGATTCCTGATCGCGATAGCGGCGCGCATGTTTGCCACATAACTTGCGTTGCCATCGAGGAACCAGCCCAGCATGTTGCGGAACAAATTGTCGTCGTCTCCGATGCGGGCCATGACCGTTGTGACATCCAGTTCGGCCACACCACGAATGGGTTTTGTCGGTGGCTGAGCAGCAGGCATGGCGAAAGTCAGGTCTGCACCGACGCGCGGCTTCACCCAGCGCGCCAGCGTCAGAAACATCAGGTCAATGTCTATGGGTTTGGCAATGTGGTCGTTCATGCCGGCGCTGGCGCACTTTTCCTTGTCACCGGCCATGGCATTCGCCGTCATCGCCACCACCGGCAGTGCGGTAAAACGCGCATCGGAGCGAATCAGGCGCGTGGCCTGAAAACCGTCCATGACCGGCATCTGGCAATCCATCAGCACGCAGTCGTAGTGGAAGCAGTCGATTTTCTCCAAAGCCTCCTTGCCGTTGGCCGCAACGTCGACCTGAATGCCCGCCCGCCCCAGTATTTCCAGCGCGAACTCGCGATTCATGTCGTTGTCCTCGACCAGCAGAATGTGAGCGCCTCTCAAGGCGGCCTCAACATCCGTGCGCGCACCGCGACTGGAGCCCTTGTGCCGGCGTGGCACGGCATCCATACCCAGTGCGGTCATGATGCTGTCATGCAGCGTCGACGGCGCGACCGGCTTGATCAGCAGCCCGTCTATGTTGACGCCGGATTCCTGCACACGCCTGAGCAATTCCTCCCGGCTGTGCGCCGTGACCATCATGCACATGGGCGTATTTGCCAGGTTCTGGTTTGCCTGGATACGCCGTATGGTTTCCACGCCGTTGATGACGGGCATATGCCAATCCACCAATACCAGTCCAAAAGGTTTACCCGCCGTCTGGGCCTGCTCCAACGCAACCAGCGCCTGCAGGCCATCGGTGACGCAGGTCGCCTCGATGTGCAGGGACTGGAGCATGCCTTGGAAGATGTCCCGCGCACTGGCGTTGTCATCCACCACCAGTACCCGCGGCGTATCCATCGGTGACGCTGCGACTGCGCGCGGTGTGTGTTCGGCGCGCAGCCCGAAGCAGGCGGTGAAGAAGAATGTGCTGCCTTGCCCGGGTTCGCTGCTCACGCCCATCTGGCCTGACATCAATTCAACCAGGCGTTTGCAGATGGTCAGCCCCAGACCGGAGCCGCCATACTTGCGGGTCGTCGAATTGTCGGCCTGCGAGAAGGCGGTGAACAGGCGTCCGATTTGCTCTGGTTCCAGGCCCACACCCGTGTCGGCAACCGCGAAGCGCAATTCCACGCTTTCAGCGTCCAGCATGACCGTGCTGATGGATACCGTAACCTCTCCGCGCTCGGTGAACTTGATGGCGTTGTCCACCAGGTTGCTCAGGATCTGGCGCAGGCGCAGCGGGTCCCCGACCATGGCATGGGGAACCTGGGCGTCGATTCTGAACAATAGCTCCAGTTCTTTCTTTTGCGCCTTGACCACGGCCAGGTCGGTCACCCCGTACAACACATCCTCGAGCTGGAAGTCAATGTGCTCGAAGCTGACCTTGCCGGCTTCAATCTTGGAAAAATCGAGAATGTCGTTGATGATGCACAGCAGGCCATTGGCAGCCGTTTCGACGTTCTCCAGGTAGTTGCGTTGCCGGCTGTCGAGCGTAGTCTGCAAGGCCAGGTGGGTCATGCCGATGATGCCGTTCATGGGTGTGCGGATTTCGTGGCTCATATTGGCCAGAAATTCGCCCTTTGCCGCATTCGCGGCCTCGGCTTGCGCGCGGGATGCCTGGTCGGTCATGGATAACTGCTCCAGCGCACGGTTTCTGTCCTCCAACTGTTGGGTTCTATGCGCCACCAGGCGCTCCAGGTTGGCGTTGACCTTGAGCATGGCAGCGTGTCCACTTTCAAGCTTGGTTGCCATCAGGTTGAAGCCGTTTTCCAGCTCGGCCAACTCGCCGGCGGATTGGGCGGGGATGCGCGTTTCCAGCTTTCCCTGGGCCATCCGATTGACGCCGTCCAACAAGGATTGCAAGGGGTGCGTGATATCGCGGCTCATGCGCAATGCAAGCACCGTGGCGCCTGCCGTGCCGACTGCGCCAATCAGCAGACAGACCAGAATAAAGGCGTTTTTGCTGTGCTGGCTGTTGACCGTGCTCAGCTCCAGGTAGGCAAAGCCCAGCAACTTCGGGCGGATGGCCGTTGTGGCGCCGGCCTGGTCCAGCAAGCCAAAGCCGTCTCCCTGCCGCACATCCTGGAATATGGGTGCGGCAAAGACCAGGGCATCCTTCTCGCTGTGCAGGACTTGGGCCTGGTCGACCATCCCTGCATGTTTCTGGCTGAAACCACCCGGTTTGCCACTGCTGGCCAGCACCCTGTGCTGGGCGTCGGTAATCATGACAGCCTTGGCATCGTCTTCGCGCATCACGGCCTGGGTCAGCGCCTGCAAGACCTCGCGGTTGCCCGAGAAGGCCCCGTACTCACTGGCCGGCGCCAATTGGCGCACGATGACCGTGCCGCGCAACTTGAGCGCGCCATCAATTTCGGTGATACCGCCCACGACGACCAACAGCGTCAGCAGCACCGTGATGAGCCATAAGGGAGCGAGCGCCAGCAGCAGAATGCGGTGCGTCAGGTGCCAGTTCTTCATGGGGCACTTTCCGGTAATTGTTTGAGCTTTTGCAGCAGTTGTGCCTCGTCGTCCATCGTCAGCTCCAGCGACAGCCTGACTTGCGGATTGACGCTGACCGAGAAATAGCGCGGCGACTGCGGAGCGGGCAGAGACCCGCTGGCCGGCAGGTTGTGAATGATCTCCGCCACTTGCTGCGCAATCTGTCCCGGCTGGCTGTACACCGCTGCCAGCGCGCCTGCTTTGACATAGGACGGAGAAAATCCAAACAAGGGAACGCGGGCGCGGTAGCTGGTCAGCAAAATGTTGGCAATGCTGTTGCGGTTGTAGATGGCGGAGTCGGGCACCGCCAACAAGGCGTCGCTGTTCGGCAGCAGACGTTTGAGGGCTGGCAGCAAGTCCGCCTCGTCGTTGGCCACTTCTATGCTCGCCACCATGTGTGCTTCCTTGGCAGCGGCGAGCACGCTGGCGCTGAGTTCAGCCGACTCCTTGCCCAGCAGGATGCCAACCCTGCGCCCGGGTACCGCGTGGCGAATGAGTGCAAACTGCCGTCCCCAGGATTGGTCGAAAAATACGGCGGAAAAAAGTCGGCTGTCCTGCGTGCGCGGACTGGAGCGGGACACGCTGTGAAAACTTGCGCGCGGCACCAGCACGTTCAGCACGGGCATGGCCTGCGGCTTGCGGGCCATCGCGGTCATGGCCGGAGTGCCCACCGCCACCAGCAACTGGCCGTGGCTGCCGCGGGCAAGGTCCTCGCTCCTGGCCGCGTTCAGTGTCACCACGCGAACCGAAGTTTTGGCGCCTCCAGCCTGGCCCAGGGCGGTGTTCAGTTGGCTGACAAACTCAGCATAGGCGCCGCCGTCTTCGCTCAGCACGACGGTGACAGCCTCTTGTGCCCAGGCGCGACAGTGAAAACTGAGCCCAGCCAGAACAAGGATGCAGAGGAAACCCAAGCGCATGACGCCCAGTATCGCACCGCCCCAACTAGCCAGCCTAGCGAGAGAATCGCCTTGCGGGGAGGACGTCAAACAGTGCCGTGCCATAAGGTGTGATAGCGGGTGTTGGGCCGGCCCGAGGCGCTTCAGACGCGGGCAACTGCCAATACCGCGAAGCAGCCGACGGCCAGCAAGGCAAAGCCAGCCGCAAACGACGACACAATCGCCAGCGGTACCGCCTGCCACGCTGGCCGGCCACCCGTGAGCCAGCGGCGGCTGAGCCGGCAGGCCAATCCGACGGCGCCAAGTACCGCCAGCACCACCAACAACAAATTCCCCCACAACACCATGGCACCGCGGCTGCTATTGAACCCATTGCTGCCAATGAGCCACATGAACATCCAGAAGGCTCCGAACACAAGCATCAAGAATCCGGTGACCCATCCCGCCCAGCGCACTCCCTGCATGTTTGTCTCCCGTGGCATGTGTGACGGCTGATTGTCACCCCTTTGAGCCCTCCACTGCCAGATGTTCACACGCCAGCCGGGTCTGGTCATCCATCGGAAAATAGCTCTCCAGGCGCAGCTCTTCCAGCGTGATGTGCTGTGGCGCGGAAAAGGAAGTCACGGCCATGAAGAACCGCAACACCAACGGACCGCGCTCCAGCACCAATGACAGCGTGGGCTCGCTGGTGTTGGAGAAGTTGGGTTGTCGCCAGGCTTGCGGCACATCGGGAAAGGCCAGCACCCGTTCCAGCAACGCCCACAGACGGCCATCGTGCGGGCGACCCAGTGCCTCGCGGTGCAGGCGGGCGATCATGTGTCGCCCGACCTGGTGCCAGTTCTGGATGAAGGGCCGCGCAAGCTGCGGATCAAACACCAGCCCATACAGATTCATAGGCACCTGCAAGTGGGCTGGATCGTGGATGAAGTGGGAGAACACACCATCGGCCGCGTGGTTGGTCCGTAGCACGTCGTACGCGAGGTTCATGACCGTCATCGGAAAAGGCTCTTGCTGCAGCAGCATGCGCGTGAGCGCGAAGTCAATGGAAGGGCCTATCGCATCCAGGCTTGGCTCCGGAAACCGGGCCGGAAAGGACGCGGCGCTGAGTACCTCATTCTGGTCCCGCAGCGGCACGCCCAGGGTGCTCATCAGACGCAGCACCATGTCTTCGCTCGGGCGGGCGCGACCGGACTCCAAAAAACTTATGTGGCGCGCCGATACGTCCGCCGCCAGCGCCAGATCCAGTTGCGACAGGCCACGCTGGCCGCGCCAGTATTTGAGCAATGCACTGAACAGTTTGTCGGCCATGCGGGCACTGTAGCAGCCGCTCGCGCTGGGGCAATTACCTGTGCAAGTCATTGCGTGGTGTGCACTGCACCGGCACGATGGCGCTTTTTCCGAAAGCACCTACCCATGAAACAAAAAACCTTCCTGACCATCGCCGCTGCCATCGCCCTTGGGGTTGGCACAGGCGCCATCGTGTTCCCCGCCGCCTTGCTGGCCAGCAAGGGCACGGTGCCCAGCGCAGCCGCGGATTTGTGGATGCGCGAAACCGGCGTCTTGCTGGTATGCATTGGCGTGGTCGCCGGCCTGGTGCGCAGCCACACCGATTCACCCACGATGCGCGCGCTGATGCTGGGCAATCTGCTGGTGCAACTGGGCTTGCTGGCGACGGAGGTGCTGGGTTATGCCAACGGTGTCATCACCCAGTTGTCGGGGGTGATGCCCAATTCGGTCTTGCACATTGCGCTGGCGGCCGGATTTGCGTATTTCTGGCGCTGCGGTGACGGGACCACGCGGCGCGGTACCGCGTGAGGCATGCTAACTATTTGATAGCACCATAATCATATTTCACGAGGGCTAGCGGCTGAAATGTCATAAGCCTTCGTGCTACAAAAGCCTATACTGATCGCCTATTAGCACAGGAGGGGAATACATATGCGTGTCCGTTCCAACTATTTCAAAGTCGCAGACATGCAAGCCGAGGTGGCGTTCTGGAGTAGCCTGCTCCAGGCGGAGCCCATCAAATCCAGTACACATTGGACGGAGTTCATGGTCGGCAGCACCCGCATCGGTTTCCTGCTGAATGATTTTGGCGACGAGCTGGTGGGCTGCAGCAGCGTGCCGGTGCTGGAAGTGGACGACGGCGCAATGGAGGCCACGCTTGCGCGGGCCAAGGTTGCTGGCGCCAGCGTGGTGCTGGATGGGCTGTCCAACCCGAAGATGAACAGCATCGTGTTGGCGTCGCCGGGTGGCCATGAGTTTGAGTTGTGCAATTGCAAGGCGCATGGTTGATTCCCAAACCGTCGGCACCATCACGATCATTCAACGTGCCGCCCTGCATGAAGCGCTTCATTGTGGTTACTGGACTGCCGGCCAGCGGTAAGACGACTATCGGGGCTGCAATAGCCAGCGCTCTTGGCTTGCCCCTGTTAGACAAGGATGTGATTCTGGAGTCTCTGTTCGAGACAGAAGGCGTCGGCGACGAGGTCTGGCGATCACGCCTCAGTCGAGCCGCAGACGGCTTGCTGCACAACCAGGCGCTGGCCTCGCAAGGCGCGGTCATCGCGTCGTGGTGGCGTCATCCGTTGTCAACGTCGAGCTCTGGCGCGGCACCGGATTGGCTCGCCGCGCTGCCCGGGGATGTGGTGGAGCTGTATTGCCGGTGCAGCCCGCGTTCCGCCGTCGAGCGTTTCTTTGCGCGTCAGCGCCATATGGGGCACCTGGACGGCCTGAAGTCCAGGCCGCAGGAGTTGGCCAAGTTTCAGCAGTTCGCCGCGCACGGGGCCCTCGGTTTGCGCCGCGTGGTGGAGCTGGATACTGAACGACCCACGGATCTGGTCGCTCTGTTGCGTGCGCTGGAGCCACCAGCAAAATAAGCGGGAACGCGGATGCAAGTCCGGGGTCCCGGAAGCGAAGTAGTTTATTTGCCGCCTGGGCGGGTCCAGCGATGGCTGGCACCGGCTCCCAGTCGGTAGGCATTGATGGCTTCGTGCTCCAGGCCCCAGCGCCACGTTGAGGATGCCGACGATTACCTGGATTCAGACGCCCGACCCCGTCGCTCGGGTTTGAATCCAATCCGCGATTCGCCGCGTACTCTTTATGCGTACTTCTTCATGGAGCCGGCCCCGCCCGCTAATGCCAAACATGTTTCTAACCCCTAGCCCTCGTGCACCAAGCCCAGCACGCTATCCATTTGATAGCGATCGACCTGTTCCGACGGGACCATCACGGCCGGCACAACAGGCCCGCATGGTCCCCCACAGTGCAGGGATGGCCACCGACAACAACAGCGACGACCTGCTCATTGCGCTGCTGGAGCGCATAGCCCGGCAGGACGATGCGGCCCTCAAGGTGCTGTACCGGCAGTGCGCACCCAAGCTGTATGGCCTGGCCCTGCGCGTGGTCACGCACCGCGACTGGGCCGAAGACGTGTTGCAGGAAGCGTTCTTGTCGATCTGGCGCTCGGCCGGTGATTACCGCGCGTCGCTGAGTCCGCCTATGGCCTGGATGGGTTTGATCGTGCGCAGCCGCGGTCTGGACATGCTGCGCCGGCGCAGCGCCGACCGCAGCCATCTGACGCAGGAACTGGACGACACGCTGGCCGATACCTTGGCCGGCGACACGCCGACACCCATGGACACGGCCCAAGCCAGCGAACAGGCCTGGGCACTGCACCAATGCCTGAGCCGTTTGGACAACAAGCAGCGCGAGGTCGTGAGCCTGGCTTATGTGCGCGACCTGAGCCATGGTGAACTGGCGCAGCAGCTGAGCCTGCCGCTGGGCACCGTCAAGACGTGGATACGCCGCGGTCTGGAACAGTTGCGCCTGTGTATGGCGCGTTTTGCGTGAGGAAGCCGGTATGAATCTCTTGCGCAACCCCGACCTGTTGGAACGCCTGGCCAGCAGTTATGCACTGGGCACACTGCGTGGCGCAGCACGCCGCCGCTTTGAAGCCATGGCGCGCGAGCAGGCACCGGTGCGTGCCGCCGCGTTGATCTGGCAAAGCCGCCTGTCCAGCATCAACGAACTGCAGCCCCAGGTGCAGCCCGATGCCGTGGTCTGGACCCGCATCCACAATCTGATGCAGGGCGAAAAGACCAGCGCGGCGCAGGCGGCCGTGCGTGCCCAGTCTGCGAAAGCAGAACCTACAGGCGTGAGCGCCTGGTTGCGCAACCTGACGTTCTGGCGCACGGCCACAGCGGTCGGAGCCCTGGCCACCGTTGCAGCGGTCACCGTCAGCGTGGGCCAGCGCCAGGAGTTGGGTGGCGAGATAGCGCGCTTGCAAACCCAGTTGCAGGCCGCGCCACAAATCGAATACGTGGCCGTGCTGGCCGACGACCAGGCAGCGGCCTCCATGCTGGTGACCTTTGACCCCAAGGCCAAAAAGCTGACGTTGCAGCGTGTGGGCGTCTACCAGGAGGCCGGTGACCGGTCCCTGCAACTGTGGGCCTTGCTGCCCTCCGGGGGGGCCAAATCGCTGGGTGTGCTCGGCCGCGACAAGTTACTGCGTCTGACCGCCGGCGAGCGCGATGTGCGTGAAGCGCCAACGTTGGCCATCAGCCTGGAGCCCAAGGGCGGTGTGCCGAGTGAGACAGGTCCCACCGGGCCGGTGCTCTTCAAAGGCGCGCTGATTCAGAAAATGCTGTGACCTGACCCTAGTCGGGGCGGCAGAGCGTTCTGCTCCGTGTCCCCCGCCCGCTGCGCGGGCTCCTCCTTGACCTGCGCAGAACGCTCAGCCGCCCAGACTCCCAGGGCCTGCACTGCGCTCCTTGCGCAAGCCGTCAGATATTTTTCAGCAACCGCGCCTGGCATGGGGTCAAGCCGCGTTATGCTCGCTACCGCATGCAAACCCCATGGTGATCCTGTGGGGTTTGCGGTATTGTCAGACTGAGCTTGGCTACCCGCCAAACGTTCAGCCCACCCTTGAAAAATGCTGCGGGACACGACCCTGCAAGGAGTAAATGCATATGGCACCGTACGAGCCGTTACGTCTGCATGTGCCGGAGCCCACGGGGCGACCGGGACACGACACGGACTTTTCCTATCTCCCCCTATCAGAAGCCGGCGCAGTGCGACGACCCCCGGTCGATGCGCTGGCCACCCAGACCAGCGACCTGGCCTTTACGCTGATACGCGTGCTGGACAAGGACGGCAACGCCGTCGGCCCATGGGCTCCGGACCTGGACGTGGCCGCACTGCGCAAGGGCTTGCGCACCATGGTCAAGACACGTGCCTTCGACGCCCGCATGCAGATCGCGCAGCGGCAAAAGAAGATGTCCTTCTACATGTTGTCCCTGGGTGAAGAGGCGATCTCGTGCGCCCATGCCATGGCGCTGACGGATGGCGACATGTGTTTTCCCACCTACCGCCAGCAGGGCCTGTTGCTGGCGCGGGACGACTGCAACATGGTGGAGATGATCTGCCAGCTGTTCTCCAACCAGAACGATCCGCTCAAGGGCCGGCAACTGCCGGTCATGTACTCCAGCAAGAAGCAAGGATTTTTCTCGATCTCCGGCAACCTGGCCACGCAAGTCATCCAGGCCGTGGGCTGGGCCATGGCGTCTGCGATCAAGGGCGACACCAAGGTCGCATCCAGCTGGATCGGCGACGGCGCCACGGCCGAGGCCGACTTCCATACCGGCGTCACCTTTGCCCACGTCTACCGCGCACCGGTGATCCTGAACGTGGTCAACAACCAGTGGGCCATCTCCACCTTCCAGGCGATTGCCGGTGGTGAGGGCACAACCTTTGCCGCACGCGGCGTGGGCAGTGGCATTGCGTCGCTGCGTGTCGATGGCAATGACTTCTTGGCGGTGTATTCCGCGTCGCAGTGGGCGCTGGAGCGTGCGCGCCGCAACCTGGGCCCGACCTTAATCGAATGGGTGACCTACCGCGCAGGCCCTCACTCCACATCCGACGACCCCAGCAAATATCGGCCCGCCAACGACCCGGCGCGTTTCCCGCTGGGCGACCCGATTGCCCGCCTGAAGCAGCATTTGATCAAGCTCGGCGCGTGGACCGATGCCGAACACGAGGCCATGCAAAAGGAACTGGAAGCCGAAGTGACGGCTGCACAAAAAGAAGCCGAACGCTACGGCACGCTGGCCGACGGCATGGTGCGCAGCCCGGCTGAAATGTTTGAAGACGTCTACAAGGACATGCCCGCGCACCTGCGCCAGCAGCGCCAGGAACTGGGGATATGAGCATGGACAACGACAACACAACAACCATGAACGCCACTATCGTTGGAGCGGACAAGACCACCGCCATGACCATGATCCAGGCGCTGCGCAGCGCCATGGATGTGATGCTGGAGCGCGATGACAACGTCGTCGTCTACGGCCAGGACGTGGGCTACTTCGGCGGCGTGTTCCGCTGCACCGAAGGCCTGCAAAAGAAGTACGGCACCTCACGCGTGTTCGACGCGCCCATCTCCGAGGGCGGCATTGTCGGCACCGCAGTGGGCATGGGCGCATATGGTTTGCGCCCGGTCATCGAGATCCAGTTCGCGGATTACGTCTACCCCGCCACCGACCAGATCGTGTCCGAGGCGGCGCGCCTGCGCTACCGCTCGGCCGGTGACTTCACGTGCCCCATGACGATACGCATGCCCTGCGGCGGGGGCATCTATGGCGGACAAACGCACAGCCAGAGCCCCGAGGCCATGTTCACCCAGGTCTGCGGCCTGCGCACGGTGATGCCGTCCAACCCATACGACGCCAAGGGCCTGCTGATTGCGTCCATCGAGAACGACGACCCCGTCATCTTTCTGGAACCCAAGCGTCTGTACAACGGCCCGTTTGACGGCCACCACGACAAACCCGTCGTGCCCTGGTCCAAACACCCCATGGGCAATGTGCCCGAGGGTTACTACACCGTGCCGCTGGACACCGCGGCCATTTTCCGCCCGGGCAAGGCCCTGACCGTGGTCGCCTACGGCACGATGGTTTACGTGTCGGAAGCGGCAGCCGCCGAGAGCGGTGTGGACGCTGAAATCATCGACCTGCGGTCCATCTGGCCGCTGGATCTGGAGACCATTGTGAATTCCGTGAAGAAGACCGGCCGTTGTGTCGTGGTGCACGAAGCCACACGCACCAGCGGCTTTGGCGCCGAGCTGGTGTCGCTGATCCAGGAGCATTGCTTCTACCACCTGGAGGCGCCCATCGAACGTGTCGCCGGTTGGGACACACCCTATCCGCACGCCCAGGAATGGGCGTATTTTCCCGGCCCCAAGCGGGTCGCTGAAGCGTTCAAACGCGCCATGGAGGCATGATGGGAATCCATATCATCAAGATGCCAGACATTGGCGAAGGCATTGCAGAAGTTGAATTGGTCGCCTGGCATGTGAAGGTCGGCGACATGGTGGCCGAGGACCAGCTCCTGGCCGACGTCATGACGGACAAGGCGACGGTGGAGATTCCATCGGCCGTGGCCGGCAAGGTGCTGGCTCTGGGCGGCGCTGTCGGCCAGGTCATGGCCGTGGGCTCCGAGGTCATTCGTATTGAAGTCGAAGGTGCGGGCAATCTGAAGCCTGATGCTGCCAGCGCGGCTCCGGCTGATGCGCCTGCCAGCGCGTCTGTCAGCGCGCCCGAAGCGGCGCCTGCAACTCCGGCCACGGTCGCCGGTGCCGCAGCTTCGGCCTCTACACCGTCTCACGCCACAACACCCGTTCGGGCTGAGCCTGTCGAGGCCCTTCGACAAGCTCAGGGCGAACGGAAGAGTGGGGCGGGTGCGGCAGCCAATGGGTCAACAGCCCCCGCACGCAATGGCAACGGCGCCAAAGTCCCTGCGGCTCTGGTCCGCGCCCCCGGCGACAAACCCATAGCCTCACCGGCTGTGCGCCGCCAGGCCTGGGACCTGGGTGTCGAACTGCAATTCGTACCCGGCACCGGCACCGCAGGCCGCATCACGCATGAAGACCTGCAAGCCTATGTGGCCCGCGCCGCACAGGCCCAGCCTGCCGGTGTAGCCGACCAGCGGTATGCCCAGCGCCTGGACGAGCAGACCGTGCCCGTCATCGGCCTGCGCCGCAAGATCGCGCAGAAGATGCAAGAGGCCAAGCGCCGCATTCCGCACTTCACGTATGTGGAAGAAGTGGACATGACGGAGCTGGAAGCCCTGCGTGTCAAGCTCAACGCCCAGCATGGCAAGGAGCGCGGTCGCCTGACGGTGCTGCCCTTCCTGGTGCGCGCCATGGTGCTGGCGGTGCGTGCCCACCCCGAGGTGAATGCCCGTTACGACGACGAGGCCGCCGTGGTCACCCGCTCCGGCGCCGTGCACCTCGGCATTGCCACACAGACCGAAGGTGGCCTGATGGTGCCGGTGATTCGCCATGCCGAAACGCTAGACCTGTGGGCCTGTGCCACCGAGATCGTTCGTTTGGCGGAAGCCGCGCGCACCAACAAGGCCACGCGTGACGAGCTGACCGGCTCCACACTGACACTGACCAGCCTGGGCGCCTTGGGTGGCATCGTCAGCACACCGGTGATCAACCACCCCGAGGTGGCCATCGTCGGTGTCAACCGCATGGTCGAACGCCCCATGGTGCGCAATGGCGCGGTGGCTATTCGCCAGATGATGAACCTGTCCTCGTCATTCGACCACCGCGTGGTGGACGGCATGAACGCGGCGGAATTTGTACAAAAAATACGTGGCTACCTGGAATGTCCGGCCACCTTGTTTGTGGAGTAAGCATGGACATACAACACACAACTTTATTGGTCATAGGCGGTGGCCCCGGCGGCTACATCACGGCGATACGCGCCGCGCAACTGGGCATTGCCACCACGCTGATCGAAGGTGAACAACTCGGCGGCACCTGCCTGAACGTGGGCTGCATCCCATCCAAGGCCATGATCCACGCGGCCGACGCCTTCCACCAGGCGCGTACCTTCATGGGCGACAGCACGCTGGGCATCCATGTGGACGGCGCACGCATCGACATCCCGCAGACCGTGCGCTGGAAAGACGGCATCGTGGCGCGCCTCACCGGTGGCGTGGGCGCACTGCTGAAGAAACATGGCGTCAAGGTCGTCAAGGGTTGGGCCACCATCGTGGACGGCAAGACCGTCGATGTGACGCGGGACAAGGACGATACCAAGCCCGTGCGCATCCAGGGCGAGCACATCGTGTTGGCCACGGGTTCGGTCGAGCTGGGCCTGCCCGGCATGCCGTTTGGCGGGCGCGTCATCTCGTCCACGCAAGCCTTGTCGCCCGACAGCATCCCCAAGAAATTGGTCGTGGTCGGTGGTGGTTATATCGGCCTGGAGCTGGGCCTGGTCTACCGCAAGCTGGGCAGCGATGTGACCGTGGTCGAGGCGCAAGATCGCATCTTGCCGCTGTACGACGAAGAGCTGACCAAACCGGTGGCTGCATCCTTGCGCAAGCTCGGCGTGCAGGTGTTGCTGGGCAACAAGGTCCAGGGCCTGAATGCCGCCGGTGACGCGGTGCGGGTGCAAGACGCTGCTGGGCGCGACAGTGAGCTGGCTGCTGACCAGGTGCTGGTGGCCATTGGCCGCGTGCCACACACCCACGGCTGGGGGCTGGAGAAGCTGATGCTGGCCATGGCTGGCCGCGCCATCAAGGTCGACGACCAGTGCCGCACCTCCATGCGTAACGTCTGGGCGATTGGCGATTTGACGGGCGAGCCCATGCTGGCCCACCGCTCCATGGCGCAGGGTGAAATGGTGGCCGAGATCATCTCGGGTAAACGCCGCCATTTCGCCCCTGCGGCCATCGCCGCCGTTTGTTTTACCGACCCCGAAGTTGTGGTGGCCGGGCAGACGCCAACCGACGCGGCCAGGGCCGGGCTGGACTGCATCACGGCCCAGTTCCCGTTCGCTGCGAACGGCCGCGCCATGACGCTGGAATCCACCGACGGTTTTGTGCGCGTCGTCGCCCGCCGCGACAACCACCGCATCGTCGGCTGGCAGGCGGTCGGTGCTGGCGTGTCGGAATTGAGCACGGCCTTCTCACACTCGCTGGAGATGGGTGCGACGCTGGAGGACGTGGCTGGCACCATCCACGCGCACCCCACGCTGGGCGAGGCGGTGCAAGAGGCCGCACTGCGGGCGCTGGGGCACGCGCTGCATATTTAGAGCACTGGCGACAGCTTCGCTTCGAGTCAGGTTGCCGCATTCAGAAGCGCCCCACTCGGAAGCGCCGGATGACGCGTGGCTAGCAGCTTACAGCAAGGTGCTCGGGAAACTCAACCCAGCGGCACCGCAAGGATGACGGTGCCTTGCATGCGGTCGCCGTTGAACAGCTTGCCGCCTGGCTTCAGCCAACCGACATAGGAATTTGCCAACACATAGGCCGTGTCGCCGACGATGGCTGCTGTGGTCGGCACGGCGAAGTGCGGGCTTCTGGACTCCAAAACTTCAACGCCGGTGATCGCATCAAACGTCTTGTTGAGTGACAAGCGCAGCACGCGACCGGGATGCGCCACGTTCTGCACCGCGATCAGGTGCCGGCCATGAAAGTACAGGCCATCGATGCCCGCCGTCACCACGCCCGCAGGCACCGTCAGGGGCAGCGTCTTGCCTGTCGCCAGTTCAACGCGCACGGGCGCGCGCCACTGCGCGACGATCAAGAATTTTTCATCGGGCGAGAGCGCAACGCCGTTGGCCCCGCGGAAGGTGCCAGCCGGCAAGTACGGCTGAAGTGTGCCGCCCCGCTCCACCCGGTACAAGGCGCCCGAGCTCGTGTCTGTCACGTACACCGTGCCTTCGCGCGTGACCACCAGGTCATTGAAAGTCGTTGCGGGCGATGCACCTGTCGGCAGGTGCTTTTCCACGGTCTTGCCAGTGCGCAGGTCGAAGGCGTAGAGGCCGGGTTGGCCGTCGCCGCCCATTTCTGCGTCGCGGTACGAGGCGGCCCACAGCAGGCCGCGCTGCACGTCCAGCTTCATCCCCAGCGGCGTTGCCATTCCGTCCTGGCCGGCGGTGGTGAAGTCGCTGTGCTTGCCGTCCCTGCTGATCCGCACGATCTTGCGGTCCACGCTGCTCAGGTAGAAAGAGCCGTCGCGTGCGTCGTAGGCAATTCCTTCGGTGGCCATCGCCGGGCCGTCCAGGACGACGGCAACCCGGCCGCGCAGCACCGGCGGCTGGCTGCGCTCGAACTTGTGCATGACCTCGCGGTAGCCCGGCAAGTGGGCGATGTCGTGAAAGCGGTCGGGCGGGGGGAAGATTCCAAGCTGGTTGTCTGCGATTGTGTCCAGCGTGGCAATCGCCTTGTCGGGCAGCTTGCCCTGGACGTAGTAGCTGGCCAGCATGAATGTCACCAGGGCATCACCGGGTTGTGCCTTGTGCTGCGCCTCCAAGGCGGTGATCGTTCGGGTGATGGCGTCGTCAGCGGGCGCCGCTGGTGCCGGTGGCGACTGCGCGTGGGCGCTCGCAACAAAGAGTGAAACGGCCAGGGCGATAACCGGTGCGATTCTCATCGGCACAGTGTAGCGCCGCCCCGGTAAAGGGCCAAACGAACACGCCGTTCTGGTAAGCCTCGCAAGGCGACAATGCGTTTGTCACGTACCTGTGCGCCACGCACTACGCTGCGGGCGCTGGGTCATGCGCTGCATAATTAGTGTTGCCGTCACGCGCGCGTTCGGGGCCCGCGGACGCCGCCAAGGCCGGGCTGGACTGCATCACGGCCCAGTTCCCGTTCGCGGCGAACGGCCGCGCGATGACACTGGAATCGACCGACGGTTTTGTGCGTGTCGTCGCCCGCCGCGACAACCACCGCATCATCGGCTGGCAGGCGGTGGGGGCTGGCGTGTCGGAGCTGAGCACGGCCTTCTCACATTCGCTTGAGATGGGGGCGACGCTGGAAGACGTGGCCGGCACCATCCACGCACACCCGATGCTGGGCGAAGCTGTGCAAGAGGCGGCGATGCGGGCGCTGGGGCACGCGCTGCATATTTGAGTGGCGGGGATCTGCTAACGGTGTGGCTACCAGTGGCGTGCGTGCAAGGGTGGGAACCTCGAGAGTTGCCGGGTCAGCACGTGGATTCAGCAAGTTACGGGACATCGACGATGGCAAGCCGATCGCGCCCTTCACGCTTCGCGCGGTACAAGCCTTCATCGGCCCGCTTGATCGCCTCCTCGATCTCTTCCCCGGCCTGCAACTGGGTGCAGCCCATGCTGAAGGTCAGCCGCGCGTCGGGTGGCATGCCGGGCACCGCCTCCGCTCGAAGGCCGGACCTCAGCCGGTCGAACACCGCCGGTAGATCCGCGACGCGTGCCCCCGGAAGAACGAGCATGAACTCCTCGCCGCCGTAGCGCCCGAGCACGTCCCTGCCTCGCATCTTGTCGCCGCACACGCGTCCGAACGTGATCAGCGCGGCATCGCCGATATCGTGACCGTAGGTGTCGTTCACCACCTTAAAGTGATCGATGTCGAGAATGGCGATGCACGCCGCCTCGTGCGACCTGCGTCGATCTGAGTTCACTTGGCGAGCGGTTTCCAGGATGCTGCGTCGGTTCGGCATGCCAGTCAGATCGTCCCGGGAAGCCAGGCGTGCAAAGTGTCGTCGCAGGCGCTGCTGCTGTAGCAGATAGGCAGCCGCCACCCCCAGCAGCGTGACGCTGAGTACGAGGGACACCAGCAGGAGCCAACGCTGCGAGTCCGCAGAGCGTTGTTGCTCACGCAAGAGCCGATTCTCGGCGTCCTTGCGCTGCACTTCGAAGCGCTCTTGCAGCTCGTTGGCGGCTTTGCGGTTGTTCTCACGGGCGAGTCTTTGGTGCGCGGCGTCCAGTGCCATGCTGGCACGCAACGCCTTCTCGTGGTCGCCCAGCGCCCGGAATAGGCCCAACGCTGATCGATGGTAGTCGACGTCCGTGCTTGCACTATCGGCCTTACGCCGCATGGGCTCGGTGGCGTCGAGTTCCTGTTGGGCCTCCACATGGCGGCGCAGCGTGGTCAGTACTTGGACCTTGAGCAGACTTACCTCCAGGAGCATGCCTTGCAGGGCGTATCGCCGAAACGCCGTCTGGGATCGGTCCAACAGCGCCAAGGCGCGCTCAGGCTTCTTGGCCTCGATCTCGATGCCGGCATGCAACCTGGAGATGTAGCCCATGCCGGCCCCGTCACCGATCGCGTTGGCAAACTCGTAGGCGCGCTCGACGTGCTCACGCGCCCGCTGCAGGACGTGCGACACGAGGTAGGCGCCGGCGAGATTGTGGTGCACGGTGGCGGCCAAGTAGCGCTGGTGTTCCGGATCCACCATGGCAAGCGCCGCCTCGCAGTTGTCGATGGCGCGTTGCAGACTCACTGGGTTGTCTTCCTCGCGGTGATATATCCAGCAAAGATCCGACAGCGTGCTGGCCATCCAGGCGCGGTCGTTCTGCACTTCGAACAAACGTTGGGCCTCGATCATCGCCTTCGATGCCTCTGCGCCTCGGTGGTTGAATGAGTACATCCGACCCTGCTGCAACTGCAGGCGCGCGACGCACCAGTCCATTCCGGCAGCCGTCGCAAAGGCGATGGCCTCGGCATAGCGCCGAACGGTCGCCTCCTGCCTTTCTCCGGTCTGCCTGGCGACGTACGCCTCGGTCCCGCGAAACACACAGACCGCAGCATCGTCGTGCAGCGACTGCGCCAGCGACATGCCGAGATCAAGTCCGCGCTTGGCGGCGTCCGTCTGCTCAAGCGTTTCACCGGCCATGGCCATTTTGAGCGCGGCAGCCAGCAAGGCAGCGTCGTCAGGACGGGGCACCTTCCTGTCCAAGACCTCCGCAGCGTCGTGCAGGGCGCGCTGCGGATCGTCCCAGATGGCGGCGTCGATGTGCTCCAGCGCTGCCGGTTTCGATGCGGCAAGAGCCGATCCGGCCGTGGTCAGTCCCAGGAGCAAGATGCAAAGGATGTAGCGCACGAACTCACGCGAGAAGGTGTGTGACGGCATGGCAACGGCGGATAGACATTTCAACCGAGTGGGGCACAGTATCACACCTTGGAATCGCCTTCAATCAATGCCATGCATGCTCACCTCGGATCACTAATGGCATTTGTCGATCTCACACAGCAACGCGTCGAACCGCTTGGATAAGACAAGCGATATCCGCATCGGTGGTGTAAATATGAGGGGACGCCCGAACGATGTCAACCAAACCTCTGGCACGCATGTCCAGCGGAGTGAATGCTTCGCCATTGCTTGCAACTTGCACGCCTTCGCTCGCCAGCAAGGTCTTCACCTTGGACGCAGGAACTCCTTTGACCGTGAATGAAACCGAGCCGGAGTGTTGGCGTCCCAAGTCGTGCAGTGTTACGCCGGGGATATCACCCAGTGACGCGCGAATAGTGCGCGCGCGTTCGGCAATACATTCACCAATGGACTGAACGCCGAGTTCCAGTGCGGCACGTATCGCAATCCGAAGCCCCAACTGAGCCGCCAGACTCACCTCAGATGCCTCCAGTCGGCGTGTGTCATCGCGCAATTGATAAACCTGTCCATTAAAGGGGGCTGTGTGCGTGTCCACCATCCACGGAACGAGGTGCGGCAAAAAGGTCTTGCGTACATAGAGTAGGCCAGTGCCTCGCGGCCCTCTTAGCCACTTGCGTCCAGGTGCGGTGAGCACATCGCACCCCACGTGTTCGACATTGACGGGTAGTTGCCCCACCACTTGCGCGGCATCCACAAAATAGGGAATGCCCACAGCGCGTGCGAGTTGTCCCACAGCCGCCACGGGGTTAACGAGTCCACCATTTGCAGGTGCCCATGTGACTGAGATCAAGCGAACACGGGAGTCCAGCATGTTGGCCAACTGGTCTACACAAATCTCACCAAATGCATTGCATGGAACCACTTCGACGACAGCGCCCGTGCGGCGCGCGATGTGCTCAAGCGCCGCATAGTTGCCTCCCCACTCACTTCGCCCGACAAGGATTCGATCACCAGGAGAAAAACGCAAAGCACCTACGGCCTCTCGCCATCCCTCTGTGTTCCCGGATGTCAACGCAATTTCGCTGGCAGCACAACCAAGCAACTCGCCAGCGGCGGCGTAAAGGTCGGCAAGGTGCTCGGCGGCTTCTGCTTGAGCGACATAGGACCCCACAGCCGTTTCACGGTGCAGGTGGGCGACGGTGGCATCTACCACCGCGCGCGACATCAACGCAGCCGCCGCGCTATTGAAATAGGTACCGGCAAGGTAGGGCGCTGTCTCACGCTTGATGGCAAGAGGGTCAATCTGCATATGTAGAAGGCTCACGGACAACGGCGAGAAAATTCAACCGTTTGAGCCAAAGTATGGCACGCATCAAACGCGCATCGCCCCAACCTGAATCACCCCGCGTTGCGCTGCAACTCCAGTTCATGCAGCACCTTGTAGCAAGGCTGCAAACTGGCCACTGAGCTGTTGGGCACCTTGCCATCTTTGGTTCACATTCGACGGCCTAACTGCACAGGTCAAAGGCGTTTGGATGCCCCAAACCCGTGCCATACTTGCTCTCATGTGCTTGAGTCTTTATCCGTGACGGACATTGTTTTTCGTTTCGGCCCTGCAGAATATGCGGCCACATTGACACTGCTGCTGCTGATGGTTTGCCTGGCTGCGCCACAACCGCTGGCCCGCTCCAGTGGTATGGCGGTGCTGGGCCTGATGCTCGGTACTCAAGGGCAAGCCACATCCGGTGAGCTGCGCGATATGACGGGTCTCGGACTGTTTCACGAAGACCCTGCAGTGATGGTGGCTTGCGTGGGGCTTTTTGCACTGCTCGTGCCCCACATTGCACAACACCTCATGCCGAAGTCGGTCGCGCCATCTCATGCCCCGCGCGCTGCAGCGCCCACCCGAGGCGCAAGGCTATGGAGCACGGTCTACCAATGCCTGGGCTTCTGGCCTGCGTTCGGCGCGTTCATTGCCACTGCGGGATGGCTACAGCGCCCTGCATGGACAGGGCCCTTTGCTGCGGCGTGGTGTGGCGGGCTGCTGGCATGGTATGGATTGACGCCTGATCTGCTGTTGACCTGCGTATGGTTGGCCGTCGCAGGCATGCTTTTCTTGCAGCTCGCTTGTCCCGTCGTGCCGCTGCTGGTCGGCATGTCGGCATCCCTCATGCTGGAAGAAAACCTGGGCCGAGCGTTGCTGTTGAGCCAAGGCGAATGGTTGCCACTCGTGCTCCACCGCCCCATCGTGGCAGGTATGCTTGCTTTGGGTGCGCTGGGGGTGGCGGCACGCGTGTTCTTGCTGAGACGCGGAAAAAAGACTCACCCAGCGCCAGAAACTTCGTGCCCGGCACCGGGTTGAAGCTCACGGGCTCTGCCGGTACAAATTCCAAAGATTCATATAGCCTTTGCGCCGCCAGGAATTCAGGCAACACGTCCAGGCACATGCGCCGGTAGCCGGTAGCCGTGGCCACCTGCAGCATGTGCTGCACCGACTGACGGCCCAGGCCCCGCGCCACAGGCCGCACATACACGCGCTTAAGTTCGCATGTGGCCTCGTCCACCCTGCGAAGCGCTGCGCACCCCGCGATCTGGCAGTCGAAGAAGGCCAGCGCAATGCACCCATCGGACTGTGGACGTATTCGCGAAAAGTGGTGGTGACTGCACAGAGGCCTTCAGAAAAGATCGCGTGCCGGATCGTCGTCATCATGCGGAGCTGGCGACGGAATTTGTGCAAAAAAAAGTGCCACTAGCCCCCGTAAAATATGCCTGTATTGCTATTGAATTAGGAGTATCGTCCGATCCCCCGCACATCCCATGTTCCGAGACAAAACACAGCACACCATGCCACGGCACATCCTGAAATACACCTGGTGGTTCCTGCTGGCTTTCACGCTAATGGTTGGTGCGGTCATTGCCATCATCGATGAAGGCATCCGAACATCTGCCGCTGCGCTGGGTATTGTGTCGTTTGAACTGTGCGCCTATACCCACACGTGTGCGGACATCCTGCGCAGTTGGGACACACAGGCCACCAAGTTGGCGACGCTGAGCCTGGGCGTTGACTACCTGTTCATGCTGCTGTATCCCGCCGCCATTTTTGTCAGCCTGTGGGTCATGCTGCCCTTGCTTGGCCCAAAAATGCAAACCGTTACCCGATGGGTCGCATGGTCGTCCTGGGGCATGGCCATTACCGACGCGCTTGAAAATTACTTCCTGACCCAAATGGTATTGACCGAATCCGTGTACGGTCTGGCCTGGCCGGCAGCGATTTTTGCCAGCATCAAATTTTTCATCCTGGCTATCACGCTGGGCTGGTTGCTGGTGACCTGGCTGGTCTACGCGTTCCTGCGGCCGTCCCGGGCCTAGGCGCCTGTTCCAATGGGCCGCGCACAGGCCCAGTAATGGCTTCTCGGCTTGGCCGCGCTGATGTGGTGGTAGAGGCGCACAATGGGCGCCCATGCCAGCATGTACCGATGGGGTCCTTTAGTCTGCCTCATCCAAACACCTGAGAAGGGGGGAAACATGGATAACGATGAAGTACAAATCCGACAACTCGTCAGCACCTGGATGGACGCAACCAAGTCCGGCGATGTGGATACCGTTTTGGGCTTGATGACCGATGACGTGGTGTTTCTGCTGCCCGGGCGCCCACCCATGCGCAAGGCGGAGTTCGCGGCCGTCTCAAGGCCACCGGCGGGCGGGCAAGCACCCATCGAAGGCCATAGCGAGATCCAGGAAATTACCGTCAGCGGCGACTGGGCTTTTATGTGGACGCGCCTGCGGGTGACCGCCACTCCGCCCGGTGGCGCCGCCCCCATGGAACGTGCCGGCCACACGCTAACGGTGCTTAAAAAGGAACACGGCAAGTGGTTATTGGCCCGCGACGCGAATCTGCTGACACCGGTGACGGGCAGCACGGCCGCCGATAAGCAGCCATGAAGGCCGAGCAGGCCCGCCAGATCGCACTGGCCCTGCCAGAGGCCACCGAGGCGCCGCACTTCCACTACACCTCGTTCCGCATTGGCAGCAAGATTTTTGCAACCATGCCACCCGGCGAGGAGGTGCTGCATGTGTTTGTGGATGAGGCCCAGCGTGCGCCGCTGATCGATCTGCAGCCGGATGCCTACCAGGCCCTGCACTGGGGCGCCAAGGTGGTCGGCATCAAGGTGATCCTGGCCCGCGCCGATGCCGCCACGGTCGGCCAATTGCTGCGCCAAAGCTGGTTGCGCAAGGCGCCCAAGCGGCTGGCGGCGACACTGGTCTGAGTCAGGCTACTACATCGTCCGTGCGCACGACACGGGCGAAATCGCTGCCCAGCGTCGTGATGTGCGCCCGGTGCAGCAGCTCCGGCGCCAGGGCTTCGCCGTGTGGATCGCGCTGCTCGAAGCACACACAAGCGTCCTCTACAAAGTGCATGTGAAAACCCAGATCGCAGCCCATGCGGGTGGTGGTGGACGTGCACATGTCGGTGCTGATGCCGGAGATGGTGATGTCCTTCACGCCGCGCGCATCCAGCCAGGCTTGCAGCGGCGTGCCAATGAACGCGCTGTGCACCTGCTTGGCGCACAACAACTCACCGTCGCGCGGCTCGAAGCCGGGTTTCAGGGCGTTTCCGGGTTGGTCGGGGCGCAGCGTGGAATTCTCTTCCGTCGAGTCATGCCGCACGATGACTACCGGGGCACCGTGGGCGCGCCAGTGTGCCAGCAGGCGTTGGGCCTGTTGTTCGGCGTCGGGGTTGTTGCGGCGGCCCCAACTGGGGTGGTCAAAACCTTGCTGGTAATCCACCAATACAAGGGCGTGGTCGGGGGTGGGTGTCATGGCTGCTGTGTTCTTTCGTAAGGGTTGGGGGGGCTGTGGTTGGAATTCTAGGTACGGAGGGCGTTTTTGAGGAGTGGCCAAATAGACAACCTTGTGGTTCAATCAGACAACATGAAAATCGCCATTCCCATCCAGCCCGAGACCGTGGTGTCCAGCGTGGCCAATGTGCTGGAGGTCTTGCACAGTGCCAACCGCTACGCAGGCCGCACCGTGTTTGAAACCTGTTTGTTGGCAGCGTCCAAGAAGCCGGTGGGCGCACACGGCGTGGCATTGAAGCCGCAGGCCGGGTTGGATGCCATGGCTGACTGCGACTTGGTGCTAGTGCCTGCCGCGCGTGGGCCGGTGGCCGTGGTGTTGGCCGGTAGTGCGCCGCTGCGCCAGTTGTTGCCCGCTTGGTTTCGCCCCGGTCGCCAACTCGCCAGCGTGTGTGCCGGCGCCCAGGTGCTGGCCGGCACTGGCTTGCTGGACGGCAAACGCGCGACTACATTTTGGGGTGACGCGCGCGAGGTGCGTGAGGCTTTCCCGGCGGTGTTATGGCGTTTTGAGCACATGGTGGAGCGCGACGGCGACATCATGACCAGTGGCGGCGGCAGCGCCGGCATCGATCTGGCACTGGCGGTGGTGGAGCAAGTGGCGGGGTTGGATCTGGCACAACGCGTGGCGGCCGCCATGTTGTTCGACCACCGGCGTGGACCGCAGAGCAATTACTTCCCGCTGCTGCCAAGCCCCAGCACCCACGACACGCTGGTGGCCGCGGCCCAGCAGCGCTTGCGCGCCGCATTCACCGAGCCGCCCGACGTGCCTACGCTGGCTGCCGCGCTGCACACCAGTCCGCGCAACTTGCTGCGCCGCTTCAAGGCCGAAACGGGTTTGACGCTGCAGGCCTATGCCATGCGTTTGCGTCTGGAGGCCGCCAAGCTGCTGTTGGAGGACCACGCCACCATCGACCAGGCGGTGGCGGCCGTGGGGTATGTGGACCGTGCGTCGTTCAGCCGCGCGTTCAAGGCGCACTACGGGGTGCCGCCAATGGCCTTTCGGGCACGGCGCCAGTCCCACCAACGGCCCGACGGGTTCCTGTAGCCCCCGCCTATGCAGGCTGCCCGGCCCAGCGCTGGCATTGCTGGCGCACCACTTCCGCCAGCAGTGTTCGCGCTGCGCCACGTCGCGAATCCATGTCGCATCAGGTCAAAGGCGTTTGGAAGCCACAAACTCGTGCCATATTTGTTCTCATATGCTTGAATTTCTTACCCGTAAAGATACGGGGGTATTGGTAGAAATACCAGCGGTATCATGATCAAGGCTCGTGGGACTTTTAATGTCGCACTTACTTACAAGCAAGGAAATACGGCCATGCAACTGTCAGACTTCAAGATCGCCAGCAAGCTGGTGGTTGCCTTCGTATGCGTCACAGTACTTGGTGCCGGGCTCGGTAGTTTTGCGTTGTACAACATGCATCAAATTGATGCCGCCGGCACAGTGCTGTACGAGCGTGAACTGTTGGGCCTGTCGTTGTTCAAGGAGGCCAATGTTGAACGACTCAATGCCGCCGTCGCACTGCGCGATGCGCTGCTAGCCACCGGCATGGGTGACCGCAGGAGCGCACTCAAACGCTTGAAGGAAACCCGCGCCAAGAGTACTGACCTGATAGAACAGGCTGCAAAACTTATTACGTCCCCCGAAGGCAAGCAGCAATTGAACAAGTTGCGAGAATTGTCCGCCAAGGACAAGGAAATGGCCGATGCCCTGGGGTCAATGGTCGGAAAAGTCGAGATGGCAGAGCCAAGCGACCTGATGCTCTTCCTGAAAAATGAGGTCGAGCCCCACAGCAACCAATTGGGCAACAGCATGTTCGGCTTGTCGCAACTCAAAGAGCAGGAGGCCAAGCTACTGGCCGACACCAATACGGCGAAGTATCGGTTTAGCCGCAACACGACAGCCCTGCTGCTGCTGCTCAACGTTGGCGTGGGGGTGGCACTGGGACTGTTGGTCAGCCGGCACGTAACGCACCCGCTGCAGCTAGCGGTAGACTGGGCGCGGCGCATGGGTGATGGTGACATGACTGTTGTACTCAAAGCCAAAGGTAAGGATGAAACATCGCAACTGCTCAGGGGCCTAGACACCATGCGCCAACGCTTGGGTGAACGCACGGAGCAGCTTCGCCAGAAAACCAGCGCCATCAACGCTATGCTGCAGAACATGCCTCAGGGTGTTCTTACAGTGGTAAAAGGCGGGGACATTCACCCCGAGCACTCAGCTTACATGGCCGCTATTTTTGAAACCAACGAAATCGCGAATCGGCCGCTGAAGGAGCTGGTTTTCAGCAGCTCTAACCTGGGTGCCGATACGTTGTCGCAGGTTGACGTCGTTATCAACTCTGTGATCGGCGAAGATGAGATGCAGTACGAATTCAACTCGCACCTGCTCCCTATCGAGTTCGACAAGGCCATGGCCGATGGGCGCGTGAAGTCGCTCGCGCTGAGCTGGTCGCCTATCTATGACGACGGTGGCACCATCGATAAGCTCATGCTGTGCGTGCGCGACGTGACCGAGCTCAAGGTCTTGGCCGCTGCAGCGGGCCAGCAAAAACGCGAACTCGACATCATTGGCCAAATTTTGGCCATCAGCCAAGAGAAGTTCTCTGGCTTTATTGACGGCACCATCGAGTTCTTGGCTGAAAACAAAAAAATCCTCGAAGAGGTGGGGGCCACGCCCAAGGATGGCCTTAACCCCGAGATGGTTACCCAACTGTTTCGCAACATGCACACCATCAAAGGCAATTCGCGTACCTACGGCTTGCACTACCTGACAAACTTGGTACACGAGGCTGAACAGAGCTACGACGAATTGCGGCAACACCCTGATGCGGTGTGGAACCAAGAAAAACTCCTCAAGGAACTGGCCAGCGTATCTGTTTCCATTGAAGAGTACGCACACATTAATAAAGTCAAATTGGGTAGAACCGGGCCCGGGCGTCGCGCGGGTGTCGAGAAATACCTTATGGTACAGAAACAAGACATCCAGGACGCACTGGAAGTGTTGGACGAATCCGTGCGTGGCAATGACTTGGCATCCATGCGGGCAGCACATCAACGGGTGCACCACATGCTGGAAATGCTGGGTACGGTGCGGGTGCACGACGCGTTGGAGGGCATTGTGGAGTCTTTGCCATCGCTTGCCAAAGAGTTGTCCAAAGAGCCTCCAAAAATCAGCATTGACGACCACAACGTTGTGCTGCGCACGCAGATTGCCGACTTGATGAAAAACGTCTTCATGCACCTGTACCGCAATTCTATGGATCACGGCATTGAGGCACCAGAAAACCGCGTGGCCAAGGGCAAACCAGCGGCGGGGCACATCAACCTGGATGTGTCCTTGGCGGGTGGTCAACTCGTCTTTACGCTCGGCGATGATGGTGCCGGACTGGCGCTTGCCTTCATACGGAAAAGTGCCATTGAAAAGGGGCTCATAGGGGCAGATCAACAAGCCAGCCCCGAAGAAATTGCGCAACTGATTTTTGCGCCAGGATTCTCCACTGCTGCGGTAGTGACAGAGGTGTCGGGCCGGGGCGTTGGCATGGACGCGGTGAAGAGTTTTGTAGAGCGCGAAGGTGGAACTATCCGATTGGTATTACGCAACACCGACGCTGGAAGTGACTTCCGGGCGTTTGATACGGTGATCAGCATGCCAGGCAAGTTTGCCGTCCAAGCAATGGCGTAGGTGCAGCTCAAGCCCCTGATCGACCTGCAACCGGATGCCTACCAGGCGCTGCGCTGGGGTGCCAAGGTGGTGGGTGTTAAGGTGATTCTGCCCCACGCGGATGCTGCCACCGTCGGCCAGTTGTTGCGGCAAAGTTGGTTGCACGAGGCACCCAAGCGGTTGGCGGCGACGCTGGCCTGGAGAAGAAAATCCCGCGCAGAATCTTCCATACCTACTGCGCCTGCCTTGCCCAGCGCTGGCACTGCTGGCGCACCACTTCCGCCAGCAGATGTTCGCGCTGCGCCACGTCTCGAATCCATGTTGCGTCGTTGCCGCTACCTGCCAGTTCACCGCGCACGAAGGCGAGGGCGGCCTCGGCCTGGAGCGCTATGGCGTGCGGCTGCAGGGCCGTCAGCGTAGCGTGGATGTCGTTGCGCAAGCTGCGGTGTTCACCTGTCTTGGGATCGACGAACGTCCCGTCCAGCCCAAAGCGGCAGGCCTGGAAGCGGTTGAAGGTGTAGGGCAGGTAGTCGTCCTCGGTGGGCTCGAAGGGCTGCTCCATGCTGATCCAGCGCGCCAGGCACTGCACCAGGCCGGCCATGGCCGCCGCCTTCTCGATGGTCAGTGGGGTGTCGAGCACGCGCACCTCAATGGTCCCGTATTCGGGCTTGGGGCGTATGTCCCAGTAAAAATCCTTCATGCTCTTGACAACACCGGTGCGCGCCATCTTGTCGAAGAACACATTGAAGTCGTCCCAGGTCAGCACAAACGGCGCGCGGCCCGACAGCGGAAACGCAAACACCGAATTCAGCCGGGCCGAATGAAAACCGGTGTCCGTGCCCTGCACAAAAGGTGACGAGGCCGACAGCGCAATCAGGTGTGGGATAAAACGTGACAGGCCATGCAACAACACCAAGGCCTGGTCCGGCCCGGGACAGCCTATGTGTACATGCTGGCCGAAGATCGTGAATTGCTTGGACAAATAACCATACAGTTCGGCCACCTGGTGGAAGCGTGGTGTGTCGTAGATGCGGCGCTCGCTCCATTGCTGGAACGGGTGTGTGCCGCCGCCGCTCAAGCCCAGGTTCAAATGCGCGGCACAGTCCACCAGCGCATCGCGAATCTCGGTGAGTTGTGACAGCACCTCCGCGTGGCTGCTGCACACGCCGGTGCACAGCTCAATCATGCTGTCGGTGATTTCGGGCGTCACCAGACCCGGCAGTTTGCGCTTGTTGACCAGGCGCAATAAATCGGCCGAACCGGGGCTGAGGTCGAAGTCATGCAGGTTGACAATTTGCAGTTCCAGCTCCACGCCCATGCTCAAGCCGCGTGACTCGGCAAAGTTGCCCAGACTCATGGTTGTGCTCCTCGGATCGGTGTGGTGGGGGCGGGCAGTTCGCCCGATATGCGCAAGGCCCATTGCACGACCACGGGCCCCAGCAATTCCATGATCGCAATGGCGCTGAAGACAACCGGTGCGACCTGGGTCGCAAAGGCGGGGTGGTCGATCTGCAGTTCCGCCAACAGCACCAGTGCGGTGCCTGAAATAGGTGTCAGTGCCAGCGTCAGTGCCAGGGACTGGCGCAGGTTGATGCCGCTCCAGCGCGCACCGGCTACCACCACCGCACCTTTGACGACGGTGCGGGTCAGCAGCAACACCACCGCGGCGACACCACCCACAACCAGCGACTGCACCGACCATGATGCGCCAACGATTACAAACAGCATCAACACCAATACACCACCCGCCGTGCCGAAGTGGCGCGACCACACCCAGGGGCGCTGGGATGTATTGCGCAGCATCACACCGGCCAGCAAAGGCACCAGCAGGGTGGACAGATTCAGCATGCGCGCGGTCGTCAGCGCCAGCATGATGAGTCCGAGCAACAGCAGCACGGAGTTTTCATCGCGCAGGTCCAGTCGGCGGGCGATCCATGCCACCAGGCCGCACAACAAGGCCGCAACCAGCACCGAGCCACCAAAGGTATACAGCGGCTGGGTAATGGCCAGCATCCAGTTGCCGGCCGTGTCCAGGTGCAGCCAGGCCAGGACCAGCTTGTGCAATAACACGGCAATCAGCGTGTTCAGTGCGGTCATGATGACCATGCGTTCGGTCACCTGGCCGGCGGAGCGCAGCTCGCTGGCGACGCGGCCAACGACCGCAGCCGAGGTTGCCATCGTCAGCGTGGCACAGGCCAGGGCCACATTCAGGTTCAGCCCGAGCCAGCGCAGCGCCGCAAACGTGGCCAGGAAACTGAGAAAGGCTTCCGCCAGGCTGGTGCACAGCAGCGCCGGGTTGGCGCGCAACCAGCGCAGGCTCACGCGGCTGCCCAGTTCAAACAACAGCAGGCCCAGGGCCAGGTCCACGATAACCTGCAACACGCCCGTCAGATAACGGTCGCTGGCACCGTGACCAATCACGGCAATGACCATGCCGGCGGCGCTATAGCCCACGATGCGGGGCAGCCCCGCCTTGCGAAAAACAATCTCGCCCAGGCTGCCGCCCGCGACCAGTATCAATGCCGACCAGAAGACTACGTCAACTTGCAAAGGCCACGGGGAAATTTGCAAGTAGGCTGCGATGTCACTGATCATGGCAGCCCCTCTCCAGGGTAGTTTGTTTTACACATCCCCGCATGCTATGCGCAAACCCAAAATACCACGTGCGCCAGGACACAGACGGTGCGCGCAAGTACACCCCGAGGCTTGTGCGATGCAAATGCGCAATACCGGGCAATGCCGGGCGGAACCTATTTCGCCAATGGTGCGAGTTGTTCCAGGATCGCGTGAGCTGCCTCGATGCGCGCGGGAATTGGATAGTTTTTGTTCGCCAGCATCACGATGCCCAATTTTTTCTGCGGCACGAATGCGACATAGGCACCGAATCCGCCCGTGGAGCCGGTCTTGTTGAACAGCGTAGGCCCGGAGGGCACTTGCGGTTTGGAGAGTTTCTTCGCAGCGACGGGTTTCAGGATCATGGTGTAGGAGTTGCCGCTCAGCAGCCGTTTCAAGGTAACGGGATAGTGGTATTGCTCCCACCCGAGTCCCTGCACCATGTCGCCGCTTCTGAAGTAGCCCACATGTGTGCCGTCCACTGCGCGTTGCATGGATTCCTCTAGCTGGCTCGGGTCAATGTTCGCTTGCACATAACGAATCATGTCCGTGACCGTGGACTTGATGCCATAGGCCTGCGTCGCAAGCACGCCGGGGTTCACGCGTATCGCTTTGTTCGTGGTGTCGTAGCCCCATGCGTAGTGGACCATTGCATGGTCCGGCACACGGATATAGCTGCCTGTGAGACCCAACTGCGGGAAGATCTGGTTCTCCATGGCGTCGGCAAAATCAGTGTGCATGGCAAGCGCCGTGATGTACCCGAGCAACCCAATGCTGGGGTTGGAATACCTGCGCAATATGCCGGGTGCGGCGTGCGGCTTCCAGTGCCGAAAATAGTCCGTCATCTGGTCGTCCGTCACGCCATCGGGAAATTGCAGCGGCAAACCGCCCGCGGTGTAGGTGCCGAGGTTGAGCAGACTTGCCTTGTTGATCGCGCTGCCCTTCAACTCTGGAATGTAGCGGCCGGGGTGGTCGTCCAGTGACAACTGTCCCCGCACCTGCGCATAAGAGGCCAGCGTGGCAGCAAAGGTCTTGCTGATGGAGCCGAGTTCAAACAGCGTGGCTTCGCCGACGGGTGTATTGGCCTCCCGTGACGCCACGCCGTAATGGAACACAAAGGCCTGGCCGTCGACCGTAACAGCAACTGCCATGCCGGGAACCTCGTGCTCTGCCATCAGCGGTTGGATGGTGGTGTCGACGACGGCGCGTATCTTCGCGGGATCATGGTCGGCCCAACTGCTGAGAGGCACACAACACGCAGCAGAAATGAAGGTGATTGCAATGCGGGCCGCAAGTCTTCGCAAGGCGTTCATAGTGGTTTTCCTTTTCGGAAGTGGTTGAATGGTTAGGCGAATAGGCCGGCCAGGCGCTCGACCGCTGCATGGGACAGCGCGCGGTCAACATCGGTGTCGTTATTGTTGAAATCGTAGGCGCCCTGTGCGGCCACCAGCAGGCCATCGCGGCGCGGCACCATGACAAGGTTGTGCCCGCGGTAGATGAGTGCATAGTCCACCTCCGCTTGCGGCACTAGGCGCGCCGTCTGCCCGCGCACCGGGATGATGGAGGTGTCACCCAGTAGCGCCCGCGCCCCATAACCGGTGCAGTTGACGACGGTGCGTTCGCGCAGATCGGAAAATTGCCGTGGGTGTTCAAACGTGCGCTGCACGATCTCGCCACCGGCGCGCAAAAAGTCGTCCACCAGCAGACGTTGGTAGCTGGCGATGTTGAACGTCATCTGTGTGAAGCGCCGCACATGGGGCACACGGAACGGGTGTTCGTCTGGCCTGAGCAGCACTGACCTGGGCCGCATGTCGGCCAGGCGTGTATTCAGATCGGGGTAGTCGGGTTCACCGTCTTCAATGTTCAGGGGCTGGTCGAAAGGAATGTCTGACAGGAAATAGCCATCGCGCCATTCAACCGGGTTCTCGGCCAGGCCGAGCAGGCTTTGGTAGGTTTTGAACGACGACCGTGCCATCCACTCCCAGCGCTGCGCAAAGACCGGTGTTGCAAACTCTTCGGTGCAGATGCGCGAGTCTGGCGTCCACAGACCAGCGGCTGCCGACGATGCCACCTCGGGCGGCTGCTCCTTGCAGTAGATGCGCACCTGCAGACCGTGTTGTTGCGCAACCCGCGCCGTGCTCAGGCCTATGGCGCCGCAACCAATGACCGCAATCTGCCGCTCGCCAGTGGCCATGATCATTGGCAAGGCCAATCGTGCCGAGCCCCAGGACAAGGACCAGCCACTGCCGCCATGGCCGTAGTGGTGGACTATCGTTTTGCCGTAGCGCCGTTCGGACTCTATGCGCGGACCTTGGGCCCGAAACGGCCGCCTGCACACGGCAATGTCAATCAGGCGGTCGGTGGTGGCACGCACAGCAGCGATGGGTGGAAGCGCCGCGAATATGCGCAAGGGCACCCCAGCCACGGGCGGCATGGCGGCGGTGTTGGCCAGCACCGGCGTCAGCGCATGGTTGGCGCGGGGCAATGCGGCGAGCGCAACTGCGCCCGCGCCGAGGAAGGAACGGCGTTGCATGGTGGTATGGATTGCCGGGTCGGGCCCAGCCGGGTTACGTGTCGATGGAAAGTTCCCCGAGTCAAACCACACCCGTTCGCCCTGAGCCTGTCGAAGGGCTTCGACAGGCTCAGCCCGAACGAAACAGCGTTGCTTGACTTGGAAACTTTGCTAGATGTTGTGCAGCTTGGCCAGCGATGCGCGGATGCGTGTGGCATCGCGCAGGCGGTGCGCCGAGCCGTCGGCGTCCAGCAGCACCACGGTGAAGTGTTTGTCGCCACTCTTGATGCGCATCGTCAAACAGCGGCCGGCCTCATCGGTGTAGCCGGTCTTGGACAGCTGAATATCCCAGCCGTTGCCGCCGACCAGCTTGTTGGTATTGTGCACCGCGCGTGTTCGGCCGTTGACCGGTACGCTGGTACTGCGGTCGCTGCTGATGCTGGCGATGGCGGCGTAGCGCGAAGCCGCGGCTGCGATCTTGGCGACCTCGGTGGCTGTGGAGATATTGGCGGGTGACAGGCCGGTGGGGTCGGCCAGTACCGTATGGGTCAGACCCAGGCTGCGTGCCTTGGCCTGCATGGCCAACACAAAGGCTGGTGTGCCGCCGGGGTAGTTGCGCGCCAGGGCCGCAGCAGCACGGTTTTCGGACAACATCAGCGCCAGTTTCAGGGCCGTCAGCCGTGTCATTTCCGCGCCCACAGGGATGCGCGAAGCGCTGTGTTTGAGCATGTCCACATCGTCCTGGGTTATGCGCAGCGTCTCCTGCAGGTTCGGCTTGGCATCCAGCACCACCATGGCCGTCACCAGTTTGGTGATGGAGGCAATCGGCACCTCGGCGTCGGCGTCCTTTGCCATGACGATGCGGCCCGTGCGTTCTTCCAGCACCAGGGCGTGTTTGGCATTAACCGGCAACTGCAACAACTGCCTAGCCTTGGGTGGTGGTGCCGCCGCAAGGGCCGGTGTTGGCGTTGGCGTTATCGGGTTGGCGGTAGCGACCACGGTGGCCGCAACGGGCTCTTGCACGAGGCTGGTCGTGTCCGGCGTATTGCGGGCCTGGACCCACAGGCTGGAGCAGGCCAGAACCAAGGCGGGCAGCGCCATCTTCCAGCTGGAGGTGTGGGCTTGTGGTGCCATCAGTCGTTCCAACCGTTGCAGGAGTTTTCCGCCGCCAGCGGGCATCACCAACCGGGGGGTGGAGGAGGCTTGTTGTTGCAGTGACAGTTCGTGCAAGGCCAGCGCCATACGCCGGGGATCATTGCCCAGTGCATCGGCGGCCAATTCATCGGCCACTTCTTCCCGTGCATCCCGCATGCGGCTCGACAACCACCACACCACGGGGTGAAAGAACAGCAAGGCCTCGACGACGCTTTGCAGCAGGTTGGCAACGTAATCCCAGCGGCGCACATGGGCCAGTTCATGGGCCAACAAGGCCTCCAGCAAATGCACCGGCATGCCACTGAGCAAGGCGCTGGGTATCAGCACCAGCGGCCGCAGGCAACCCAGCGTGATGGGGCTGGCCAGATCCGGCAACACTTGTAGCAAGACCTTGCGCTGCACACCCATGCGCAGCGCCAGCGCATCCAGCCGGGCCTGCCACACCGCAGGGGCGGGGATGGCACGGCGCCGCAGCACGCCCACCCAGGCAAGGCCCGCACCCAGGCGCAGCGCCATCAGGCCCACACCCAGACTCCAGGCCGCCACCAGGGCCGGCAATTGCGTGGCCACGGACTGCAACCAGTCGGGAGTGTCCGCCGCTGCAGCCGAAGGCAAGGCATCGGTAGTGGCATCCAGCATCCAGTCCATGTGGGTCAGCGGCAGGCACAAGCAGACAAACAACCCCAGCGCACACACCGCATAACGCGAACGCGGACTGGCGTTGCGCAAGATCGCCAATGCCAGCCAGGCCAGTGCACCAACAATGACACCCTGCCACACAAAATGCAGCAAGGCCCAACCCAGGGCCGGCACCACCCACTCCATGGCGAGCGGGCTCACTTCGCGTCGTCCTGTGTTGTGTGCAAGAGCTTCTGGATGTCGGCACGCTCCTTGGCACTGACATGGCCTTTGAGTGCGGCCAACACCAGGGCTTTGCCCGAACCGGCAAAGGCCTTGGTGATCAGATCTTTCAGCAAATGGGTTTGCAGCTTGTCCTGCTTTTGTGCCGGCGCGTAGCGCTGCGGCCGCTGGCTCTCATCCCGCGTCAACAGCCCCTTGCCAAACATGACCTGCAACTGGCGCAACACGGTGGCATAGGTCGCATCAGGCCGCTCGTCCAGCAGGGCTTCATGCACCAGCTTGGCATCGGCTGGGCCAGTTCGCCAGAGGATGCGCAGCAGATCGAGCTCGGCTGCGGTGGGGTGGGGGATGGGTGTTGTGGCTTGCGGCATGCATCTAGTATAAATGTTCTAGAACAATTATTCTAAATATCTGTAGAAATTATTGGTCTTTATGAAAATGGCCTGTAGCCCTCGTGAAATATGCCTATGCCACTATGTTTCTAATAGCGAATGGTGGCTGCGCCTGCATTGCACGCCTTGGTCTGTGCGGGCTGGCGGACCGGGTATCCGTTCCCTGGCCGTCAGTCGCGGGCGTCTGTGTTTGTTTTGCCGACATTCTTTTGTGAACCCCGTTTTGGGCCCGCCTGCTCTGTGGCAACCGCGAGTTGAGGCCGATGAACGGACACCCGATCCGCCAGCCCTGGGGGTGTTGCTGGCGGGAATACGAATTGCTGGAGCGCTGCGACGTTTAAGACGGGAGCGCCCCTTCAAAGCGGGTGTTCCATTGGAGCTATATTCGTCTATCAACTCCAATGAAAGGGGCCTAATGTGAGACGTCCTGATCAAGACAAATTTGACCAGTTTATTGCTCCGCTAGAAAAATTTGATGCCATTTGGAGTGCGTTTGAACATAGCTGGGGTTTTGAGCTTGAGTGCAATCCCTATCGCAAACCTGGACGAATCCTCAGAAAGGAAGTGCGAACAGCCACGTTCTCGACAAAGTACATGATTGAGCTCTATTTGGAACCCATTTGGTATGACACGGAGTTCCGCGAAGACTTGTCTTATACGTTTGCAGTAGGCGCTCATTTTGAGCGCTGTGCTGAAAAGGGCGTTTTCTGGTCAATCCACACATTGTTAGTTGCAAGCCAACCGATTGAATGGATAGGGCAACGCCTAACCGATCTCTTAAGGGAGGGAAATAGAACGTTGGAAGAGCTCACGCCTGAATACATAACGCAGTTCGGTGAAAAGCAAATTGGGCTAAGCCGCGATTGAACATCCACGATCTGGCGATGTGCATGACTGACATGCGTCTTGAGCGGGTATTCAAGTTCGCGTGCCATTCCGTCGCCGAAGGCGGGTGGTGGGGTTTGCGGACGCAGGCCGCACTTGCGGTTGCCACAGAGTCGGCGCGCAAACTCAAGCGTTGACGCAACAACATTCACAAACAAACGCAGTCGCCCGCGAAGCGAGCCGGAGAACGCAAGCCACGCCGTCCGCCTTCCGCGAGGGGCCTGGCCGGGAGTGTTTTGCAAAATCAGCCGCTAGCCCTCGTTAAATATCACTAATACGCTATAAATACGATAGCGATTGAATTTATACAGCATCGCCAACAAAGGCTGCAACACACTAGCTCCGCAGCTTGCACGAACGCTCACCACTCCACCCAGCCTCAAGGTTTGGCAGTTGCGCGTTGTCCTTGAACGGCGTTTCAATCGTCAGCGCCAGGCAGCTAAAGCGCTGCGCCACCCAGTTGGTGGCCAGGGTCGGGTGGGGGTTGTAGCGTGTGGCACGCATCCAGCATAGATATCTAGAACAAATATTCGAGATGGATGCTTAAACTGCCGTGGTGTCAGAGTCTGGCTGGTCGGACCTCGGTGACCGCGGCACGGGCAAACGCCTGCTGGGTGGCGGAGAAATCCCACTGCTCTATGGCGCAGCAGCCGGATGGCGAATCTGTGCCCCAGCGCAGCAGGTTCACCGAATTGGGAACCCCTTGGCGCACCCTGGATGAGACCGCCGTGCCGGCCTGCACGGCCCACGCTGGCCGCGCCAGCCCCTGCAGCACCATCACGTAGGGCAGGTGGATATGCCCGCCCATCACCAGGTCCACACCGGCCGTGGACCAGCGTTGGATTGCGACAGCGTGCCCGCGCAGCAGGTTGGGCTTGTCCTCGGCCCGCGTCACGGCTACCGGCTGGTGTACGACCACGACGCGCAACTGCGCGGGTTGGGCATCGGCCAGCATACGGGCTACGCGGTCGATCTGGTGGCCGGACACTTCACCATCCTTGTGCCGCCAGGCTCGGGTGGTGTTAACGCCCACCACCATCAGGTCGTCCGAGGCATACACGGGTTCCAGATCGGAGCCGAAGGCCGCGGTGAAATGGGCATAGGGACGGCGCAAACGCGTCCACAGATCGAAAAGCGGTATGTCATGGTTGCCCGGGATGGCCAGCACCGGGATGCCTAAGCGGTCCACAAACGCACGTGCCGCCGTGAACTGCGCTGGCCGCGCGCGCTGCGTGATGTCGCCCGAGAGCACCAGCAGATCAGGCTTCGTTTGCCGGGCCAGCGCAGCCAGGGCTTCGACGACGGGTGCCTGTTCGGTTCCGAAGTGGGTGTCCGAGATCTGCAGTACCACGCTCATGCGCCCGGTCCTTCGGGGTGGGCGGCGGTGTCGATTGCTGTGTCCGGGGGGCGCTGCTTCAGCAAATACAGCGGCTTGTCGAGTACCCGGAAGTGCAGCGGCGTGCGCATCCGCGCCACTTCACCGTCGAAAGCGACTTTCACCCCGCGGCGGCCAGCGGTGAGGGTGGGGCGCACCACCATACGTTCGAACTCGAAGTGTTCCACGCTGTGTGCGTCGCCGAGGGTGCCCATGGCGCCCTTCAGCATCAGCCGGAGCATCGACAACGAGCCGATGGGCCGCAGCATCACCGCGGTGATGCTGCCATCTTCTGGTGCTTGTGCCGAACCACTGTCGGCATGTACACCCACCTGATCCAGCTGCAGCCGGTTGTTGCCTACGAACAGCGTCAAGGTTCGCACCTGGCGCGCCGCCGAGCCCTGTTCAATGGACAGCTGCAGCTTCCTCTGCGCGCGCAGCAGTGTGGCGCTGGCCGCCCAGAACGCCACCCACCGGCTGCGCCCGAAGCGTGCCTTGTAGGCCTCGCGTTCTTCCAGCAGATCGGGGTACAGGCCCAAGCTCGCGTTGACCAGGAACACCCTGTCGTTGACGGCGGCCACCTGCACCGGCAACGGTGTGCTGTCCAGCAAGAGCTGCACAGCCTGCGCCGGGTCCGCAGGAATGCCATGTGTGCGGGCGAAATAATTGAACGTACCTTGGGGCACCACCCCCATCGCACAGCCCAGGGCGTGTGCGGCCTGGGCAACGGTGTTGATGGTGCCATCACCACCGACGGCGACCACGGCCGTTTGCATGGCTTTTGCCTGTGTCGCGGCCTGCCATGCCACGTTGGGCAGGTCGCCGGGGCGGCTGAATAACAAATCTCCGCGCCGCCCGGCTGCCTGTAGTGCGGCTTCGATGACCACACGCTTGGCGTCTGCACCGCTGCTCCCCGCAGCGCCATTGATGACAAATTGAACCGGGGCGGTGGGATCTATTGCAGGGCAGACAGGCATGGGGTCTTAGCAAAACGGAGTGGTGACACTCAATCGTGCCGCAACACATCTCCAAAGACTGTGCGTTCGCCCTCCTTGCGGTCGGCACCGGGCGCGTCGTACAACACCAGCCAACTCGGCTTACCCCCCGATAGCGCGGGTGGCAGGTCGCAGATCGCCTCGGCACGGTTGGTGCCGCGACCGTGGGGCAGCGACACCGACTCGGTCAGTGCCGACTCAAACCGAATGGGGTCGCGGTTGGCGGCCAGCAAGGGCTTGGCTGCGGGCCATTTGAAAACGCGGATTTCTCCGTTCAGCACCATGGTCGGGCCGGCCAGGATGTAAAGGTCATCACCGGAGAAGTGCAGGTCGCGCACGCCCAGGCCATCGAGTTGTATGAAGTGTTTGCGGATCAGCAAGCCGCTCTCGTCCAGGGGAACCAATCGCAGCTGATCCCCGCGTGCCTCCACCGCGATTTCGAGCAAGGCAGACCAACCGCGCAGCACCGGCCCCCGCAAGCCGAGTAGCAATCTGTTGCCGTCCACCACCAGGCCTTCCACGTCAAAGCCGTTGTCCTTGCCCGGGATTGCCATGTAGGGCCCAAAGTGCGGGTCCTTGGCCAGCGCCTGGGTGAGCAGGTTCTGTTCCGCATCACCTTTCAGCCGCTTGGCACTGCGGCCGTCCTTGGCCTTTCGCACCAGGCAGGGTTCGCCGTTGGCGTCGTTTTCGATGGGCAGACAGGCCAGCAGGCGGCGGTTGCCGTCGAGCGAAACCTTGGCCAGCCGCTTGGCGTTGTCGGCGTGGTCGCGGTCGGGCTTGGTGTTTTTGCGTTTCAAGCCGTGTGAGCCCACCACCCACAAGAAGCCGTTCGCCACCGCCATGCCTTCCAGGTCGGCCTCATCATCGGCCGCGCCGGGCAAGTCCAGCAGATCGGCCAAGGGGAAGTCGCGCACCTCGCCGAAGCGCAAGGACTCTTGCCCTACCGGTTCGAGCCGGCGCAGACGGTCGACACCGCAGGCTTCATCACCCGCCACCCAGAGCCAGTCGCCGGTGAAGGCTGCGCCTGACAGGTTGGTTTGAACCAGGGAGTCGGCTGCGAATTCCAGGCGGACGGCATTTGCGCTTCGGGTGTTGGGCATGGGACGGGCTTTCGGGTGGTGTGTGTGAGGTATCTGGGCTAGAGTTGTATTTGCAAAAATGGCCCCTAGACCCCGAATAACATGACTATATAGCTATAAATACCATAGCAATTGCTTTTCTACAGCATGGCCAGCAAAGGTTGCAGCACACTGGCCCCCAGCTTGCGCGATCGCTCGCCGCTCCAACCGGTGTCAAGGTTGGGCAACTGCGCGTTGTCCTTGAACGGCATCTCAATCGTCAGCGCCAGGCAGCCAAAGCGCTGCGCGATCCAGTTGGTGGCCAGCGTAGGGTTGGCCGTGCCGGGTGCGCTGCGGCCGTAGTTGTACTGGTCCTGAAAATCCGGGCAATTGGCCAGCCATGCGGACTTGAAGGTGTTTTCCATCATCGCAATGCCTTCGCTGTAGCCCGGGTTGCCTTCGGAGCCGACGACAAAGTTGTAGGGCAGGCCTTCGTCGCCATGCACGTCCAGGCACACGTCCACACCGGTCTTTTCCATGTGCTGGCGCACCAGAAAGACCTCGGGCGATTTCTCCATGCTGGGCGTGGCCCACTCGCGGTTCAGATTGGTGCCGACGGCATTGGTGCGCAGATTGCCGCGCACGGCGCCATCTGGGTTCATGTTGGGCACGACGTGGAAGACGCAGCGGTCCAGCAGCACGCGGCTGACCGCGTCGTCCGGGTCCAGCAGGCGCTCCAGAAAACCTTCGGCAAACCATTCGGCCATGGTCTCGCCGGGGTGCTGGCGGGCAATCATCCATACCTTTTTTTTCAGCTCCAGCGGCGTTGCGCTGCGGCTGTCAGTGATGCGCAGTAAAGCCATGTCGCGCCCATCCAGCGTGCTGCCCAGGCGCATTTGCGTCACGTGGACGGACTGGGCTGCCGAACCTAGCAGGTCCAGATGCTGCTCATACGAATAAGGCTCGAAATAGGCAAAGTACATGCAATTGCATTCGGGCGTCGTGCGGGCCGTCATCACCGTGCCGTCAAATTCGGTGTCGATGCGAAACCAGGTTTGGCGGTCGTGGCTGGCCACCACGCGGTAGTTTTTCCAGCCGTCCGGATAGGCGCAGGCGCCAGCATTCATGAAGCGCAGCACGATTTGTTTGTTGACCGCGCCATGCAGTGCGAAATGGAACCACTGGGCAAAGGCGCTGGCGTTGTCGGCGCGGATATTCAGCTCGATGTTGCGGGGGTTGTCGAGGCTCAGCACCTCAATGGCGCCAGAGTCAAATTGGGTGGAGATGTGCAGTGCGGGCATGGCGTGGCCTCCTTTTGTTTTGTGCATCCACTGTAACGCCCTTGATCCCCATTTTTGTACTGCCCGATAATTGGGCATGACCCTCAAGAACACTGCGACTGACGCATCTCCCCCCACAAGCTTTGCCAACCTGGCACTGAGCCCCGCCGCCCTGGCCAATTTGCAACAGCTGGGCTACAGCGACATGACACCTATCCAGGCCGCCAGCCTGCCGATTGCGCTGGCCGGTCAGGACCTGATTGCCCAGGCACAGACCGGCAGCGGCAAGACGGCAGCCTTTGCGTTGGCGCTGCTGGCCAAGCTCAACCCGCGCTGGTTTGCGGTGCAGGCCATGGTGTTATGCCCGACACGCGAACTGGCCGACCAGGTCACAGTCGAAATCCGCCGCCTGGCGCGGGCCGAAGAAAACATCAAGGTGGTCACACTGTGTGGCGGCATTGCGCTGCGTGGCCAGCGCGCATCGCTGGAGCACGGTGCCCACGTCGTGGTGGGCACGCCAGGCCGCATCATGGATCACCTGGAGCGCGGTTATTTGACGCTGGAAGGCCTGAACACCCTGGTGCTGGACGAGGCCGACCGCATGCTGGACATGGGTTTTTTTGACGACATCGCCAAGGTTGCCAAACAGTGCCCGGCGAACCGCCAGACCCTGCTGTTCTCGGCCACCTACCCAGAAGGTATCGAAAAACTGGCCAAGCAGTTCATGCGTGACCCGCAGCGCGTGGAAGTGGCCCCACCCAAGACCGACAGCCTGATCGAACAGCGTTTTTATGAGGTGACCCAGCCCAACCGCTTGCACACCGTAGGCCAACTGCTGCGCCACTTCAGGCCGGTCAGCACGCTGGCGTTCTGCAACACCAAGCAGCAGTGCAAAGACCTGGTGACGCTGCTGCAAGCTGAGGGCTTCTACGCGCTGGCCCTGTATGGCGAACTGGAGCAGCGGGAGCGCGACCAGGTGTTGGCGCAATTTGCCAACCGCAGTTGCTCGGTGCTGGTGGCGACCGATGTGGCCTCAAGAGGCTTGGACATCAACCAGCTGGAAGCGGTGATCAACGTCGACATCACGCCCGACCCCGAAGTGCATGTGCACCGCATCGGCCGCACCGGTCGCGCCGGCGCCACGGGCCTGGCACTGAGCCTGGCCATCATGAACGACATGGGCCGGATCGGCAAAATTGAGCAGTACCAGAACCAGCCTTCCAAGTGGTACCCGCTGGACACGCTGGTGCCCGCCAGCGACGCGCCGCTGTTGCCACCGATGGTGACGATCCAGATTCTGGGCGGCCGCAAGGAGAAGATTCGTCCCGGCGATGTGCTGGGCGCGCTGACCAGCGAAGAGGGCGGACCAGCCTACACACGCGAGCAGATCGGCAAGATCCAGGTCACCGAGTTCAGTACCTTTGTCGCGGTGACGCGTGATGTGGCTGCCAAGGCCTGCGCCAAGCTGAACGCGGGCAAGGTCAAGGGCAAGAGTGTGCGGGCGCGGCTGATGACGCTGGCGGATTACACGTAACCCCCACGGTCGCCACTGCGTGTGGCTCCCTGCCCCCGAGGGGGCCGTTTGGCAAAACCCCAAGTCCACACCTTGGGGCGGCCCGGCGGTGAAACGTTGCCCCCACGCTCCACCGCTGCGCGGGTCGCTGCCCCCGAGGGGGCCGTGTTTGGCAAAACCCCAAGTCCACACCTTGGGGCGGCCCGGCGGTGAAACTCCCCGATGCTTGTCGGCTTACGGTCGTCCCAGGTCCATCGTCCAGTAGCGGTTGTAGGTCGAGCTGGCATTGCTGACGCAGGCTACACCGACTTCGGTGTAGTTGCTGTTCATGATGTTGCTGCAATGCCCGGAGCTGGCCATCCAGCCAGCCATCACGGACGCGGCCGAGCTTTGGCCGGCTGCAATGTTTTCACCTATCGTGGACCAGTTGTAGCCGGCCGTCGTGATGCGTTGACCGAAGGTACGCCCATCCAGGCTGGTGTGCGAGAAGTAATTCTGGGCCGCCATATCGGCTGAATGACCCGCAGAGGCATCGAACAGTTTGCTATTCCACGCCAGCGGAGCGGCCGCCGGGTACGAGGTTGCCCCGCAGGTACGACTGCTGGCGCGCGCCTGGTTGATCAGCGCCATCAAATCGGTTTGGAAGTTGGCCAGGCTGCAGGTATTGGCTGCGGTCAGGGTGCCACTGGGCGTCGTGGGGGTGGTCGGCGTAGTGGGCGTAGTGGGAGTAGCGGGAGTCGTCGGGGTGGTGGGCGTTGGTGTGACCGGTGTGTCTGGCGCGCTTGTTGCGAGCGTGGCGGTCAATAGCGTGAACGAGTTGAGTTGAACCCGTACGTTGTTGTACGTGGTGCCTTGGAACACAACGGATCCCAGCGTCAGCAGGTTATTGGCCGGATTGAAGCTGTCGGTGCCAGGCGTGCCGTTATCAATACCGATCAGCGTGAATGCATTGACCGTCGCCGAGACATTCTGGTAGTTCGTACCGTTCACTGCAACCGCGGTGATGAAGAGCCGGTTGATGCTCGCGTCAAAGGCATTGGAGCAGTGCGTGTGGAACGGTGCCAGCAATGTCGTCAAAGTGACCAGAATCGGCGCGGTGCGTGTGAGAGCGTTCTTCAATTTCCAACCCATCCTTGTTGTGGTGCCGACCGTTATTCAGCCAAGATTCTGCTGCAGTTATGCCCTTGCGGCCCCTGCGTAATCGTAACAAGGCGTTCCCTGAAGCGGTTAGCGCCTCCTTGTAAGGCAAATTCCTACATACGTTCTATCCCTTTGCCGACTACACTTTTTGGGCCTAATGGCTACAGTTACACCAAGCGCCAAACCATTCTTTCCTTGGCGTTCGATGCAACTGGAGAAACCACCATGACAACCGCAGCAGCCCTGGCACTCAACCCCTTCAGCCTGATGATGGAACCCGAACTGGTTTTGCAAACCATGGAGCGCTCCCAGCAACTGCGTGGACTGCGCCGCCACAAGCTGCGTCCCCTGGACAAGCCGCTGATTCCCTACACCAAGGAGGCCCTGGCCAGCCGGGCCGCGTTTGATGCAGCGATTGACGCCGACGACTTTGAGAACCGTGCGGACGCATTCCTGAACTGACAAACAAGCGGCGGGCGGGCAAAGCATGCGGATAATCACCGCACCATTTGCTCAACAACAAGGCCCCGCATGCGAACGCTGTACCGCAACTTTGAAACCCAGGCGCAGATCGATGCGCAGTACAACCCCAGCCTGGTGCTGCTGCCTACCGATCAGCCGATGCAGCACTTCACGGCCCAGGCCAACCGGGCCAGGTCTGAATTGCGCTGTGTGCTGGACGTGTCCTATGGCCCTACAGTCGAAGAGACCCTGGATATCTTCCCGGCCGATGCGCCCAACGCGCCGGTGTTTGTGTTCATCCATGGGGGCTACTGGCGTTCCCTGTCCAGCAAGGACTTCAGCGGCGTAGCGCTGGGCCTGCATGCCCTGGGCATTACCACCGTCGCCATCAACTACGCACTGTGCCCCTTTGTCACGATTGACGAAATCACGCGCCAGTCCCGTTCCGCCATAGCCTGGGTGTTGCGCAATATCGGTCAACACGGCGGCGACGCGTCCCGCGTGGCCATCGGCGGGCATTCCGCTGGCGGTCACCTCACCGCGATGTGCCTGCAAACCGAATGGGCGCGCGACTATGGCCTGCCGCAAGACCCGCTGGCGGGCGCCATTGCGTTCAGTGGCCTGTACGACCTGGAGCCTTTGCGCTACAGCTACCTGCAGCCCATGATCCAGCTTGATGACGGCACCGTCCGGCGCAACTCGCCCGTCCATCTGGTGCGGCAGTGCAAAACGCCGCTGTGGGTGACCTGGGGCGGGCTGGAGAGTCCCGAGTTTGCCCGCCAGTCACAGACCTACCACGACGCCTGGCAGGCGGCGGGTAACACATCTACCTTGCAGGAACACCCTGGCACCAACCATTTCACGGTGATCCATGGGCTGGAAGATCCTAGTAGTGCCGTCTGTCAGTGGCTGGCCCGTACGCTGGGCCAGCAGGCATGAGCGCCCGGCTGCTGACCGGCCTGTTGCTGGCGGGCGTCACGCTGCTGTTCAATGCTGGCGTGGCCAACGCCAAGCCCCAACCCAAGCGGCCCAAACTCATAGTTTTTATTGCCATTGATGGCCTGCCCGAGCGCCAGGTGCAGGGCTACCAGGACCAACTGGTGGCCGATGGATTCAACCGCTTTCTGAAACGCGGCAGCTGGTTTGCCAATGCACACTATGGCCATGCCTTCACCGTTACGGCGGCCGGCCATGCCACGATGTTGACAGGTGCGTACCCGCACCGCACCGGCATTGTGGGCAACGAATGGCGCGACAGCCAGACCGGCGCACGCGAATACTGCACGGGTGACACCACGGCCACCTACATCGGGCACGCCACCGATCCGCTGGACGGCACCAGCCCGAAAAACCTGAAAGTTGAGACGGTGGGCGACGTGCTGCGCCGCACCAACCTGCAGTCCAGAGTTATTGCCATCTCGGGTAAGGACCGCGGCGCCATATTGCCTGCCGGCAAGACCGGTACGGCCTACATGTACATGTCAGCTAGCGGGCAGTTTGCGTCTACCACGTTCTACATGCAACAGCATCCGGCCTGGGTCAATGCCTTCAATGCCAGGCGTCCCGCCGACCGTTATTTCCGCAGTGAGTGGGCGGCGCTCTTGCCCGAGGCCGCCTATGCGCGTTCCGTGCCCGACAACCAGCCCTGGTACGGCCCGGCCGGTGGCGCTTTGCCGGCCCGTTTCAGCGCGCCGGATGACACGGCACCGGGGCCGAACTTTTATGGATCGCTGTTGCGCGGCCCGTTTGGCGACGCGCTGACGCTGGACTTTGCCCGTGCCGCATTGGATGGCGAACAACTGGGCCAGGACGAGGCACCGGATATTCTGTCCATCAGCCTGTCCGGCCATGACTATGTCAACCACGCTTTCAGCGCCGAGTCTCGCCTGTCGCACGACCATTTCTTGCAACTGGACCGTTTACTGCAAACCTTTTGGCAGGACCTGGATGCCAAGATTGGCAAAGACCAGTATGTAGCGGTGCTGACCGCCGACCACGGCTTTATGCCGGCAGTGGAGCACAGCGCCCAGCAGGGCTTGGCCAGCGGGCGTGTGGATGCCACGCAAACCCTGTCCGCCATCAACCAGGGCCTGGAGAAGCAGTTTGGCCCGGGCAAATGGGTGATGGGCTATTCGGGCGCCACTCTGTTGTTGGACAAAAAGTTGCTGGCGGAAAAAAGCCTGGACGCGAATGCGGTGGCCGACGCTGCGCGCACACTGCTGCTGGCAGAGCCAGGCTTTGCCGCGGCCTATACCCGGGCCGAACTGTTGAGCGGTGTACGGTCCACCGACCCTTTGTTTGCGCAGATACGCAAGTCTTGGCACCCGGATGTATCGGGCGACGTGCAATTTGCACTCAAGCCCTACTGGATGTTTGGTGGACGTGCCGTGGCGACGCATGGCTCACCTTACACCTACGACACCAACGTTCCCATCCTGATGTATGGCCCGGCCTGGGTTGGCAAGGCGCGTATAGACACACGGGTGGAAGTGGTCGATATTGCGCCCACGCTGGCGGCCTTGCTGGGCATCCATGCGCCAGCGACGTCCGAAGGCAAACGCCTTCCCTACGCCAAAAGCATTCGGCGCTAGGTGTGGGGGTAGCGACCCGCGTAGCGGTGGAGCGTGGGGGCCTTATTTAATTTCTGGCGTGGCTGATCTGCAAACTGTCCACGCCTTGCACCTCACGCAACTTGCGCGACAGCTCGAACAGGGAGTTGGGTTCGGGGTTGCTTTTGAGCGCCACCATGACAAAGTTCCATTGTGTGGTGTGCTGGCTGGCAGAGATGTTCAACGAGCCTTCGGCCACCATATAGCCCCAGGCCCGGATGGTGCTTTTGAGCAAGGACTCCTGCGGTTCAAATCCGGGCGTGAACCCCAGCACCACGCCCATGGCGCGGCGCGAGGGCAGGCGGGCTTCCAGTTTGGGCACCCACATCATCAGGGCCAATAACATCAGCGTCAGCAGTATGGAGGCGGCGAAAAACCCTAACCCCACCAGCACGCCAATCGCACACGATGCCCAGATGGACGCGGCCGTGGTCAGGCCGCTGATGTTCAGCCCCTCTTTCATGATGACGCCTGCGCCCAGGAAACCCACGCCGGTCACAATGCCCTGCACCACACGCGATGGGTCTATCGGCAAGGCCGACGGCATGCTGCCGCCCCACCACAAGCCCGGGTAGCCGCAGAAAACGGTCAATGCAGCGGATGCCATGCAGACAATGCCATAGGTGCGCATGCCGGCAGCGCGGCCGTGGTAAGAGCGTTCGTAACCCAGCAGCAGGCCCAGCGCCAAGGCCCCGGCTATATACATAAAAATCAGCAAATTGGTCTCGACCATGTGCTGGGTCCAGAAGGAGCCAAGGTAAGACAGGTCCAGCGAAATCATTGCAATTCTCCAGATAGGGTCGGCCGCTAGCCCTCGTTCATGCGGCGTAAATAGCTATCAATATTAGAGCAAATGCTGGTGCATTGGTAAGGCATTCACTGCACAAAACCGATCGACCCTTTCTTGCCTCCAGGCCTGGGCAGGTCCACAACCATGACATCACAGCGCGCATCCAGGCGCGCATTGCCGAAGCCGGTCATCAGCGCGCGGCGCATTTCGCGGGGCGCCAGTGTGCACAACTGGTCCAGCAAATCGTCGCTGGGCTCAGGCCCGAAGCGCTGTCCCCAGTCATGCTCATCGCGGATGCTGTGGTACAACTCGCGGGCAATCTGGCGCGCCGCCTCCAGTGTCGGGGCCTCCACCTGGAATACGTTCATGCGGTTCAAAATGGGTGCCGGAATGCCGCGTTCGTCATTCGCGGTGGTGACCCAGATCACCTGGCTGGCATCAATCGCCACCTCGGCAAACTCATCGGTGAAGTTGAGCGCGGTATCGTGCTCCAGCAGGCTGTAGAGCGCGCCCAGCGGGTCGTATTGGGCGTCGGCGCTGGCCTTGTCGATCTCGTCGACGACGATGACCGGGTTGGCATATTCGCCGTCCACCAATGCCTCAAATACCTTGCCGGGTTTGGCCCCCTTCCACTGCGACGAAGATCCCGATAACAACCAGCCCGCGGTCATGGAACTCATGGGCACCAGGCTCATGCCGGTACCCAGCAGGTCGGCCAGCTTGCGGGCGAAATGGGTCTTGCCGATGCCGGGCGGGCCCAGCAACAGCATGGGGGTGACCTCCAGTGCGTCGCGGCAGTCCTGGGCCAAGGCGACGTGGCGTTTCACGTCGTCCAGCACCTCGGTGAAATTGGGCAGCGTGTGGTACAGGTTGGCCATATCGGGCACACCCGACGGTTTGACCGAAAAGCGCTGCGGTCCGCGTTCCAGCATGCGCCGGTAGGTGGCGCGCAAGCTGTCGTGGTCGTGTTCCTGCAACTTGGCCAGCTTGCGCTCCACCTCATCGGGCTGGAACACGCGGCGCATCTGCGCGACGGGGAGTTGGAACAGGGAAGACTGCGGAACAAGACTGCGAGATTCCATGACGGCCTCCTATGCAATGACTTTGAACCAACTACAACAACAGCTCCATTGAAGCACAGGTCTTGCTAGTGGCAAACGCAATAGTTGCACGGCGTTGCGGATGTACTTCAAGGCTTGTGGCCATCTTGCCATGCATGCCCCGCCCCCTGGGTTACTTGGCCATGCCCGTGTTCAATCTGCAAACAGGCGGTGCATGGCATCTATGGACTCCGGACCATAGGCCACGGAGCCCACGGGCACGGCACCATCTACCTCTGCCAATACGCTCGCGGTCCCCAGGGGCCCAAAGCCGCCACACAATTCGATCAGTTGAACCCCCTCGTTCAATAACATGCGGGCTGCTGCCGGTCCGTCCGCGGGGTTGGACACCCCCACGGTGAACATTTCGAACTGGGGCGAGCACAGCACACTGCAGTGCAAGCCGGGTTGCAGGCCGGCACCGGTGACGATAAAACCAAAACGCGACAGTGACATAAAAACTCCTTGAAAGAAGTCCTGAATCATGCTTGGAGGTCTTATGCTCGTCCAGGTCTGTTTTTGAACGATTTGAGACGAAAAAGGTCCGTATGCTGGATTTGCAACAACTGAAGTGTTTTGTCGCGGTGGCCGAAACCGGCAGCATTGCCCGGGCCGCCGAAAAATTGCATCTGTCGGCCTCACCACTGAGCCGCCAGATCATGGCGCTGGAAAGCAAGCTGGATTTGACCCTGTTTCTGCGCGAGGGCAAACGCCTGCAGTTGTCGGCGCAGGGGCGCCGTTACCTGCCGCAATGCCAGAGCCTGTTGGCCGATGCCCAACGCTTGGCAGCCCAGGCCCGCGATGAATCCAAAGGTTTGTCGGGCCTATTGCACATAGGTTATGTGGACAGTGCCCTGTTCCACGGTGTGTTGCCGCAAGCCGTGCAGGCCTTGAAAGCCAAGCGCCCCAAGCTGCGCATGCGCCTGCAGGCAATGCGCTCGGCCGAACAATTTGCGGCGCTGCGCAGTGGCGACATTGAGTTGGGGTTTACACACCGTGCGCCGCCGCCGGACACAGGGCTGGTCAGCCGGCGCGTGGCGGTCGACCGCTTTATGCTGGCCATGCGCGCCACACACTCTTTGGTTCGCGCAAGGACACTGCAAGCCAAGGCCTTGGCAAAAGAAGAGTTTTTGTTTCTGTCGCCCAAGACTTCACCCCAGGGCCATGCCGACCTTGTGGCAGCGTGCCGCCGCTTCGGCTTCACGCCCAACATACAACATGAGGTCAGCGAGCCGCTGGCCGCCATGGCGTGGGTGGCACACGGATTGGGTCTGTGTTTGATCCAGGCCGCGCTGCTGCCGCAGGCACCGGCCGAAGTGTATATGCGTCCGTTGCCGCAGGCCTTTGACCTGGGGCTCGAAATTTACCTGACCACGACGACCAAGCCCAGCGCGTTGGCCACGCAGTTGTGGCAACTGTGCCCACGCTGTTGAGCGCGGGCACATACACTTTTTCTCTAGGGCTTGGGGCAACTGTTGGCGCTCTCAAGCACCACCGGAACCGGTGCGTCCGGGTTGGTGGCGTCCATGACGCGTTGTGAGCAGGAATCGCGGCTTTCCAAGATAAATTCAACGGTGTAGGCATGGTTGGCCAGCGGTGTGAACTTGCTGGTCACGGGCCCGCAACTATGGAGAACAGTGAAGGTCGTTTTGATGATTCCTACAACAGATACTTTTTCTTCAGACCAATGCGCTTCACCTGAGACTTGGATGGATTGATCAGGCGATGGTTGATGCACCAAAAAAGGCTTGTTCTTTCCCATGGAGCCTATTTTGCCGAGCCCGCCCACCATCTTCGCAATGCCAGGTAACAGTACGCCATGGCCTGACTGTTGGGTAGAACCAATCGGACTAAAACCCTTGCAGGGTTCAGGCGCCGTGCTGACAGCAAACCTGACTGTCTTACCGATCGTCGCATTCCCTTCTCCGCGCAATACGATTTTTGTCGTCCCAGGGGGCACTGACTTCAGCTCCCCGTGGCCGTTGTGTGCACGCACATCGGCAGCCGCGGCCTCTGGGTTTATTTCTTTGTAGGTGCGCCCCGCGTTGGCACAGCCTCCAAGGTAAGCCATTGACAGTGCCATCAATCCAACCGAGGGTAGAACGCGCAGAAAATGGATTGGACGAGATGGTGATCGTGGCATGTCGAGTCTCCTGTTGGTATGTGTGGGCTCAGTGTAGTAGTCCTTGCAAGGCAACAGCAGTTCTCACGAACACTTGTGGCCTCCGCCGTTGCGGGTCGTTAGCTCAGTAGCACAAACGTCTCCCCCTTAAAAACCCGCCCTGCGTTGCCACGCTCGACCTGGTGGTGCTGGATGCGACGCTCGGCCCGGCTCTGGCCCCTGGCGTCCTGGGCCAGCGTCGTTAGTTTGTGGGCGAGCAGGGCGCGGGCCAGGCGTTTGTTGGCGTGCTGGCTGCGCTCGGTCTGCACCTTCACACTCAGGCCCGTCGGCACATGTGTGGCGCGCACGGCTGAGTCGGTGGTGTTGACGTGTTGACCCCCCGGCCCACTGGAGCGCAAGGTTTCATAACGCAGGTCTTTGTCCTGCAGGACGTCACCACCGGTGAGGGCCGTCGCATCGGGCTCAAAGATATCTGCCCCTATGAACCAGTTCTTGCGCCGGTGGCCGGGGCGGTAGGGGCTGGCGCAGGTCCATTGCAGACTGCCTTGCCAGCGTTGCGCCAGTGCCATCGCCTGCTCGCCTTCCAGCGCGAGCAGCACCGAGCGCAGGTTGCCGGGGCGCTCGGCTTCCACCTGCTCCACCACGTCCACGCGCACGGCCAGTGTGGCCGCTTCCTGGGTCAGAAAAGCCAGGGCTTTGCGCACCGCCAGACAGCATTCCTCGGGGCCGGTGTTGGCCGAGAGTTGCAGCAGTATCGTCATGTGCAACACTCCCCGCGGGTCTTGTAGGTCAGCACCGGCTTGGTCCGCGCCAGCAGGCGAATCAGGCCCGCACCCACCAGGTCCTGCACCACGCTGTCCACGTTTTTGTAGGCCTGCGGCGCTTCTTCGTAGATCAGCTCGCGGTCGTTGCAGATCACGCGGCTGCCCAGCGCCGTGCGGCCCAGTTGTGTGGGTGTCATCAGCTTGAACAGGCGGTCCTTGCAGGCCGTGCGCATCCACTTGCGGCCGGCGCCATGGGCCAGGGACCGCAGCGTCTCGTCATCCGGCTGGGTGGCCTGCACCAGGTAGCTGTAGTCGCCGCGTGAGCCGGGTATCAGCACCGCACCCTCATCCGATGGCGTGGCGCCCTTGCGGTGCAGCCAGCCGGTGTTGCCATTGACCGTGGCGCTGGCGACAAAGTTGTGGTGTACGTCCAGCACCCTGCGGCCGTCTCCGCGCACATTGGCCAGCAGGCGCCGTGTTATCCACTGCCGGTTGAGGCGGGCGAATAACAAGGCGTCGTCATGCTGCTTCAGATAGGCCGCACTATCGGCCGTGCCATCGACCAGGCCGCGGTGGCCGAACTGGTCTACGTGTTGGCGCAGGATGTGTTGGCCGAGTCCGCGCGAGCCGGTGTGCACCAGCAGCAACAAGCACTTCGTGTCCAGTCCCAGGGTCTGCACGGCCTCGGTATCGAACACCGTGTCCACCTGCTGGAACTCGGCAAAGTGGTTGCCACCACCCAGCGTGCCCAGCGCGGACTCAAACCCTGTGACAGGCAGCGTGCCATCCTTCAAGGCCTCTGCAATGGCGGCTTGGCCATCAAAGGCATCACCGTCGGTGAAGGGTCCGTCGATATTGCCCACGCGCTTTTCCAGCTTGTCGAGTTTGGTGGCACTGGCGCGCAAGTCGGTTTGCCACAGCGCCATGCCGCAGCCAATGTCATTGCCGACGAGTGCGGGGTAGAAGCGCCCGGTTGAGAAAAATGCGGCTCCTACCGGGTAACCGCGCCCAGGGTGCAGGTCGGGCATGCCCGCTACACGCTGCATGCCCTCCAGTTGCGATGTGGTCAGGAGCTGCTGCAGCGCAGCGTCTTCCATCCAGGTTGCGTCGGACGCGACCACGCATGCGCGGTCCGACACGTGTTTGACAAAATTGCCCATAAGAAAAATCCAGAATCAAAAGACATCAATCAAAAAATGAAACTGGACTGGGACGACACACACGAACGCTCAGGCTCCTGCCGCAGACAGCGGCCATCAGCCTGGACGTGAGAGACGCTTGGGATCTAGAAAAGAAGACCCGCAGCCGCTGACCCAGCCCACAGGGAGGAAGTCGTGTTTTTTTGCATTTTTATTTCTCCTTGTGTGGATGGGTTGGACTGGGGTTTGCAGCGGGCGTTGGGCACAAGATTTTGTGCAACGCCGCAGAAACTGCAAGGCGCGACTGTAGCGGCTAAGCGCCCCACGAGGCAAGGCTTGGGCCGTTATTCTTATGCCGAATACATCTGAATGCAGCATTTACGCAACGCCTGTGCGCATTGCTGGAGCCGTGTATGTGCCGGGGCCCGCCCCTAGGTTTCTGCCTGCAGAACCACTTCTACGGTGGCGCTGCGCCCCTGGCGCAGCAGCGTGAGTTTGATTTTGTCGCCGGCTTTGAAGTCATCCAGGCGCGCCGCCAACTGGCCGACGGACGCGACGGGTTTGCCGTCCACCGCCGTGATCACGTCGCCCAGCGTGATGCTGCCATTGCGACCAAACGTCGTCTCCTTCAAACCGGAGCCGGGGGCGGGCGCAGTCGGTGACGACCGCAGCACGACAACCCCCTTGATGCGCAGAATGGACAACAAGCGCTGGTTCAAGCCTTCGTCCATGCGTATGCCCAGCGAGGGCAGCAGGTATTTGCCATGCTGGATGATTTGCGGAACCACGCGGTTCACTGTATCCACCGGTACCGCAAAGCCAATGCCGGCGTTGGCGCCGCTAGGGCTGTAGATGGCGGTGTTGATGCCGAGCAACCGGCCGGCGGAATCCAGCAGCGGTCCGCCGGAATTGCCGGGGTTGATGGCGGCATCGGTTTGTATCAGGTGCTCGACCAGGGAACCGTTGTTGCCGGGCAGGGAGCGGTTCAGCGCGGACACGATGCCGCTGGTCAGTGTCCAGTCCAGTCCGAAGGGGTTGCCGATGGCAAACACCTTTTGGCCGACCCGGATGTCGTGGCTGCTGCCCAGCGGCACGGGCTGCGCGTGTTTGTAGCCGCCGCCAATCTTCAGCACCGCAATATCGTGGGTCGGGCTGACGCCGACCAGGCTGGATTTGAGCTCGCTGCCGTCGGCCAGTTTGACAGTGGCGGCACTGGCCCCTTCGATCACGTGGTAGTTGGTGACTACATGGCCGGACTCATCCCAGATGAAACCAGAGCCGGAGCCACGTGGCACCGAGAACACGTTGCGCGACAACAGGTCCTGCACCCTGGAACTGGTGGTGATGAACACAACCGAGTCACGCGCGCGCTCGAACAGCGCAATCGTGGCCTTTTCCTCCGCGCCCAGTTCTCCGCGTGGTGTGACGGCACGGGGCAAGCCATCTTTGGGCGCAGCGGATAGCGGTGGACACAACAGGGTGCCCACCAGGGCAAGGATCGCCATGGCGGTCCGGAAAAACGGGGAGTAGCGTTTGGGCTTGTGCATGGGAAACGGGGCAATATTTTTTTCAGTATTCTGCAGCTTCTGCGACAAGTGTGCACTAGCGCAGCATGAAAAAAGCCCTGGCAAGCGGGGGGCTTGGCAGGGCTTTGGATAGCGTCGTATGCTATGTTATTTGTAGCGCACTACTCAATATTTACGAGGGCTACGGACGAGTTTTTCATATACGGCCTAGACCAGCAAGGCATTCACCCGCTTTACATACGCCGCCGGGTCCGCCGGCATGCCGCCCTCGGCCAGCAGGGCCTGGTCGAACAGGATGTGGGCCAGGTCGTGGAAGTGCACCGAGCCGTCCAGCTTCTTGACCAGCGCGTGTTCGGCATTCACTTCCAGCACCGGCTTCACCTCGGGTGCGGCCTGGCCGGCCTGCTTGAGCATGCGGGCCAACTGGGTGCTCATGCCGTCGTCCTTGACCACCAGGCAGGCCGGGCTGTCGACCAGGCGGGTGGTCACGCGCACGTCTTCGGCCTTGTCCTTCAATGCTTCCTTGAGCTTGGCCAGCAAAGGCTTGAAGGTCTCGGCGGCTTCTTCAGCGGCCTTCTTCTCGGCTTCGTCCTGCAGGCTACCCAGATCCACCGCGCCCTTGGCCACGCTTTGCAACGGCGTGCCGTCAAACTCTTGCACATAGTTCAGCGCCCATTCGTCGACGCGGTCCGTCATCAACAGAACTTCGATGCCCTTTTTCTTGAACACTTCCAGTTGCGGGCTGTTCTTGGCGGCGGCCAGGGTGTCGGCGGTGATGTAATAAATGGCCTCCTGGCCCTCTTTCATGCGCGCCTTGTAGTCGGCAAAACCCACGCTGGTGGCCGAGTCGTTGGTGGTGGAGGCAAAACGCAGCAGCTTGCACAGGCGTTCCTT
>JAZKIR010000017.1:0-49268 GCA_040384785.1 Pseudomonadota bacterium
CAGACGGCATCGCTGCGATGGAAACCCGCGACGTGGCTGCCATGACCACAGGCGGTGTTGCAGCCCTGACCACCAACCAGGTCAGCAAAGGCTTGACCACAGACCAGGTTGTTGCACTGCGCACAGACCAGGTAGCGGCCCTGAAGACAGGCCAGGTTGCATCCCTGACCACAGACCAAGTGGCAGCGATGGAGACGGGTGACGTAGCGGCTTTGACGACTGCAAGCATCGCAGCACTGAACACCAATCAGGTGAGCAATGGTTTGACCACTAACCAGATCGCAGCTCTGACCACGGCCGGCGCTGCGGCTCTGACCACAGGTGGTGTGGCGTCCCTGACCACAGACCAGATCGTTGCCCTGCGCACCGACCAGGTTGCTGCGCTCAAGACGGACCAAATTGTTGCGTTGACAACAGACGGTATTGCTGCCATGGAAACCCGCGATGTAGCGGCCTTGACCACCGCTGGCACTGCAGCCTTGACCACCAACCAGGTGAGCAAAGGCCTGACCACGGACCAGATCGTGGCCCTGCGCACTGACCAGGTTGCGGCGCTCAAGACCGGTCAGATCGCAGCGCTAACGACCGACCAAGTGGCGGCCATAGAGACGCGTGACGTGGCGGTGTTGACAACCGCAGGTGTGGCAGCACTGTCCACCGACCAGGTAAGCAAGGGTCTGACCACATCGCAGATTGCCGCGTTGACGACGGCTGGTGTTGCGGCTGTCACTACATCCGGTATCGCGGCCTTGACCACGGACCAGGTGGTTGCGCTAAGAACCGACCAGGCCATGGCTCTCAGAACCAGCCAGGTTGCAGCGCTGACAACGACGGGAACGGCCGCTCTTGAAACCCGCGATGTGGCGGTACTGACGACAGCCCAGATCCAACAGGGTCTGACGACCAACCAGATCGTTGCGTTGACGACCGATCAGATTACGGCTCTCACAACCAAGCAGGTTGAGTCCCTGTCCTCCAATCAGATGGCCGCGATCACCACAGACCAGGTTACCCACTTGGCTCTGGGAACACCAATCGTCCTCGACCTCAATGGCAATGGCATCTCCACCCAGAGCATTGCGAATGGCGTGCAATTCGACATCTTCGGTGTGAACCAGAACGTCACGACCGGCTGGGTTACCGGCGGCGATGGTCTGTTGGTCATGGACCGCAACCACGATGGTTCGATCAACGGCGGAACCGAGCTGTTCGGTGAAGGTACCAATCTGGCCAACGGTCAAAAGGCCGCCAATGGTTATGCGGCGCTGGCAGAACTGGATGCGAATGCAGACGGTGTCATCAACGCGTCGGACGGCAATTTTGCAGACCTGATGGTCTGGGTGGACGGTGATTCGGACGGTGTGAGCCAGGGTACCGAGCTGCACAGTTTGGGTTCGCTGGGGATCACGGAGCTTGGTTTGAATGCGCAGACCTCCACGGCAACGGACAACGGCAACCTGATTGGCTTGGTGTCCAACTACACGACCGCGGACGGTGCCGTGCATGACATGGCGGACGTCTGGTTCCAGACCAGCAGTGCGGCGCCAGCGCCAGCTGTTGCCAGCGTGCCGGCACAAGCGGTCAGCTTGCAAATGCCGCCGCCGAATATTGCAGCGGATACTTCGCCACCAGCCGTCGGTGCTGTATCCGACCAGATGCGCTCTCAGGTAGGTAGCTTGGTCGATGCCATGGCAGCCTTCGGTGACAAGGGATCTGCCGGTGCCGGAGCAGCGTCGGGTGATGCCTTGGCTGCTACGCAGAAGGCAGCGAACCATGCTCTTGCGGCACCAGCGGTGACGGGAATGGTCGACGCCATGAAGCAATTCGATGCCAATGGTCAACCGCTTCTGTCCGGAGTCACGGCGCAGTCCGGACATGTTGCAACCAGCCTGAACACGAACATCCCGCGTAAACCGGACACCGATATACTCGCGTCGAGTTAGTGCACTGCACGACCAACCCCAGCCCCAGGGCTGGGGTTGCGCGAGGTTTTCGGTCAGTCTGAGGACGCAAACGGATGGAAATTGTTGAGAGCTACGGTGCAACAGTCTTGCTCGCCTGGGAGGGTAAGCAGCCTTTCGTCGAGTTGATCGACTACACGTCCCGCCTGGAGAGCGCGGGACTTTTGCCGCTTGCGGCATTGCTGTACCAGACCTGGCTGAGCCGCAATCCCTCTCCCTACGCCCACGCAGTCAATTTCAACCTCGGCGCCACCCTCAACACCTTGGGGGACACTGCGGGCGCAGAAGCCGCCTACCGCCGGGCGATTGCCATGGCCCCCACATTTGCGCAGCCCCGCCTGAACCTGGGGCTTTTGATGGAGCGCGCCGGCCAGGTGGATGCCGCGATGGCAGAGTGGCAATGGATAGTCGGCAATTGCCCCCGGGACGATGCCACCCGGCCACTCGTGCAACTGGCCATGAACCATCTGGGGCGGGTTCTGGAAGCCAAAAAGCAGTTTCCCGAAGCAGAGGCCTACCTCACACAAAGCCTGTTGCTGGATTCCGATCAGCCCGACGTGCTGCACCACTGGGTGTTTCTGCGGCAGAAGCAGTGCGCATGGCCGGTCTACTTGGATGTGCCGGGTGTCAGCAAAGAGGCGATGCATGAAGCAACCTCTGCACTCGCCATGCTCAGCGTGTCCGATGATCCGCGTGACCAGCTCCATGCCGCACAACTGTTTGTAGAAACCAAGCTGGCAAAAAATTTACCGCAGTTAACCCAAGGGCAAGCCTACGGCCATAAGAAGCTGCGCATTGCCTACCTGTCGTCGGACTTTTGCCTGCATCCGGTGTCGCTGCTGACAGTGCAGATGTTTGAGCTGCACAACCGGGACAATTTTGAAGTCTATGGCTTCTGCTGGAGCCCGGAGGATGGTTCGGCCACCCGGCAGCGGGTCAAGCAGGGCATGGACCATTTCTTCACCATTCACCAGTTGAATGATGCAGATGCCGCGCGCCTGATCCAGTCGCATGAGATAGACATTCTGGTGGACCTGCAAGGGCAAACCTCCGGCGCCCGTGCCAATATCCTGGGCTACCGGCCCGCGCCCATCCAGATCACCTACCTGGGCCTGCCGGCCACCACCGGTCTGCCGTCCATTGACTATGTGATTGCGGATGAGTTTTTGATCCCTCCGTCCGAGGCGCAGTTTTATTCCGAAAAGCCCTTGTACATGCCCCATGTGTACCAGGTCAGCGATCGCAAACGGGTCTCCGGTCCGCGCCCCACACGGGCCAGTTGTGGATTGCCGGAGCAAGGCTTTGTTTTTTGCTCCTTCAACAACAGTTACAAGTACACGCCCGAAGTCTTTGCCGTCTGGTTGTCCCTGTTGAAGCAAGTGCCGGGCAGCGTGTTGTGGCTGTTGGCGGACAACCCCTGGGCCGAGAAAAACCTGCGCCAGGTTGCCGAGGCCCAAGGCTTTGCGCCGGAGCGTTTGGTCTTCGCAACACGTGTCTCGCCAGAAAACTACCTGGCACGTTATCTGGTGGCTGATTTGTTCCTCGACACCTTCCCCTTCAATGCGGGTACCACCGCGAACGACTGCCTATGGATGGGTTGCCCGTTGGTCACCTACACCGGACGTTCCTTTGGCGCGCGCATGGCCGGCGCGCTGTTGACGGCTGCTGGTGTGCCCGAACTGATCACCCACAACCTGGCGGACTATGAAGCTTTGGCGCTGGCTTTGGCCAACGACCCCCTGCGTTGCGTTGCGCTGCGCGACAAGCTGGGCGTGGTGCGGCAGAGCGGCGTGTTGTTTGACACCCCGTTGTTTGTGCGTGACCTGGAAGCGCGGTTGCAGGATCTGGTAGCCGACCTTGCGCCTGCACCACACGTGGCGGTACGGGTTGCATGAGCGATAACGCCAGCGACAAGCGCAACTTCACGCGCCGCCTGAAAGAGGCCCGCATCGGCGACCCCGCCGCCCAATACGATATCGCGCTGATGTATGCCACCGGCGTGGGCACCGGCAAAAACGTGGCGCAAGCCTTTGCCTGGACCAAGGCCGCGGCCGAGAAAGGGCACACGGCCGCCCAATACCTACTGGGTAGCGCTTACTCCAGCGGCCTGGGCACGCCCAAGGACGAACAAAAGGCGCTGTTCTGGTTCATCAAGGCTTATGACCACGGCAACGAAAAGGCATCCCTCAAGCTGGCCAAGGTGTTGGCCTCGGGGCAATCCGGACTGGCCTTCCAGTTTGCGCTGGAGTCCGCGGAAAAAGGACTGGCCGAAGCCCAGTTAATGGTCGCCGACTGCTATGCGAATGCCCAGGGCGCGGAACACGATAGTCGCCTGGCGCTGGTCTGGTACCAGCGCGCCGCAGAGCAAGGCTTGGCCGCCGCGCAGTTTGCGTTGGGCCAGGCGCACGAGCTGGGTTCCGGCGTTGCCGAAGATGTGGCCTTGGCCCGCCAGTGGTACCGCGAGGCGGCCGGACACGGCCATCCCGGCGCCCAACTTGCGCTGGACCGCATGGACACGGTGGGTGACGGCCGCACGAACCACGGTGGCAAAAGTCGGCCGGGCACGCGCGAGCGCCGCACCAGCGATGCGCGCTGGACCCAATACGCTGCACATGGTCGTACCGAAGATTTTTTTCACTTGGGGCTGATGTTCGAGCTGGGCATCAGTGTCGAGAAAAATACCAAACAAGCCAAGGCTTGGTACAAAAAAGCTGCCGAAGCCGGGCACGCCGATGCGCAGTTTGCGTTGGCGCACGGCTTCGAACATGCAGAACGGGGAAATGCCGCACACTGGTACGCCCAAGCAGCGGCACAGGGACACGCGGATGCGCAAGCCGCCTTGGCGGAACTGCATCTGCAGGGCCTGGGCGTGGAACAAAACCGCGTCAGTGCGCTCACCTGGTACGCCACTGCCGCCGAGCAGGGCCATGCCGCCGCGCAGTTTGCCCTGGCCAAACTGCTGAAAGAGGACGCCTGCGCCATTGCTTTTGATGCCATCTCCCGAGCCGCGGCCGGCGGGCAGCCCCAGGCCCAAAGCGCCATGGGCGACCGTTATGCGCAGGGAACAGGCGTGGCACAAAACTGGTTTGAGGCCTGCCGTTGGTACGACATGGCGGCCCAGCAGGGCGACGCTGCGGCGCAGTGCGCGTTGGCGGGCTGTTATGCCGCCGGCAAGGGCGTCAAGAAAGACATGGCACACGCCTTCATCTGGTTCGAGAAGGCGGCGGCGCAAAACCTGCCGCAGGCCCAATGGAATCTGGGTGAGTTGTACGCCACCGGCCTACCGGGTGTTGAGGCGGACCCCAAAAAAGCAACCCAGTTGTGTAAGCGCGCCGCCAATGCCGGATTCGCACCGGCCAGCGCCACGCTCGGTGCACTGTTTGCGCGTGCCAAAAAACATGACCGCGCCGTGCAATGGTGGACGCTGGCGGCAGAACAGGGTGACCTGGAGGCGCTGTTCAACCTGGGCCAGGCCTACCGTCTGGGTCTGGGCGTTGCCAAGGATGAGGCCGTGGCCTTTGATCTGTTGCTGAAGGCGGCGCAGGGTGGCGTGGCAGCGGCCCAGTCGCGCATTGGGCTGGCTTACGCGACGGGTGAGGGCGCGGCGCTGGACCCGATCGAGGCCTGCAAATGGTTTGAGCTGGCCGCATTGCGTGGCGACAAAGCGGCGGCCGCCAACCGGGAGCGTGCTCGCAAGTCTTTGGGTTCCGCGCAGTTGGCTGAAGTCGACCGTCGGGTTCGGGAGTGGTTGGGCAGTCGGCCCTCCCCGTAGTCCCAAGTCAGTCATCCCAACTTCCTTTTCCCCACTCCCCCCAACCCCCTCGCCCCGCCGGGCGAGGGGGAGCCAACACGGACAGCCGATTTGGCGTTGTCGCGCCGAATACGGAATTACGGGTGAAATGTTGCCCACTGCTTTGGCGTACCAGCGCTTTTAGCATCGGGTCGTAGTAAACGGCTCAGCGCTTGGGTGCCAACGGCGGTCAGCTACGCGACCGCCATCTCACGCGCTAACCCTGTTTCCAATTTCGACGAATTGCCACCTGCGTTGCATCGCCGCTGGCGCGAAAGCCGCCAGCCGGGTGCGGGCCAATGAAGCGGAGGCAATTACGACCGCCTCCTAGAACCTTTCGCCGACCAAAGCCGTCCGCAGCATCACGGCTGTAATTCCGTATTCGGCGCGCCCAGGCCAAATCGGCTGTCCGCATTAACTCCCCCTCGCTCGGCGGGGCGAGGGGGTTGGGGGGAGTGGGGGAATACAAAAGCCAAAAATCCCCACAACCTCGCAAACTCACAACCTCTGTTTGCTATATATTTAGGAGCGGAAGGTCCATATTCTACGAGGGCTAGCAGACAAAATACCTTAAGCCATTGGGCCACACAGGCGCCAGGAGCCGCCGCTTTCCCAGGAAAGTAAGACCTGATCCACGCCCTTTTTGCACTTTAAGAACAGGGTGAACGTGGGACCATGAGCGGGTCTCAACTGGATACCTTCTGGCGCATTCCCTACAAAGCCCCTCCTGCAATGGCTGAGCAAAAATCACATTCTGTTGTGCAGTGTCTCACTGCCATTGCGCAGCACCATGGCCTGCAAGTCAACCCTGAGCGCTTGATTGAAGAGCATGCCCTGCCCGACGAGGAGCCGCGCCCCGCGCTGGTCATCCGTATGGCCGCCGGCATCGGGCTCAAAGGCCAGCTGGCAAAACTCACGTGGAAAGGCCTTTTCGCGCAGGAGGGCGTGTTCCCCTTTATTGGTCTGTTGAAGGATGGCAAGGCCGTCATCATTGTGGGTGTGCGTGCCGGTGGTGATGGCGCCGAGGGCGAGGTGGCGGTTCTCAACCCGCTGATCCCCAAGGCGTCGGTGCACTACCTGAACAAGGATTTGTTCACCGACAACTGGAGCGGACAGGTCATTTTGCTCAAGCACAGCCATGCGTTGACCGACCCTAAACAGCCGTTCAGCTTCCGCTGGTTCATCCCGGAAATCCTCAAGCAGAAGACCGCCTTTAGAGACATTGCGATTGCCGCCGTGGCTCTCAGCATTCTGTCCATGGCCTCGCCCATCTTCTTCCAGTTGGTGATTGACAAGGTGCTGGTGCACCAGAGCGTTTCCACACTATGGGTGTTGGCGGCCGGGATTTTGGTGGCGCTGGGTTTTGAGACCGTGTTCTCGTATGTACGCCAGATCCTGCTCCTGTCTGCCACCAACAAGATCGACATGCAGATTACCCGGCGCGCTTTTGGCCACCTGTTGTCACTACCCATTGATTACTTTGACAGCACCTCGGCCGGTGTAGTCGCGCGTGTCATGCAGCAACTGGAAAGCATTCGGGGCTTTCTGACCGGGCGCCTGTTCTTTACCTGTCTGGACACACTGACGCTGCTGATCTACATCCCGTTGCTGTTCTCCTATTCCACCAAGTTGGGCTTCATCGTGGTGGTGTTTGCAATACTTATTGCCTTGATCATCGCCGTTCTGCTGCCGACCTACCGGCGCCAACTTGACACCCTGAATGCCGCCGAAGGCGCGCGCCAGGCGCTGCTGGTGGAAACGATCCATGGCATGCGCACCGTCAAGGGTCTGGCCATTGAGCCGGCACAACGCCGCACCTGGGACCAACTATCGGCGCAAACCATTACTTCGCATTTTCGGGTGGCCAAGACCGCCATGACAGGCAATGCGATGACGGAGTTTCTGGGCAAGCTGTTGCCGATTGTTGTGATCGTGGTCGGCGCCCAAAGCGTGTTTGACCAGACCATGACCGTGGGCGCGCTGATTGCGTTCCAGATGTTCTCAGGCCGCGTGATGGGTCCACTGACGCAGATTGTGGGACTGATCAACGAATACCAGCAGACGGCGGTGTCGGTGCGCATCCTGGGGGAGGTCATGAATCGGCCGTCCGAAGGCCGTGGCGGTGGCGCCGGGCTGCGGCCTACGCTGACTGGCGAGATCAGTTTTGACGACGTGACTTTCCGTTACCCCGGCGCCAATGTGGCGGCGCTGGACAAGACCACGTTCACCATCAAGGCCGGCACCATAGTGGGTATCGTGGGGCGCAGCGGCTCCGGCAAGTCCACACTGACCAAGATTATCCAGGGCATGTACCCGGTGGGCGAAGGCATTGTCCGTTTTGACGGCGTGGATGCGCGTGAGATTGAGCTGGCCCATTTGCGGCGCCAGGTCGGTATCGTGATGCAAGAAAACTTCTTGTTCCGTGGCTCGGTGCGCGACAACATTTCCATTGCCAAACCCAGCGCCTCGTTTGAAGAAATCGTCATCGCCGCACAAATGGCCGGCGCCGATGAATTTGTGGAGCGCCTGCCCCAGGGCTACGACACCATCCTGGAAGAAAATGCGTCCAATTTGAGCGGCGGGCAAAAGCAGCGGTTGTCGATTGCGCGCTCATTGTTGCTCAAACCCCGCGTGTTGATTTTGGACGAAGCCGCCAGCGCGCTGGACCCCGAGAGCGAGGCCATCTTCATCCGCAACCTGGGCAAGATGGCCGTGGGCCGCACCGTCATCATGATCTCGCACCGCTTGTCCACGCTGGTCAATGCCGACTCCATTCTGGTCATGCAGCAGGGCAAGCTGGCCGATAGCGGACGCCACGAAGAGTTGCTCATCAAGAGCCCCACCTACCAACACCTATGGCAGCAGCAGACAAGCCACATCTAGGGCAAGACGCCAAGGGGGCCAAGGGTGGGTCGGACAAGACCGCCATTGACTTCCTGCCTGACGCCGACGAGATCGAGCGGCGCCCGCTGCCGCCCATGGCGCGCATCACCGTGCACCTGCTGATAGGCGCGCTGCTGAGCTTTTTTGTCTGGGCCTGGATTTCCGAAGTGGACCTGATCGTCACTGCCCGCGGGCGCCTGGTGACGCCGCTGCCCAACATCGTGGTCCAGCCGCTGGAGACGTCGATTGTGCAGACCATTGACGTGCGAGCCGGCCAAGTGGTGCGCAAGGGTGATCGCCTGGCCACGCTGGACCCGACCTTTGCGGCAGCCGATGGTTCGCAGCTCAAGAGCAAGCTCGACAGCCTGAACACCCAATGGGCCAGCCTGGATGCCGAACTGTCGGGCGAACGCATGGAGCGCCCCGGTGCGGAGTCGCCAGATAGCAAGATCCAGTCGCGCCTGTCCAAGGAGCGGCAGTCCAGTTATCAGTCCCACATCCGCCGGCAGTCGGAATCCATTGCCAAGCTGCGCTCGTCACTTGAAACCGCGCGGCGTGATGAGGAAGGCCAGCAGGCACGGGTCAAGGGCCTGAAGGAGCTGGAAGTCATGACCTCGGACCTGGTCAGCAAACAACTGGCTGTCAAGAGCCGTCTGCTGGAGGTCCGCGACCGCTTGCTGGAAGCCGAGCGTGGCACCGAACTGGCGCGCAACCGGCAGATCGAGATCCGCCGCGAACTCTCCGCACTGGAGGCGGAAAAGGCAGCCTACGAGACCGGCTGGCGGCAAAAAATGCTGGAAGAAATGTTATCTGTGTCCCGGGAGCGCGACGCTGTTAGCGACCAGTTGCAAAAAGCCAATCTGCGCCAGAGCCGCGTGATCCTGACGGCCCCGGCCGACGCCGTAGTGCTGGAAGTGGCCAAGCTGTCTGCCGGCTCCATTGTCAAAGAAGCGGAACCCTTCTTCACGCTGGTGCCCATCAGCGAAACACTGGAAGCCGACGTGCAGATCGACTCGCTGGATGTGGGCTATATCAAGATTGGCTCCGCCGTCAACGTCAAGATCGATGCCTATCCGTTCCAGAAGCATGGCACGCTGGAAGGCTCTTTGCGCATTGTTAGTCAAGATGCCTTCCGCCGGGATACTGCGGCCCAGGCTGGCATGGATGCCTATTACGGCGGGCGCATCACATTAGGTCCCACCAAGCTCCAGGACATGCCCGCCAACGCAGCGTTGTTGCCGGGTATGACATTAACGGCGGAGATCATGGTGGGCAAGCGCTCCGTGCTGTCCTACCTGCTGTGGCCGTTGACCAAAGCCGCCAAAGAATCCCTCAGGGAGCCTTAAATGAAATCCCGCATACATAGACATAGCGTCCGTCCGCAAGTTGCCACCCGCACCTGGGCCGCGTGGGGCACGGCAACGGCGCTGTGTTTGCTGAGCGGCTGTGAAAGCACCGGCCCCAAGGTGGATGCAAACACCTTCCCTATTCCCCCCGCTTACCGCAATGCGCTGGCTCCGGTGCCAGACGCACCCGCCGCCAGCGCGGTGCGCGCGGACTGGTGGAAGCAGTACGGCAGCGAAGAGCTGAACCGTTTGGTCGACCGTGCCTTGGCACACAACGCCGATGTGCGCGTGGCCACTCTGCAAGTGGCCCAGGCCAAAATCCGTGCCGACCAAGCCCGTGCCGGGCGCCTGCCCAGCCTGACCGCGCCGGTGCGCGCCGTGGTGCAAAGCCAGGGCGGCAGCAGCAGCGATTCGCAGCAAAACTCGCAGGCCACGCTGGCCAGCACTTTCCGCCTGGATGTGTGGGGCGAGCAGCGTGCGCTGGTCGATTCGGCGGACATGCAGCTGGAGCGCGCCGTGCACGAGCGTGAGAACGTGCAGCGCAACACCATCGGCGGCCTGGTCAATGCCTACATCGCCTACTTGTCGGTCAGCGACAGCATGCTGATTGCGCGGGAAAACGAGGTGGTGGCCGCCGGCATCCTGCGCAACGTGGAAAAGCGCATGGCGCTGGGCGATGCGACGGCGGACGACCTGGAGCAACAACGCGCCATGTTATTCAGCCAGCAGGTGGTGCTGCCGGTGCTGGAAAACCAACAGGAAGACCTGCGCAACGCCATCTCCCGCTTGGTGGGGGCATTGCCCGGCAACCTGGTCCTTTCCGAAAAAGGCCTGGATGCCTTGCAACTGCCCACGGTGCAAACCGGCCTGCCATCGGCACTGCTGCTGGGCCGGCCCGACATCCGCATGATGGAAGCACGCATGCGCGCTGCCAATGCCAATATCGACGTGGCCCGTGCTCGCCTGTTGCCGCCGCTGGATCTGTCTTCGCAGGTGGGCTACAGCGGCGCCACATTGGCCAGCCTGTTCCAGCCGCAAAATTTTCTGGTCAGCACTGCTGCAGCCTTGGTGCTGTCTATTTTTGACAGCGGCATGAAGCGGGGCGAGCAGGCCTTTGCCCAGTCTTACTACGAAGAAATGGTCGAGACCTATGGCAAGACCGTGCTGCAGGCCGTGCGTGATGTGGAAAGCGCGCTGGCCAGCCTGAAGACCGCCGGCCGGCGCCTGGAGGCGCAAAAGGCCGTAACCCGGTCCGCGCTGAACCTCTTCAAGATTGGCAGCACGGCTTTTGAAGCTGGCGCTATCGACCAGACCGCACTGCTGGAAAGCCGCAAGAACTACCAGCGCAGCGCGGACGAGACCCAGCGCGTCAAGGCCGACCTGCTGCGCAGCTATGCCAACCTGTCCTACGCGCTTGGCCTGGGCGCGGTGCTGAACGAAGCGGCCGAAGAATTCGGCCCCGGCAAGCGCTTGCAGACCGCCTTTGCCGGTGACCTGCGCGTTGGCGCGGTGGATGGTGCACCGGTTCTGCTGGCCGACGCGCTGACCCCGTCGAATGCCATCGGCCAGTGGGAGGTGGAGCTGCCCGGCGTCTTTCACCGCAGCAGCCTGTTGCCGCTGTGGCGCGATCTGGACGCGCGTTACGCGGGTGGTGCGGGCGAAGCCGCCAAGCCGTGGATCCGCGCCGCCCACCTGGACCATATCGAAGGCACAGCGCAGACCGGTGAGGCCTGGTACCGCGTATTTGTGACCGGATTCAAAGAGCAAAAAATCACCACCAGCTACTGCGATACTCTGCTGCAAGCGGGGCAGGGCTGCAAAGTGGTGGCGGACCCACGTGGTGGACAAAAAAGCTCGTTCTTAGAAAGGTCGCAGTGATGGTTGTCAGCACTCAGAAACATACATTGGAAGCTCCTGCCGGGGAGCAGGGCAGCGCAACCGGTTTCCCCGGCCATGGCTTGCCGCTGGTCAGCATACTGATACCCACGCACAACCGACCCGACTATGCTGAACTTGCCTTGCAAAGCGCGTTGGCCCAGACCTATCCCCACATCGAAATCATCATCAACGACAACAGCGAAGATACGCTGACCCAAGAGCGCTTTGCGCCCTATGTCGCTCGCCATCCGAACATCCACTACGCTCGGGTGCCCGGCTGTGGCGTGATGGAAAATTTTCAACATTGTTATTCCCGCGCCAGGGGGGAGTACATCAACTACCTGATGGATGATGATCTGTTCCACCCTGAGAAGATCCAGAAGATGATGTCTTTCATGCTGGCGAAACCCAGCATCGGCTTAGTCACATCGTTTCGCCAACTGATAGACGCCGACGGTAAATACAAAGCTCCGATCGCGGGGACCGAGCGCTTATTCGAAATCGATACGCTGGTGGATGGGCGGTCATTGGGCAACATGATTTTGTCCAATGGACAGAACATGGTTGGGGAGCCCACGACAGTGCTGTTTCGCAAGAGCGATGTAGGCCCGGTGTTTGGACGTTTCCTGGGTAAACAGTACACCACGCTGTCGGATGTGGCTACCTGGCTGGCCGTACTGGCGCGCAAGGATGGCGTCTATCTGCCTGAGGCGCTGAGCTACTTCCGCATCCACGGCGGCCAGGATCAACGTAGCAATGGCATCAAAATCCAGGCCAATGTCGAATGGCTTGAGTTGTTTTGCGATGCCCATGAAAATCAAAAGTACTTAACCGACAAACCGCTTGCCCGCGAATTGCTCAGCTCCAAGCTGGTGACCTGCATGTGGTTTCTGTTGCCCTTGCGCGAGGAAGTCAAGGCGGGGGCCTACAGCGTCGAACGGCTGCAGGCAGTGGTTCAACAAGCTATGTCCATTTTGTTTGGCGATGGACGTGGTGCAGGCAAGGTGGGGCGTGAAGTGGCACAGGCAATGGTTCAACTAGGGGGCAAGATGGAACAGGTAAATGGCAGCGTGTTGTTGGACTTTTTTGAGAACCGCGAGCACCGGATGATTCACAAGTGGATGCACTACTTTGAGATCTACGAGCGCCACTTCTCCCAGTTTCGCAACAAGTCTATTTCTCTGCTGGAATTTGGTGTGCTGCATGGTGGCTCACTGCAAATGTGGAAGCACTACTTCGGCCCCGGCACTCAAATCTACGGCGCGGACATCAACCCGCGCTGTGCCGAGCTAGCCGAGGAGAACATCACCATCCTGCTGGCAGACCAGGAAAGCCGCGAATCCCTGCAGCATCTGTGCAAGACCTTGCCAAAATTCGACATCATCATTGACGATGGTGGTCACACGATGGTGCAACAGATGACAACCTTTGAGGAGATGTGGGGACAGCTCAAGGACGGAGGAATCTATCTGTGCGAAGACATGCACACCAGCTACTGGCCCGCCTTCGGTGGCGCCTACAAAGCCCCGACGAATTTCATGGAGTACACCAAAAATCTGATCGACCAACTCAATGCCTGGTACTCCGTAGAAGGCAGTGGACTGACTGTCGATGCTTTCACACGCAGTGCATTTGCCATGCACTACTACGACAGCATATTGGTCATTGAGAAGCGTGCCATGAAGGCCCCCCATGCGAGGATGAAGGGCACCCCTTCCTTTCCGTTGGCACCGCCCGAGCAAGCCGTCTACGACCGAGGCTAAAACTCCGGTCTATGGACATCCAATCGATTTCGCTTGTTTCGGTTTCCTACAACTCTGCAGAGTTGGTGGACGATTTGCTGGGTTCGTTTCGCAAGCACTACCGCAACCCCATCACTATCATCGATGGATCGAGTGCCGAACATGTACCTGCAATAGCGGCTGTGTGTGCCAAGTACCTGGATGTGAAGTTCATCCACTTCGACTACAACATCCACCACGGTCCCGGCATGGCTTGGGCGTACCAGCATTTGGATCTTCGTGGTCCGGTATTGGTGTTGGACTCGGATGTGCTGGTTGTGAATCCTGGCTTGGTTGAGGCCTTGGCGGCTGAATTGAAACCTGGCATGTACGGTGTGGGCTATGTCAATCATGTCAATGAAGGTGGTTTTGACGTGGACTACACGGCAGGCGCTGTGCGTTATCTGCACCCGGCCTGCATGCTGTGCAATATTGAAGTGGTGCGCCAGTGGCCCATGCCCACCAAACATGGGGCGCCGAATATAGAGCCTATGCTGGCCATCCACCGCGCGGGCAAGCATGAACTGATCGCTGGTATTCCGTGGGTCAAGGACGATTTCGCCCCCACCTTCCAGCCGAAGCATTATTTGCGGCACGACTGGCAAGGTACGGTTGTACGTACAGGGGGCTACCACCTGGAAGAGTGGCAAAGGAGTGTCATTCAAAAGCAGAGTACGCCGCCGGCCTTGGTTGATGGGCTTGCGGATGCCGACCTTGACCTGCTCCGCTTGATCCCGGTCCATACGCGCGCGGTGGTGGATGTCGGATCCAAATCGGATGCGTTGGCCCGTGCCTACAAGAGCGTCAATCCATCATGTCACTATGAGGTCGTGTCGCAGCGGGATATTGAATCGGTGGATGAATCGTTTTATGCAGACCACGCCCATTGCGATGTCTGGATACTCAACGAGGTGCTGGCGCGCATGCGCAACCCCTGGAGGGTGTTGTCGCGCATCCGAAGTTGTCTTCCCGCCGGTGGCTGCGTGGTAGTGTGCTTGCCGAACGCGCAACACTGGAGCGTTCTTGCCAAGCTGTGTGTGGGCGATTTTCGCTACGAAGATGCTGGCTTGATGGCACGTGGCAACCTGCGCTTCTTCACCCGCGCCACTATGCTGGAGATGTTTGTCAGAGCAGGCTTCAAAATGGAACAGGGTTTTCCCCGCATCCACAGCGACCTGAAGAACGAAAGTGTCGCTACTGCCATCAAGTCGATGGCGATCGCCGTAGGCGCTGAACCGGATTTGGCACTGCAGGACAGCTTGCCAATGCAATTTGTCGTCAAACTGGTGTGTGCCTGAGATTGAAAGACATCCAAAAGATGAAGTACCTGACCATGATGGGCCTGACGGTGACCGAGAATTTCGGATCGCAGTTGTCGCAGTTTTGCTGTCTCCACGCGATCGCCAGAAAGACGGGCCACCGGGTTGTATTCCTGGATCAGTACGCCGGGCTCGGCAGAGGGCTGAAGTTCCATTTTCCTTTTGAAAAATTGCCCTTTGAGATGCTGGACGTCTCACAGCTGTCGGATGAGGAGCGGGTCTACAGCAACTTCCAGCTGAATTTGCATGTGCCTATCAATTCGGACGTCTTCTCCCTGGGCAGCGACATCAATGTCAATTTCCAGGGGCTTTTTACCTCGTACCGGTATTGGTATCCCATTCGCGATGAGATTAGGAAGATGATCCGCTTTCTACCCTCCGTCATGATGCGCGCCGAGGCACTGCTGTTGCCACTCCGGAAAACGGGGCGAAAGCTGGTGTCTGTGCACGTGCGCAGGGCCGACTATCTTGACCATGGCGCAATGGCGTTTAATCCTTCCGCAGCGTATTACGAAGCAGCGTTCTCCCAATTCGCACAGGAGTCCTGCATATTCATTGTGTTCTCGGATGACATCGCATGGTGCAAAGAGGCATTTGGCAAGCACCCCAATGTGGCGTACTCCGAATCCAACCCACCCGAAGTCGATATGTGTGCCATGACACTATGCGATCACAACATCATCGCCAATTCCACTTTCAGTTTCTGGGGTGCCTTCCTGAATGAGACCCCCCAGAAGAAGGTTGTGTGCCCCGGGAAGTACATGAAAACCGACAATGTGATTGCCCACATGAACTATTGCTGGTTTCCGGACGACTTTATTCCCTTGAGCGTGGAGTGAGCCGAATCCGGACTTCTGACGGTCAAGCCAGGCCCGCAACCAGTGCGGCAATGGCCTCGGGAATAGGGTAGTGATGATTGCCTACAAATAGGCCGTTGCGGTCAATATGCTCTGCGTTCGTGAGCATGCCGTGGACTTCGGAGTCAAAGTACTTCACCACTTCGTTTTTGGCAAAATTGCCCGCGACGATGGGACGGCATTCGAAACCAAGCCCCTGAAGCCGTGCCACCAGCGCTTTGCGTGTCAGCGGACTTCCGGGTCGAATCACCAGGCTGAAGCCAAACCAGCTGCTCTCGCCGATTTCTTTCTGGATCAGGACGTCAGGGTGCGCGCCCAGGCCGGACTGCAGAAGCTTGCCGTTCTTGCGGCGTTCACTGACGATGGTTGGCAAGCGCTTGACCTGCTCGATACCAATAGCCCCTTCCATTTCCAGAGGACGCACGTTGTAGCCGGGTAGCACAAAGCGGAATGATTCTTCAAATGGGTCATCACTTTTGTCGCTGCACACCAGGTTCTGCTTGGGCAGGTTACGGGTCCACCCATGCGCCCGAATGGACAACAAGATCTGGTAAAGCTCCTCGTCGTCCGTGACGATCATGCCGCCTTCCATGGTGGAGATGTGGTGGCTGAAAAAGGAACTGAAGGTTCCCATGACGCCAAACGTCCCGGCCTGCTTGCCGTGGTGGGTGGCACCCATGGATTCACAGTTGTCTTCCATCAGCACAATATTGCGCCCGCCGATGATGGTGCTGATGCGGTCAAAGTCATTGGGATTTCCGAGCAGATTGACGGCCATGATGGCGCGTGTCTTGTCGGTGACGGCTGCCTCCAACTGGTCCAGGTCGTAGTTCAGCGTGTGCAGGTCAATGTCGACGAACTTGATCTTCAAGCCGTACTGGTGCAGCGGGTAATACGTGGTGCTCCACGATACGGCAGGCACAATTACTTCGTCCCCGCGTTGCAGTTTCAATTTCGGGTTCTGGGTGTAAAAAAGCGCTGCGACCATGAGCAAATTGGCGGACGAGCCAGAGTTCACCATCACGCAATGCCGACTGCCTGCATATTGGGCGAAAGCCTGCTCGAATGCCAGCACATTGGCACCCATGGTAAACATGCCGGAGGCTATGACGCGCTGTATCGCATCCAGTTCTTCCTGTCCCCAGGATGCGGTCGCCAGTGGAAACTTAACGCTCATGGCCGATACTCTTTCAGGTAGTAGTTGTAGGTCTGGGCTATGCCCTCGGCTAGGCTGTGGCTGGCAGACCAGCCCCATGCCTTTTGCCGTTCCACGCTAACCAGCTTGCGGGCCATGCCCACCGGTTTGCTCACATCATGTACAAAGCCCCCCCGATACCCCAGCGCATCGGCCACCGCTTGGTAGTACTGGTTGATCGTGTAATCAAAACCTAGGCCCAGATTCATGTACTGCGGCAAGCTGTCGAACTCCTCTACTGCCCGGAATATGGCACTGGCCAGGTCACCCGCATACATGAACTCGCGCCGTGCCGTGCCGTCGCCCCAAATCTCCACTTCGCTTGCCCCGCTCTGCATGGCCTGGTGTACTTTCAGGATGATGGCGGGCACCAGGTGGGAATGCGCGGGATCAAACTTGTCGAAGCGTCCATAGAGATTGCAGGGGATCAGTGTCTTGTACTGGAAGCTTGGGTCTTCACGGCTGATGTAGTCGCACAGCCGGGCAGTCGCCACTTTGGCGATGGCATAGCCCTCATTGGTCGGCTCCAGTTCGCCGGTCAAGACCATGTCTTCCGTCAGTGGTTCATTGTGGCCACGCGGGTACATGCAGGAACTGCCCAGGTTGATCAAGTGGCGCACCCCAGTCTGGCGTGCGCCCCAGACGATGTTGCGGCCCATGTCCAGATTGCTCAACAGGAACTCGACCGGCGCCTTGATGTTGGCCTGGATGCCCCCCACCTTACCTGCGGCATGGACCACGATGTCGGGCTTATGGGTCTGCAAATAGGCCAAAGTGGCCGGGTAGTCCGTCAGATCCAGCGCTGCGCGGCTGGGCGTCAGCATGTCAAAACCGGATGCGGCAGCCTGCTCTTGGATATTGCGCCCGACCATGCCGTGCGCGCCGGTTAACAGTAATTTGGGTCGGGCCATGGGCTTATTCAATACTGGCATTCACCGCATAGCCATGCTGCTTGAGAAGTGCCTGCTGGCGCGCGATGCTCAGGTCGTTGTCGATCATTTCGTGGATCATCTCGTCCAGCGTGATGGCGGGAATCCACCCCAGCTCAGTCTTGGCTTTGCTCGGGTCGCCCAACAGCGTCTCTACTTCGGTCGGGCGGAAATAGCGTGGGTCGACCTTCAAGATCACGTCTCCGATCTTGAGCGCAGGGGCGTGGCCACCAGCGATCGCGGCGACCTTGGCCTGTTCGGTCACGCCTGTACCTGTAAAGACAAGGCTAATCCCAAGGCGTGCGGCGGACCGGGTGATGAACTCGCGCACACTGTACTGGGTTCCGGTGGCGATCACGTAATCTTGCGGCTTGTCTTGCTGCAGCATCATCCACTGCATGCGCACATAGTCTTTGGCATGGCCCCAGTCGCGCAGGGCGTCCAGGTTGCCCAGGTACAGGCACTGGTCCAGTCCTTGGGCAATATTGGCCAGGCCGCGGGTGATCTTGCGGGTCACGAAAGTCTCGCCGCGCCGGGGGCTTTCGTGGTTGAAGAGGATGCCGTTGCAGGCATACATGCCATAGGCTTCGCGGTAGTTGACCGTTATCCAGTAGGCATAGAGTTTTGCCACAGCATAAGGGCTACGGGGATAGAACGGCGTGGTTTCCCGCTGGGGTGTTTCCTGCACCAAGCCATACAGTTCACTGGTGGAGGCCTGGTAATAGCGCGTCTCTTTCTGCAGGCCCAGCAGGCGAATGGCTTCAAGGATACGCAGAGCCCCCATGCCGTCGACGTCGGCCGTGTATTCCGGGCTTTCAAAACTGACGGCTACATGGCTTTGTGCCCCCAGGTTGTAAATCTCGTCAGGTTGCACCAGGCCAATGATGCGTGTCAGATTGCTGGTGTCGGTCAGGTCGCCATAGTGCAGCTTGAAGCGCGCACCGTCGATGTGCGGATCCTGGAAAATGTGGTTGATCCGGTCCGTATTGAAAGAGCTGGCGCGGCGCTTGATGCCATGGACCTCATAACCTTTCTCTAATAGCAGCTCTGCCAAATAGGATCCGTCTTGCCCGGTGATGCCGGTAATGAGTGCTCTCTTCTTTTCGGGCATAGGCTCCTCGCTTATTTCCTTGCTAGACATGGTTACCCGATGGCCATGGGCGTGTCGCCGAGTCCGCCCAGTGTGTTCAGGGTATTTTGCGAGCCCACGGTTCCGCAGACGGCGGGAGACAAGGCGTGAACCCGAAGCTGTGTAGTGTGAGTGTGGCCAACGACGGATTCCATCAGCCACGAGCCGAAGCCGCCGTCTATCAAATGGTCCTCGAGTGTTTCCACTGCACTGAACGCACTGACCGCTTCCATTTGTGCGGTCTTGCTGGCCATACTCCACAAGGGCAATGAGTGCACGCAATGGTTTTTGTACTGGGGATCGTTGCGCCAGCGCATGGCGATCCCCAGCGCCGCACCGGTAGACAGCAGGGACATACGGTCGTCGAATGCCTCCACGCTTGCAGCCACCTTCAGCCATTTTCCAGGTGCCACATCCGGCACGGCAGGGTGAAAGTTGGGCTCCCCTGCCTTGCCCAGCCGCAGGTAGGATGGTTGTGGATTGGCCACCAGGTAGCGCATGCAGGCCCGTACCTCCATGGGGTCACCCGGGGCGGCGATCAGCATGTGGGGGAAGGAGCGCATCAGCGCGTAGTCTTGTACCGCATGGTGTGAGTAGCCCAGCGCGCCGTAGGCCAGACCGCCACCCACCGAGACCACGGTCACGGGCAGCTGGTGGTAGTCCACATCGTTGCGGATCTGCTCGGCGCAGCGGAAGGTCGGGAAGTTGGCAATCGAATAGGTGAAGACGTGGTAGCCCTCGGATGCCATGCCGGCCGCCAGTCCGGTCATGTTCTGCTCAGCCACGCCGGCGTTGACAAAGCGGTCCGGGAAGCGGTCGGCAAAGGGCTCGACCACGGAGTAACCCAGGTCGCCCACCACCAGCGCAATGTGCGGGTGCTGTGCGGCCAGGGTGACCAGTTCTTCGATAAAAGCGTTGCGCATAGTGGTCGAGTCCTTAGTCGCCGCCGGGCCGCCCCAAGGCGACGACGGCCCCCTCGGGGGGCAGCGCAGCACACGCAGTGGCAAGCGTGGGGGCTTGTTGCAATTCGGTCAGGGCCTGGGCCAATTGTTCGGCATTGGGCGTGCGGTAGTGCCATTCCACTTTGTCTTCCATATAGCCCACGCCCTTGCCCTTGGTCGTGTGGGCAATCAGCATGGAGGGCTTGCCGGTGGTCCAGGGTGCGGAGCCCAAAGCGGAAGCCAGCGCGGTATGGTCATGGCCGTCCACCTCCCGCACGCTCCAGCCAAAGGCGGTGAACTTGTCCGCCAGCGGTTCAATGCGCAGGGTCTTGTCCACCGTGGTCAGGCTTTGCAGCTTGTTGTAGTCGATGATGGCGATCAGGTTGTCCAGGCCGTGGTGGGCCGAGAACATCATGGCCTCCCAGTTGCTGCCCTCGCCCAGTTCACCATCACTGAGCAGCACATAGGTTTTCCAGGCGGCTTGCAGACGCTTGGCGGCCAGTGCCTTGCCGGTGCCAAAGGGCAGGCCGTGGCCCAGTGAGCCGGTGGAAAATTCGACGCCAGTTACCTTGTGGCTGATGTGGTTCATCAGCACGGAATGGTCCTGGCCATAACTCAGCAAATCATCCGTCGTGATGAAGCCGCGCTCGGCCAGCGCCGCATACACGGCCACGCAGGAGTGCCCCTTGCTGAGGATGAAGCGGTCGCGCCCGGGCGCCTTGGGTTGGGCCGGGTCCACGTTGAGCACCTGGCCATACAACACCGCGACGATGTCGCAAATCGACAGCGCGCTGGCGATGTGGGAGGCCTTGGCGCGGTGCACCATTTGCAGCGCGCTGGCGCGCATGCGGCGTGCTAGGTCTTCGGTGTTGCTCACTTCAGTGCCACCAGGCGTTGAATGGTGTCCGCATGCTTGTGCGCGTGCAGAAAGGCGTAATTGGTTTCTGGCGTGTCGTCGGTCACTTCCGCTATGCGGCGTACCCCGGCTTCACCTACCGCAAAGCATTGATAGCCCAACTCGGCAAAGAAGGCCAGCATGTCGTTGGGGTGGTAGCCAAAGGGCTTGGACCACTTGCGCAGCAGCTCGGCAAAGACAATAGGCTGGTGCTGGGCCAGCGTGGCGCGCCCGCCGCGGAAGACCAGCAGCTCCGCACCTTCCACATCGCACTTGATGAAGTCGGGCACGACTGTCTGGTTGGCCGTCCACTGATCCATGGTCAGCGTCAGGCCCACCACCCGCTGGGCATCTTGCGCACCGGCCACGTTCAACAGCGAAGCATTGGTGCCCGCCGCTGGAGAGATATAAAAATCCACCGTACCACTGGTCTCGGACAGGCCATAGTTGAAGCAGCTGACCCGGTCACCCACCGCATTGGCCGCTACATTGCGTTGCAAAAAGGCGTGGCTGGTGGGCATGGGCTCGAAGGCATAGACACGGGCCGCAGGGAAGCGTTTGGCGAAGCGGATGGAATATAGGCCGATATTGGCGCCCACGTCCAGGATAGTGCGGGCGCTCGCCGCCAGCACGTCCATAGCCCGGGTTTCGGCGGGCTCGTAGTGATTGAAGTTCATGACTTCGATCGGTGCCACGCGGGCCTCGTTCTCGGGGCAGTACAGCCGGATACGTTCCTCGCCGAGCACGAACGAAACGCCGTCCGCAGCAATCACAATCTCTTTGACATCGGTGGTGCGGGTGACATCCACGTATGTGAACAGCGCGCTGTGCAAATGCAGCGCGCTGCGTATGAAGTCGGGCTTGGACAGTGCCCCGGTACGGAACTGCTCCTTGAGGGTGGCGAACGAGTATGTCATGCGTGGTAAGCCTCAATCATGCGCCGAAAACCGGCTGCGGGGTCTATGTGGGGGCCCCAGCCCAGGGCTGCGAGGCGACTAACGTCAGGCACCAGCCGACTGTAAGCGCTGGGGATGTAGCCAGGCGTGCCGGGGGTGTTGCGCCGGTCCACCGTTAAAGTTTTTTCGGGATATAGGCTTACCAGGAGTTCGGCCAGTTCCATGACCGACAGCTCGCCGGCCGGATTGGCCACGTTGTAGGGGTGGGCTGGCGTCCCCTTGAGCAGCACACTGAAAAATCCGGCGATGGCGTCGGAGACATAACAAAAGGCCCGCCGTGCGCTGCCATCGCTATGCATGACGATGTTCTCGCCGCGCAGTACATTGAACACAAAGTCGGCGAACACGCGGCCGTCATTGGCCTGCAGGCCCGGCCCGTAGGTGTGGAAGGGGCGCACGATGAAGGTGGGAATGCCGTGCTGCTGGTGCCACGCCAGACACATGGTCTCGCCCATGCGTTTGCTCTCGGCGTAGCAGGCGCGCACCGTGGCCGGGTCCACGCTGCCATAGCAGGTCTCGCTCAACGTGGCATCGCCCGCCACCGCACCATAAACCTCGGAGCTGCTGACAAACAGCATGCCCTTGGGTGACGTTGCGCGGCGCAGGGCTTCAAGCAGTGCGGCGGTGCCGACCGTGTTGGGCAGCAGCGTACCCACTGGGTCGCTGCCGTAAAAGCGTGGACTGGCTTGGCTAGCGGCGTGCAATACGTAGTTGACGTCGCCGATGTCGGGCACAGCAATAGTGTTCAGGTCCCAGGCCAATGGCGTGAAATGGGGCGAGTTGTTCAGGTCGGCTAGGCTGCGCCGCGCGCGTTCGGCGTTGCGCACCATACCTACCACCTGCACCGGGGCCTCCACCTTGCCCAAGGCATGCAGGCCCAGCAGCGTGCGGGCCAGGTAGCCGCCCAGAAAACCACCGGCGCCAGTGACCAGGACGCGCGCACCCGAAAGCCTGTGCCAGGGCAGATCACGCGCGGCGATGGTGGCAATATCCGCATCCCATGTGGCGTGCAGCGCGGTCTTTTGCTCCATCAGAAGTTGATCCCCAGATAACTCTCGATCTTGCGCGCCGCAAACTCCAGCATCTCGGGCGTCAGCGAGGGTTGCACGCCAATCCAGAAGGTGTTGTTCATGACGTTGTCGGTATTGGTCAAATCACCGCTGACCCGGTAGTGCGCGCCCACCATATAGGGCTGGCGCGTCAGGTTGCCGGCGAACAGCAGGCGGGTGCCGATCTTGTTCTGGTCCAGGTAGGTCAGCAGGTCGAGGCGGCTGACCGGCGCGTCTTCCTTCAGCGTGATCGGAAAGCCAAACCAGGACGGGTCGGAATGTTCGGTGGCTTCGGGCAGGTTGACGAACTCTGCGCAGTCTTTCAGGCGCTCTTTCAAAAACGCGAAATTGGCCTTGCGGGCGCGGATAAAGGCGTCGGCCTTGTCCAGCTGCGCCAACCCGCAGGCGGCCTGCATGTCGGTGATCTTCAGGTTGTAGCCCAGGTGGCTGTAGGTGTATTTGTGGTCATAGCCGTGCGGCAGCGTGCCCAGTTGCCAGTCAAAGCGTTTGCCGCAGGTGTTGTCCTTGCCGGGGGCGCAGTAGCAGTCGCGGCCCCAGTCGCGGAAGCTCTCGGCGATGGATTTGAGCTCTTCGTTGTTGGTGAACACCGCGCCGCCTTCACCCATCGTGATGTGGTGGGCCGGGTAAAAGCTCAGCGTGGCAATGTCGCCAAAGGTGCCGACCATCTGGCCGCGGTAGGTGCTTCCCAACGCGTCGCAGCAGTCTTCGACCAGCCACAAGTTGTACTTCTTGCACAGCGCGGTGACCACGTCGAGGTTGAACGGGTTGCCCAGCGAGTGCGCCAGCATGATGGCCTTGGTCTTGGGACCGATGGCGGCTTCGATTTTTGCGGCATCGATGTTGTGCGTCAGGCGGTCCACATCCACAAAAACCGGCACGGCGCCAAACTGCAAGATGGGGTTGACCGTTGTGGGGAACCCCGCCGCCACGCCTATCACTTCGTCACCTTTTTGGATGGCTCGCCCGCCCAGGCGGGGTGAGGTCAGTGTGCTGAAGGCCACCAGATTCGCGGACGAACCGGAGTTGACGGTGATCAGGTGTTTGACGCCGATAAAGGCTGCCAGCTTTTTCTCAAACTCGGTGTTGAAGCGCCCGGTGGTCAGCCAGCCGTCCAGCGAGGCCTCGACCATGTTCTTGAGTTCCGATGCATCCAGTAGTTTGCCAGATGGCGGCACCACCGAAGCGCCGGGCAGGAACAGCTCGGGCGCCAGCGCAATGGCGGCGTACTCTTCGACGAGTTTGGAAATCTGCTCCCGCAGGGCTTGGGTCTTGGCGTTTTGCATACGTGTGGTGTGTCTTGCTTGCTGCGCGGTCTGTATTCAGTTGGGCTTGGGTGCCAGTGCCAGTAGTTGGTAGTCCGTTATCTGTTGTTGTGTGATGGTGCGCATGTCGGAGCCATTTTGCTTGGCGCGCGCCCAATCCACGATCAGGCCCAGGGCCTGGTCCAGGCGCAGCGCGGGGTGCCAGTGCAGGCGCTGGCCGGCCTTGGAAATATCGAGCTTGAGATAGTTGGCCTCGTGCGGATGTTCGCCGGCGTCCACTTGCCAGGACGCACCTTGGCTCCAGCGCTGCGCGAGTTCCTTGACGATCCATTCCACGGGTTTGGCATCGTCGCTGTGTGGGCCAAAGTTCCAGCCTTCTGCCACCGTCGGGCCGTCGCCATACAGACGCTCGGCCAACGTCAGGTAGCCGCGCAAGGGCTCCAGCACGTGCTGCCAGGGGCGGGTGGCGTGGGGGTTGCGAATCGGCACCTGTTTGCCGGCTTCAAAGGCCGCCAGGATGTCGGGTATCAGCCGGTCTTTGGCCCAGTCCCCGCCGCCTATGACATTGCCGGCGCGTGCGGTGGCCAGTGCCACGCCGTGCTGGGCATGCTGGCTGGGGTTGAAGAAGGACGAGCGGTAGGCGGAGCTGACCAGTTCGGAGCAGCCCTTGCTGTTGCTGTACGGATCGAAGCCGCCCATGGGCTCGTTCTCGCGGTAGCCCCAGCCCCATTCCTTGTTTTCATAACACTTGTCGGTGGTGACATTGACGACCGCCTTGATGCCGCGCGTCTGGCGCACGGCTTCCAGCAGGTGCACCGTGCCCATGACATTGGTGGCATAGGTTTCTACCGGCGTGTCGTACGACAGGCGCACCAGCGATTGGGCGGCCATGTGGATGACGATCTCGGGCTGGGCGTCACGCATGGCGTGCAGCAGCGCAGGCAGGTCGCGCACATCGCCGTTCACCGATTGCATGCCCGTGCCCACCTGGGCCACGTCAAACAGGCTGGGTTGTGTGGGTGCGGCCAGCGCAAAGCCGGTCACATCGGCGCCCAATTGCTGCAGCCACAGTGCCAGCCAACTGCCCTTGAAGCCGGTATGCCCAGTCAGGAAGACGCGTTTGCCAGACCAGAAATCTGGCGTCATGTCCAGACTTTCCACGGCGCCTTGCCGCTGGTCCAGAGTTCTTCCAGCAGCACCTTGTCGCGCAGCGTGTCCATGGGTTGCCAAAAGCCGGTGTGCTGGAAGGCCGCCAACTGGCCCTCGCTGGCCAGGGTTTCCAGCGGCGCACGCTCCCAGATGGTTTCGTCGCCGTCCAGGTATTGCAGAACATCCGGGGACAGCACAAAGAAACCACCGTTGATCATGGCGCCGTCACCCTGGGGCTTTTCCATGAACTGACTGACCTTGTTGCCACTGAACTGCAGCGCGCCAAAACGTCCGGGCGGCAGCGTGGCGGTCAGCGTGGCCTTGACCTTTTGTGCCTTGTGAAAGGTTATCAGCTCGGTGATGTTGACATTGCTGACGCCGTCGCCATAGGTCATGCAGAAGGCGTCTTCGCCTTGCAGGTGCTCGGCCACGCGCTTGAGGCGCCCGCCGGTCATCGTGGTTTCGCCGGTGTCAACCAGCGTCACGCGCCAGGGCTCGGCGCTGCGCTGGTGCACTTCCATGGTGTTCTTACTCATGTCGAAGGTGACGTCCGACATATACAAGAAGTAGTTCGCAAAATACTCTTTGATGAGGTAACCCTTATAGCCACAACAGATGACGAAATCGTTCACGCCATGGGCGGAATAGATCTTCATGATGTGCCACAGAATCGGTTTGCCACCGATCTCGACCATGGGCTTGGGCTTGGTGTCGGTTTCCTCGGAGATCCGGGTTCCCAGGCCACCGGCAAGAATGACTGCCTTCATTGCGGATTCGCTTTCATGTCATGCTCGTTGCTATTGGTTTGATAGCTGCTTGCGCACATTCTATGAGGGCTAGGGGCTGATTTTCCATATGCACTCGGTAGCCTGTGCGGACCACGGGCCGCTGAAGACGGCCTGCCCATGGTCGCAGTGTAAGCGTGTTCCGGGGGCTTGCTGGGCTGCGGCGCCGCTGGTGCTTGCATGGGGGCCTCGCGGTGTGGTTGGGGTGCGACTATGCTAGCGCCCGCTGACGCTGACCGTGCCTTGGAATTGGGTGGAAAAGCCCTTGCTTTTATATCTGGTGCGCCCACGCTTGCCACTGTCTGTGCTGTGCTGTGCTGTCCCCCAAGGGGGCGCAGTCGCCTTGGGGCGGCCCGGCGGCGACCCAGGCCTTCGCGCCGGACTACAACCGCACGGTAAAGCAAGTGCCGCCGCTGGGCGGGCAGGTCGCGGTGATGTCCCCGCCATGCAGGTCCACCGAGTTTTTGACAATCGCCAGGCCCAGGCCGGTGCCCTGAATGTCGCCCACATTGCTGGCCCGGTGGAAGCTAGCGAATAGATCGCCCAGCTCGTCTTGGGGAATGCCTATGCCCTGGTCGCTGACCTGGAACACCATGGCCGCGCCCTCGCGCCGCACGCTGAAACGCACCTCGCCGCCCTGCGGTGAATACTTCAAGGCGTTGGACAGCAGGTTGTCAAAAATATGGCGCAACAGTTGTTCGTCAAATACGCCCTCTGATGCACCAAAGCCAAAGTCCGTCACTACGGTGCAGACCGACTGTGGGCGTTGCAACTTGGCGTTGTCGACGATGGCCTGGCAGACCGCGCGCAAGTCGATGGGGGTGGGGTTGAACTCCAGCATGCCGGCCTCGGCCTTGCCGATGTTCAGGATCTTGTCCAGCATCCGCTTCATCCGCTGCACGCCTTCTTCTATGGTACCGATGATGCTGGCCTTCTCTGCGGCCGGCAGGCGTGCATCGTAGTATTTGAGCAGTTCCGCCGACGACAGAATGGTGGCCAGCGGGGTTCTGAATTCATGGCTGGTCATGGCGACAAAACGTGTGCGCAGTTCGTTGAGCTGCTGTTGGCGCGCCAGCGCCGTGCGGGTGTCTTCCTCGGCCGCCAGGATGGGGGTGATGTCGATGAAAGAGGCCAGAAACTGCTGGGCAGTGCCGTTGTTGTCGCGCACGACGACGGCGTCGCCATGCACCCATAGCGGCGTGCCGTCCTGGCGCAGCAGCCTGAAGTCGGAGGGTTGAATCTGGCTGACAGCGCCCGTTTCCAACCGGGGCAGCGTCAGGCTGGAAAAGCGCGCCGCGACGATGTTGCGGTCCCGTGGGTCGATACGTTCCTCGGCGCGCCAGCCGCTGGTGTCGGTATCCGGTGGGTAGCCCAGCATTTCGATGAGCCGGGGCGAATACGTGGCTTTGCGGATGCGTGCATCCCACTCATAGCTGCCCACGCCGGAGCAGCGAATGATCAGGTCCTGCCGCCGGTGCTGGTCTTCCTCGCGTACCAGCAATTCGCCTTTGAACTGGCTGGCGGCGTCTGCGGCGTCCAGCGCCTGGCGCAACTGCCGCTCTGAACGCCCCAAGGATCGGGAACTGATGGCCGCCACAGCCAGCAGGAAGGCACCGGCCACCAGCAGACCCAGCAGTCCCAGGTAGAAACTGCGGCGCCAGGTTTGGCGCAGTTCGTTGACCGGGTCGACCAGGTCGATGCGCAAACCCGCGCTGCTCAGGTCCCCTGACAGCGCCAGGGTTTGCCGCGTAGTGTCAGACTCCGGTGTTCTGGAGTCTTGGCCCGCTGCGTCTGCCGCTGCGGATTCCAGGTGAATCTCCGCTTTGACACCGGTTGCCAGTTGCAGCTTGTCCTGAAAGCTGCCCTCCAGCAACGTGCCGACGACGACATAACCCGCCAGGCCGTTCATGTCTTCGATCCGCGCGGCGGTCAGCAAATACTTGTGCTGGGACAACACGGCGGCCGTGGTCTGGATGGGCTTGCCACCGATCAGACGGGTGTGCAGCCAGTCTTCCAATGCGTCTTTTTGGCCGAACTGCGTCGGCTGGTGGGCCTGTGCGGCAATCCGGCCATCGGGCTGGTAGAGGTTGATCAACTGCACATAGGGCAGTTGCAGCATGGGAACGATGGTGTCGAGCAACGGGTCCAGGTCGGCCAGCGGCAGGCTCCGCACGACCAGTTGGTTGCTGCGCAGCAAATGGGCCACTGCCTGCGCCTCTTCCTGGGACCTGGCAATGACACCGGTTGCCTTGTTTTGTTGTTGCTCTTGTTGGGCTGCCGCCAGCCCCTCGTAGCGCAGGTGCTCAATGCAAACCCAGCTCACCATGGCCACAACCCAGACCAGGAACAACAAGCCGTTGAGTATGGTCAGCGGGCGGTTGAAGGTGCTCTGGCCGGCGGATTTCACCAAATCAGTTTAGCAGTGGCGCCAAGCAGCGTTGGCGCCTGGTGGGCCGCGGGCGGGATGCGGAGCCCTGGTGCAGCCAATGGCATCACTATCCTATTAATAGCGCTCTGCGTATATTCCACGAGGGCTAGAGGCCTATTTATCAATGCAAAGTGCTGCGAGGCGGTTTACACCTGCATATTCATGATGTCGGTGTAAGCCTGGACCATGCGGTTGCGTACGTGCAGAGTGGCCTGGAAGCCGATTTGTGCCTTCTGGATGGCAACCATGGTTTGCTCCAGGCTGACCTTGGGGTTTTCCATTTGCACCTCTTGCTGCAAGCGGGTGGCTTCGTTTTGTGCGGCGCTGACCGAACCCAACGCGCCTTTTAATGCGCCGGCAAAGCTCCCTCCAACGCCTTGGGCACCGGCCGCCGCTGCGCCGCTGCGTACGCCGGCGCTGGGGCGAACCGTGGTCGGCATGGTGACTGGAGTGAGCTTGAGGTCCATGAGGATCTCCCTGGTTGGTGAGAGTGCCGCAATCCTATTACCCGCAAGGCAGGGCCATTATTTTGAATTGGTAGGGAAAGCGGGTGCTTATTACCCTAATGTTTTCGGGAGTGGATCGAATAATCAAACCCAGTCAGAGGCGAACCGCGTCCCTGTGCATTGGAAAACCAAATGTCTGCAGTAGCCACCATTCCCGTCAATCCCACCCTCGCCCAGCGCCTGGCCGGCCTGGACCAGGGACAGCGGCTGCGTTTGGCGCTGGGGGTTGTATTGTTTGTCGCCATTGGCGTGGTTGGCCTGGTTATGGGCCGCCAGGCCGAATGGCGTGTGTTGTACTCCAATCTGGCTGACAAGGATGGCGGGGCCGTGATTGCCCAACTGAGCACGTTGAACGTGCCCTATAAACATTCAGACGGCGGCAGTGCAATTCTGGTGCCCGCCGACCGCGTGCACGACGTGCGCCTGAAGCTGGCCTCGCTGGGCCTGCCCAAGGGCTCGGTCAACGGCTTCGAGATGATGGAGTCCAACCGTTTTGGCATGACGCAATTCCAGGAGCGGCTGACCTTCCAGCGTGGCCTGGAAGGAGAGCTGACCCGCTCCATCCAGGCGTTGTCTTCGGTGCAGAGTGCGCGCGTGCACTTGGCCCTGCCCAATCAGAACGGTTTTTTCCGCGAGCAACAAAAGCCTTCTGCCTCGGTGCTGCTGAGCCTGCGTGCCGGCGGCACACTGGAGCGCACCCAACTGGCCGGCATTGTGCATTTGGTGGCCTCCAGCGTGCCGGAGATGAGCCCGTCGGCTGTTAGTGTGCTGGACGATACCGGCAAGCTGTTGTCCAGCCCATCGGATGGTTCGGGCGGTGCCTTGGGTATCGACGCCGAACAGTTGCAGCATGTGCGCCAGGTGGAACAGTTGTACAGCCGCCGGATTCTGGACATTCTGGAGCCCATGGTGGGGCGGCAAAATGTGAAGGCCCAGGTCACGGCCGAACTGGATTTTTCGCAGACCGAATCCACCACCGAATCACACAAGCCCAACCAGACCGCCGAGAGTAGCGCCATCCGCAGCCAGCAGGTGGTGGAGAGCAACAGCGCTGGCAGCACCTCGCCATCGGGCGTGCCCGGCGCCACCACGAATCAGCCACCCGGCGCGGCATCGGCGCCCATCAATGGCGCGGCCCAACCCCTGGCGGCGGCCGGGCAGTCGGCCGTGGGCGCCGGCGGCAAGCGGGAATCCATCATCAACTACGAGGTGGACAAGACCATTCGGGTGGTGAAGGGCGCGTCGGGCATGGTCAAGCGCATCAATGCGGCTGTCATCGTCAACAACAACGTGACGACCAATGACAAGGGCAAGACCGTCAGCACACCGTTGAGTGATGCGCAACTAGAGAAAATGACCGCACTGGTACGAGAAACTGTGGGTTTCAGCAAGGACAGGGGCGACTCGGTCAACCTGGTGAACGCGCCGTTTGCATCGGAAAAGGTCGAGGTGCTGGACGTACCGCTGTGGCGCCAGCCCGAAGTACTGGATCTGGCGCGCAGTTTCGCATGGCCGTTGGGGACCCTGCTGTTTGGTGCGCTGGTGCTGATGGGGGTGATCCGCCCCGCCATCAAGGCCATGGGAACCGCCCCCGTGCCTGGTGCGGACAGCAGTGTGCGAATGAACCAATTGGATGCGCTGGAGTCAGATATGCCTGAGCGGCCCCAACTGTCGGGACCGGGTGGGGCCAATGACCAGCAGGCCCAGGTTTCAGCCAGTGAAAAGCAGTTGGATGATGCGCGCCAGTTGACCCGGGACAACCCGGCTGCGGTGGCCAACATCATCAAAACGTGGATGAACGGCGAGGCGCCGGCCTGACGGTCGACGCACAATAACACCATGGCAACAGACGACGGTCTCCAAGACGCTGCAATTCTGATGATGTCTCTGGGCGAGGCAGAAGCATCGGAAGTGTTCAAACACCTGTCTCCCAAGGAAGTACAGAAGCTGGGCGAGGCCATTGCCAAGACCACGCAGATCACCCGCGAGCGTGTGGATGAGGTGGTGACCAAGTTCACCGGCGTGGCGGCTTCGCAAAGCCTGCTGGTCTCCAACTCGGGTGACTATGTGCGCTCCGTGTTGAAACTGGCATTGGGTGATGACAAGGCTGCGCTGCTGATCGATCGGATCTTGCAGGGCGGTGATGTCTCCGGTATTGAAAGCCTGAAATGGATGGACCCGCTGTCAGTGGCCGAACTGCTGCGCAACGAACACCCGCAAATCGTGGCCGCCATTCTGGTGCACCTGGACTACGACCAAGCCGCCGACGTGCTGAAAAACCTGACCGAACGCCAGCGCAATGAAGTCATGCTGCGCGTGGCGACGATGGAAGGTATCCAGCCGACGGCCCTGAAGGACCTGAACGAAGTGCTGTTCAAGGTGCTGGCCGGTGGCGACAAGATCCGCAAGTCGTCCTTGGGCGGTGTTAAGACGGCGGCGGAAATGATCAATTTGATGGGTACCGCGATCGAAGGCACGGTCATCGAGTCCATCCGCAACCACGACGCGGATCTGGCGCAGAAGATCATGGACAAGATGTTTGTGTTCGACGACGTGCTCAAGCTCGACGACAAGGCGATCCAGATGGTGCTGAAGGAAATCTCTTCCGATGTGCTGATCGTGGCCTTGAAGGGCGCCCAGCCCGAGCTCAAGGAAAAGATTCTGGCGAATATGTCGTCCCGCGCCGCGGCAACATTGCGTGAAGACCTGGAATCGCGCGGACCCATGCGCCTGTCCGAGGTGGAAGCCCAGCAGAAGGAAGTGCTGAAGACCGTGCGCCGCTTGGCAGACGAAGGCCAGATTGTCATCGGCGGTGGAGGTGGCGACGACGCCATGATCTGATGACACGCACACAAAGCAGCCGCTTCATCCCCGACGAGCAAATCCACACGGCCATTGGCTGGGATTTTGACGCCGTCGACCAGGCCTCCGTGCGCTTTGCGGCCAAGGTCAAAGCCCGGGAAGAAGCCGAGGAGAAGGTCCGGGACAACGAGGCCCGGCAAATCGGTTTTGCGGACGGTTATGCCCAAGGGCACGCGCAGGCCACCCTGGAGGGGCAGCGCCTGATCACCGAATACATCCAGACGCAGGGCCAGGACGCGGCCCGCCACTACGCGCAACTTTTCGAGTCGGCCAACGCGCAGATCGCCGAATCCCATCAGGTGATGGCCAAGGGTGTGCTGGAGCTGGCGTGCGAGCTGGCGCGCCAGGTGTTGCGCCATGAGTTGTCGACCAATCCCAATGCCTTGCAGCCGGTGATTCGCGAGGCACTGAGCGTGCTGGCCACGGATTGCAAGGCTGCGCTGGTACGTTTGAATCCGCTGGATCTGGACGTGCTGGAGGATGCACTGCGACAAGAGTTTGCCGGGTTGTCTTTGTCACTGCTGGCGGATACCAACGTGACGCGCGGCGGTTGCCTGGTTGAATCCACCGGAACAGTGGTGGACGGCACGATAGAAAAACGCTGGGGCCGCTCCGTGGCGCGCTTGGGTCTGGAGTCGTCTTGGGAGGTGCCCCATGACGGAGACTGAAACCACTGGCAAATGGGCCGAATACCTGGACCAGGCGTGCCACAGTGTGCGGCACGACAGCACGCTGGAAGTGCGGGGCACTTTGACCCGGTTGACCGGGCTGGTGCTGGAGGCCAGTGGCATTCGGGTACCGGTAGGGTCTCAATGTGTGGTGACCATGAAGTCGCGGCCGTCAGTGCTGGCGGAAGTCGTGGGCTTTGCTGGGGACCGGGCGTTTTTGATGCCCGCTGGCGATGTGCACGGCCTGTCCAGCGGCGCAGGGGTTGCGCCTGCTGCTGCCTATGTGCCGGTGCCGCGTCTGGGCGAGCCAGCGTCTCCCAACGGTGTTGCAGATGCCGGCATGTTGCGGTTGCCGTTGGGCAATGGCCTGTTGGGGCGCGTCGTAGATGCCCAAGGCCTGCCCATGGACCGGTTAGGCCCCATCACTGATGTTGCTTCGCGCCCCCTGGATCGCAAACCGATCAATGCCATGGACCGCGCACCGGTGCGCCGCCCGCTGGATACTGGTGTGCGGGCCATCAACGCCCTGCTGACCGTGGGGCGTGGTCAGCGGATCGGCTTGTTTGCTGGATCGGGTGTGGGCAAGAGTGTGCTGCTGGGCATGATGGCCCGCTACACCCAGGCCGACGTCATCGTGGTGGGCCTGATCGGTGAGCGGGGCCGAGAGGTCAAAGAATTCATCGAAGACATTTTGGGTGCCGAGGGGCGTGCCCGATCGGTGGTCGTGGCCGCGCCGGCCGACGCACCGCCACTGCTGCGCTTGCAGGGCGCGTCCTATGCCACCGCGATTGCTGAAAGTTTCAGAGACCAGGGCCAGCACGTGCTACTGCTGATGGATTCACTGACCCGTTATGCCATGGCGCAACGCGAAATTGCGCTGGCCGTGGGCGAGCCACCGGCCACCAAAGGTTATCCACCGTCCTGCTTTGCCAAGCTGCCGCAGTTGGTGGAGCGCAGTGGCAACGGCTTGAACGGCGTGGGCTCCATCACGGCCTTCTACACCGTGTTGACCGAAGGCGATGACCAGCAGGACCCCATAGCCGATGCGGCACGGGCCATTTTGGATGGCCATATCGTGTTGTCACGCACCTTGGCGGAGTCGGGGCATTACCCGGCCATCGACGTGGAGCAGTCGGCATCGCGGGTTATGCACAATGTGGTGTCGCGTGACCACTTTGAGGTGTCGAGACGCTTTCGGGCCATTTATTCGAAGTACGAGCGGGGTCGTGATCTGGTGCAGATTGGCGCCTATGCGCAGGGGTCTGACCCTGCGCTGGACGAAGCCATCAGCCTGCACGACGGCATGAGCCAATTTTTGCAGCAGGACATGTATGAGGCGGCGCCCATCGATTCCGTGCTGGATGAGATGGTGGCGGCTACCGGCCTGACCATGGGAGTTGCATGATGCGGCCAACACGAGTGGGTCTGCCATGTCTGCACTGAAAAGCGTACTGCTGGCCATTGAACTTGCCACGCGCCAGCGTGACGAGTTGAATAAAACCGCGGCCAGGGTCGAGCGCAGCCTTATTTTTGCGCGCGGCCAGATGCAACAGTTGCAAGGTTATGCCGCCGATACCGACGCTCGCTGGACCGGGGCGGGGGCGCGGGGCATTTCGCTGGAACTGGTGCGTCACCAGTACCAGTTCATGGACCGCTTGCAACAAGCGATTGCGATGCAATCCTCGGTGATTCTCAACGCTGGGCGCCAGTTGGAGCTGGCCAAGGCCAATGTGCTGAAAGCAGAGGTCAAGCTGTCGGGGTTGAACCAGATACTGAAAGCGCGACAGGCCGTCCTGCTGCGCGCCCAGGGACGGCGCGAGCAGCGGCATACCGATGAATTTGCAGCGATGCAACATGCCCGTAACCGGGCGCAGCCCATGAGTGGAGAAAAACATGACAGTTGAAACCGGTTCTGCACAGAATACGTCGCGTCCAGCAGCGCCTGCCGAGGCCAAACATGCCAAAGGCAAACCCGGCGCTGGGGCTGGGGCTGGGGCTGGGGCGGGAGGCATGGGCGGCTTCATGGCGATCTTGGCGTCGCTGGATGTTTCGGGAGCGGCTGGCACCACCGCGTTGGTGGGGGATGTTGCTGTGTCGGCCCGTGATGCTGCGTTGGCCGCCGCAGGGCGCGACGCCTCGGCACTGAAGGCTTTGCGCGCACTGGACGCTACGGCCCAGTCTGCACTGGCCAAGTTCGCGGATGCGTTGTCTGACTTGGAACCTACTGCGGCGTCCGCAGCGGATATTGACAAGCTGTTGCAGGGCTTGGAAGGGGATGGCGCTGTCGCTACCGCCCTGCTGCCCCTGCCGGCGCCAACCGATGTGCATGTGCAGACAGACGTGCCGCTGGATCCGTCGGTTCTGTTGGCGCAATCTGCCCAGTGGTCTGCCGTGCCTGCACCTGTTGGCGAACCCGCCAACCCGAATCTGGTGGCTGGCGTTCTGACCCATCCCGCCGGGGCAACCAAACTGCCCCATCCTGGCGCGACCCCAGAAAGCGCCGCAGCCCTGAACGCAGCGGCGGGTGACACAGGCATGGATCCCCTGGGCAAGGTGGGCAAGGCACACAAAGACGCTGCTGCACGGCTGGCATCGGCCGAGGCCGCGTTGGCTGTACCCGTTGAAGCCAGCACTGCGGCGAGCAGCCGCCAGGTGCAGCTTCCACCCAAAGTGGCAGAGACGCCGATGACCCCGATTGCAGCGGCGCTGGCCGCCGCCAATGCTTTGATATCGACGCCGGCGCGTCGCGAAGACGCCACACGGGAGCGGTCGGTTTTTAGAACAAATGCAGCCGAAAGCAGCGCCATCACGCAGTCCTACCAGCCGTCCGCATCGGGTGTTGCTGCGCCCAGCGCTCTGGAAGCGCCGACGCCCACTGATATGTATGTGGCGGAGAAGGTGGCCTATTGGATCAGCAATGACATTCAGAATGCCGAGATGAAGCTGGATGGCATTGGCGAAATGCCGGTCGAGGTGAGTATTCGCATGCAGGGCAACGAGGCCCACATTGCTTTTCGATCAGACGAGCTGCAGGCGCGTGCAGCCCTCGAAAATGCCAGCCAACATCTGAAGGATATGTTGCAACGCGAGGGCTTGGTGTTATCCGGCGTGTCGGTGGGGACGGCCGGCGCTGGGGATGCCGGGGATCAGGAGCGCAATAGATCCCGGCAAGGCGCGCGGCAATCTGGTGTGGCTTCCGTGCAGCCGGCAACAAGCGACACGGTATCAGGCGCGGGCCGTGGCCGTGCGTCGGGCGGCTCCCTGGATCTTTTTGTATAGGTCGTCGGAATGTGTCACTATCGAGGCCGGTGCTGAACGACGTCCATTCCAATTAAGGAGCCAATGTGTCTGCGAAATCTGAAGCTGCTGATAGCGGCGACTCCAAAGCTCCGGTTAAGAGCAAAAAAATGCTCATCATCATTGTCGCGGCAGTGATTGTTTTGGCCTTGGGCGGTGGGGGCGCGTTCGTCTACATCAGCAAGCAGCGCGCGGCCGCTGCCGAAGACGGTGAAGAGGTCAGCCCCAGTAAATCCGCTGCGCGCGCTGGTCCCAAGGTGCCACCGGCCTATTTGCCATTGGACAACATGGTGGTCAATCTCGCGGACCCCGGTGGTGAGCGGGTTGCCCAGGTCGGTATCACGTTGGAAGTGGCTGACGCCCATTCGGTGGATACGGTAAAGGCCTTCTTGCCCACGATCCGCAGTGGCATTCTGCTGCTTATTTCCCAGAAGACCGCGGACGAATTGTTAAAGCCGGAAGGCAAGCAAAAGCTGGCAAAAGACATTTTGCGCGAAACCTCCATTCCGTTTGGCGGAGGTGATGACGAGCAGGAGGCGGAAGCCAAGCCCACCAAGAAAAAGAAAAGCGCGGCCAAAAAAGCCCAAGCCGAGTTCCCGGTCGTTGGCGTGTTGTTCTCCAGCTTTATTGTTCAATAGCGGTTTCACGGGTATCTATATATGAGTGAGTCGTTTCTTTCCCAGGAAGAGGTAGACGCCCTTCTCGAAGGTGTCACTGGCGAGAGCCAGAAGACGGTCGAGGAGGCCGCGGAGCATGGGGAGGTCCGTGCCTACAATATTTCCAGTCAGGAGCGCATCGTTCGTGGGCGAATGCCGACGATGGAAATCGTCAACGAGCGCTTTACCCGCAATTTGCGTGTTGGCCTGTTCAATTTCATACGTCGCAGTCCCGAAATCTCGGTAGGCCCGGTTACGGTGCAGCGCTACAGCGCCTTTCTACGTGAGTTGGCAGTACCGACCAATTTCAATATTGTGGCCATCCGTCCCTTGCGCGGCAGCGGCTTGATCGTTTGCGAACCGGCACTCGTGTTCGGGGTGATCGATACCTTGTACGGTGGCATCGGAAAATTCCAGACCCGTATTGAAGGGCGCGACTTTTCGGCGACCGAGCAGCGGGTCATCAACCGATTGGTCGATGTCATCACGTCGGAATACAAGAAAGCCTGGAAAGGCATCTACCCGCTGGAGCTGGATTACCAGCGTTCCGAGATGCAACCGCAGTTTGCAAATATCGCAACGCCGAGTGAAATCGTCATATCGACATCTTTTCAGCTCGAAATTGGTGACATAACCGGTGCCATTCACTTTTGCTTTCCTTATTCAACGCTTGAGCCCATACGGGATGTGCTCTACTCGTCAACACAGGGTGATTCGATTGAGGTCGATAAGCGGTGGGTCAATGTGTTGACCCGTGAAATACAGGCGGCCGAAATTACTTTGGTTGCCGAGTTGGCACGGGCGGATGCGACGGTGGAGCAGTTGTTGTCCATGAAAAAAGGCGATTTTATCGAGCTGGACCGGCAGCCGAAGATCCAGGCCACGGTAGATGGCGTGCCCATCTTCGAGTGCCAGTACGGTACGCACAATTCCAAATACGCCATTCGCATAGACAAGGCCTTGCGCGGCAACGACCAAAATTGGTTAGGAGAAAGAAATGGCATCTGAAGACAAACCTGATGAGTCAGCCGACGACGGCATGGCCGACTGGGCCGAGGCCTTGCTCGAGCAGAAGGCGACCGAACCGGGTGCAAGCGATGGCCAGGGTGGTGTGCTGGCGGGCGAAGCGCCCAAGCCGTTCTCGTCCATGTCTGGCGGCGGGGGCGATGCCCCCATGCACGACATCAATATGGTGTTGGATATCCCGGTACAACTGTCGGTTGAGTTGGGGCGGACCAAGGTCCCCATCAAGCACATTCTGCAATTGGGCCAGGGCTCAGTAGTTGAGTTGGACGCGCTGGCTGGGGAGCCCATGGATGTGTTGGTGAACGGTTATTTGATTGCCCAAGGCGAGGTGGTTGTGGTGAACGACAAGTTTGGTATTCGCTTGACGGACGTGGTAACGCCTTCGGAGCGCTTGCGTCGGGTTAGCAAGAGTTAACGGGCTGTGATCACACAGTCGCTGGTCACGGTCGGCATTTTTCTGGCGTTATTGGTGTGCCTGCCCTTTGCATTGAAATGGATCAAGCAGCGGGTTCCTGGCAACCAGGCCGAAGCCCATGCGCAATTGCGTTTCATTTCGGCGTTGGCGGTGGGGCAGCATCAGAGGGTGGTAACGGTGGAGGTTGGGCCTGAGGGGCGGCGGGTGTGGCTGACGTTGGGGGTCACCGCACAAAGCATTTCTTACCTGCATAGTATTGAAATCGCTGCGGAAAGCCACCCACACCAGGGGCAGCCTGCCGAACCGGTTGGTATCCAGAGTGCAAATTACGGTGGAACGTCCAGAGTGGGGGATATCGCGTGAGTCGCAATGGTTTTTATCGCAATGCCCTGTTGGGCGTCTTGGTGGTCGTGTTGCATGGCGCGGCCGCGGCGCAAACGGCGGGGCAACTGCCGTTGCTGGTGGGGTCGGGCGGTTCCAATACGAGCTTTTCCGTCCCGATTCAGACGCTGTTGTTTTTCACGGCGCTGTCTTTTCTACCCGCTGTGCTGTTGATGATGACGGGATTTACGCGCATTGTGATTGTGTTGTCGCTGCTGCGCCAGGCACTGGGCACACAGTCGTCTCCACCCAACCAGGTGATCGTTGGGCTGTCTCTGTTTTTGACCTTTTTTGTGATGGGCCCGACCCTGGACCGCGTCTACGCGGACGCCTATTTGCCCTTGACCAAGAACACGATCACTTTCGAGCAGGCGCTGGAAAAAGGCGAGGGTCCCATTCGCAGCTTCATGGTCAAGCAAACACGGCAGTCGGACTTTGCGCTGTTTGCCAAGCTCGCCAAACTAGGCCCCGACGTGAAGGCAGACACGGCGCCGATGCGGGTGCTTGTGCCTTCTTTTGTCATCAGTGAGCTGAAGTCGGCGTTTCAAATCGGTTTCATGATCTTCATCCCCTTTCTGGTGATTGATATTGTGGTGGCCAGCATACTGATGTCGCTTGGCATGATGATGCTGTCCCCGGTGTTGGTGGCGCTTCCTTTCAAATTGATGCTCTTCGTTCTGGCGGACGGCTGGAATCTGCTCATTGGTTCCTTGGCAGCCAGTTTTGTGACGTAAAGAAAGGGCGTGGGCTATGAACGCACAAATGGTCTTGACGATGGGTCAAGACGCACTTTTGATGCTGCTGATGGTTTCGGCGCCCATATTGGGGACTGCTTTGGTGGTGGGCCTGCTGGTCAGCCTGTTCCAGGCCGTCACCCAAATCCATGAGGCCACACTGGCATTTGTCCCCAAGCTGATCGCCGTGATTGCTGTTTTTGCGATTGCGGGTCCCTGGATGTTGACCATGTTGGTCGAATACATTCGGCGCACTATCGAGGCCATTCCCGGGTCCGTGGTTTGATCGTGGGGGTTTTGTGATATCCATTACCGAGGCACAACTGGCCGCCTGGATATCGCCTATTTTTTGGCCCTTTTTGCGCACGCTGGCCGTTTTCACGACTGCGCCCGTTTTTTCTTCCCGGGCGATTCCGATCCGCGCCAAGGTTGCGTTGGCTTTTTTCGTTGCCTTGGCCACCCAGGCCAGTTTGCCCAACATGCCGGTGGTTGGTTTCAACGATCCGCAAGCGCTGGCCGTTGCGATTCAGCAGGTAGGAGTGGGGCTGGCGATTGGATTTGCGGTCAGGGTGGTTTTTGCCGCGGTGGAGTTGGCTGGTGAGGTGGTTGGTTTTCAGATGGGGTTGAATTTCGCTGCCTTTTTTGATCCCACCATCGGTGCGCAGTCCAGTGCGGTAGCCCGCTTTTTTGGGCAAATGACGTCGTTGCTGTTTTTGGCGATGAATGGGCATTTGATGGTGCTGTTCGCCATCACCCGAAGCTTTCACTCGTTTCCGATGGACCAAAACTTCCTGCAGACTTTGGCGCAAATGAAATTGCAGCGCCTGGGGTCTGATTTATTTGCCAGCGCCTTGTGGATCGCACTTCCCATGGTTGGCATGTTGATGTTCGCCAACTTGGCATTGGGCATCGTGTCGCGCGTTGCCCCGCAGATGAACATTTTTGCGGTTGGTTTTCCGATTACCTTGGTCGTCGGCTTGATCGGCATTGCTGTCACTTTGCCAATGTTGGATCAACCCTTCATGGTGCTCTTGGAGCGTTCAATAGAGATATTTTCCAACCAGTAGCTGGCACGCCGCTAGACCAATTCGTTTCGAATGGCATAGACGGCCAGCTCGGCATTGTTGGACAGTTTGAGCTTTTCTAGCAGTCGAGCGCGGTACACGCTGACGGTCTTGGGGCTCAGCATCAGTTCTTCCGCGATGTCGGAGAGCCGTTTGCCGGAAGCTATTTTCAGCAGGGTTTGGAGCTCACGCTCGGACAGGGTCGCGTGCAAGGATTCGGTTCGGGGCGAAGCCAATTGGTCCACCAGCATTTCGGATATCTCTGGAGTGACGTATTTTCGGCCCTTGGCCAATGACCGGACGGCGGGAATCAATTCAGCGGGGTCGCCAGCCTTGTTGAGGTAGCCGTCGGCGCCAGCGCGCAAGCAGCGGATGGCATACTGATCTTCTGCAAACATAGAAACGATCAGCACCTTGATGGGCGAGTTGTCTTCGCGCAGACTGGCCAATACTTCCAGGCCACCGCGGCCGGGCAGGTTCAAGTCCAGGATCAGCACGTCGCACGCAGTGGCTCTCAGCAGCTCTCGAACTTCCGAATAACTACCGGATTCTCCGACCACCTGTATGTCGAGCGCCTCAGCCAGTGTGTCTTTGATGCCACGGCGGACCATGGCGTGGTCATCGCACAGAATCACCTTGATCACTTGAATTGAGCCTCCGGGGAAAGGGTTTTTGCGCTGGCAAGGGGGACCGAAAGTGTGACAGACGTCCCGACGCCCTCGCGTGTGCTGATATCCAACCAGCCGCCAATGGTTTTGGCGCGCTCGTGGAGGCCGCGAATACCGAACGCATCGGGTTTGAGCATCTCTTGTTCTGTGATGCCGATGCCGTTGTCGCTGATTTCCATCGTCAGAAAATCTTTGGCATCGGATATTTCGATTTGAACCAAGCTGCATTGGGCATATTTGGAGGCGTTCGTCAGAGCCTCTTGTGCCGTGCGGTAAGCGGTCAGCTGCACGGATTTTTCTGGGCACAGTTCTTCGGTGTTGGCGCGCAGGATGGTTTTGATGCCGGTGCGCCGCTCAAAACTGGCTGCCAGCCATTGCACTGCAGCAAACAGGCCTTGGTCCAGTATGGAGGGGCGCAAATTCATCATGATCCGTTGGCTGGCGCCCAATGCATGCTGGAGCATGTCTGTTGCGGCCTGGATATGGGATTGCATGGCAGGGTTGGCGTCGTGTCTGGAAATCCAAGCCAGGTCGAGTTTGGCTGCAGCCAGCGAGCCGCCAATGTCGTCGTGGATCTCGCGGGCGATGGACGCCCGTTCTCTTTCGATGGCGGTTTGCAGGTACCCGGTCAATTCGGACAGGCGCTTCTCTGATAAGGCTAGGTCCAGGTCAGTTTTTTCTTTCGCCTTGTGGGCGCGGTAGACGTCCAGGGTCCGCAAGATCACACGTTCCAATCGTGCGAGGTCATCCTTGTGCAGATAGTCGCTGATGCCGAGGTGGATGGCCGAGACCGCCGCTGCTTCGCCGATTGCGCCAGATAGCAGTATGACCGGTGGCCGGCAGCCATTCGCCGGGAGTGACGACCAAGCGTCCACTGCGGTAAAGCCTGGGAGCCGGTAGTCTGCGAGAACCAATTCAAAGGCACCAGACGCCGCCAGCTCAGTGAATGCCGGAAGTGTTTCTACGCGGGTGATCGCGTATGCAAATCCTGCTTTGTCCAGTGCCCGACAGACCAGTCGATGGTCTTGAACCGAATCTTCCAAATGGAGAATATTCAGTGGGGCTGCTGTGGGGCTGGTGTCCATTTGCTACGTAGTGGTGGTAGTTGATTATGGGTCACGCAAGACCGTGTGAGCAAGTAGCAAGGGCGGGTATATTGTTTATGCCGAACAGCAAAAGTTCCCCAACACTTCGGTTTCCTGCTAATCTAGTAGCATGTAATGTCTCGGTGTCATGAAACCGTGTGAGACCGACGTGAAGAGTGGTTAATTAGGACATATGACATGCAGCCATCATTGACAACGCCAACTGTCCCAGCTGTGCAGATGCCGGTTATGCTCGTCGCAGAAGTTCAGGACTCTTTACTGGTAGTCGTGCATGACCTGACACGTCTCGACGGGCTGCTCGCGCACACCATGGAAAACCTCATGGAACGTTTCACCAGTGCAAGCGCCAACTTGGCGACTCCGGCATTGATGAATACCAAAGAGCTTGATGACGTGCGAAGTACTCTGCGCGCCGCCGTGACTGAACTGCAATTTCAGGACATGGCCTCTCAGCTCATTGTTCATACTTCAAAAATTCTGCAGGGATGTGCTTATCGTTTGGCGTCTGAGTCCATGGGCGCCGAGGATGGCGAGGCGGTGCCTTTTGTTGAAGAAGTGCCGGAGCGACCAAACCCTGTGACGCAAGACGAGATGGATGCCGGCTCAATTGAGCTGTTCTGAGTCTTAGTACCTATTACACCAAACTGAAAATAGTCGGAGCTTCAAATGCCTTTAATTCTCGCCGTTGATGATTCACCTTCCATGCGCAAGATGGTGTCGTTTACTTTGACCGGTGCCGGCTACCAGGTGGTGGAGGCGGTTGACGGTCAGGATGCCTATGAGAAAGCGCAATCACAATCGTTTGATCTGGTCTTGACGGACCAGAATATGCCCCGTTTGGATGGTCTGGGCTTAACCAGAAAATTACGCGACCATCCGCAGTTCAAAACTACTCCTATATTGATGCTGACCACGGAATCCAGTGATTTGATGAAGCAGGCCGGTCGGGCGGCTGGTGCTACAGGATGGCTGGTAAAGCCTTTTGATCCTGCTAGATTATTGGAAGTCATCAAAAAAGTCATTCGCTGACCGAGTGTCTGTGGCGTGATCGAACAAAAATAGGAGTTTGGTATGTCTGAGACGCATCAGGACAGCGGTGGCGGAAATGGTGATTTCGATCTAACCCAGTTTTATCAAATCTTTTTTGAAGAAGCGGGCGAGAACCTGGACCTTATGGAGCAGATGTTGCTCAATTTGAATCTGGAAACCGCTGATGACGAAGTTTTGAACGGCATTTTCCGGTGCGCTCATTCGGTAAAGGGCGGTGCTGCGACATTTGGCTTTGCTGATGTTGCAGAGTTGACCCACCAGATGGAGTCGCTGCTGGATCGGCTGCGTCGGCATGAACTGCAGCCGAATTCGGCCATGGTTGATGTTTTGCTCGAGTCCGCCGATGCATCCAGAAGTTTATTGGCCCGACACCAAGCCGGGGGGGAGGGCGAGGTAACGCCAACGGGTGACTTGGTTCGGCGCATCAGCGAATTGGCTGCTGGACAAGCACCGGCTGCCGCGGCATCGCCCTCTCCTGTGCCCACTCCGCCACAAGCGGCTGTTGTAAAAACGCCGGTTGTACCAGCAGAGGCAAGCAGTAAGTCTGGCCGATCTCTTGAAATACGCATTGGCCCCCTTGAACGGCCTGAGCAGGCTGACGCGGTGCAAGAGTTGTTCCGCGACATTCCTGGTCTGGGAAAGATCTCCGTACTGCCGTCTGATGTCAAAAACACGCGATTTTTTGCGGTGGAAACGGCGTCAACCGATGAAGATTTATTGGATTTGTTCGCGTTCCATGTGTCCAGGGACTACATTCAAATTAAGTCGCTGGATGCCATTGAGACTGCTGATGAGAGCACCGTTGGGGATTCGGACAGTGAATCTATGGCAAGGCTCGGCGGCTCAGATGACCCTGCGCCCGGTGCTGCACTGGCTGCGTCTCCAGGGTTTGGCTTTTTTGACGGCGCTCCGGGGGCGCCGGTTTCGGCGACGCCTGGCGAGGTCAAGGTCGTGTCGAAGGTGCCTGCCAAATCACCTGCTACCAACGCTGCGGCGCAGCCTGAGGCGGCAACAATTCGGGTTGCTATCAGTAAAGTCGATCAACTAATCAATTTGGTAGGTGAACTTGTGATTACGCAGGCCATGCTTGCGCAAAACAGTCGTGCATTGGATCCCGCTGTGTACCAGCAATTGCTGTCGGGTTTGGCCGATCTGGATCGCAATACACGTGACTTGCAAGAGTCTGTGATGTCGATTCGTATGATCCCCATGTCGATTGTGTTCAGCCGCTTCCCTCGGATGCTGAGAGATCTTGCGAGCAAGTTGGGCAAAAAGGTAGATTTCGTGACCCAAGGTGAAGCCACAGAGCTGGACAAGGGCTTGGTCGAAAAAATTACTGATCCGTTAACGCATTTGGTTCGCAACAGCTGTGACCATGGCGTGGAGTCGCCTGCTGAACGCCTGGCTGCGGGTAAGTCCGAAACGGGAACGATCACACTGTCGGCCTCCCACCAGGGTGGGTCCATCGTCATTGAGGTGCGTGACGACGGGAAAGGGATGTCTAGGCAAAGAATTCTGACCAAAGCCAAGGAGAGGGGTTTGGATGTCTCTGACCAGATGTCCGATGCGGAAGTCTGGCAACTGATTTTTGCGCCAGGGTTTTCTACGGCCGAGGTTGTCACAGATGTTTCGGGGCGCGGCGTTGGTATGGATGTTGTGAAGAGGAATATCGCCGCGCTAAATGGGACGGTGGAAATTGACTCGGCGGAAGGCTACGGGATGAAGGTCTCGGTCCGTTTGCCGCTGACTCTGGCCATTATGGATGGCATGTCTGTGGGCGTCGGCGGTGAAGTTTACATACTTCCGTTGTCGTCCGTGGTGGAGTCCTTCCAGGTCAAGGTGGATGCCGTTAGTACGGTAGGGCAGGGCTCCCAGTTGGTCAAGGTGCGTGACGAGTACATGCCTGTGATCGAACTTGAAAAGATATTCCAGATTCCGAGATTCGATTTTGAAAAATCGTGCGACATCATGGTTGTCGTTGAAGCCGATGGCAGCCGAGTCGCACTGTTGGTGGATGAGTTGCTGGGTCAACAACAAGTCGTTGTGAAGAACCTGGAGTCTAACTATCGCAAAGTTCCCAATGTCTCTGGCGCAACGATTCTGGGCGACGGAAAGGTGGCGCTGATTTTGGATACGGGCGCGCTGGTTCGACGGTCACGGCACTGATACCACGGTATTCGGTATTGAAGGAGGACAACATGGGCATGATGGAAAAATTGGATGAGTTGACGTCTTCTGATGCAAGGGAGTACTTAACCTTTCGCTTGGATCAGGAAGAGTACGGTATAGACATACTGAAGGTGCAAGAAATCCGTGGCTATGAGCCCCCGACACGGGTGGCAAATGCCCCCAACTTCATCAAAGGCGTCGTGAATTTGAGGGGCACGATCGTACCGATCGTGGACATGCGCTTGAAATTCAGTTGCTCGAAGGCGGAGTACAACTCTTTCACCGTCGTCATTATTTTGAACTTAAGGAACCGGATCGTCGGAATCGTCGTCGACTCGGTTAGCGACGTCATGGAGTTACCGCCTGAAAGTCTGAAATCTGCACCCGACATCGATAGCGTGATTGATAGCGCTGCCGTCCTGGGGCTGGGCTCTCTTGGAGATCGAATGCTCATTCTTCTGGATATTGAACGGCTCATGTCCGCTCCGGACATGGGACTTGTTGGCGCATCCGATTGATATGGCAATAGGGTAGGACTGATCAAACCAGGACGAAAGAGTGGCTAGGAGTGGCTCATCTAAAGACTTTGTCTGAAACGGGAGTGCCTGTGAGCGCGTCAGTTGGAATGCAGGGAAGAGAGTTTGCGTGGACTGACGCTGATTTCGATCGGGTTCAGTCAATGATTTATAAGCGTGCAGGCATTAGTTTGCACGATGGCAAACATGCCATGGTGTACAGCCGTCTTTCCCGGCGGCTGAGAGAAACTGGGCACCAGAGTTTTCGTGATTACCTTGGCTGGCTGGAGTCAGCGGAAAGCCCAGAGTGGCAAGAGTTTGTGAATGCGTTGACGACGAACTTGACGTCTTTTTTTCGGGAACACCACCATTTTGAAATATTCGCGGATCTTCTGAAGTCGAAGCCCGCTGGTACGCCTTGGCGGGTGTGGTGTAGTGCGGCTTCGACTGGTGAGGAACCTTATTCTATCGTCATGACTGCATTAGAGACGCTTGGGCAAAACCCAAAATTCGCTCTTGCTGCCAGCGATATTGACTCGAAGGTTCTGGCCTCTGCTGCTCAAGGCGTCTACAGATTGGATGGCATGAAGGGTATTGATGCCAGCAAAATGCAGCGGTTTTTTCTAAGAGGCAAAGGTGGGAACGACGGCATGGTCCGGGTGAAGCCCGAGCTGTCTCGGGCGATTGAGTTTTTGATGGTGAATTTAATCAGAGACGACTGGCCATTTAAAGAACCGTTTGATGCTGTTTTTTGTAGAAACGTAATGATTTACTTTGATGCTGAAACGCAGCGAAAAGTGCTTGAACGTATCTTTAAGGTGATGAAACCGGGAGCGTTGCTGTTTGTCGGCCATGCCGAGAATTTCAGTGACTCTCGCGATATGTTCATTCTGAAAGGGAAGACGGTCTATGAAAGACGCTAGCGTTCCCTTCGTGTTGAAGGGCCGCGCGGGCCTGTTTTGTTTTCACTGATAACAAGGTTTACATGAATTTGCCCCAGTACAGTGTTGGATCGTCTGCGAGCAGAGCCCTTGGGGGGGGTGCTCCGCCGGTCAAGATTTTAGCAAATGGACGAGCGTCCAGGGTTGACCAGCTCAAAGCGCAGCCACGCAAACCTGGGGAGGCCTCTTTCTTTTACGCAGATCACCATTTTCAGTACGATGCGGTAAAGGTCTTGCCGGGAGAGTATTTCGTATCGAATGAAGATTTGGTGGTAATGACCGTACTGGGCTCTTGCATTGCAGCGTGTATTTGGGATGGTAAAGCCCGTACCGGGGGCATGAACCACTTCATGTTGCCGGATGGAGATGGTGCAGAAGGCTCTGGCCGTTATGGGTCTTTCGCCATGGAGTTATTGATTAATGAGATGTTTAAGTTGGGGGCAAGGCGTGAAACCATGCAGGCGAAGATTTTTGGCGGAGCTCAGGTTATGGCTGGTTTTACAACCATGAATGTAGGTGAGCGCAACACCCAGTTTGTGCTCGACTATCTGTCCACTGAGCGAATTCCTGTTGTATCTCAGGATGTTCTTGACATCCATCCGCGTAAAGTGTGCTTCTTCCCAGTCACGGGCAAAGCGTTAGTTAAGAGGCTGGCGCATTCGCATCCTGAAACGCTGGCGGTGGAAGAGCGGCGTGGCAATGCAGCCACCGTTGCGAAGTCGAACGCTGGTGGTTCAGTCGATTTGTTTTGAGAGAAGCGCGTGAAGAAAAAGATTCGCGTTGTAGTTGTTGACGATTCTGCGTTAGTGCGTAGTTTGTTGGCGGAGATCATCAATCGTCAGAAAGATATGGAATGTGTGGGTGCGGCCAATGACCCGCTGATTGCCAGAGAGATGATTCGCGATCTTGATCCTGATGTCATCACGTTGGATATCGAGATGCCAAAGATGGACGGCATTGATTTCTTGGCTAGGTTGATGCGACTTCGTCCTATGCCTGTCGTGATGATTTCTACCTTGACGGAGCGAGGTGCTGAAGTAACTATGCGGGCATTGGAGCTTGGGGCAGTTGATTTTGTGGCCAAGCCCAGAATTGGATTGGCAGATGGGATTAACGAGTTGGCAGGGCAAATTGTCGAGAAAATTAGGGTGGCAGCGTCTGCACACATTCGGCGAGTAACCCCGCCGAGCCCTCCCGCTGGCGGTTCGGTTGCAGGTGCCGTGGGCAGCTCTCCGCGACCAGAATCTATCTCCTTGGGGCGAGTTTCAACAGAAAAACTCATTTGCATCGGTGCTTCGACCGGTGGGACGGAGGCGATCAAGGAGATATTGATGCGTATGCCTGCGGATTCACCAGGCATTGTCATCACACAGCACATGCCCCCAGGATTTACGACTAGTTTCGCTGCACGGCTTAACACGCTGTGCCAGATTACGGTTCAAGAAGCCGTGCATGGAGGACGAGTGCTTCCGGGTCACGCTTACATTGCTCCAGGCGGAAAGCAGTTCAGAGTAGATAAAAGCGGCGCAAATTACGTTTGTGTTGTCGAAGATGGCGAGGCTGTCAATCGGCACAAACCCTCCGTGGAGGTCTTGTTCAAGTCGGCCGCGCGTGTTGTCGGGCGCAATGCGTTCGGCATTATGTTGACTGGGATGGGAAACGACGGGGCCAAGGCAATGAGGGAAATGAAGGATGCGGGTAGCTACAACTATGTGCAGGACGAAGCTAGTTGTATTGTGTTCGGCATGCCACGTGAAGCTATTCTTCATGGTGCTGCAGATGAGATATTGCCTTTGTTAGATATTGCCGGCGCCTTGTTGGTGAAGCTGGGTGGGGCGACCGACCGCTACCGCGTTTAGCATTGGCAACAAGGCTCCATGGGAGTTATTGAAATTGATCAAAAGCGTGTCATAATCGAAGGCTTCGCTGAGATCAGCGGCAAGCTTTCTTGGAGATGGCGCGCCAAAGAAAATGATCTCAAGATTTTTGACAAACGCGTAAAAATGATGTCATAATCGAAGGCTTCGCTGATTACGGCGGCGTTTCATTCGGAAGAGCGAGGTGCCACTTGAAAAGTTTTCAAGAAGTTTGACGAAGGTATAAAAACTGTGTCATAATTCAAGGCTTCGCTGATCACAGCAAAGCAAACGAAGAGAGTAAAAAGTTCTTCGGTTCATTAAAAATTTACAGCCGATAAGCGTGGGCGTTTGAAGGCGATTGCCAAGTTCTTCGGAACTAAGTCTTAACTGACTTACAAACGCTCATGAATTAAAAAAGATATGAAATTCAGAAATGAAGTTCGTGTCGATTCCAATTTATGAGTTGCTCGAAAGGGCGAAAAATTCAAGATCGAACTATAGAGTTTGATCCTGGCTCAGATTGAACGCTGGCGGCATGCCTTACACATGCAAGTCGAACGGCAGCACGGGAGCAATCCTGGTGGCGAGTGGCGAACGGGTGAGTAATATATCGGAACGTGCCCAGTCGTGGGGGATAACGTAGCGAAAGCTACGCTAATACCGCATACGATCTACGGATGAAAGCGGGGGATCGCAAGACCTCGCGCGATTGGAGCGGCCGATATCAGATTAGCTAGTTGGTGGGGTAAAAGCCCACCAAGGCGACGATCTGTAGCTGGTCTGAGAGGACGACCAGC
>JAZKIR010000018.1:0-28141 GCA_040384785.1 Pseudomonadota bacterium
AAGAGGGCATTGCCAACAAGGCCAGCGATATCGACATCGTCTACATCTTTGGCTACGGCTTCCCAGCACACCGCGGCGGCCCGATGAACTACGCCGACCAGGTTGGCTTGTTCAATGTGGTTCAGGCCATGAACCGCTTTGCGCTGAACCCGCTGGACGATGCCGCGTTCTGGAAGCCAGCACCGCTGCTGGCCAAGTTGGCGGCTGAAGGAAAGTCCTTTAACTAAGGCAGTCCTTAATGCTCAAAAGGATACTTTGGGGCTTGTTGGCGGTGGTGCTGCTGCTGGCAAGCGTAGTGGCAGTCAACACGCTGCGCAAAGGCTCGCGCCAGATGGAGGTTGCTCCATTGGCCGCGCTGGCGGTGGACGAGGCGGGCGCTGCCGCGCGCCTGGGTGAAGCGGTGCGCTTGCGCACCATCTCATCGCGTGATGACGCTGCATTGAACGCAGACCAGTTCACGCAATTCCACGCGCTGCTGCAAACCAAGTTCCCCAAAGTCCATGCCACGCTGAAGCGTGAAGTAGTCGCTGATTTGAGCCTGCTCTATACGTGGGAAGGCAGCAACCCCAAGGTCGAGCCCATTCTGTATTTGGCCCACCAGGACGTGGTGCCGGCAGCACCCGGCACCGAGGGCGATTGGCAAGTGCCACCGTTCTCTGGTGAGGTGAAAGACGGTTTTGTATGGGGCCGCGGCTCCTGGGACGACAAGGGCAACCTGATGTCCCAGCTGGAAGCGGTAGAGATGCTGCTGGCCAGTGGCTACAAACCCGAACGAACGGTCTACCTGGCCTATGGCGCGGACGAGGAAGTCAGCGGCACCCGTGGTGCGGCCAAGATCGCTGCTGTGCTCAAAGAACGCAAGGTGCACGTCAACTTTGTCATTGACGAAGGCCTGCTGGTGCTGGAAGGCGTCATGCCCGGCATCGCCAAGCCCACGGCACTGATTGGCGTGGCCGAAAAAGGTTATATGTCGGTGGTGCTGAAGATGTCGGCAACACCGGGCCATTCTTCGATGCCACCCAAAAAGGGTACCAGCGCCATTGCCATGATGAGTGCTGCGCTGAAGCGCCTGGACGACGAGCAACTGCCCGCCGGTATACGCGGAGTGGCTGGTGAAATGTTTGACACCATGGCGCCAGAAATGGGTGGCTTCTCCCGTGTGGCCTTGTCCAATCTGTGGCTGTTTGGCCCGGTGGTGCAAAAGCAGTTGGAAGGCGCGGCCAGCACCAATGCGATGCTGCGCACCACGACGGCATTGACCATTGTGAATGCTGGCAACAAAGAAAACGTGCTGCCGGGCCGTGCAGAGGCGACCGTCAACTTCCGCTTGCTGCCGGGTGACACCAAGGAACAGGTGCTAGACCATGTGCGCAACCAGATCACGCAGGCCGTCGGTGGAGCCGACAAGTTTGAACTGTTTGCGCTGCCCGGTGCGGTGGATGCCTCCAAGGTGGCGCCCACAGATTCAGCCCAGTACAAGACGCTGAACAAGACCGTGCGCGAAATCTTCCCCGATGCCCTGGTGGCGCCGGGCCTGATGGTGGCGGCCACCGACTCCATCCACTACAGCGATATCAGTGACCACATTTTTAAGTTCTCGCCCGTGCGTGCCAATGCAGAAGACCTGAAACGCTTCCACGGCACCAACGAACGCCTGGCCACCAAGAACTATGCCGATGCCATCCGTTTCTACCACCGCCTGCTGTCTGAGACCGCCAAGGTCGCGCAGCCCTAAACCAGTTCACAGTTTTTTTTGAAGAAGAGGAATCCAACATGACTTCCGCAGTAATCGTTTCCACCGCACGCACCCCCCTGGCCAAGAGCTGGAAGGGTTCCTTCAACATGACGCATGGCGCCACACTCGGTGGTCATGCGGTCGAGCACGCCATCAAGCGTGCCGGCATTGAAGCGGGCGAGGTGGATGACGTCATCATGGGCTGTGCCACTCCCGAAGGCGCCACTGGCGCCAACATCGCACGCCAGGCCGCACTGCGCGCCGGCTGCCCCGTCACCGTGTCGGGCATGACCATCAACCGCTTTTGCTCGTCCGGCCTGCAGACCATTGCCACGGCGGCACAGCGCATCATCGCCAACGAAGGCGACATTTATGTGGCCGGTGGTGTGGAAGCCATCTCTTGCGTGCAGCAGGAAATGAACACCCACATGATGGCCGACCCCTGGTTGGTCAAGAACAAGCCAGAGATCTACTGGAACATGCTGCAGACCGCCGAGAACGTGGCCAAGCGTTACAACATCAGCCGCGAAGCCATGGACGAATACGGCGCCGCCAGCCAACAACGCGCCAGCGCCGCGCTGGAAGCCGGTCTGTTCAAGGCCGAGATTGCCCCCATCACCGTCACCATGGGTGTGGCCGACAAGGTCATGGGCCTGATGACCAAACAAGTCACCGTCAGCGATGACGAAGGCATCCGTGCCGGCACCACATACGACGGCATCAAGGGCCTGCGCTCCGCCGTTCCCGGTGGCCTGATCACCGCCGGCAATGCCAGCCAGTTCTCCGACGGCGGTGGTGCGGTTGTTGTGATGCACGAAAAGATTGCCGAGCAAAAGGGCCTGAAACCGCTGGGCCGTTTCCTGGGCTTTGCGGTGGCCGGTTGCGAGCCTGACGAAATGGGCATTGGCCCGGTCTTCGCCATCCCCAAGGTCTTGAAACGCCTGGGCCTGAGCGTCAGCGACATTGATCTGTGGGAACTGAACGAAGCCTTCGCCGTGCAAGTGCTGTACTGCCGCGACAAGCTGGGCATCCCCGCCGACCGCCTGAATGTGAACGGCGGCGCCATCGCCGTGGGCCACCCCTATGGTGTGTCCGGCCAGCGTTTGACCGGCCATGCGCTGATTGAAGGCAAGCGCCGTGGTGCGAAGCGTGTTTGCGTGACCATGTGTATTGGTGGCGGCATGGGGGCTGCGGGGATTTTTGAAGTGCTGTAAGCCAACTGCTGGTCACAGGCCAGATTGAAATCTACCGAGAGGGGAAAGATCCGCATAGGGTCTTTCCCCTTTTTTGCATTTACGACGCGATGTCATCGGCGGCTGTGCAGTAACACCTGTGGTAGTGCGACAGCTATTAAAATCATAGCGCTATGTGCATATTCTACGAGGGCTAGCGCCTGATTTTGCCAACAACTCTCGTCCACAAGCCTTTTTAATACCCAAAGTAGGTATTTAAGCCTGGAACGAGGAGGCCAAAACCATTGGGGAGCTGGTTGACACTTCAGCTCCGGCATACTACTGGGCACCTCAGCCTTGGCATATCAGTTTTTATGACAACCTGCCAATACGCCCCCTTGACATGACACGCAAATTTAAAGCTTTGTACAGTTGTGTACTTTGGGGTCTACAACATGGCAAAAACCGCCATACGCCATACGCCATACGCCATACGCCATACGCTGGCAGTGCGGTGAACCCACCTCGCGTGGCAGGAGGCTTATTTTTGGCGTTTAAGGCGCGGGTGTTGCTGACACAGGGGAAAATGAGGCTTTCCTCATCTACAACCTGATGGTTCTGACACTATGACACTGCCGAAATTACGTGTTGGCGAAGGCTGGGACATCCACGCTCTGGTAGAGGGCCGCAAGCTGATTTTGGGCGGCGTAGAAATCCCGCACAGCAAGGGCCTGCTCGGGCATTCCGATGCCGACGCGCTCTTGCACGCCATCACCGACGCGCTGTTGGGCGCGGCGGCCATGGGCGACATTGGTACACATTTCCCGGATACCGATGCCCGTTTCAAGGGTGCGGACTCTAGAGTGCTCCTGGCCGAGGCGGCACGTCGGGTGCGTGAAAAAGGTTACGAGATCGGCAATGTGGACAGCACTGTGATCGCACAAGCCCCCAAACTCGCGCCCCATATCGCGGCAATGCGTGCACGCATTGCGCAGGTGCTGGGCGTGGACGTGGACCAGGTCAATGTCAAGGCCAAGACCGCCGAAAAAATGGGCCCGGTAGGTGAGGGCTTGGCCATGGAGGCGCGCGCCATGGTGCTCTTGTTTACCAAGCTTTAAACCAGCTTTACCCGGGCGGCATTGACGCCCGGAACTCGGCGGCCGTAACATGCATCCAATGCAAAAACAGGTTCAGGGAGCCGTCGTTTTTGTTGGGGATAATGCCATGAAACGCTCTTATCTTTCCTGTGTTTGCGCAGGTCTGGTGTTTGCAGGCGCCGCCGCCCAGGCGGGCACGGTCAACGTCACGTATGTGCACCCGGAAGCCTATACCGATGCAGGCGACTGGAACCGCGACACCGATGACAATTTGCATACCCCGACGGAGTATTTCCAGTGGTTGGGGCAAAAATATTTGCCACCTGATCAAAACCTGCAGGTTGAGGTGTTGGACGTTGACTTGGCCGGCAGACTGCGTACTTCCGCCCGTTGGGGCTCGTTGCGAATAGTCGGCAAGTCAATCGACTGGCCCCGGATCAAGCTGCGCTACCACCTCGAATCGAACGGCAAGGTGCTGGCCAGCGGGAATGAAGCCGTCTCGGACATGGCCTACACCGTTCGGTTGGGGAGCTATGCGGGCTGGGAGCCTTTACCGCAGGAAAAACGTATGCTCAAGGCCTGGTTCCGCGAGCGCTTTGCAAAGAATTGAACCTCTAATTTAGTCCAACGCGTTTGCGTGGTTTGAGCAGAGAATGCACAGGGCCTAGCTTCACGGCCCTTGCCATTCCCATGTTGCTCATCCATGTCTGACACTTCCACCAAAGCCTCCGCACATCCCCATCTGCTGCAACCCCTGAACCTGGGCTTCACCACCCTGCGCAACCGCGTGATGATGGGCTCCATGCACACGGGCCTGGAGGACCGGTTCTACAACTATCCCAAGCTGGCGGCCTACTTCCGGGAGCGGGCCAGGGGAGGCGTCGGCCTGATCGTCACCGGCGGCATTTCGCCGAATCGCCAGGGCTGGTTGCTGCCGTTCGGCGGCACGCTGAATTCAATTTTTGATGTGCGCAACCACTGCAAGCTGACCGAGGCGGTGCACGAGGAGGGCGGCAAGATCCTGATGCAGATCCTGCACTCGGGGCGTTATGGTTACCAGCCGTTTGTAGTGTCTGCCTCCGCAGTCAAGTCACCCATTTCCATGTTCAAGCCCAAGGCTTTGACCGAAGGCGGCATCCGGTCCACGATCAAGGCCTATGTGCGCTGCGCCCAACTGGCGCAAAAGGCCGGCTACGACGGCGTGGAAATCATGGGTAGCGAAGGTTATCTGCTGAACCAGTTTTTGTGCACCCGCACCAACCGGCGTACGGACCGCTGGGGCGGCAGCATAGAGAACCGCATGCGGCTGCCAGTTGAGATCGTGCGCCAGGTGCGCGCGGCTGTGGGGCCAAATTTCATCCTGATGTACCGCCATTCCGTGCTGGACCTGGTGGAGGGCGGCAACACCTGGCCCGAGGTCGTGCAGGTGGCCCAGGCGCTGGAGGCGGCGGGTGTCACGCTGTTCAACACCGGCATTGGCTGGCACGAGGCGCGCACGCCGACCATCGTGACCTCGGTGCCCCGCGCAGCCTTTGCCAGCGTTGCCGCACGTCTGAAGCAGGCCGTCAAAGTGCCGGTGATTGCCAGCAACCGCATCAATATGCCCGATGAGGCGGAGGCGCTGATTGCCAGTGGCAGCGTGGACATGGTGTCCATGGCGCGGCCCTTCCTGGCCGATTCCGACTGGGTGAACAAGGTGGCAGCCGGACGCGTGGACGAGATCAATACCTGCATAGGCTGCAACCAGGCCTGCCTGGACCACACCTTTGCCAACCAGCGCGCCAGTTGCCTGGTCAACCCCCGTGCCGCGTACGAGACTGAGCTGGTCTACCGCAAGACCGCGCGCAAGAAAAAAGTGGCCGTGGTGGGCGCGGGCCCGGCCGGCTTGTCCGCCGCCACAGTGGCGGCCGAGTGCGGCCACGAAGTCACGTTGTTTGACAGCAGTGATCGGGTGGGTGGCCAGTTCAACATCGCCATGCAGGTGCCTGGCAAGGAAGAGTTTGCGCAAACCCTGCGTTATTTTGCGCGGCGCCTGGAAATCACTGGCGTCAGGCTGCAACTCAACCAGCGCGTGACCCGTGAACAGTTGCTGGCCCAGGGTTTTGATGAGGTGGTGGTGGCTACAGGAATCGTACCTCGCACACCACGCATCCCTGGTGTGGAGCGCCCCAATGTCGTGTCGTATCTGGATGTGCTTAAACGCAAGGTGGTGCCGGGCAAACGCGTGGCCATCATCGGGGCAGGGGGCATTGGTTTCGATGTGGGTGAGTTTTTGTTGCATGACCCGTGGGTGGCTTTGCCGCTGTCCATTGAACACTGGTGCCAGGAGTGGGGCGTGGATTTGCAGGCCCAGGCCCATGGCGGTCTGGTTGCCGCGGCGCCTGCCCAACCCTACCGCCAGCTTTACCTGCTGCAGCGCAAGACCACGCGCGTAGGTGCAGGCCTGGGCAAGACCTCAGGCTGGGTGCACCGCGCGGTGCTGCAGCGCAACGGTGTGGAAATGCTATCCGGCGTGGAATACCTGCGCATCGACGACGCAGGCATACACATCACCGTGAATGGCGTGCCGCGTGTGCTGGAAGTGGACCATGTGGTGCTGTGTGCCGGGCAGGAATCGCTGACCGAATTGATGCCGGCCGCCGATGCGCCGGTGGTGCCGGGAGCTCCGCGCTTCCACACCATTGGCGGAGCTGCGCTGGCCAGCGAACTGGACGCCAAACGCGCCATCCGCGAAGGCGCCATGCTTGCCGCAAACCTTTAACCAGGGGCAGCGACCCGCGCAGCGTGGGGGCAACAAACTCGCCGCCGGGCCGCCCCAAGGCGAGTTAGCCCCCTTGGGGGGCAGAGAGCCACACGCAGTGGGTGAACGTGGGGGCGATAGTCACTCTGCAGTGACGCGCTGCAAGCGGATATTGGCGGACAAGCCACCCGTCGGCGCGTTGCCCAGCGAAAAGGCTCCGCCCATGCGTTGCACGGTTTTGTCCACGATGGCCAAGCCGAGGCCAGCGCCATTGGCGGCTGTACGGGCGGCTTCACCGCGGTAAAACGGCTGTGTCAGATTGGTGAGTTGCTCCGTCGCAACACCTACGCCGTGGTCGCGGATTTTGATCAGGACCCATTTTTCACGGGAAATGGCGGCCAGGTCGATGCGCGCGATGCCGGTGTCTACCGACTTGCCATAACGCCGCGCATTCTCCAGCAGGTTGGAAAGGATGCGTCCCAGCTCCACCTCGTCCGCCAGCACCACCAGGTTGTCTTCCAGCTGCACCTTGATTTTGACGTCCGTCTGTTTTTGGTAAGAATATGTGCAGGCCTCCACTACGTCGGCCAACACAACGGGCGCCAGCTTGGCCTTGTCTGGGCGGGCGTAGTCCAAAAACTTGCCGATGATGGCATCCAGTTGGGCAATGTCGGCCGACATGTGGGCACGGGCGTCCAGATCGGTCACACTCATTTCGGTTTCCAGCCGCAGCCGGGCCAGCGGGGTGCGCAAATCGTGCGAAATGCCGGCCAGCATGACGGCGCGGTCCTGCTCCACCTTGGCCAGTCGTTGGGCCATGCGGTTGAAGCCGATGTTGACCTCGCGGATTTCACCGGTTTGCACGTTTTCATCCAGGCGGCTGGCCTCAAAGTCGCCTTCTCGCACCCGGCTGGCGGCAAAGGAGAGCTGCTTCAACGGGCGGTTGATCAGCCGCGCAATCAGCGCAGCACCGACCAGAGACAACGAGGTGGCAACCGCCAGCCAGATGCCCCAGGTTCGGCCTTCGGCCGCCTTGAAGCGGGTTTCATCGGTCAATAACCAGTAGTCGTCGCCATCGATCTTGAAGCCAATCCAGAGACCCGGCTGGTTGTTGACGCTGTTGGCGACCACGGTTCCGGCGCCCAGGCGCTTGGCCAGTTCACTGGTCACCCTGCGGCTGAGGGCATCGTCATCAGACAGCGAGAACTTGTCGGTGGGTTCGCGCGGCACGATGCGCAGCCCCTCCTGGTCGCTCATGGTTTTAAGCAGCGCCACCCGTGCAATGGCATCGGAATACAGCAGCGCCGCGCGGCTCAGGTTGACCTGTGAGGCGAGTTCCTGCGCGGTTCCAATGGCGCGGGACTCGAACTCGAGAGAATGCAAAGTCTGCAGCCACGCCAACATGCTGCCCAGCAGCAGCACGGCGATCAGAAAAAAGGTACGCCAGAACAGGTTGAGACCCACCGGCGTGGGTTCATATTCGGAGTCCGGGTCTGGAGTTTGCGACAAGTTCGGGATCTTCTCTAGCCTGCAAACCCCCGGTTCAGGCTGCTTCGTCTGGCACGAATACGTAGCCCACACCCCATACAGTCTGAATGAAGTGTGGCGAGGCGGGGTCTTTTTCTATCAGTTTGCGCAGGCGTGAGACCTGCACATCCAGGCTGCGGTCAAAAGGTTCGAATTCGCGGCCGCGTGAGAGTTGGGCCAGTTTTTCGCGCGACAGCGGAACGCGTGGGTGGCGCACCAGGGCCTTCAGCATTGCAAACTCACCGGTCGTCAGCGTCAGTTCCTTGCCTTCCTTGTGCAGGGTGCGGGCTGCCAGGTCAAAGGTGAAGACGCCAAAACGCGCCACTTCGTTCTCGGTGGAGGGCGCTCCAGGGACTTCTGGCGTTGGCCGGCGGCGCAAGACCGCGTGGATGCGCGCCAGCAACTCGCGCGGATTGAAGGGTTTACCCAGGTAGTCATCTGCGCCAACCTCCAGACCCACGATGCGGTCAATGTCTTCACCCTTCGCGGTGAGCATGATGATGGGGGTTACGTCGCCAGCGGCGCGCAGGCGCCTGCAAATGGAGAGGCCATCCTCACCGGGCATCATCAGGTCGAGCACGATGAGATCCGCGGTTTCGCGCAACATGATGCGTGTCAGGGATTTGCCGTCCTCGGCCAAAAGGACGTCAAAACCCTCTTGTGACAGGTAGCGTCTGAGCAAGTCCCGGATACGGGTGTCATCGTCTACCACCAGGATCTTGTTGGGTCGGGTTGCCGAATTCTGCATAAAACTTGTGAAAAGTGTAACAAGCGTGATTTTGCGCGGCTTCGGACGGTTCAGACCGCCTAATTGGGCCAGTTTGACAGAAAGTTACAAATCTCGACACACCGCTGCCAATGATCGCTCCAACAATGGCTGCGACAGGAAGATTAAAAGAAGCAGTTCAACCATGGTGAAGTCTCACATTATTTGCGGTTTGATGGGTTTGCTTGCGGGGGGCGTCTCGGCGCAGCCCGCCAAGGAACCGGTCGCCATGCTGAAGGTGGCAGCAAACGAGTCGGCGCCGGCGGTAGATGTCCAGCAGCGGCGCGCCGCGCTGCGGGCGATGCTGAAATCGCAGCATGACGGCACCGCCATGCGGGAAATGCCGTCACTTGCAGAGCGCCAACTCAGTGCGCAGGAACGCGCCGATTTGCGCCAGCAGTTGCGCAAGCAATAGGGGAAGAAAAGCGCCGTTAAGCCGGCGTGTCTGGATAGGAGGCCGTAGCGGTGTCATACTGCTGCCATGAAGCTCCTGCAGCTTGCGTAACCTTCCCGACGCCTGAGCATGCCAGACACATCTGCCTTTCTAAATACCCGTTCTATGCTGGCCACCGGCACACTGCGTGTGTCGGACACGCTGGGACGCTTTGAGTTGCGCAAAATATTGGGGCGCGGTGCCCAGTCCACGGTCTGGTTGGCGTTTGACCCTCGGCTTGAGCGTGAAGTCGCCATCAAGGTGATGCGCCCGGGCAGTGGTTCAGACGAAAAGGCGCTGGTTCAGTGGCTGGACGAGGCCCGTAGCGTGGGGCGGGTCAAACATCCGAATATCGTGCCGGTCTACGAGGCGGACATCCAGGACCACCAACCCTATCTGGTGTTCGAGTACATCGCCGGCAGTACGCTGGACCAAATCCTCAAGCAGCGCGGAGCCATGGCGCCCCAGGAAGCGGTCGCGCTGATGATGGATGTGCTGGACGCCGTGGCGGTGGCCCATGCAGCGAATGTGGTCCATCGCGATTTGAAACCATCCAACGTGCTGGTCGATGCGGCAGGGCGTGCCCGGGTCATGGATTTTGGTATCGCTGCACGCATACCGGATCGCAATAGCAAGGAACCTGCTGTTGCCAGCGGTGGAACGGTGGGCTACCTGTCGCCAGAGGCCGCCAATGGCGCGGCACCGTCCGCGTCCATGGATATTTTTTCTGCTGGCATTGTGTTGGCCGAGTTGCTGATGGGCAAGCCGCTGATCGAGGAGCCGGACCCGTACCGCGCCATTTACCGCGTAGTGCATGAACAATTGATGCTGCCCCCCGATCTGAACGCTGATGTGGACGATCGCCTGCGTGCCATCATCATGCGAGCACTGGCACGCGATCCCAAACAGCGCTTTCCCACCGCCCGTGCCTTTCAGCTTGAACTGGAGCAGTGGGCGAAGCCAGCCGCTGCCTCGACGGGAGGGGCTGGTGGCAACAACAGCACTCTGGACTTTTTGCTGCGGCGCATGCGCCATAAAAGTGACTTTCCAGCGCTTTCAGATTCCGTGGTCCGCATCCAGAATATGGCCTCTTCGGAGAACGAAAGCGTCAACAGCGTCACTAACGAGATATTGAAAGATGTGGCGTTGACCAACAAGCTGCTGCGCATGGTCAACAGTGCGCATTACGCGCACCGTGGCAGCATCAACACCGTGTCGCGGGCCGTCAATCTGGTGGGTTTCAACGGCATCCGCAACATGGCCTTGAGTCTGGTGCTGCTGGAGCACATGCAAGACAAGGCCCACGCCGGCCAGCTCAAGGAAGAGTTCCTGCGTTCACTGATGGCCGGCTCCATTGGCGGCGAGTTGTGCCATGTGTCCAGCGAGGGGGAGGAGGCCTTCATCGGCGCCATGTTCCAGAACCTGGGGCGCTTACTGGTGCAGTTTTACTTTCCGGAGGAAGCCAGTCAAATCCGCAAACTGTTGCAGTCCACGCGTGAGCCCGTCAGCGAGGCAAATGCGTCCATCAGTGTGCTGGGTTTGACCTTTGAAGAGCTGGGCCTGGGCATTGCCAAGGCCTGGGACTTGCCGGTGAGCATGCAGCGCTGCATGAGCAAACCTACGGGCGTCGTGCCTTCCAAAGCGCCTGCGGACTCCGGTCAGCGCATACGCTGGATCGCGTTGGCTGCCAATGAAATCGCCGATGTGTTGCTACACTCCGCGCCCAAGGATGTGGACACACGCATTTTGGCCGTCACGCGCAAATACATGTCGGCCATGGGTGTCAGCTCAAAAGATGTGCAGGCCGCCACCACGATTGCGCGTCAAAAATTGATTGAGTTGGCAACGGCCATGGAAATACGGGTGACACCCGGTTCGGCCGCGGCGAATCTGCTGACCATGCCTGACCTGTCCAGCGGCAAAGACAAGGCGGGACAGGCAGAGGAAGCAGACGGTGGCTTGGGGGCCTTTGAGTTGCATGCCACCAATACAACCCTGCCTGACGGTCACGGGCTTGCCGAGTTGAAGAGTTCCCGCGTGACGGAGACCTTGACGGCGGGCATTCAGGATATTACGAATGCGATGGTGGAAGACTTCAAGCTCACCGATGTGTTGCGCATGATTCTGGAAACCATGATACGCGCCATGCAATTCGACCACATCATCTTTTGCATGCGTGATGCCAAAACCGAAACCATGGTGGGGCGTTTCGGTCTGGGCAACGGCGTGGAGCCCTTTGTCAAGAGCTTCAAAGTACCCCTGAAAACAGCTGCGCCGGATTTGTTTACGGTGGTCTGCAGCAAAGGGACCGATACCATGATCAGCGACGCAACCGAGGCCCGCATAGCCCAACGCATGCCTGAGTGGTACCGCAAGGGCTTGAACGCACCCACTTTTTTGTTGTTGCCGCTGCTGATCAAGGGCGCGCCATTCGGCTTGATTTATGCCGACAAAAAGACCCGCGGTTCGCTGGAGCTTGACGACAAGGAGCTGGCCCTGCTGCGCACCTTGCGCAACCAGGCAGTGATGGCTTTCAAGCAGTCGAGTTAGCCCGACGGGGAAAACTACTAATTGGCTCTACGCTGGCGCTAAGCCTCGGTTGTCTCATCCGGACCGGTGGCGCTCCAGCCATCCGCCGACGCCCCCGCGTCTGGCTAGACAGGTACCAGCGATGCCCGTACCTTGGACAGGTTCAGCGCTTCATCCAGCGTGTCCAAGAATTCAATGACCTTGATCGGTTTCGTCAAGTAGCGGAAAAACCCTGCTTGAAGCCCCAGCTCGATATCGCGCGGGATAGCATTGGCACTCAGAGCGATGACGGGTATATGCGCCGTGGCGGGGTCATTCACCAGCACTTTCAAGGCATCGATCCCGCTGATGCCAGGCAGGTTGATGTCCATCAGAATAACGTCCGGCAGTGCGGCGCGTGCCAGCTCGATGCCGCGAATGCCGTCTCTGGCGCTGAGCAGGCGGATGTCCGGCCGGCGCTCGATAATTTCTTCCACCAGCATCAGATTCGCGGGGTTGTCCTCCACATACAACAGGCTCTGCTGCTTTGTTCCCGGCACCGCGTGTCTGTTTACGACCGGCACGGTGGTGCAGATCTCTTCGGTGAAGCGCGGCGCTAGGGTCAGGTTTAGTTCGATCCAGAAGACGCTGCCAGCCCCGACCGTGCTTTCCACGCCGATGACACCACCCATCAGTTCCATCAAGCGCTTGCAGACCACCAGCCCAATGCCCGTGCCCTCCTCGGTGTTGGCTTCTTGCCCGAGCCGATTGAAGGGCTGGAACAACTGCGCAATTTTTTCCGCCGGCAAGCCGTTGCCGGTGTCTTCCACGCAGATGCGCAGGTGTCCGGCCGTGATCGTGGACGGCGCACATGTCACATGCACCGTACCTTCCACACCGTTGTACTTGATGGCGTTGGACAACAGGTTGATCAAGACCTGCTTCACACGTGTGCGGTCGGCCTGGACAAAGTAAGGCACATCAAACGTTGGAAAACTGATGCTGACGCCACGCTTTTGCGCCTGCGGCCCCACCATGGCCTGGCACTCCAGCATGACGTCGGCCAAGGCAACGGGTTCGGGTGACAACATCAGCTTGCCAGATTCAATCAGTGCCAGGTCGAGAATTTCGTTGATCAGCTCCAACAGGTACCAACCCGCCTGCAGGATCTGGTCGATGCTGCGCTTCTGGTTTGGCGTTGGCGCCGGAGTGCCGGTTTCCACCAATTGGGCAAAACCCAAAATTGCATTGAGCGGCGTGCGTAATTCATGGCTCATGCTGGAGAGGAAGTCCGATTTGGCCAGGTTGGCCTTTTCCGCCGCAGACTTGGCGCTCTTCAGTTCAACATTGTTTTCCTGCAAGACCTGGTCCAGCAGCTTGCGTTCGGTAACATCGCGTGCCGCGGCGAACACACCCTGCAGCGTGCGGTCTCGGTCGTAGAAAGTGGTGGCGTTGTAGGACACCACTGTTTTCTTGCCATCCCTGGCGCAGGCGGTGAGCTCGTAGTTGGTGACCTTGTTTTCACTCAGCACCCTGTGGATGGCCGCCTCTGCCCGCTCCGGGTCGGTGAAGTAGCTCTTGAACGGCGCACCAATCAACTCGTCACGTGTGCATCCGGTAAGCGCCTCCATCTGCTTGTTGACGTCGGTGATGATGCCAAAAGGGTCGGTAGTCATCAGTGCGTCAATATTGGATTCAATCAGTGAGCGCGTGTAAAACTGTTGGTCACGCAGCCGCTGGTCGAGTTTTTTGCGCTCTTCTTCGACTTGCTTTCGTGCGGTGTTGTCAGTGCCGATCAGTAGGTAGCCGATGATGGCGTCCTGCGCGTCGCGCAGGGCGGTGACCGACACAACGGCCGGGAAACGGCTGCCGTCCTTGCGGATATAGGTCAGCTCATAGATGTCCTCGATGCCGCGCGAGGCCTTGAACACCAATGCCTCGAAGCCTGGCGCGATCCGTGTGCCCAGTTCGACGCTCAAGGCCTTGGCCCGGGCGATCACTTCCTGCGGATCGGAAATGTCGGCTGGCGTGATTTTGTTCATGACCTCGGCGGCGGTGTAGCCCAGCATGCGTTCCGCGCCGACGTTGAAAATCTGGATCACGCCCTTGGCATCGGTGGCGATGCTGGAGAAATTGGCGCTGTTGAAAATCGCGCTCTGCAAGGCACCCGCCTTCAGTAGGGCCGCTTCGGCCTGTTTGCGTGCCGTATTGTCGGTACCGATCAGCAGGTAGCCGATGATGGTGTTTTGCGCGTCGCGCAGGGCCGTGACCGACACAACGGCCGGGAATCGGCTGCCGTCCTTGCGAATATAGGTCAGCTCGTAAATGTCTTCGATGCCACGCGAGGCCTTGAACACCAAGGCCTCAAAGCCGGGTGCAATCGGCGTGTCGAGTTCCGTGGTCAGAACCTTGGCGCGGGCAATGACCTCCTGCGGATCGGAAATGTCGGCCGGGGTGATCTTGTTCACGACCTCGGCCGCGGTGTAGCCCAGCATGCGCTCGGCGCCCACATTGAAAATCTGAATCACGCCCTTTGCGTCTGTGGCGATGCTGGAGAAGTTTGCGCTGTTGAAGATGGCGTTTTGCAAGTCCCCGGTCGTCAGCAGCGCTTCCTGGCGCAAGGCCTCCGTCATGCCCTGTGTTTTGGTTTCTCCATTGGCCGAGGGGGCAATTTTATTTTTATGTGGCATGTCAAATTTTCTAGATTCGGTGGCGCAGGAGCAGTCGATGGGCCGGCCAAACCGGACCATCAGGTTCAGAATCAGGAAAAATGCGCGTTGGCGGGGGAGATACTCCCACCCATTGTCCGCGCAGATAGGGGCGGCCCTGTGTGCGCTGGCGCACATAGGCGCGACTTTGCGAGAATAAGACCCATGCGTATCCTCTACATCTCCTGCTTGCTTCTGTTGTCCTCCTGTTCTTTTGTCAAGAATGCCGTCGTTCAATCGGAGTACGCGCGGATTCAGGCGACCGATCCTTCCATGCGCAACCTGAAACACATGATTGACCGTGAAACCAATTTTGTGTACGGAAAAATAGGGCAGGAGAGCGACAGTTACCCCACGCAAATGCTCAGCATTGCTGCGTTTTCAGATGAATTCCAAAAGCATGAACTGGTGGATGCCATGCACCATCTAACCCCGGGCACCTACTACGGACTGAATTTGCCGTCCGGTAACTATGACCTCGTGGTTTTTGCCGACCTGGATGGCAACGGTACTTACGAATCGCATGAACTGATCGGGCGCCAGAGTTTGCATCTAAAGGGCGACAAGAATGCCCCCAAAGTGATGGGCAATGTGGATATCGCGCTGGGCCATGCGAGCCGGCTGGATTGGCCGGTGGCGCTGAAGGTCGAGCCGTCAGTGCTGAGTGAGCAGTCTTTGTTCTTTCCACCGAACACGATCCGCACTTTGGACGATCACCTGTTTGATCCCGACATGTCAGCACTCGGCATGTACCATCCGGCGGCTTTCCTGGAGAAAGCAGGGACGATGTTCTATGCATTGGAAGAGGATATCGCCTACAAGATTCCGGTCATCTTTGTGCATGGCATTGATGGCAGCGCACGCGATTTTTCGGAAGTACTCAAGCGGCTGGACCGCACGCGCTTCAAGCCCTGGTTCTTCCACTACCCGTCCGGCGGCAAGTTGGACCAAATGGCAGATTTCTTTTTCAATATTTTTCTCTCTGGACGTGTGATTCCGGCCGACCCCAATATCCCCGTCATTGTGGTGGCCCATAGCATGGGAGGGCTCGTGGTCCGGGAGGCGCTCAACAAGCTGGAAGACGACTACCAAAGAAAGACCACGTTCATCTCCATCGCCTCGCCCTTTGGTGGCATGGCGGCGGCAGAGTCGGGAGAGCGCAATGGCCTGCTGGTGATCCCGTCCTGGCGGGACCTCAACCCTGCCAACTCCTATATCAAGAATCTCTACCGAAAGCCGTTGCCGTCAGCCGTGACACACAAGCTCGTTTACGCCTTTGGCAATCCGGGTGTTGTCAAAGTTGGCGAAAACAGCGATGGCGTTGTGCCGCTGTCCAGCCAGTTGCACAAAATGGTGCAGCAGCAGGCGTCCGAGCAAAAGGGTTTTAATGCCTCCCACGTCGGCATACTGAGGGACCCGGAGGCTATTGACTATTTGATGGGCCAGATCAACCCAGTCAATACGCTGTATCCGCAAGCAAACATGTCGGTCTTTTTGCAGGGTGGGTTCGATCAAGCGCTGGGCAGCCATTACAGCAAGCGGGAGATTTACTATCTTCGGCATTACGGCAAGTTCATGCGTGCATTGGTGCAAAGACAAGTGGAGCCATTGAACTCTTTTCACCAGGATATTCTCGACGCGGCCTCTGGCAAGAGGAGCGCAACGACCGAGCATGAGACGGCATGGCTCAAGTTTGCAGCGGACTATCCGGAAGAGGCAAAGACCCTCTCGCTTTTGGTGCGTTAGGCATTACACCAACTCCGCCTCGGTGCGCAGCCAGCGCACAAAGTCTTGCGCATCCGGGTTGCCGGCCGCGCGTGTCGACGTCGCCACGAAGTAGCCGCGCTGTGACGCAGCAAGACCCTGGAATGGCGCCACCAGCCGGCCGTCGCGTACCAGTTCATTGAGCAAGGGCATGCGCCCAATCACCACGCCCTGACCGGCAACGGCTGCGGCGATGGCATCCGCATACTGCGTGAAACGCATGGTGCTCTTCATATGCAGATTCGACAGGCCCATGATTCCAAACCAGGGCGACCAATCGGCCGTCAGGGCCATGCCTTGCGGTGTCTCAACCGCCAGCAAGGTGTGGTGCCGTAGATCGGTCGGCTTTTTCAACGGATGTGGCCCTTGCTTGACCAGTTGCGGTGCGCAGACGGGCAGCACCGACTCTTCAAACAGGGGTTGGCCCTGACCCTTGGACATGGGCGTAAACCGCACCGCCACATCAATGCGCGCGCGCTCCAGATCGAGCACGTCCATGGTGGCGGAAACCCGCACGTCCACACCGGGGTGGTTGGCGGTGAATTTGGCCAAGCGTGGAATCAGCCACAGCGACGCAAAGCCCGGCGTCGTGGTGATGGCCACTTGGCGCATCGGTGCCGTCACGCGCACCAGGGAGGTGGCGTCGCGCAGGCGCTCCAGGCTTTCCAGCACGGCACGCTGCATGACCTTGCCGGCATCGGTCAGCAGCAGTGCGCGGTGGCGCCGCTCGAACAGGGGCACACCCAGGTCTGCCTCCAGCATTTGAATCTGCCGGCTCACTGCGGACTGGGTCAATGCAAGTTCTTGCGCCGCCAGCGTGAAGCTGAGGAACCGGGCCGCCGCTTCAAAGCTGCGCAGCAAATCGAGCCGGGGCAGTTCCGAACGCGGAATGCCATTGGAGACAGGCACAAAAGCATTCGGGTTCGCATTCCGTATTGGCATGCAATGGATTCCAATTCACCGTTTGAAGGAATGGGGCTACGTCAGTATATTCATTCCCATCGAGCATGTAAAAGGAAATACCATGAACACCCACTCCAACCACTTTGATCTGAACCTCGAACGCAGCGCCATGTTCAATGTGCCCGACGCTGCCGGCATGGACATCGTTTGCCGCGATGGCACGGTGTGGATCACGCTGGACAACGACCAACGCGATTACGTACTCGAGGCTGGCGACGTGTTTCGCAACACCGAGCACAAGAGGGCGCTGATTTATGCCTTACAAGCTTCCAGCATTGCGATCACATCCGCCGCGATAACACGCATGCGCACTCCCGCACGCCAGGCAACCAAGACCCATGGTCTGGTTCTTGAGCAAGTCTTGGCCTAGCCGAATCGGCGTTTGCCAGCCTTCTGCAATGGAATGCGATACCAGTTACCATGGCCCGCCGCGACTTCGCAGTAACCACTAACAGGATCCTCCATGACCATCTCCATGTACCAGGCCAGCGTGCCACGCTTTCTGAATATTCTGGGCAACCTGTCCAATATTTTGGACAAAACCCAGGCCCATGTGGAAGCCAAGAAACTGAGCGATGCCAGCCTGACCGCCTTCAGGCTGTTCCCTGACATGTTGCCCATGGCCACGCAGGTGCAGATTGCCTGCGACACCGCCAAGGGCGTGGTGGCGCGTCTGGCCGGTGTGGATATTCCGGCGTTTGAAGACAACGAAAAGACGATTGCTGAACTGAAGGCGCGTGTGGCCAAAACCATTGCCTTTATCCAGACCATCACACCAGAGCAGATCGATGGAACAGAAGACAAGGCCATCGTCACCAAACGCGGCGAGAAAGAAACCCACTACAAGGGCATGCAGTTTTTGTTGGGCCATGCCATCCCCAATTTCTACTTCCACATCACCACCGCCTATGCCATCCTGCGCCACAACGGGGTCGAGATTGGCAAGCGCGATTTCCTCGGCAACCCCTAAATGGCGCTAGTGCTTGGGGTCGCTGCAGACCGTGCGTTTGCGAACAGACCCTAAGCGCCACTGCTGCAACGATCAATCCAAGCGCCCCTATTTGAGGGGCGCTGGACCCAAGGACTTGCAGCAATGGATATTCGAACCGGACAGGCGCCCGCGCCGCTGACGCGTGAACAATTTCATCAGCGCTTCAGTGTGCGTTTCTACGACCCGGCGTTCGCGGGTGAGCGTGATGCCATTGCCCATCTCGAAGATATTGCCTGGCTCGCCATGCAAGAAGGACGCAAGGCGCCTATCACCCAGCCCGCAGGCCCCGGCTTCGCCGACCCGACATACGCCATCTCGGTGCAGTGGCTCGATACCCACAAGCGCTTGCGACTCGCACAAGCGCGCTGGAAGGACGGTGCCACACCATCGCGTGTGTTGCTCGTTTGTGGTAGCGCCCGCAACGACGGCACCTGCCCGGGTGAGATATCCAAGACCTGGCGCCTGACCGAGATAGCCCAACAGGTTCTGCAACATGATGGCATCGACGTCGACGTGCTGGACCTGAGCCTGGTCACCTCGGAATATGGCCGCACGATACAACCCTGCAAGGGTTGTGTGTCGACGGCGATGCCCCTGTGCCATTGGCCGTGCACCTGCTACCCAAACCATGCACTGGATCAGGCCGATGACTGGATGGCTGAGATTTACGAACGCTGGGTGGCCGCGCACGGTGTGATCATTCTGGCGCCAACCTATTGGTACCAGTCCCCCAGCCCACTGAAACTGATGATGGACCGCATGGTGTGTGCCGATGGCGGCAACCCGGACCCGACCACGACCCACGGCAAACATGCGGACGAAGCCAAACGTATCGAACAACAGGGCTGGGAGTACCCCAAGCATGTTGCCGGGCGCGCCTTTGGCGTCGTGGTGCACGGCGATGTGGCTGGTATTGAGGGTCATAGGCGCAGCCTGACCGACTGGCTGGAATGGATGGGCATGGTCGATGCAGGCGCCTTCGCCAAGCTCGACCGTTACATAGGCTACTTCGAGCCGTACTACAACAGCCACGCGGCACTGGACCGGGACCAGGCCGTGCAGGAGGAGGTTCGCAATGTGGCCCGCTCGGTTATGCTGGCGGTCAAGGAGTTGCGGGCCGGAGGCCGCAGCCCACCCCATGAACACATAAAAATAACGCGACCCAAGTGAGGCGCAATCCTGATCTGAAGGACCCGATGTGACATAGCCCATGCGTAGCTAGACCAACATCCTCGAAAGGAATCACCATGACCGAGAAAACTGCAAACATCCATTGGGAAGGCCGTGGCAAACAAGGCCAGGGACAGATCAGCGTAGAGACGGGTGCACTCCACAACTACCCGTACGGCTTTGCAAGTCGCTTCGCGGATGACCGGCGTGGCACCAACCCCGAAGAAATCCTGGGCGCCGCGCACGCAGCCTGCTTCACGATGGCGTTCTCCTTCGCCTGCGACAAGGCCGGTTACGTCACAGCTACGATCGATACCAAAGCCCGTGTGCGCCTGACGCCACAGGGGGAGGGCTTTGTGATCGACCGTATCGCATTGACCCTGAATGCCGAGGTGCCCGGCATCGACGAAGCCAAGTTTCAGGAATTGGCACAGGCCGCCAAGCGCAATTGCCCCTTGTCCAAGGCTTTGGAAAGCGTGCCGGAAATCTCGCTGGTGGCCACGCTGGTGCCTAGTACCTGAGCGGGCTTTTCACGGGGGGCCAGCAGCGACCAAGGCCTCGCGGATTTTTTCTTCAATGCGCGCGTAGTCGCCTTCCCCCGTGTGGCTGAATACGACGCGGCCGTCGCGGTCCACCAGGTACACCGCTGGCCAGTACTGGTTGCGCCAGGCGGTCCACGTTGCGTAGCGATTGTCCTGCGCCACCGGGTAGCGTATGCCGTGGCGGCGGACAGCGTCCTGCACATTCTTGGTCTCGCGCTCAAACGCAAACTCAGGGGTATGCACGCCAATGACGACCAGGCCTTGGTCTTTGTAGCGCTGGTACCATTCCTTGACGTGGGGCAGTGTGTTGACGCAGTTCACGCAGCCAAAGGTCCAGAAGTCGATCAACACCACCTTGCCGCGCAGCCCGGCCATGGTCAGCGGTGCGGAGTTCAGCCAATGGTCCAGACCAACTAATTCCGGGGCTTGCACCCGTGCGCCAGCCGCCGCCGCCAGCTCCGTTGTCCGGCTGTTGTTCGGGGACACAAGCCGCGTCAGCCAGGCTACAGCCGCCACGTCCACCTGCCAATACATGGCCGCAGCGGTAGCCATCACCATGGCCCCAAAGATCTGTCGTATAACGCCCGCGTGGCGGGCCAGGCCGCGCGCACGGGCCGTCACTGCTTGCCCACCATAGGCAATCGCCAGCATCGGGAGTCCTGCACCCACCGAATAGGCCAGTAACAGGCTCGTAGCCTGGTCCGTGTGCTGCTCGGTGGCAATCAGTGCGAGCACGGACGCCAGCACCGGACCGGCGCACGGCGTCCATAACAGCCCCATACTCATGCCCAGCAGCAAACCGCCCCAGTAGCCGGCGCCGGCCCGGTTTCCTAGCCGGTGCGCCAGATCGGATAGGCCGCCAAAGGGCGCCATGACGCGCCCTAGCAACTGGGGCCACACCAGCAGCAGGCCGGAGATCAACAGCACACCAATGCCCGCCGTACGCAGTGCGTCTTGCGACAGCCCCAACACGTGTGTCGATGCGCCAAAGAGCAACGCCGTTGATGCAAAGGACAACACAAAACCCAACACGATGAACAGCGGCCGGTGGCGCGCCACGCCCTGCCCAACACGGTCACGCGCCGCGGATGCGCCCAATAACAGCGGTAGCATGGGCAAGATACAGGGACTGGCCGCGGTGGCAATACCCGCACCAAGGGCCAAGGCTATTTGCAGCATGGTATGTAGGCCTCAGTGTTGGGTGCTTGGGTTGTTAGCCGGCGCACTGGCTGCTACACGCTGCCAACGCTGCGTCTTGCCAAACAGTGGGATGCCAACATAGGCATGCAACACCAGCTCGCTGCTGCCATTGGTTGTGGTGTTTATCGACATCTTGCAACGGTAGGTCTTTCCGTTCTCGCGGTTATAGATGTCACCACTCCATTGCGTGGGCTTACCGTCCTTGTCGGTTTCGACAGGTACGAAGTCCTTGATTAGCGTCATGCCCAATGCCGGTCGGGTGTCAACCGGTTGCATGGTCGCGCCATCGCGGCCCATGGATCGGTTGCCATGTACCTGCGTCACGGTGCCGCACAGCGCCACACCGCAGGGGGTCACTTCAACCTCGAGATTGCCATTCGCGGTGAGCCAACGCCCGCGTGGATCAGCGGTCGCAGAAGCGTTTTGTGCGTTGGCCTGTAGTGCCACCATGGTCAGGCACAGTGCGGCCAGATGGCGCAGAAGAGGGATTTGAAAAGGGCGGGTAGGGGTATGCATAGCGCGCTCCAAAATAGGTTTGCAAAGGGACGTCATTGCTTTTTCAATGTGCTGGCGATGGCCGCGAATGCCGCGCGGTCCTGCACATGGGTGAACTGCGTGTCGGGCACGGCGTGGGATGAGAGCTTGACAATGACCAGTTCGGCCGCGGGATTGACATGGATGTGCTGGCCAAAGACGCCCTTGGCTTCGAAGGTCTGGTCCGCATCGTGCGGTACCCACCATTGGTTGTGGTAGCTGTAACCCTTGCGGACGCTTTGGCCTGCGGCGGCGAATTTCTGTTGGTCACCACCTTTGCGGATCTCGGCGACCACGTTGGCTGGAATGATTTGGCGACCCTCCCATTTACCGCCTTGGCGCATCAGTTCGCCAAACCGGCCCAGGTCGCGCAGCGTGGCGTTCAGGCCCACGCTGGCCACATCGGTACCTATGCCATCAAGCCAGTAGTAGGCGTCTTCCTGCGCGCCAATATGGCGCCATACCCGTTCCGATAGCAGCGCGGCAAGGCTTTTCCCGGTCACGCGGCGCAGCACCCAACCCAATGCTTCGCTGTCGGCCGACTTATAGCGAAACGCAGCGCCATGCTCCCCGTCTTTTTTTACGGTGGCCAAAAATTCATACAACGTGCGGGGCCCGGTGTAGTCCGCTGCCATGGGCACCAGGCCGCCGGCGCGCAGGTAGCGGTGAATGTCCGACTGCGGATTGGTAAAGACCTCGGTATATGCAACGCCGGTAGTCATGTCCAACGTGTCCTGCAGGCTGGCATCGGCCCAGGCCGTGCCTGCCAGCTCCGGCACGTAGCGCACCAGCGGTGCGTTGACTTCCAGCGTTCCCTCCTGGATCAGCCACGTGGTGAGCAGGCCGACAAATGATTTGCTGATGGACCACAGCGCGTGTGCTTGCTGGGCTTGCATGCCGGCGCCGTAGCGCTCGTACACCACGCGGCCGCGGTGCATGACCAGCAGACCGTCCGTGTAGGTGTTGGTCTGCCACTGCGCCAGCGTGGTGCGGGTATCGGGCCCGGTCTCGAAGCTCAGCGTGTCATCCAATGCGGTGAGCGCTGTCGCCAATTTGGACGGTGATAACGCGCCGCGCGAGACCGCCAATGTGGGCCCGAGTTCACGCATGTGGTGAAAGGCCCAGCGGCCGTTTGGATAGGCCAGCACATTGGCGAGTGTCACGCGTTTGTCGGGTGCTGGCGGTGTGCCCACCATGACGCCACGTGTAACAGGGTCGGTGGCCTCCGGCGGCGGGAGTTTGGGTTGTGCAAAGGTGGTGTTGCAGCTGAGCAGGGCGAGGGCGCCTGCCAGCACGGTGAGAGAACGTGCAATTTTCATGGAGAAGAGTCCTGTAGTGAAGCGCGGTGTGCGCCAGTTGATTTGCCAGAAAGAATTACAGCGGCGCGGTGTATCCGCGGTGTGTTTGGGATTGGCCCAAAATGCTGTGCCGCGTATCTGTACAGGCTCTGGATACACTGCGGTACAAAACGGCTCCGTAGCGGCCAGACCCTGCTGCTAAGCTTGCCCTGCCTAAAGTAAGCACGATGGAATCACCCACCCACATACTGGTCGTTGACGACGACCGCGACATTCGCCAACTGGTCAGCGAATATTTGACCGGGAACGACTACCGCGTCAGCACCGCCGCCAATGGATCGGAGATGCGCAAGCTGATGGCGGACACACGCGTCGACCTGGTCGTGCTGGACCTGATGTTGCCCGGCGAAGACGGCCTCTGCCTGTGCCGCGACCTGCGCGCGCGGGATGCGGCCCATGTGCCGGTGCTGATGCTGACCGCGCGCCGCGAAGAGACCGACCGCATCATCGGCCTGGAGATGGGCGCAGACGACTACCTGACCAAGCCCTTCGCCGCGCGCGAACTGTTGGCACGTATACGCGCCGTGTTGCGCCGTACGATGATGCTGCCGCCCAATCTGCAGGGCGCGGAGCCCAGTCCCTTCATCGATTTTGATGGCTGGCGGCTCGATACCCGCGCCCGCCATCTGGTAGACCCCCAAGGCACCATGGTGGACCTGACCGGTGGCGAATACCGCATGTTGCGAGTGTTGCTGGACCACCCGCAGCGTGTGTTGTCGCGTGATCAGCTGTTGAACCTGACCCAGGGCCGCGATGCAGACCCCTTTGACCGCTCCATCGACTTGTTGATCAGCCGCCTGCGCCAACGCCTGCGTGACGATGCACGCGAGCCGCGCTTCATCAAGACGGTTCGCAGCGAGGGTTATGTGTTCTGCGCGACTGTTGTGGACACGCCGGAGCGCGCATGACGGAACACCAAAGAGGGCAGGTTGTCTGGTGGCGCAGTATCTGGGGTTCGCTGTTTGGCCGCCTGGGTGTGATCTTGTTCTGTGGTCTGGCTGCGGCCCATGCTTTGACGCTGTTCTGGGTATTCTTTGAGCGCGGGCAGTTGGGGCGCAGCATGATGCTGTCCTACATGGGCCGTGACATTGCGGCTTCGGTCGCCATCCTCGATCGTGTTCCGCCCGCAGAGCGGGCCGCGTGGCTGCCACGTATTGAACGCCAGGACTACCGCTACATTCTGGCCGCGCCAACGTCCGTTCAAACGCCCGCGCAGCATGAAGAGTCTGACCTAGCGCGGGTCGTGCGCCAGTCGGTCACCGCCGTGGTTGGCGTATCACGCGTCGGCAGCCAAGCCAGCGTGCAAGCCCACAAAAGCGGCGAGCGGATCGAAATGGGGCTGCTGCTGGAGGATGGCAGCCCCGTGACCCTGCAGTGGGACCGGCCACACATGCGTATTTCCACCGCGACGGCGAGTTTTCTGTCACTTCAACTGCTGATGCTAGGTCTGGTGACCTGGCTTGCGGTGCGTGCAGCCGTGCGCCCCTTGAAGCGCTTGGCCGATGCGGCCGATGGTCTGGATTTGAACCGCTCAGCCCCAGCGCTGTCTGAGACCGGGCCTGCTGAGGTGGCCCGGGCGGCGCATGCCTTTAACGCCATGCGGGCGCGCATTGCAGACCATTTGGCAGAGCGCCTGCGCATACTGGCCGCCGTGTCCCACGACTTGCAAACGCCCATCACCCGCATGCGCCTGCGCGTGGAAATGCTGGACTCCGGCCCCGTGCGCGACAAACTGCAAAGCGACCTGACCGACCTGCAGGCCCTGGTGGAGGACGGCGTGGCCTATGCGCGCAGCGCCCAGGCCAACAGCGAAACCCCACGCGCCGCGGACATAAACGCCTTGCTGGATGCGCTGGTCTGTGACTATGTCGATGCCGGCCATGCGGTGCACTTGGCAGGTGTCGCACCGGTCCCATGGCAGGTACGGCCACTTGCCTTGAAGCGGCTGGTGACCAACCTGCTGGACAACGCGGTCAAGTTCGCTGGGGGGGCGGAACTGGTGATTGAACAACTCCAGCCGGACACCCTGGACATCGTCGTGTGCGACAACGGCCCTGGCATTGCGGAAGCGGAGTTGCAAGCCGTTATGCAGCCCTTCTACCGTGTGGAGTCGTCGCGCAACCGCGAGTCCGGTGGCGCAGGCCTGGGTCTGGCGATTGCGCAAGAACTCGCCGGAGCGCTGGACGCGAGCTTGTCGCTGTCCAACCGGCCGTCAGGGGGCTTGGAGGCCCGTTTGCGCCTGTCTCGTGTGGGCATGGGTTGAGCGCCCCAATGCCGTCGTACTATAAAAATAGTAGCGGTATACGTCCATTTCACGAGGGCTAGCGCCCCATTTCTTATTGGGCTGCCCAGCCGCCATCCATATTCCAGGCCACACCGCGCACATTGTTGCCGGCGGGTGAGCAGAAGAACACGGCCAATGCGCCCAGTTCTTCCGGCGTCGTGAACTGCATCGATGGCTCTTTTTCTCCCAGCAGCTGTTTGGTGGCGTCTGCGTTGCTGATCTTCTGTGCCGTGGCCTTGGCGTCCAGTTGTTTTTGCACCAGCGGTGTCAGCACCCAGCCGGGGCAGATGGCGTTGCAGGTCACGCCGGTGGTGGCGTTTTCCAATGCCACCACCTTGGTCAGACCCACGACGCCATGTTTGGCGGCCACATAGGCGGATTTCTCTGCCGATGCCACCAGGCCGTGCACCGACGCCACGTTGATGATGCGGCCCCAGTTCCTGGCCTGCATGCCGGGCAACGCCAGACGCGTGGCGTGGAAGGCGCTGCTCATGTTGATGGCGATGATGGCATCCCATTTCTCCACCGGAAAGTTCTCGGTGCGGGCCACGTGCTGGATGCCGGCGTTGTTGACCAGGATGTCCAGGCTGCCAAAGGTGGTGTTGGCATGCTTGACCATGTCCTCGATCTCGGCGGGCTTGCTCATGTCGGCGCCGTGGTAGCTGACCTGCACGCCCAGGGCTGCAATCTCGGCCTTGGGGCCTTCGACGTCACCAAAGCCGTTGAGCACGATATTGGCGCCTTGGGCCGCCAGGGCTTTTGCGATGCCCAGCCCAATGCCGCTGGTGGAGCCGGTAACGATTGCTGTTTTGCCTTTGAGCATGGTGTTCTTCCTTGTTAAGTGCAGTCAGAGCGAAGGATCTGTCCCGCAAGGTTTTTCAATTACGATTCAGCCATGGCACCGAACTTGCAAAAAGCCTTCCGCAGCGAGTCCATGCGCTGCCTGTCATTATCAAACTACCCATTGCACCATGTCTGACCCTAAGCTGAATTACCTACCGTGCGCCGATGCTGGCGCCGGCCATCACATGGCGTTCTGGGAGTGGGGCGATCCGCTCGCAGCGCACGCGGTGGTTTGCGTGCACGGCCTGTCGCGCCAGGGGCGCGACTTTGATGTGCTGGCCCAGGCGTTGGTAGCCAAAGCCGGAGGCGCCTTGCGTGTTATCTGCCCCGACGTGGTGGGGCGGGGCAAAAGCGATTGGCTGGCGGACCCACAGGGTTACCTGATGCCAACCTATGCGTCTGACATGTTGACATTGCTCAACTACCTGAAACCCCAAACCCAGACCCTGGACTGGGTGGGCACCAGCATGGGTGGCCTGATAGGTATGGCCGTTTTTGGGCAAAAACAGGTGCCGTTACCCCTTCCGGTGCGCCGCCTGGTGCTGAACGACGTAGGCCCCAGCATCCAGTGGGAGGCGCTGGCCCGTATTGGTGCCTACCTGGGGCGTGCGGTGAAGTTTGATTCGCTGCAGCAGGCCGCCGACGCCATGTGGTCTATTTCCACCAGCTTTGGCCCGCACACGCCCGAACAGTGGCTGGAGCTGTCGCGCCACATGGTCAAGCCCGTGCCCGGGGCGGACACTGCGGTCACGCTGCACTATGACCCTGCCATTGCCGTGCCTTTCATCGCGGTCACGCAGGAAGCCGCTGCGCAGGGCGAAGCCATGTTGTGGTCCTTGTACGATGGCGTGTTGGCGCAAACACTGCTGGTACGCGGCGCACAGTCGGACCTGCTGTCGCCCCAGACCGCAAAAATGATGACGGAACGTGGTCCCCAGGCCCAACTGGTGGAATTTGCCGGTGTGGGCCATGCGCCCACACTGATTGCTCCCGATCAAGTGGAGACCGTAGTCAACTTCGTATTGGGTTAAATGCGCGCCAGTTGTTTGCCCCCTTGTACGTTGGTAGTTCACCCATGAAAAGTCTGTCTTCAGAGCACCAGCCCACCGCGCCGGTGATAGCCGCCACGGCCAACAGCCTGCCGGAGCAGGTTGACGCCCTGGCGCGCGCGCGCGCGTTTGCCGAGCCGCTGCTCTCCAGCCAGGAGCTGGATACCGGCGAGAACGTGCTGGCCCATGCCGACGCCGTGGCCCGCATCCTGCAACACATAGGTGGCTCGCAGGCCATGCAGGCCGCGTGTTACCTGGTCTACACCTGCGACCACCTGAACAAGCCACATGAGGTCATTGCCAAGGCCTTCGGCAGCAACTTCGCCGACCTCGCGATAGAAACCACCAAACTGGTGCGTGTGCAGCGCATGGCCCGCCTGGCCCAGGTCTCGGCCAGCCATTCCGCGACGCCAATTCCGATGGCGCAAACGGACGGTGCCGCCGGGCCGCCCCAAGGCACCGACGGCCCCCTCGGGGGGCAGCGACCCGCGCAGCGGTGGAGCGTGGGGGCTGCAGCTTCGCAGAATGAGAGCGTGCGCAAGATGCTGCTGGCCTTCTCACGTGACCTAAGGGTGGTCATGCTGCGCCTGGCGTCGCGCCTGCAAACCCTGCGCCATTTTGCGGCCACCAAGGGGCCGGTGCCGCCTGGCTTGGCCAGCGAGGCCCTGCAGGTGTTCGCACCCTTGGCCAACCGCCTGGGCATTTGGGAAATCAAGTGGGAGATGGAGGACCTGTCCTTCCGTTTCCTGGAGCCCGA
>JAZKIR010000019.1:0-75481 GCA_040384785.1 Pseudomonadota bacterium
TGGCCAATGTGGCCCGCACCCATCAGAACAACACGCATAACAATCTCCTGGTAATAAGCTTTGATGCTTAGAAGTCTAGGTGCTGTGGCGGACGAATTAAACAGATTTTTTGACGAAATAATGGCGATACAAGACTATTCGTCATACTATGCTGACATATCGTCCATTCCATCGCCATGCGTACCTCCGCCAAGACTTCCAAAACCACCAAATCCGCTGCCGCAAAAACCACGTCTGCGGCGCCAACACCTGTGTCAACGGAGCGCACCAGCGGCTTGCGCGACCAACTGGACCGCGACCTGCTGGCGCTGCTGCAAGCCAATGCCCGCGCCTCCACCGCCGACCTGGCCCGCCAATTGCGCACCGCGCGCACCACGGTGCTGGCCCGCTTGGGCCGCATGGAGCGCGAAGGTGTGATTGCGGGTTACACCGTGCGCCTGGGCCAGGATGTGCGTGACCAGGGCCTGCAGGCCTTTGTTGGCATCACCGTGCAACCCAAGGCCGGGCGCGAGGTGGTGCGCCAGATCTCGCGCATGCCCGAGGTGCGCCAGCTCTGTGCGGTGAGTGGCGAGTTTGACTATGTCGTGTTGCTGCGCGCAGAATCGGCGCTGCGTATGAACACCCTGTTGGACGAAATGGGAAACTTTGACGGCGTGGTGAAGACCACCACGTCAGTCGCTTTGGAGTGGAAAATTGACCGGACCTGAATACCGATGCGGCGTCTTGTGGGCGCGGGCCTTGCTCGCCGCGATGGTGCTGGCTTGGCTGTCCCCCTTGTGGGCCAAGACCACAGTGTTCTACCCGCAGCCGGAGTCCGTTGACGCACGCCAAGCCTATCCGTTGAAAGTGCTTGCCTTGGCTTTGACAAAGGCGGGCGCTGATTTTGAATTGCTGCCCAGCCGGTCGGTGATGACGCAAAGCCGAGCGTTGATCCAGCTGTCGCGCGGCGTCGGTGCCGACGTCAACGTGGTGTGGACCATGACCTCCAAGGAGCGTGAAGACACGTTTCTGCCAATTCGCATTCCCATCGACAAAGGCCTTTTGGGATGGCGAATTTTCCTGATCCACCGCAGCAAGGCCGCCCAGTTCGCTACGGTTAAAACGCTGAATGACCTGAAGAAGTATGAGGCTGGCCAGGGCCACGATTGGCCCGATACCGACATTCTGCGCGCCAGTGGATTGAGGGTGCAGGGCATTGCCAAATACGACGGCTTGTTCAAGATGCTGGAGTCGGGCCGTATTGACTACTTCCCGCGGTCCGTGGTCGAGATCTGGGCCGAGGAAAAAAGTCACTCCGACATGGAACTGGAGATCGAGAAGACGGTCATCCTGCAATACCCGGCAGCGCTGTACTTCTTCGTGAAGAAAGACAACACCGCTTTGGCAAGCGTGATTGAGGCAGGCATGCGAATCGCCGTCAAGGACGGCAGTTTTGACAAGCTGTTCGCCGAGGAATACGAAGGCGACATCAAACGCGCCAACCTCAAGGCACGCACCCGTTTTCAGTTGCCAAACCCCTTGTTGCCCGAGCAGACTCCGTTGCAGGACAAGAAGTTATGGTTTGGTGACCTTTGATGGGCCAATAGAGCCCCCGTTTACAATGGAGCCAACCGTACGGCAGCCTGCCGTGCGCTAAACGCTAGGGGTGCTGACTGTCGCAAGACGCTCGGCTGAGATAACACCCTGGAACTTGATCAAGGTAATACTTGCGCAGGGAAGCGTGGTGACCATGCCGTGGCTCCTCTTTGGAGCGTCTTGGCGTATCTGCACTCCCTGCTGTCGAATAAGGATTCTCGATGGCACACCGTCTTTACTTCACACTGACCCCCAGCGCTGCGGCACTGGCCTTGCTGTTCGCGACGCCCGGTTGGGCGCAAAGCCAGACGCCAGCCCAAAACCTGCAAGGCGTTACCGTTACCGGCAAGGCTGCGCCGGTTCTGGACACAGACCGTGCCGATGTGGGGGGCTTGGGCCTGACGCTGGCCAAGACGCCGCAAAGCATCACCGTGCTGGGCGCGGATCTGTTGGCGACCACAGCCTCCAGCAGCCTGTCGCAGGCCGTCAAGCTCGATGCTTCGTTGGCTGACAGCTACAACACCACGGGTTACGTGGAAGGTTTGTCGATACGTGGTTTCCTGCTGGACCAAAACAACAACTACCTGCGCAACGGACTGCCCGTGTCCAACGTTTCCCCCATCGCCTTGGAGAACAAAGAACGTATCGAGGTCTTGAAGGGTGTGGCGGACTTGCAGTCTGGCGTGTCCGCACCCGGCGGTCTGGTCAATTTCGTCACCAAGACGCCGCAGGTAGACGCCTTCACGACTGCATCTATCGGTGGCGATGGCAATGGCGGCAGCAAAGTGCACCTGGACAACAACAGCCACTGGGGCGCAGTCGGCGTGCGTATCAACCTGGCCGCCGAAGACATACACACACACTTCGACCGCGCGGAGGGTAAGCGCGAGTTTGCCAGCGTGGCACTGGCCACCAACGTGGCACCGGGCACCAAGATTTCTGCCGACCTGGAGTACCACCACAAGAAACAGCCTTCTGTGCCGGGCCTGGGTTTGCTCGATACCAATGGCGATGGCGTGGCCGACACCTTGCCGGCCAGCAACTATTCGCGTTTGAACCTGAACAACCAGAGCTGGTCGCAGCCCTTCGAGGCCACCAGCACCAACGCGCAGTTCGCTATCGACCAACAGATCAATACCGACTGGCAGGCGCGCGTGGGCTTGGGTACACAACGCACCGTCATCCACGACCGATTGGCCTTTCCCGATGGCTGCAGCACGGGACCGAACTACGTCTACCCCGGCCTGTGCGGCAACGGCGATGTGGACATCTACGACTACCGCAGCGAAGGTGAGGAGCGCAGCACCTGGGCCTGGGATACCAAGCTGCAGGGCAAGCTGGGCGCGTTGGGCATGCAACACCGCGTGAGTCTGGGCCTGGCGGGACGCAGCACACGCACCGACTTGGCGCCCAAGCAGGCCTACAACTTTGCCGGCACCACCAACATCAACAAGCCCATCGCATTGCCGGGCGATGGGACTGCCAACGACCTGAACACCAATAGCCGCGAACGCGCAGTCGATGCCTATGCGTCGCTGGTCAGCGACTTGACGGGCACGGTGCAGAGTTTTGTCGGCTTTCGCACCTCCCGCTTGAACCGCAGCAGCGAGCGCAGCGATGGCTCGCGCGCTATTGCCATCGAACAGACGGTGACAACTCCGTGGGCCGGACTGTCGTGGTCGCCACTGGCCAGCACCATGCTGTATGCATCCTGGGGCCAGGGTACGGAGCTGGAGGCTGTGCCCAATCGCTCCAACCGATTTGTCAATGCAGGCCAGGTGTTGCCCGCGCTGAAGAGCGAACAGACCGAGCTGGGCGTGAAGTGGCAAGCCCACCCCCGCCTGCTGGTGTCGGCCGCCGCGTTCAACATCGATAAACCCTATGCCGACGACCAGCCTACCGCCAGTGGTTTACCGCTGCGGGTCGCCGGTGGCAAGACCGCACGGCACCGCGGCTTGGAACTGTCGGCTGTCGGGCAGGTGGACACACAACTGTCTATACAAACCAGCCTGACCGTGATGGACGCCAAGTACACCGCTGCCGTGAATCCGGCCCTGGTCGGCCAGTTCGTCACCAATGTGCCCAAGACCAAGGCCTCGTTTTTTGCCGACTACAAGATCGCCATGCTGCCCGGTCTGTCGCTCAGCGGTTTGTTCACGCATGAGAGTGGCAAGACGGTGACCGCCGATGGCGCGGTCAGCCTGCCCGCCGCCTGGCAACTGGATGCCGGTGTGCGCTACCAGAACCGCATGATCGGCAAGTCTACGCAGTGGGCCCTGAATGTGGAGAACCTGACCGACCGCAGCTACTGGCGCGAAGCCCCCACGCAGTACTGGGGCGGAACCTATCTGTTCCCGTCCACACCGCGCACCGTGCGGGCGCGGGTCACGGTTGAATTCTGATGCCTTGGGGTCAGACCACTCGCGAAGCGACGCGCTCTGACCCCAACTGATTAAAAAAAGCAATTGATATGGAGCCCCGCCTGGTTTGCCTGATCGGCGCGGAATGCACCGGCAAGACAACCCTTGCCCAGGCCTTGGCGCAACAGACGGGTGGTCTGTGGGTGCCCGAGTATTTGCGCCACTTCACCCAAGCGCACGGCCGCACCCCACAGCGCGCGGAGCAATCGCTTGTTTTGCAAGAGCAGTTACGCATGGAAACCGAGGCGTTGAGCCTGGCCCGCCAGCAGGGTCGCAGCGTGGTGTTCTGCGACACCGCGCCGCTGCTCACCGCCGTCTACAGTGATTGCGTCTTTGCGGATACATCGCTGTACCCGCAGGCGCGTATCCTGCACGCCCGTTATGCCCTGACCCTGTTTCTGCAACCTGACATACCCTGGCACGCCGACGGCCTGCAGCGCGACGGAGCCCAAACACGCGCCGCCGTGCACCTGGCGATAGAGCGTGCCTTGGCTGCCAGCGGTAGTGACAACGCCTGGCCGGTCGTGCGTATTGCAGGCACTGCCGCGCAGCGGTTGGTGCAGGCGTGTGATGCGGTGGCTGGCGCTTTGCGTTGAGATTGTCTGCGGCGGGAAGGCATGAGCTTCGGAATTTTGATATCGCCGGTGATATTGAAGTGTGTGTAGATTTGTTTTACCCTGGAGGTTTTTGGAGAATTGCTCTCTAGCCCTCGTCGAATATGGACATGTAGCTATGAAAACCATAGTATTTCTTGTGGAGAGACAACAACGCGTTCAGAGTCTGGCGATGGGTGGCAGGAAACTTGCCTTTCATTGGTCAGCATCGTGAGGAAGGACTCGACCTCAGGCTTGCCCATGTTTTTTGGATGGCGCATGGAGCCGTTGCGGCCGTGCCAACAAACGAAAAACTGCGCCCAATAAAGGCAGGCCTTTTCGGTTTGAAGGCTATAGTGCAGGTAGCAAATACGCTCGCGAAGCTGGTCCAGCAGCCGAACAGAGCGCAAAACGGGGGCGGCGACTTTGTTAGATTCAATATACCTATACACAAAAATAATATGTTGCTGTAAGTCCATGAAAACAAGAGATTTTTGAATGGCCAATGAAGCACGTTATCCGACTGAATGCCTTGTTATCCCGCAAAACTGCGGGATACATCAATAGTTATGCGTGAAGAAGTCAAAGCATTGGTCGCGCTCGGGCAGTTCCCAGCTGAGCGGGGTGCCATTCCTGGGGTTGTCGAGCGTCACGAACACGCGATCAAAGCTATTGCCAGCCCGGTGAGCGACGATGAGGCTCGCGCTCTCGTAAAAGTGTTCGGGCCTGATGACTGCTTTGGCCTTGCATGGTCACTGCTGCACCTAATCGAGACTGCTCCGGGTTGGCCAATCAAGATCGCGATTGCGGACGCCAATCCACTATGGGCAAACGAACTAAAAGACCGCTGCGTGCGTGGAGGCGTGTGGTGAACCCAGAGGCTTGCACGCATAACAGGTTGCTCGTCGCGGACGCGCAGGAGCAGGTTGCCACTTCGCGGCGTTTGCTGCGTGCCGGACAGCGCCAACGTTAAAGCTTATGGCCTTCTCACTCGTTCTGACCGGCGAATCAAGCTACCCGAAGGAGCATTGCTGCGCGGAAATGTCCGAGCAAGCGAACATGGCGTTTCCTGAAGCGAAAAGTCCTTTGCTTGGGTCAACCGATAAACGTATCTATTGGTCCCCCGTCTTCGACGAGTACGGGCTTATCTGCCAGCCTTCAGCAGAAACCCTTCGAATCCACCATTGCCCTTTTTGTGGTTCTCGCCTCCCTAAATCCCGACGAGACATGTGGTTCGAGAGGTTGGAGAAGGAAGGCTGGAATAACTGGGGAGACCCAATACCAATCGAGTTACTTTCACATGACTGGAAGTAGCTTTAACCCGTTGCTCCATCGGACGGCTACGCCGCCCGCTGAGCGCCAATGTTAAACCTCCGCAGGACTCACGAGATGGATGCTCATTCCGAACTACGGCCGTACGAAGCGCTAATTTCAGACCTCGGACCACTTTCGGCTTGCCTTCGCGTCACTGTAGTTGCCAAGGATCTCGACGATGCAAAGGAGCAGTTGGAGAGAGAGTATGGCCGTGGACGCGTGCGCAGCCTCTGGAATGAAGAGGATGCGAACAAACCGAGGAGCTTGAATTGAGCAGCCTGGTTGCTTGGCCAAGGTTGCCGTCGGATATAAGGTTTAACAGGTTTGTCGAATGGACCCACAACGGCTGCGTGCGTTCCCGCCACTCTTCACAACTGAGCGCGCCGTTGCTGTCCATTCACGGCCGACGTTAGAAGGCTGGCAATGTTCCGATCTATTGCGGCAATCATCTTCGTTTTAATTACTCAAACTGGGTGCGCTGAAGAACCAAGACCAGCAGATACTCAACGCATGTTCGATGCAGTGTTTCACAATGACACCGGCTACGCAAAGCGTTGGCTGGCCGCCGGTGGCAATCCAAACGCTAAGAATGAACAGGGGGAGTCACTGCTCTACGTGGCAACTGGCCCGAAGGGTGGCAACGAAGTCTTGTCCGTTTTACTTATTGCCGGAGCCGATCCCAACATTGGGCAAGGCGGATACACGCCTCTGATGAACGCCGCAAGTTGGGTCAATCTTGCTGGAGTTGAGTTATTGTTGAAATCAGGTGCAGACTCAAAAAGAAAAAATGAAAAAGGCGAGAGTGCTCTGGAAACAACTGGACGAGCTGCGGGGAAAGAAAAACTTGTTCTCGAACGCCTTCGCGAGAGTCAAAGTGCACTTCGTTAGATCGCCTTCTAACTGGTTGATGCATTGGACCACCAACGGCGGTCGGCGCTGTTGCCATTCTTCGACAGTGAGTGCGCCGTTGGCGTCCACTGATCGCCAACGTTAGCCCTGTAAATATGCGCATCTCTGTTACATCCGATATCAACTGGGAGTCCAAGGTTGATCATGCGACGAAGGTTGTCGAGTTAAGGCCTCATTTTGAAGACAGGGAGTATGGCCCTGGGCTTTCGGCACTGGTAGTTGTTCTGAATTGTCGAGATTCGGAATTTGAGCACAAACAACGTATTCGCCACATCAAAGCTACGAACACCCTCTATGTTGATGTGATGCTCGATCTCCCGTTCTTCGTCCTAGCAACCCATGTCGCACGTAGATCCGAGATATTTCTGCAAGTGAAAACGCAACTCCGTCAGGTGCTGGCAAAGCGCAATATATCGCAGTTCAATTCGGAGCTATTTCTCTCCGATTTGGAGTCAATATTGGATGATCAGCTTAATGGCCCGCAATCTACTCGGCTGGATGCAAACTGCCTTGAGATAGCAAATGCGGGCTAACAAGTTGTTCGTCGCGGACACGCAGCAACAAGTTGCCTCTTCGCGGCGAATGCTGTCCGCCGGACACTGGCGACGTTGGGCCACTGGTCCACTGGCATCTCATGCATAGGTTCATCTTGTATGCCGCGGGTCTGGCTATCGCAGCACCGCCAGCATGGGCAACCGCGCTGTTTCGGGGCGGCGGCAATGTCCTAAGCGCTCTGGACCGGCCCAATAGAGCCCCCCTCCCTGACGGCGGATTGCGCGGGTTGTGGGCGTAGGCCGCGACGTGGGCCGAAGAAGAATACAAGTCGCACCGTCCGCCTTGATCGGCGCACGGGCTATCCGCTAAAGGCAGATTCGTTTTCGCCAATGGCTCCATAGCGTGGCCCACCTCAGGCAGATCGCAACCGACCAATCCTTGATTCGCTGCGGTAGACTGGTCGGATCGTTTCCTTTTTTTGCAGGACCCACACCATGACCGAACTCGTTGCCTACAGTCTGGAAGACGGCATTGCCACCCTGACCCTGAATAACGGCAAGGTCAACGCTTTTTCACATGAGCTGATTGCCGCTTTCAACCAGGGGCTGGACCAGGCTGAGCAGGCTGGCGCCGTAGTGATTGTGACCGGCCAGCCCGGCATTCTGAGCGGCGGTTACGACCTCAAGGTCATGATGGCCGGGCCGCAAGCTGCCATCGATCTGGTGGCTGCCGGGTCCACGTTGGCGCGGCGCATGTTGTCGCACCCACAGCCGATCATCGTGGCCTGCCCGGGACACGCGGTGGCCAAGGGGGCCTTTCTGTTGCTGTCGGCGGATTACCGTATCGGCGTCGAAGGGCCTTTCAACATTGGCCTGAACGAGGTCAAGATCGGCATGACCATGCACCACGTCGGCATTGCGATTGCACGGGATCGCCTGGCCACACCGGTTTTTCAGCGTTCGGTCATCAACGCCGAAATGTTTACACCGCAGGGTGCCTTGGTGGCTGGGTTTTTGGACCAGGTGGTGGCGCCAGACCAGTTGCTCAGCGCAGCCGCAGAAGCGGCGCAGCAGATGAAAAAGCTCAACATGACCGCGCACAAGAACACCAAGCTCAAGGTGCGCAAGGCCTTGCTGGATGCCCTGGACGCAGCCATTGTTCTGGATAAGACCATCAGCCTGATGTAGTGCTTTGATAAATAGTGCCGCTAGCCCTCGTAAACATTGCGGGTGGCGCTATTATTTTTATAGTTACTGCGGTGGAGGCGGGAGTGGTGACCTGGCGGCTGATTACCGCTCCGGGCTTGGCCTAGGTCAAGGCGCGGGCCGGGCGCGACCCCTAGAATGGGCTGATCACCACGCCCAGAGATCCACGCATGTCCTCCACCCTGATACGCCGCCTTTTGCTCGCTCTGCTGGTCTTGGGCCTGCTGGGTGCCGGTGTATGGTGGGCCAAACGGCCCAAGCCTGTTCCTGTGCTGCTGGCGGAGATCGACCAGGGCCGGGTTGAATCCAGCATTGCCAATACCCGTGCCGGCACGGTAGAGGCCTGCATGCGCACCAAGCTTTCGGCAACGATGGGCGGGCGCATCGAGGTGCTGGCCGTCAGGGAAGGCGACAAGGTCAAAAAGGGCCAGTTGCTGATGAAGCTGTGGAATGAAGACCAACAAGCCCAAAGCAGCCTGGCTATGGCCCAGGTGGAGACGGCACGCAAGCGGGTCGCCGAGGCCTGCACCGTGGCTGCGAATGCCGAGCGCGAAGCCGAGCGCCAGACATCGCTGTTCAAACAAGGTTTTATATCCGGCTCGCGCGACGAGCAGGCCCGTGCCGAGGCGCAGGCACGGCGCGCCGGTTGTGATGCCGCCAAGGCCGATGTGGCGCAAACGCAGGCCCGGGTCAACGCCACACGTGTCGAGCAAAGCCGCACCGTGCTGTACGCGCCCTTTGCCGGCACCGTAGCCAAGATCGTGGGCGAGGTCGGTGAATACTCCACACCGTCGCCCCCCGGTGTGCCCACGCCGCCAGCTATCGACCTGATCGATGACACCTGTCTGTATGTGCGTGCCCCGATGGACGAGGTGGACGCACCCAAGATCAGCGCCGGGCAGACCGTGCGCATCAGCTTTGACGCCTTACCCAAACAGTCGTTCCCCGGCAAGGTGAAGCGTGTGGCGCCCTATGTGTCGGCGGTTGAAAAACAGGCCCGCACCGTGGATATCGAAGCCACGCTGGATGTCGATGGCAAAGCGCTACCACGTTTGCTGGTCGGCTACAGCGCTGACGTCGAAGTGGTGTTGGCGGTGCGCGAAAAAGTAGTGCGCGTGCCCACCTCGGCCCTGCAGGAAGGTGGTCGTGTGCTGTTGGCTGGTGCAGATGGAACTCTGCAGGAACGCAAGGTCAAGACGGGGCTGGCCAATTGGGAATTCACCGAGGTGCTCGAAGGCCTGGCCGCCGGGGATAAGGTGGTGACGTCGTTGGAGCGCGAGGGAGTGAAGGCCGGTGCTCACTATGTCGTTGGCGACGCGCCAAAAAAATGAACGCCGGTAGTTCCACGCAAATCGAACTCGCTGGTATTGAGCGGGTGTTCCACCTGGGTGACTCCGAGGTGCATGCGCTGCGCAACCTGAACCTGTCGATTACTGCGGGCGAGTATGTAGCAGTCATGGGGCCGTCGGGTTCAGGCAAATCGACGTTGTTGAATCTGCTGGGTTTGCTGGACCGCCCCAACACCGGCGTGTACCGGCTCGAAGGAAGGGATGTGACGACGCTGTCGCCGGACGAACAAGCCCGCGTGCGCAGTGAATGCATTGGTTTTGTGTTCCAGAGTTTTCACCTGGTGCCGCGCCTGACGGCTGCCGAAAACATCGCGCTGCCCATGGTGCTGGCCGGTCTGGCGCCGGCACAGCGGGCCCTGCGGGTCAAACAGGCGCTCAAGGACTACGGCCTGGAGAATCGTGCTGACCACAGGCCCGATGAACTCTCCGGTGGCCAGCGCCAGCGTGTGGCCATCGCGCGCGCCACCATCATGCAGCCGGCCATGATTCTGGCCGACGAGCCCACCGGCAATCTGGACCGCGCCACGGGCGAAGAGGTGATACGCCTGCTCGAAGGGTTGAACGCCACTGGTGTGACACTGATCATGGTCACCCACGACGCCAGCCTGGGTGCCCGTGCGCGGCGCCAGCTGTTGATGGAAGATGGCGCCATCCAGCACGACCGGCGCCCTCAGGCGGCTACACCACCATGCGCAGTGCCGACCTGATCCGCTTCGCCCGGGACGCCGCCACCGGCAACCCGCTGCGCGCCGCTTTGCTGGTGCTGGCCATGGCGATAGGCGTTGCGGCCGTGGTGGTGTTGACGGCGCTGGGTGATGGCGCGCGGCGTTATGTGATGGGCGAATTTTCCGCGTTGGGCAGCAACCTGGTCATCGTGTTGCCGGGGCGCTCACAGACCGGTGGCTTCAGCCCCGGCAACGCCATTACGAATACCACGCGGGATCTGACGATTGACGATGCACAGGCCTTGCAGCGGGCCAGTGCGGTCAGCCGGGTTGCGCCCTTGTTGGTCGGCACGTCGGAGATCAGCGCCGGTGGCAAGTTGCGCGAGGTGATGGTGGCCGGCACGGTGTCGCAGTACGTGGAGGTACGGCACATGGCCATGGCCCAGGGCCGATTCCTGGCACCCGGCGATTGGCGCCGCGGCGCCAGCGAAGCGGTGATTGGCGCCAAGGTGCGCGAGGAGATCTTTGGCAATACACCTTCGCTGGGCCAACTGGTGCGTATCGGGGATAGACGCGTGCGCATCGTTGGTGTGTTGGCCGCCAGCGGGCAGGGCCTGGGCATGAATACCGATGAGCTGGTGTTTGTGCCGGTGTCGCTGGCGCAGTCCATGTTCAACAGCCGCACGCTGTTCCGTATCCTGGTCGAAGCCCACGGCCGCGAGTCGATTGATGCCGCCAAGGCACAGGTAGCCGAGATCATCAAGGAGCGCCACGAGGGTGAGCAGGATGTGACGGTGATCACGCAGGACGCGGTACTGGCCACCTTCGACCGCCTGCTGGGTGCGCTGACGCTGGGCGTTGCCGGCATCGCCGCCATCAGTCTGGCGGTGGCGGGTATTCTGGTCATGAACGTGATGCTGGTGTCGGTGAGCCAGCGCACAGCGGAGATTGGTTTACTGAAGGCCCTGGGGGCTACCGGTGGCCGTATCCGCCTGGTGTTTCTGACCGAGGCCACCTTGCTCTCGCTGGCCGGGGCTGCGGTGGGTTACATGTTGGGCCAACTGGCGGCGGCGCTGATACGCCAGCTTTACCCGAGCTTTCCGGCTTATCCGCCGGACTGGGCGGTCTTCGCGGGGCTGGCCACGGCCTTGGTTACCGGGATTGTGTTTGGCGTATTGCCCGCCCGCCGTGCCGCGCAGTTGGACCCGGTGCAGGCGCTGTCGAAAAGATAAGTCGATGCTGTTAGCTGACGCCATCCACCTTGCCCTGCGCGCCATTGTGGCGCAGCGGCTGCGCAGCTTCTTGACACTGCTGGGCATCGCCGTGGGCATTGCATCGGTGATCCTGCTGACCTCGATCGGCGAGGGCATACACCGTTTTGTGCTGGCGGAGTTCACGCAGTTCGGCACCAATATCGCCAGCATCTCGCCGGGCAAGGTCAAAACCTCGGGGCCGGCGCCGACCGGCATGCCGACCTCGGTGCGTCCCTTGACGCTGGATGACGCGCGTGCGCTGCGCAACCTGCCACACGTCACCGGCATGACGGCCACCGTCTGGGGCAATACCGAGGTCGGTGCCAATGGTCGCATACGCCGGACCACGGTTAATGGCGTGGGTGCGGACATGCTCAATGTCTACAGCATCAAGGTCAGGACCGGCCAGTTTCTGCCGGACGAAGCGCTGGAAAACGCCCGCGCCTTTGTGGTGCTGGGCGCCAAACTCAAGGCCGAGTTGTTTGGCAGCGCCAATCCACTGGGTGCGCGGGTGCGGGTGGGCAATCTGCAGTTTCGTGTGATTGGTGTACTGGAGGCCAAGGGCCAGTTTTTGGGCATAGACCTGGACGATGCGGCCTATATTCCGACGGCACGGGCGCTGGAACTCTACAACCGCGACGGCATGATGAAGATCGACCTGGCGTATGAAGAGGGTGTTCCGGCCGCGCGTATTGTGGCGGCCGTCAAAAGCACACTGGGTGCGCGCCACGGCCGTGAGGACTTCACGATCACCACGCAGGAAGACATGCTGCGCACGCTGTCGAACATTCTGGACATCCTTACCATGGCGGTGGGGGCTCTGGGCAGCATTTCGCTGCTGGTGGGCGGCGTGGGCATTGTCACCATCATGACGATAGCGGTCAGTGAGCGCACCAGCGAGATCGGCCTGATGGTGGCCCTGGGCGCGCCCCGGCGAACCATTCTGGGCCTGTTTCTCGGCGAGGCGGTCACGCTGTCGGCCATTGGCGGCATGATGGGTCTGGCGCTGGGCTTTGGGTTGGCACAAATCATCCACCTGGCGGTGCCGGCGCTGCCGGTGCACACGCCCGTGGCGTTTGTGCTGCTGGCCGAGGGTATTGCAATTCTGATTGGCTTGCTGGCCGGTGTCCTGCCGGCCCGCCGTGCGGCCCGACTGGACCCGGTCGATGCTTTGCGTTCTGAGTGAACATGCGAAACTCCAAGGCTTGGCATGGAATTCACACACTAAAAAATCGGGAGCGGCATTCTTGTGACTCATCAGCAATACTTCATACGTGCCGTGTGGGCAGGAATCTTCTTGACGTTGTCGGCCGTAGCCATGGCGCAGACGGCCGCTATTGGTTATGTCAAGACCGTGAGTGGTGAGGCATCGGTCACTACGGCAGGGCAGCGTATCAAAGCGGCTCCCGGAACACCCATCCAGATTGGTAGCCAACTCAAGACGCATGCCAATGCCTCCATGGGCATCACGTTCAAGGACAACACCATGATGGCTTTCGGTCCCGATACCGAACTGACGGTGGACGAATACCTGTACGCACCGGCGCAGGGGCAGCTTCGGTTGGGTACCAACCTGGTCAAAGGCAGCTTGAACTATGTGTCGGGTGTGATTGCCAAGCTCAAGCCCGAAGCAGTGACGGTTAAGACACCGACCGGCATCATTGGGGTGCGCGGTACGCAGTTCGTTGCCAAAGTGGAGGACGTGCAATGAAATGGTTACTGCGCCCCGTGCGCGGCATGCGAGCAACATTGGCCGTATTGCTCTCGGCGCTGCTGACCGCCTGCGCGGGACCCCAATCCTATGTGGCGCTGTTGCCCAGCCCTGATGGGAGTTTGGGCAAGGTCGTCGTGCAGGGCCAACGTGGTGAACAGCTACTGGTGCGCGCGCAACAGGGCGCGTTGCTCGACGGCAGCAAGTCCCCGTTTGATGTCAGTGCAGAACAACTGCAACGCGACTTTGCTGCGGCGATGAAGGCACGCCCGGCGCTGCCCGAACAGTTCTTGCTGTACTTTGAAACCGGGGGCTCCGAACTGACCGCCGAATCCAGGGCCTTGCTGCAGCGCATTGTGGAGCGCGCCCAGGCGCGCACATCGGTGGATATGTCGGTGATCGGACATTCCGATACCCAGGGGTCCGCCGACACCAACGAGGCGCTGGCATTGCAGCGTGCCACGGCCATTGCCGAGCAACTGCGCGGGTTGGGCTTGGTTGATACCGTGATGGCCATCGAATCCCATGGCGAGCGGAATCTGTTGCTTGCAACGCCAGACGACACGCCAGAACCGCGCAATCGCCGCGTAGAGATAACCCTGCGCTGAGCGTTGCGCGCACTGCATGTGGCGGTCATCCATTTCGGCATACCCATTGCCTGAAATGGGTGGCAGAAATGGGTATGCCTTTGCCAACGCCTGTGATAAGCTTTGCTGGCGCAGGGCGCAAGACACAGCGTGCCGCAGTAGTGGCAGAAAGGGTCCCATGGCTTCAACCCTCATGGTTGTTGATGACTCCAAAAGTTCGCGCAAGGTCAACCTTGCACTGGTCAAGGAGTTGCTCGGAGACAGTGTGGAGTGCCTAGAAGCCACCGGTGGCGAAGATGCACTGGCGCAATTGGCCAAACGATCCGTGGACCTGGTATTGCTGGACCTCACCATGCCTGGTGTCAGCGGATTTGACGTGTTGACCGAGTTGCGCCGACGCCAGACCAGCACCCGGGTCATTGTGGTCAGTGCCGATATCCAGCGCCAGGCCAAGGAGCGTGTTGCCTCCTTGGGTGCCACAGGCTTCATAGAAAAACCCATCAAGATTGAAGCGCTGCGTGCCATGCTGACCACGCTGGGAGTACTCCATGGCTGAAGAATTGTTTGACGAGGACGAGCGCGACGTACTGGGCGAAACCGTCAACGTCGCCATGGGCAAGGCCGGGGCAACCCTGGCCGAGGCCTTCTCCGGTTTTGTCAACTTGCGCGTGCCCGACATCCGTGCGGTGGGTGCCTCTGACATCCAGGAAACGCGGGCTCGACTGGTCAAGACCTATGAGCGCATCAGTGTGCTGGACCAGGAATTTTTTGGTGAACTGGCCGGCAATATCGCGGTGATCTACGGCCCGGCCAGTTATGCGGCCTTGCGCGATGTGCTGGGCTTTGATGACCGCGATGGCGACGGCCGCCGCCAGCGCGAGGAGTTGCTGCTGGAACTGGGCAACGCGCTGGCCAGCACCTGTGTCATGGAGATCGCGGCTTTGCTTGAATTGCGCACTGGCTTACGCCCGCCACGGGTGACTGCCTTTGATGTGCCATCGGCCGAGGCTTATCTATTTGGTGATGTGCCGACGGGGGACGGGAAAATGCTGCAGATCGACATCATTTTCCACCTGGAGGCGCACGATGTGCCCTTTGAATTGATGATCATGGTGCAGCCCGATAGCCTGCCTGCCGTCAAACAGGCGCTGGCAAAACGCATTTGACAACCGACCATGGACCGGGTTTCCGACTTGTTGCTGCCTTTCGACTTTCCACGCATCGTCGACGATATGTTGACCGTGGGCGTGGTGGTGGTGGACCGCCGATTCACGGTCGTCGTCTGGAACCGCTTCATGGAATTGAACAGCAATGTACGCTCCGATTCCGTACTCGGAAAGAATCTGTTTGATTCCTTTCCCGAGCTCAACCGCAACTGGTTGGAAAAGAAGATCAAGAGCTGTCTGATTCTGAAAACCGCGTCCTTCAGCTCCTGGAAACAACGCCCCTATGTCTTTCGGTTCAAGGCATCCAGTTTGGAATCGGGTGATGCGGAATTCATGCACCAGGACACGTCCATTTCCCCGGTGTACGACCACGCCGGAGTAGTGCAGGGCGCCTGCATCACCATCCACGACACCTCGGCTCTGGCGGAAGCCAAGCGTGTGCTGGACCACACCATGGACCAGGCGCTGGACCTGGAGGAGTCCAGCCAACGCGATAGCCTGACCGGCCTCTACAACCGCCGCTTCTTTGATGAGCAGATCACACAAGAGATATTGAGCAGCCGACGCTACAACTGGCCATTCTCCTTGGCCATGATCGATGTCGACCATTTCAAGAGCGTCAACGACAAACATGGCCACACTGGCGGCGACGAGGTCTTGCGTGCCTTGGCGGCCCAGTTGAGGGGCATGCTGCGTGCCTCTGACACCCTGTGTCGTTATGGCGGCGAGGAGTTTGCATTGATGCTGCCGCATATCACCCTGGAAAACGCGGCGGTGCTGCTGGAGCGCCTGCGCAAGGCCGCCGAAAACATGCACGTGCAGCTGCTCGATGGCCAGCAGGTGGAGATCACCATCAGCATAGGGGTTACCCAATTGCAGGACGGAGTCACCCCCGGCCAATTGGTCAGCCATGCCGACAAATCCCTGTATGACTCCAAGCGTGCGGGGCGCAACTGCATCAGCTGCCATGTGGAGCCGCCACCTGCGCCTGGGTGAGTGCGCACGCCGAGGCTACTTGTCCAGCATCACAATCAAATCGTCCGTGGCTCCTGCCCGCAGGCGTTGCACCTGTAATGCCACCAGGGGGTCATGCGGGTGGCGCAATGCCAGCGACTCAAACTGCGCCAATGCGTGGTCCGCGCTCTGGTCTGGACCGACTTGCAGGCTGCACATGGCTGCGGTGTAGTCGGCTTGTGTTGCGCATTGCGCCGCGTCCAGTGTGGCGTTGGGCGTAAAAATATCCAGTGGCTGGCTCTTGCCTTTGAGTAGTATGCGTCCCACCGTGCGCACGGGCACGCCAGTGCAACCCGCCAGCACCGCCTGGGATACACATACCCGTGTTCCCAGGTGTTTGTTGGCACCCTCCAGACGGGCGGCGGTATTGATGGGGTCACCCAAGGCGCGGTAGTCAAACAGGGTCTTGCCGCCAAAATTTCCGACGATCACTTCGCCGCTGTGTACGCCAATACGGGTCAGTCCCCAAGGTACGCCTTGCGCTTGCAGGCGACGCGCGTAGGCGGTGGCAAAGGCATCGATCTCCAGCGCGCAGTCCAGGGCCCGTTGTTGGTGATCCACCTGCGTCACCGGTGCGGAAAACAGCACCACCATGGCATCACCGACAAAGCGGTCCAGCGTGCCTTCGTGTTTGAAGACAATGGACAGCATGGCCTCCAGGTAGTCGTTGAGCAAGCCGACCAGCGGCGCCGGGTCCTGGGCTTCCAGCATGGGCGTAAAGCCGGTCAGGTCGGTGAAGACAAAGCTGCACACCTGGCGCTTTCCGCCCAGATGCAGTTGCTCCGGATGGGCCAGCAGATGCGACACCCGGTTGGGCGAGACATAGCGCGAAAACGCAGTGCGCAACCAGCGCTGCTGCCGCTCGGTGACCAGGTGGTGCAGGCCGCGTGCCACACCAAAAACCAGCAGCATGGCCCAGGCCGGGTTGGTGGCATCCAGCAGTAAATGTTCGGACACAAAGGCAAACCAGGCCCCACCCCCTGTTGCGGCCAGTGCCACTGCCAGTGCCAGCGCGGCTCGGCGCCCGCGGGCCGCCAATGCAGCCAGACCGACCAGCAATGCGCCCAACACCAGCACCAAGGCCTCCAGCCCGTTGGCCCAGGCCGGGCGTCGCAAATGTTGACCCGACAGCATTTGCTCCAGTGCCAGTGCATGCGCCTGCACACCCGGCATCTGCTGTCCCATGGGGTTGCTGCGGATATCCATCAGGCCCGCCGCGGAGCTGCCGACCAGCACGATGTGTCCGCGCAGTGCATCGGCCGCGATGCTGCCATCCAGTATCTTGGTGGCAGACAGCCAGTGATCGCTTGAGCGTTGCGCATAGTGCAACCAAATTTCCCCCTGCGCATTGGTCGGCACCGTGACGCCGCCAATGCGCACGTCTTGCACTCCTGCGGCCGTGCTGCGCACGACGTGGTTTTGCGCCCTTTGTGCCACACGCAAGACCTCTGCGCTCAGGCTGGGCACGATATCTGCCCCCAGGCGCAGCAGCACGGGCACCCGACGCAGCACGCCATCGCTATCCGCCGACGCGTTCAGCGCACCCACACCGCGTGCGTTGGCCATTAGAACTGGCAAGGGCCAGACTGCGGCATCGGAGCCTGGGAGCCAGGTGGCCGCCAGGCCATCACCGCTGCGGACCACACGGTAGGGTGGTTGCGGCGACGCCGTAGTGCGGGGTTCAATCGACTCCCTGCGCACCAGGCTGTTGCCCAACACCACGGGGCCATTGCGCAGACTGCGGGCCAGCACGGCATCCGGATCGGGGAGATTCGCCAACGCCGCAGTGGCCTGCGGGTTGTTCCAAAGTTGTGCCATGGCCCGCGGCGCATTGCGGTCGGGCTCGGTCAGCAGCACGTCAAAGGCCATCGTGGTCACCCCTGCCGCGTGTAATCGGTCGACCAGTTCCGCGATGCGCGTGCGGGGCCAAGGCCACTGGCCATAGGTCTTGAGCGAGGCTTCGTCAACGTCGACCACCCATACCGGCACCGGAGCGTGGGGTCGCGGATGCCAGCGCTGAAACTGGTCGAACTGTGCCAGGCGCAGACTTTGTACCGGTATCGGGTCCAGTAGGCAAATGATCAGGGCGCCGACGGACAGTGCCAGCACCACACACAGCGCCCGGATATCGGACAAGGCGCCCGGCAGTGTTTTGAAGGGCTTGGAGGTCAAGATGACCAACTCAGATGCGCATCAGCACCCATTGGCACACGCGGGGGACCGCACCAGGCCCGGATTCAGATTGCAAAAAAAGTTCATGGGCATTGGGTGCACGAAGGGTGAGAGGCGGCTATATTCTGGCATTAATCCGCCAGCGTGGTCCTTGCGGCTGGAGCCGTACACAGTCAACTGTACTGGAACCGTTTCAAAGGAGAATATCCGCGTGGCTATCTCGACCATCAACCGCTTCATTTCCGTGTTGGACACCGCCTTCCAGGCGCTGCCAGTCACCGTGAGCATGGTTGAAACCGAGCGATTGGCCATGCTGGTGCACCATGCGATGGAGTCGCCGACCCGGGCCTACCATACGTCTGGCCATGTTTTTGGCATGTGTGAAGGCATGAAGCCCCTGCAGGTGTTGGCGGCACTGTTCCATGACCTGGTGTACTACCAGTTGGACGCCGGTTTTCCAAAACATACCATGGGCCTGTTGCAGGATGTGACACGCCTGGAAGGGGACACTTTGGTGTTGCAGGCTATCGCAGCCGACGACAGTGTGCTGATTTTGTGTGCTGCGGTGTTTGATTTTTCCCCGGGACAGGTCCTGCCGCTGTATGGCGGCATGAATGAGTTTTTGAGCGCCGTGGTCGCGGCCCGTCTGCTGCAAGCGCATTTGGGGGTTGCCGACCTGATTGCCGTGGTCGCCTGCATCGAAGCCACAGTACCGTTCCGCCCGCCGGATGCTTCGGGCCGGACGGCGGCGGACCGACTGGCGCAACGGGTGCTTCAGGTCTACAAAACCCATATCGATGGCAGTGATGCGGACGCGGCAAAGGCTTTTTCCGACCGGGTAGTGACCGACGCGGTGGCGCTGACCAACCGCGATGTGGGCAGCTTTTCCGAAGCAGACCCGGGCCTGTTTTTATCCAACACCTGGTTGTTGATTGAAGAGTCCAACGCTCCGCTGGCCGTGGCTGGGATGTACACCTTGCAGGAATACCGTCGCGGCTTGACACGCATGGACGGTTTTCTGCGCACGCTGAACCCCAACCATGTGTTCCAGTACTACCAGCAATCGCCCGGCGCACAGGAACGGGCAGATTTATGCGCGGCGGCGGCGCGCAATATTGCGTTTGCGGTTGACTTTCTGGGTGCAAAAATCACATCGATCGCCATCATAGAAGCGCTCGCATTGTCCACGGGTACCGATGGGCCCATTTCGATGTTTCTGGGCGAGATCCGCAGTGCTTATGGCAGGCCGGAGCGTGTGGAGGACTATTTACCCGTTGTCCCCGCGATTGCGGACGTCAATCCCGATTTATTGTGGGTCTTCGAGAAGGGCCGCACGCTGGAGTCCAGCAGCGATCTGACGGATTCACCGATCACAGCATTTGTCTACCGTTACATTGGCCACGCCGGCACGCAACAGGCGCTGACGCAGGCACGCAGCATGTTTGATGCAAGCCTGTCGCCGATGGCATTCTTGCGGTCGCTGGACCGCGATATGGTGTGTGCCATTGCGCGCGCCTGTTCGCACATCTCCTTGTCGCGCCGTGAGGCGCTGCTCGCCTTGGAGCAAACACTGTAGGTTCGTGGTTTTGTAGTGTCCGGGTTCAGATGCTGCGATGTGTCGGTATCCAGGCTGCGCGAGAAACTTCAGGAAGCGGGCGTTGCCGGTGTGCGTATCAAGTCGGTCAGCGGTCTGGGCTATCAGCTCTGTATGGAATACTCGGAGCCATCGACCACAGAGAACAGCCAGTTGCAAGTTGCAGCATGAGAATGGATTCCTGGTGGCCAAAGGAATAGCGAATGCACTTGTTGTTGGTTGAAGATGACCTGGAGTTGGGCATGAAAATGCTCCATGCCCTGGTGGCGCGCGGGTTCACCAATGAGTGGGTGCGCACGGCGCGGGCAGCGCTGGAACTGGTCGACGATGTCGACACGCTGTTCGCCTGTGCGGTACTGGACCTTGGCCTGCCCGACGGTGAAGGCCTGGATGTGCTCAAGGAATGGGGCGCCGCCGCGGAGCGCGTTTCCCGGTCATCCTGCTGACCGCCCGCGATGCCTTGCAGGCACGTGTTTCCGGGCTGGATGCAGGTGCCGATGACTATGTGATCAAGCCTGTGGAACCCGAAGAACTGGTGTCGCGGATTCGCGCCGTGACCCGGCGTGCCGGAGGCCACACCACGTCGCTGTGGTCTGCCGGGTCATTGCAGATCGACCTGAACCTGCGCGAGGTGCGCCAGCAGGGCAAGCCGGTTGAATTGTCCCGCATGGAGTTTGACGTGGTCGCCGAACTGGCGCGCCATGCCGGTCAGGTGGTGTCCAAACACCGGCTGGTGCGGGCCCTGACGCCACTGGGTGAGCCGATGCAGTTCAATGCGCTGGAAGTGCACATCCACAATCTGCGCAAGAAAATGGGCGCCGACTGCATATTGACGGTCCGGGGTGTGGGATACCGTATCGGTCTATGAACCTTGGTTTCTTCAAACCGTCCATCCGCCGGCGCATCGCCTTTGTGCTGCTGGCCGCCTGCGCCCTGGTGTGGTGTGCCGTGTATTTGCAAGGCAGCTACATCACACAAAGGGCCGAGACCGGGGTCTATGAGCGGGATCTGGTGCTGATCGCCAACTCGGTCGCAGACGTGGTCGATCGCTGGCCGGATGCCAAGTTGCTGCCGGTCGCCATGTCCGGTTTGGAAACCCTCATAGATGCCGAGAGCCAGCGCTCCGACGTCCCCCACGCGTACCGGTTGTTTTACGTCTGGGATGCCAAGGGCGCGCTGGTGCTGGCGCGCAAGGGTGCGGACACCAGCCGCCGGCAGACGTTTGGCCAGCTTGGCTTCAGCGACCAGCGTCTGCAGGGAAAAGACCTGCGCGTATACGGCATGTGGTCGGCCGATGCCCGCCACTGCATCGAGGCAACCCAAGCCATTCAGAGCCGCCGTTCCTTTTTTCACTCCATCATGTTCAGTGGCGAAAGTGTCAACATCCTGGTGATCGGCATGTTGTGCCTGCTGCCGGCCTTGCTGACCATGCGCTGCAGGTGTTGGTGGCGGACGACGGCCCCGGTATTGGGGCCTCGGAGAAAAACAGGCTCTTTGAGCGCTTCCACCGCGGCAACCAGCCGAATGTCTCGGGATCGGGGCTGGGGCTGGCCATCGTAGCCTCTGCGGCCAAGCAGATCGGGGCCCACATCAGCACCGAGGGTGGCTTGCACGGTCGGGGGATTACGTTTCGCGTTGAAATTACCTGCTGAGTGCTTGCGCGCACACGGCCGTTGTGCGTTGTTTTAGCCCGAAGGTTTTTGGATAATAGGGCGCTAGCCCTCGTGAAATATGCAGTATGCGCTATATTATTGATAGTGGTTGCGGCGATGGCCGGAGATCCAGTCAAGCCCGACAGAATGCCCTCTTGCGCGATCAGATAAGGTGGCCGGGAGTTGTAATGCAAGGCCACGGGGCAAAATCTGATTACCGGGCCCATCATCTACAGCATGATTGTTCCGATGCTGCTGCTGGACTTGTGCGTGAGCTTTTACCAGTGGAGTTGCTTTCAGGGTTGGTTTGGGCAAAGTGAAGCAGTAGCGCAAGGCTTGAAGGCAAAATACCTGGCCATAACCCACCATCCCGCCAAGGAACATCGAACCCATGAACATCCCTCTCCACGCGCTACTCGCATCCGCTGTATTGCTCGCAACCGGTTGCACCCGCATCGAAACCGGTGAGGTGGGTTTGCGCATCAACTTTGACAAGACGACGGACCCGACCGAACGTTTGCCGGGTTCCTTCAACCAGACGCTGGTGGGTGAAATCATCACGTTCAAGATCCAGGATGTGGCGGTGGCAGTGGACAACCTGACGCCACTGGCATCCGACAACTCCACCGTCAAAGACTTTGACATGACCGTGGTGTACAACGTCAACCCCACGGCGGTATCCGAACTGTGGACCACCAAGAACCGCACCTTCCACGGTCTCAGCGACAAAGGCAACGACATTTTGTTGATGCAGAACTATGTTGCCCTGAGTGCGCGCAACGCGGCCTACAAAGTGGCGCGCGGTTACGAATCCTTGAAGATGGCGGACAACCGGCCTTTGATTGAACAGCAGATCCGCGAGAGCATCATGAAGACGCTGAGTGAGGAAAAGCTGGCCGACAAGATCACGGTGTCGCAGATCCAGGTGCGGGCGATTACACCAGCCGATGTGATCGTCAACAGCGCCAACGAACTGGTACGCGCCCAGAACGAACTCAAGACCAAGGAGGTGGAAGTGCAGACGGCCAAGAAAGAGGCGGAACGCATAGCCGCCCTGAACGCCAATGCCGGCGCCATTGGTTACATGAATGCCATGGCCAACCTGAAGATTGCCGAAGGCGTGGCGGCCGGCAAGGTGAACACCATCGTGGTGCCGTACGACTTCAAGGGTATCGTCAACGCCAAGTAAATCGTGGGGCCTGCCATAAGTGTTGCTCCATGTAACGGGCGCTCCAGGGGGCTTACTTTTGGATACCTATCCGTGCCGGGGCACCGCGCAATGGTGCGATGCTTGGGAACCTTTTCTCAAAGAAATCCCATGAACTCAGTTGACGATGACGACACCTCGGATCGCGATTGGGAGTCGGTCTCGCTCCGCTCCGCGCCCATTCCGCTGGAACAACTGGTTCAGGACGTCTACGCTGGTTCCGAGCCGCAAACCCAGGAACACATGCTGGCCCAACTGGTGGGCAAGGTTTATGAGGCAGCGCCAGTTCCCGTACAAACCCGGCTTCTGGAGCAATTGCTGCGGCCGGTGGGTGTACTGGCGTTGATCGTCATCGCCAATGGCGTGTTTGGCAAGATTTGCCTGCGTGGCGGACTACCGGACACGGCCCTGAGTCCTGACGATGTGCAAACGGTGCGCCCCGGTGACGTGGTGGCACTGGCGGAACATGTGTTGCATACCAGTGGAGAGGCCCTGAATGGCCTCAGCCATCTGCTGGTCAGCTCCCCGGCCTTGGCCGGATCGGCGGCTGCTACGGCGCTGCTGAGCCTGTTGCTGCAGCGTTCACAGCATCGCAGAAGCAGTGACGATGTGGCAGCGGACGCGCGCCGCGCGTAGGCGTTTGTAAACCCCGCGGTTCTAGCGCCGCCAAGCTTGGTCACGCGCAGTACGTTCAGCCTTGGCGTCCAAGGCACTACCGGCAATGCGCTGGTCCACCGCATCCAGCACGGCACGCGGCAGGGCGCTGGCGGCTTGTCGCACCTCTCCGCTGGCTTGGGCGTCCACCGCGGTTGCCTGTTGCACGGCCCACTGCCCCTTGTGCAGACAGGCCAGACCCGCTATCGCTGATGTGCTGAAGGTGCGGCAATAGTTGCCTCCCTTGTCGACAAAGCTCAATTGCACCGCCACGCTGGCACCTTGGGGGGGCTCGCTGGCCAGTTGGGTCGCCAAGGCTTTGGCGACCGTGCCACCGGCAAGCAGACGGCCCTGGTTCAGCGCCATGTCGGAATCCATCCCGCGGCCGCCGAGTTGCGCTCCCAGCCACACTCCCAGCAATATGCTGGCCGCCATACCGCCCCATTGTGCCCACGAGGGCATGCCGCGCGTGCGTGCGCGGTCGGCGCGTACCTGGGCCAGGTTGACGACACTCGCCACCGGAGTCGCAGACATAGCCGCGGGTGGGGTCTGCAGCAGGCGGGTCAACCGGTCCGGCACCGGCTCATCCAATACCGTGTCAAAGGCGGCTGCCAGACGCTTGCGTTGCGCTTGCAGTGCGACCACGCGTTGGCGCAAGGCTGCGTCGGTCTTTAGCGCTGCCTCCATGCGCGCGTGTTGTACCAGGTCCAGCTCGCCATCGGCAAAAGCCATCAGGGTTTCATCGCTTATGTTCATGGACTTGCTCCCCTTTTTGCGTCTCCCAACAGGGCTTGCAGCGTGTCGCGTGCACGTGCCAACCGGCTGGTCAATGTGCCCAGCGGAATCCCCAGCACATCCGCGGCTTCCTGGTAGGGCAGCCCTTCCACCAGGACCAGACCGACGACCACACGCTGGTCGTCACCGAGTTGCGCCACGGCCTTGCGCACCGCGATGGCATCAATCTGCGCATTGCGTGTGTCCACTCCCACGTTTTCGCCGGCCTCTTCGTCGACAAAGGTTTGGTTGCGGCGTTCGCGCACGCGGGTTTCGTCAATCCAGGCGTTCTGCATGATTCGAAAAATCCAACTGTCCAGCCGGGTCCCGGGTTGCCACTGTTCGGTGTGCGCCAGGGCTTTCTCGACTGCGATTTGCACCAGGTCGTCTGCGTCCTCAGCATGGCGTGCCAGCGTGCGCCCAAAGCGCCGCAAACGCGGCAGCAGGGCGGCGATTGCTTCTCGCACGTCGGGTGAGGATTCAGCCATCTATGGGTAGTACAACGCTTGGGAGTGGGATTTAATTCCCTGTGTCGCTCGTTATCATCGCATGGCCATGATTTTTTCCCGGCAACCGCTCTCTCGGCAGGTTTGCCACCTGCGTTTCGCCGCGGCAGTCGTCGCAGGCCTGTGCGGAACTGTGCCTGCGCAGGCACAGGTGGGTATTCCGCCGGTGACGGTACCAGCTGCACCGCAACCTGCACCGTTGACACCACAAGCTCCGCTGGTGTCCCAACTGCCACAGACTCTGCCGGCGCTGCCCACGCAGGCCCTGCCGCAAGTCCAGCAACTTCCCCAGATTCCACCGGTTCATCAGGTCTTGAAGTTGCCGCAACTCCCGACCATTCAGCAGTCCGTGCAGTTGCCCCAGGCAACAACGCCTGGTTTGGATGTTGGACGTCTGCCCAGCGCTGCGGGGACACTGGTACCGCCCAACTCCGTGCCACTGCAGCAGTTGCGCGCTACCACCGTGCGAAACCTGTTGCGGCAACACGCGGATGTGCTGGAGGCCGATCCCGCCGGCGAAGCCGTGCGCCGCCAGGAACTGTTGCTGGTCTCGCCCACACCGGCCCTGCTGGACGCGGCGCTTGCGCAAGGCTTTGCCGTGCTGCGCGATCGGGCCTTGCCCGAGCTGGACCTGCGCCAGGTGCTGGTGCGTCCGCCCCCGGGCATGCCCACCGTGCAGGCCTTGGCGCTGTTGCGTGCGCTGGGTCCGCAGGTAGATGCCGATTTCAACCACATCTATACACCCAGTGGCGAGGTGGGTAGCCCCGTGTCGGTAGCGCCGGCCGTGCGAACGCCAGCCCGGCGTGTCGGGCTGATCGATGGGGGGCTGGACCGCCAGCACCCGGCTCTGCGCTCGGGCGTGGTGCAGCTCTGGGGTTGCAATGGTGTACCAAGTCCCAGCGCACATGGCACGGCCGTGGCCTCTTTGCTGGTTGGGCGGGACGAGGCGTTTGCCGGTGTGCTGACCGGATCGACCTTGTATGCCGCGGACATTTACTGCGGCCAGCCCGCAGGCGGGGCGGCCGAGACCATTGCATCGGCGCTGGCATGGCTGGCACGCGAGGGTGTGGCGGTGGTCAATATCAGCCTGGTCGGGCCGCCCAACCGCCTGCTGGAGCGTGCGGTGCAAGCCCTGCACCGCAAAGGATTCATCGTGGTGGCCGCCGTGGGGAACGACGGCCCGGCCGCGCCGCCCCTCTACCCGGCCGCCTACCCTGGGGTGGTGGGTGTGACGGCGGTGTCCAGCCAGCGGTCCGTGTTACCTGAGGCTGCGCAGGGCTCGCAGGTGATGTTCGCCGCGCCCGGCGTTGCACTGGCCGCGGCCGAGGCTGGCGGCGGCTACGCCCCTGTGCGCGGCACGTCGTTTGCAGCGCCGGTAGTAGCCGGAATATTGGCGCAAAGTTTGCGCAACCCGAACCCCACAGCGGCCGCCAGGGCGGTGGCCCGTTTGGCTGCGGCTGCGGTTGACCTTGGCGCGCCGGGACTCGATCCGGTGTTTGGTTTGGGCCTGGTCGGCGAGGGCCTGGTGCGCCCAGCCGTGGACGCCAAGCGCCCTTGAAGCAGCGACCGTAGCGGGCGCGGTTGCAATTGATTACAAAGGCCGAGGGATGGATTCTGTGGTGGGTGTCGTTGTCAGTTTGCAGGGGCTGGAATGGCCAGCCCTTCACAATGTCAAAGGAGCATCCATCATGTTCAAACGTCAAGCTCTCGTTCATAACAAGCTGGCCACCGCACTGGTGTCTGCCTTGTTCCTGTCTCTGTCTGCCCACGCCGGTTTGCTGGGCGGCGGTGTTGCCACCGGTGTCACCGGCGGCGTCATGGGTAGCGTCAACACGACTTTGGGTGCAGCCATGCCACCTGCAGCCTTACCTAATGCCACGATGAACTCCCAAATGAACGCGGTTACCAACAATGCCGCGGCGCTGAATGCGGCCAGCATGAATGCTGCCACGGCCAATGCGGCCGCTACTGCTGCAGGCCAGGCAGCGGCGCAAAGCCGCGTGCAGGGCGTGTTCCCGGCACGCACGCCAGATATTGCGCCATCGGCTGCCCAGCTTGGCGGCAGTAGTGCAGGGCGTGTGGACGCGTCGGCCGCCATGGCAGGCCAGGCCGGTGGTGCGATAGCAGGCCAGGCCAGCGCGCAGCAAGCCGCGGCCGTAGCCACCCGCGAAGACATCACCCAGCAGGCCGAGCGTCTGACACGCAGGAGCCGTAGCTTTGGCGAGATTGTGGTCGAGGAGTCCACTGTGACCGGGGCGCAAGCTGCAGGCCGCACCATCCGCATCAAACAAGCGGGTGAGGCCAGTGCCCGTGGGCAGTTGGCAGTGAATCAGGCCCAGGCCGGTCAGTTGAAATCGGAGGCCAGTGGTGCGGCATCGGCGAGTGCCAATGCGTCTGCCAACGCCGCGCAAAAGGCCGGAAACCGCGTAGTGGCCGCTGAGGCTGCTGCTGTGCACGGTGCCACTGCGGGTGCCGCGGCAGTCAACAGCGGCGCAATGGCGGCGGCACGCAAAACCAAGGTGTCGGCCAACGGTTCGGCTACAGGCTCAGCCCAGGCAACTGGGGGCAACGCGTCTGTTTCAGGAAGCGCTTCGGCCACTGGCTCCGTGAGCTACGCGAACTGACGCGTGCGCGTGGAGTAGGGGATGGCCCCAGCTGATCTAAACCAGTGGGAGGCGGGAGGCCCCCTGATTGTCGGTCTGCACATGCAGATCGGCAATTTGCATGAGGGCGGCAGTGTCCAGGATGTGCAAACGCCCGTCCTCGAGGCGATGCAGGCCCCGCCGCTGCAACTTGCGCAAACTCTTGTTGGTGTGGACCAGCGACATGCCCAATGCATCGGCCATATGCTGTTGCTTCAGCGGAAAGGGAACACCGCCCACCCCCGCATCGGCTTGCCGTCTGGCCACCCGAGCGAAGAGCTGCACCAATAATGCGGCTATGCGCTCTTCCGCGCCGCGCCTGCCAAGGGATAGCAGTCCTTCGTCGACCAAAGACTCTTCGTGGGCGCCCAGCCAGGTCAAGTTGAAACCCATGCTGGGTGACTGGTGGTGCAAGTCCCACAGGGCATTGGGGTGGAATACGCAAAACACGGCCTCGGTCAGCGCCATCACGCCATAGGCCGCCAGCGCCACTGTTTTCTGTTGTACGCCGATCAGGTCACCCGGCAGCAGAAAGTTCAGGATCTGGCGGCGCCCGTCGCTCAAGGTCTTGAAGCGAAAGGCCCAGCCGTCCAGCAAGGTGAAAAGAGGGACGCCTTTCTGGCCCTCATGTATCAATAATTCTCCTGCACGCAAAATCGCCTCTCGGCGCTTTACGGACTGCACCAAGGCGATTTCGTCGACGCTGTTCTCGATGAACAGTGGCAGCCGCCGCAGCGGGCACTGGTTGCACCGGACTTCAGGCATGCGCTTCCCTCTGTATGCGCCCAAAAAATAATCACCCAACCCATGTCTTTCTACACAGATAGTAGGTGGCGGCTCGCCTATGCTGAACCTGGTATCCATTTCCGGCAGGTCCGTTGCAAATCTAGCGATGCCTTCAGCGCCAGTCTGTGTGCTGGCGAACGTGGGTGGTTCGCTGCCCCTCGAATGGGGGCTTTTTCCTTGGTGCGGCCCGGCGGAACAACTAGCCCCGCACAGCCGACCAGGAGCAGCCCATGTTGAGATTCGCCAGCGCCCTCGTGGCACTTTTGTGGTCGGCCCTGGCCAGTGCGCAAGCCACACCGACGGTGGGCCAGTGGATAGCGGTATTTGAAGAGGTTCGCCAGCATGCCTTGTTCAGCAGCCTGAACGTGGTCTATGCCAAAGCGCCCGCGGCCAACATAGGCTACACGCCGGTGGGCGTGATCCAGAGGTCGGGTGTCGATTGCGTCGTGGTTATTTCCGAAGGCGACAACCCCAAGATGACGCAAATGATGGCCTTGGCAGGCACGTCCGCCACGACCCACGCGTTTATGCAAACTGTTGCCGCCCATGAATTTGGCCACTGCTTTCGCATGCGCAGCAAGCATTTGTCGATTGAGATGTGGGAGCGTGTAGAGGCAGCAACGCCAGACTCGCAGGAGCGCCTGGCGTTGGAAAAATTATTGTCCATTGAGGAGGCTTATGCCGATGCCTATGCGTTTGTGTACTTGCAGGCCACCCATCCCGACTTGTTTGCGGACGTGTTGCAGGCCATGCATACGCTGCGCCATGTGCCGGCCTTTGCCACACCGTTCTACCAGGTGGAGCCGTTGTACGAGCAGTTGAGCCGCCGCGGGCTCAACGTCGCATTGTCCTTGCACGACCAGGTCGAGGCGGTGATGGTGCAAGCGAAGTTTTCTCCATAATGAGTGCAGGACGTCGCCAAAAACTCCAGGAGTCCCATGAACCGCAGCGTGCACCCACACCGTACCCCGAAAACCAGGCTTTGCGCCGGTGCCGCATTGGCTGTTTGTCTATTCGCAAGCGGCTGTGCGGATACGTCCTACCTGTTGGGTTCGGCCGCGGGCCATTTAAAAATGCTGCAGGCGGCGCGTCCGGTTGACGACTGGCTGAGCGAGGACAGTACTCCACCCGCACTGAAGCGGCGCCTGCTGCTGGCACAGGAGATCCGGCGGTTTGCGGTCACCGACCTGCAACTGCCTGACAACGGCAGCTACCGGCGTTATGCCGATCTGTCCCGGCGTGCGGTGGTGTGGAATGTAGTGGCGGCGCCGGCCTATTCGCTGACCTTGCAGACCTGGTGTTTCCCGGTAGCGGGCTGTGTGGGTTACCGGGGCTATTTTGATGAGCAAGAGGCCAAATCGGTGGCCGCAGCGATGCACGCACAAGGACTGGAGGCCAGTGTTTATGGGGTGCCCGCCTATTCCACGCTGGGTTGGATGAACTGGCTGGGCGGTGACCCACTGCTCAGCACCTTCATCCAGTACCCGGAAGGCGAGTTGGCGCGCATGATTTTTCATGAGCTGGCGCACCAGGTGGTCTACGTCAAGGACGACACCGCGTTCAACGAATCGTTTGCAACCGCCGTCGAGCGACTCGGCAGCACCGCCTGGCTGGCGCGCCACGCTCAGCCCGCTGCGCAAACCCAATACTCCGAGTTTGATGCCCGGCGGCGGGCGTTTCGTGCGCTGACTGCCCAAACGCGTATGAAGCTCAAGACGATTTACGCGCTGGCCGGTGACACGCCGTCCCGCGCGGGCACACGCGAGGCCAAGAAGGTTGCCGCCTACGCAGAATTCCGCGAGGCCTATGCGCAGCTCAAGGAAAGCTGGGGCGGCCAGGGTTCCTACGACGCCTGGGTCGCCAATGCCAACAACGCCTCCTTCGGGGCGCTGGCGGCCTACGACGACTGGGTGGGGGCCTTTGAAGACCTGTTCCGCCGCGAACACGGCGACTGGCAGGCCTTCTACATGGCGGTGCACCAACTCGCGGCGCTGCCCCAGGCGGATAGAACGCGGCGCTTGCAGCAATTGATCGTCGTCAAAGGTGGTGCGGCAGACGTATCAGGCGTGGGAATACCTACAACTATGCTACAAAAATAATAGCTTCTTGCGCATATTCCACGAGGGCTAGAGGCACTTTTTATCAAGAGCGCCCGGTGGGAAGCGCTGAAAACCCCAATTTGGGTGGAATTTGATGATTTTTGCTCAGGCGGGCGCAGGCGCTTCCTGCCGGTGCACCCAGGCCAGGAATGCACACAGCGACACGCCGGCAGCCACCAGCCCGGCCGTGCTCATGGCCCAGTAGCCCTGCGCGCCCTGCAGTGCCGGTGGCGCCCAAGCGCTGGTGGAAACCCAGTAACCACCGCCCAGGCCAATGCCCCACAGTGAGCTGGCGTAGAAGACCAGCGGCATCAGCGTGACGCGATGCGAGCGCAGCACAAAATTGGCCATGGTCTGGGCCGCGTCCGCCACATGGAACCACCAGACCCACACCAGTAGCGGCAGGGTGGCGGCGATGATGGTCGGGTTGTCGGTGTAAATCCTGAGCACGGGTTCGCGCAGCACATAGACCAGGGCGCCCAGCACGGCGGCGATGCCGACGCCGATCTCAACGCCATGCCAGCCCAAGCGGCGCGCTTCCGGTAGGTCGTTGGCGCCCACACGCTGCGCCACCAGTGTGGCCGTGCCATTGGCCAACGCCAGCGGCACCATGAACATCATCGACACCAGATTCGCCGCCAGTTGGTGGCCGGCCACGGCTTCACCGCTGCGGCGTGAGATCAGGAAGGCCATGGAGCTAAAGCCGGTCACCTCGATCATGATGGCGGCCCCCATGGGAATGCCCAACTTCAGCTGCGCCAGAATGGCCGTGCGGTTGGGGCGGGCAAAGCCCTTGTCATGCAGGCCAAACGGTGCGTAGAACGGGTCGCGGCGCACCACCACCCAGGCGGTCAAGGTCTGCGCCCACATCACGATCGCGGTAGCCAGACCGCAGCCCACCACGCCCATGGGCGCCACTTGCCAGACACCCAAACCACCGGGCAGCGGTAGCGTCCAGCCGTAGATGAACAAGGCGCTGAGCGGAACCTTCAGCGCCAGTCCGCCGATTTGCAGCGCCATGACCGCCTTGGGGCGCGACACCGCGGTGTTGAAGCCGCGGTACACCGTGAACAGCAACGATGCGGGCAGCGAGAAAGCCAGCGCCGTCAGGTAGCCGCGCACCTTGTCGGAAATCTCCGGGCTGGTCTTGGCCAACGCCAGAAACGGCCCGGGCAGCATGAGCAATGTGCTACCCACCACCGCAACACCCAACGCCAGCCAGATCGCCTGGTGCACCTGTTGACCCGCCGCGTACAACTGGCCGGCACCAAACAGTTGCCCGGCCATCGGGCTGATGGCCAGGATGATGCCCATGAAGCCGATGAAGATCGTGATGTAGGCCGCCATGCCAATGGACAGCGCGGCCAGGTCATTGGCCGCAAAACGCGCCACCAGAATAGTGTCGACGGTGCTGAAGCCCAGTACGGCCAACTGACCAATCAGCACCGGCCAGGCCATGGGCAGGATGCGGGAGAAACTGTCGCGCAGCGAGGCGAGGTAACTGGCGTGGACGCGCGGGTTTGGTGCGCTGGAAGGGGCGTCAATCATTGACACGCAAGTATCGCCGATCGGCGCGCGGCAGGCGGCGAGTGGCGCGGCAATTTCCCGCCGGGCCGCCCCAAGGGAAATTAGCCCCCTTGGGGGGCAGCGAACCGCGCAGCGGTGGAGCGTGGGGGCCTAACGCTTAGTTCCCGCGTAACGCAGGAAGCTCTCAGGACTCACGCGCAGTGCAGCGCCAGTAGGGCAGGCGCGCACGCAGGCCGGGCCGGCCTTAATGTCCTTGCACATATCGCACTTGACGGCTTTTTTCTGGCTGCTCTTGTCGTTGGGGTCGGTGGCTTGGCGGGTGCCGGGCTCCTGGCCAAAACCAAACAACATCCAAGACAGCAGGCCACCACCACTCTTCTTTTTGGTGGACAAGGGCGCCATCTGGATCACGTCGTAGGGACAATTCTTTTCGCAGTTGCCGCAGCCAATGCAGGCGTCGCTGATAAAAACCTCGCCATTGGGTGAGCGGTGGATGGCGTCTGGCGGGCAGTCCTTCATGCAATGCGGGTGCTCGCAGTGCCGGCACGAGGTTGGCACGTGCAAATTGGCATAGGTAGGGCCGGCCTCGCGGTCCAGACGCGAGACGCCTTCGTGCGTGCTGGCGCAGGCCTTTTCGCAGTGGTCGCAGCGCACGCACAGAGACTCGTCTATCAGCAGCACATCGGTGGCTTCACCCACCCCTTGCTTCAGCAGGAACGAGATCAGGTTGCCGGACTGCGAATCGTCCGCTACCGCCTGGTTGGCCTGCACCCGTTGGTTGTATTGCTGGTTCAGTTGCTGGCGCATGCCGGTGTTGCGGGCCAGGATATCCAGCACCTGCTCGGCATCCAGCAGAATCGCCTCGGTGGGCACAGCCGCCCGCACGGTGGCAGAGCGGGGCGCGTTCATCATCAGTGCCATTTCACCGACGTAGTTGCCGGCCGACACATACGACATCACCACCTCGCGGCCCCCCAACATGTGGGAGACCATGACCGAGCCGCGGCGTATCAGATACAGCGCGTCGGCCTTGTCGCCCTCGTTGAACAAGGCCTCCCCGGTCTTGTAGTGCTTGATCGTGGAGCCTTCGACCATGGTGTTCAGATCGGCTTCGGTCACGTTGCCGGCCACATACTTGCGCACGGCACGGCGCAGTGCCACCAGGTCCAGGTTGCGCCGCACGGCGTCCACGGTGGCCAGCAGCTTCAGCATGGCACGGCGTGGAGTCTCCACCAGCAGGCAGTCCAGCCCGGCGACGGCGGTGGCCGAACGGCGGCGCCCGGATATCAAGCCCATCTCGCCAAAGAACTGGCCGTGGTCCAGCATGATGTCATCGGCCTGGGTTTCGCCCAGGATCTTGACGGTGCCGGACACGATGGAAAAGAAGGAGTTGCTGTAGTCGTTGCGCTTGAAGATCTCGGTTCCGGAGCGCAGCATGCGTAAATCGCTGTCCAGCATCACCTCGCGCAACTGCAGGGCCGTCAGCCCCTCGAACAGGGGCACGCTGCTGCCCACCAACTCCAGTACATCGCTGACACCGCCCAGGTGGGGAAGCTGTTTCAGAATCTCGGCGAATTTCTGGCGCAACAGCGGCTCGTCGGCCGACTCCACGGCGCGGCCCATGATGGTCTCCACCACCTCGTAGCCCTGGTTCATCGCCTGTTTGATCAGTGGATAGCCGCCCAGCGCGCCAATCACGTACAGGCCCGGTACGCTGGATTCGTAGGTGGTCGACAGCTCGGGCAGGGCCGTGGACTCGCGGCTGGTGAAGCGCACGCCAAAGCTCTCCACCAGTTTGCGCGGCGGCGTGGCTCCCAGGCGCGCAATGATGCGGTGGCATTCGATGCGTTCCTCGCCCGTGGGTGTGTTCAGCACCACGGACAGACCGGGCTTGGTGCCTCTGCCGGAGTGGCGCTTGGACAAATCCACGTGGGAAACCATCATGGTCTTGTTCATGTCCGCTTCGCTGGTGCTGTGCTGAACGCCTTCGATGTGGTCTACCTGTGTGCTGAAGCGGCAGCTCACCAGATTGTTGCGCCCAGCGGCCTGGATCGCAGTCAGGTTGCCATCCTTGCAGCGCGTGAACTCCTCATTGCGGTTCAGCAATATGACCCGATTGTTGGCCTTGGCCAGTGCCAATGCGTTCTCAATGGCCGCGTCGCCGGCGCCGACCACGATGATGGTCTCGCCCTGGTACTCCTCCGGGTTGTCCAACTGGTATTGGATGCCGGGCAAGTTGTCGCCCTCTACCCCCAGTGTGCGCAAATTGCCTTGCAGGCCAATCGCCAGCACGACATGCTCGACCGAGACAATCTCAGAACTGGCGAGTTCAACCTGGAAACTGCCCTTGGTGCCGGTTATGCCGGTGACCTGTGCGTTGTGTTGTACCAGCACACCCAGAGACGCCACTTCCAGGGTCCATTGGTTCAGTATGCTTTCGCGTGAACCCGCCGCAAAGCTGACCGGACTGCGCAGGCCCAGCACGGCCGGTTCGGCCATCACATGCTTGCCTTTTTGGTACTTGTAGATGGTGTCAGCCAGATGGTCTTGGGCTTCCAGCAAGATGTGGCTGATGCCCAGATCGGCGCAATGCCCGGCCGCCGAGAGGCCGGCCGGGCCGGAGCCGATGATGGCAATTTTGAAGTCGGCTTTCATGGCGAATTCTTCCTAACGTGCTGCGACCAGAATGCGAAATTCGCGCAGCCTGGACACAAATTCAGCGGGTTTATAGGCTTCGTCCTTGAGCAGCACGGCGCGCAGTTGCGCCAGGCCTTTGTTATAGGCCGCCGCATTCTTGATGCTGCCGGTCTGCTGCATGGCGTTGCTCAGGCTGCCCAGTGCCATGGTGGCCTGCTCGGCGCCAGAGTAGTCCGGATACAGACCACCCAGACCGTCGTCTATCAGTAGCAACGCCATCGCGCGCAAGGTGTTGCCGTCAAATGCCGAGGTGCTGATTTTCTCGCTGGCGGTCTGCGCTTGTTGGCGCAACGCCATGGCCTTGTCGCTCAGTTTTCCATTGCCGGCCAATGCCTTGTTGAGGTCCTGCGCGGCCTGCGTGAAGCGCGTATATAGGTCGGCATCCAACTGGCGCAGGATCAGACGCAGCATCAGCGCATTGGCGTCGTTCAGGCGTATCAGGCCTGGGGAAATGCTGGCGCCAAAGGCGGTGCGGGGTTTCCAGCGCTGGTCGGCCATGGGGTGGTGGCAGGCGTGGCAGTCAAACAGCGTAAGCTCGGGGAAGACGCCGTCGCGCCCGCGCACCGGGTCCAGCAACAAGTCCATTTGCGTGCTGACCGCAATCGCCTGCCCCAGCGCCCAGACCTTGGCGCTATTGCTGGCGCCGGCGCCCTTGCGCTGGGTGTAGTCCGCATCGACCTTGAAGTGCGCCGGTTGCAGATTGGTAAAGGTTTCCAGCTCGAAACTCAGGCGCGGATGTCCGGCGGCCATGGTGCGGTGGTTGACATATTTTGCGGCGGTGCCAAAGTGACAGGACATGCACAGCTTGGCCCGCGCCTGCGGCACGTCGGACGGGTACAGGCCATGTTGCAGGTTGTCCGCGTGCTTGACGTCTGGTGCCGTGTGGCTGGCAATCCATTGGCCGGCCGGGCCGTGGCAGCCTTCGCAGCCCACGCCATCGGTGATCTTGTGCCGTGCGTCAGACCGTTCAGCCACCGGATTGTGCGCATGACAGTCCAGGCATTCCTTGGATTCATGTGCCGGCTTGGCCAGGCCCAACTTGCTGGCGATGCTGCGTGAGCGTTCGTTCAGCAGCACGTTGTAGGCCCGCGCATGTTTGTCCAGCCGGGACCAGACCACGTATTCATTTTGCGCAACCGGAGAACTTTTCCAGGTGCTGACCGAGCCGTGGCACAGCGAGCTGGAGCAGTTCACAACACCCAAAGTCTTGTCCGTGGAATGGTCGGGCAGGGTTTGGCTATGGCCGGATGCCCCGGTCGCCAGGATTACGAGTATGGCAAACCGCGTTGCCAGGGAAGAGATCAGGCCGGTCATCGTGTGGCTCCCATGGGTAGCGCCGACTGCGCGGTGGGTATTGGTTTGGCACCGGACGGCGGCGTATCCACCACGGACCAGACGCTGCCGTCCTTGCGCAGATAGAGTTTCTGCATTTCTGGCAGGGTGAAGGGGCGGGCGCCAATGCGCCCAAACACTGCGATCTGGCCACCGGTTTCGTCGACCGCACGATCCCGATCCAGGCCTTTGGACAGTGCCAGTGCGCGGGAAGCGGTGGGCCGCCAAGCCACCACCTGCGGTGCGGGCAATGGTGAGAAACCATAGAACTTGGGTTGTGTATCGGGGGCGGTAAGTTGCACTACTTTCAGGCCGTTGACACCGTCGGCCACGTAGGCAAACAGCGATGCGTTGGTCGAACCGACGATCACGTCCTGTGTATCCGTCAACTTGCCGCCCAGCCCGGCCTTGCCCTGTGCGTCGCTATTGGTAAAGCGCTGCACGAGCTGTGGTTTTTCGGGCTTTTCAATATCGACCACGACCAGGCCTTCGGCGCCCGCCGCCACATAGGCATAGGTGCGGGCCAGGTAGACCTTGCGTGCATCCCGCAACGCGACGCGGGCTTCGGGAACCAGACGCGGTTTGGCGGGGTGTGTGATGTCCAGCAATTCCAGGCCCGCCGCCGTGGTCACCCACAAGTAGCGGAACTGCGCGGCGCTGGCGCGGGCATCTTTCAAAGGTACCACCGCAGCCACAGTGGGTTTGAGAGGGTTGTCCACATTCACAACGACCAGCCCCTTGTCCGCTGTGATGTACAGGTAGTGCCCCGCAACGACCACATGCCGTGCACCGTCCAGGATACCGGGGTTGCTGGCATCGCCGTTCCAGGTCAGCGCGCGTTGCAGAAAATTGTTGCGGAACTCACCGTCGGCAAGCGTGTCCACATTGGTGACGATCAGGCCCTCCTTGGCATCGCTGATAAAGGCGTAGTGGTAGATCGCATGGAAGGGCTGTTCCTGGTTGGTGGTGCGCATCAGGTCGCCCTGGTTGCGCAGCGGTGCAATCGGCTGGTTGGTGGGCAGCGCGACACAGGTGGCGTTGCTGGACGCAATGTGTGTTTGCTGCCCCAGCTTGGAAAATGGCGACGAAATGATGCGCTGCGAAACCCCTTTATTGGCGATCGACGCCACGTCATAGACCCGCATGCCGCCCGAGCCTTCGGCGGCAAACAAGTATTCACCGCGCAGACTGATGCATTGGGTCGCACCGGCGGTACTGTGGCTGTGTGCCTCTTGCAGCTTGCCGTCAGCACGTTGGTGTTTTTGGTACCAGTCGGGGTAGGCATAGCGGTGCAGGTAGCTGCCAATGACCGCTTGCGGTTCGTCCCATTCCGTGACCTGTACAGCCTCCACATGCTCAGCCTCTCCGACCCAGGCGTTGTAGCCGACAAAGTTCACGAAGTTGGTGCCTTGCAGCAGCAGCTGCGCCATGATGGCATTGTTGTCATTGGTCTGGCTGACGTGGCAATCGGAGCAGGTCTTGGTTTCGGTCTTGCGTTCGGTGTGCGGATAGTGGGGTGCAAAGGCCTGCGATGAAAATCCGCTGGCCGCAACCGGTGCCTGCTGGATATAGATCTTTTCGCGGTTGGCGTTGGTGGAGGACAGCACCAATGCCGAGCTGGAGCGGATGGGGGATATCTTGGAGCCCTTGACCGGCCCGTGGCGGCCCAACTGGAACACGTCCTCGCGCACCACCTGCGGGTTGTAGGTGGCATAGTTGCGGGTCTCGCCGCCCTCGTAGTGCAGGCGCTCGGTCTTGGCATTGGCCTGGATGGGCAGGTGGCAGCCCGAGCAACTGGTGGTCCACGACACGTGGCAGCTGTAGCAGGTCATGTTGTCATCACCGTGTGCATAACCCTGTCCATTGGCGGTGGCGCCCCATTGGCCGTTTTGGCCCGCCTCTCCGGCATGCATCAGTTTGGCCCGGGCCGCTTTGTCGTTGTACTGCGCGTGGCCGGGCGTCACGGAATCCTTGACCAGGGACATTTCCCACTCCAGCGCCGGGTCCAGCGCGGAGCGCTGGAACAGTTTGTCGCCGCGCCATTCAAAGCGCTTGCGCCCGTCCTGCGTGCGCAACAGGCCCATGTCCAGGCCACCGGGTCTGGCGGCCGGGCCAGTGGTGAATAGTTTCGGATAAGCCTTTGCACTGCCATGGCAGTCCTTGCAATCCACTTCCACGGCGGCAGCCACTTCGCCATAGATGTGTCCGTTGCCGTGGTTGTCCTGCGAAAAATGGCAATCCACACAGTGCATGCCAACGTCCAGGTGCACCGAGGTCAGATGTACGGCCTTCTTGAATTTTTGCGGGTCGGTATCCGCCACCGGTTGGTTGTCGGTATCCAGCAAAGTGCCTTTGCGGTCACGCTTGAAGACCTGGCGGAAGTTCCAGCCGTGGCCGTGGTAGTCGGCAAACTGCGTGTCCTTGAGCTGCGGGTTGAGTTCGGACACCTTCTTGGAAAACTCGGGGTCACCCCACAGGCCACGGGTGGCGGCTTCCTCGGGATTGCGCGCCAGGATCTTGCGAGACTCTTCCGACGTCGGGTACTTCTGCGCCTTGGGCCACATGCTGGATGCGTCGGTTTCGTAGTCCCACATCGTGGTGCCGTAGAACGAATTCACAAACACATTGGGCTGGTGCATGTGGCAGGTCATGCACTGGGAGGACGGAATGGCGCGCGTGAACTGGTGCGAGATCGGGTGGCCCGGCTGGTTCTTGGGAATCGTTGCGTCGTTGGTGGCGGCTTTGCCTTCGTGGCCAAAACGCGCATAGGGTCCGGAGTGTTTGGGGTCGCGGTCGTTGGCATAGGGGCTATGGCAGGCGGTACAACCGGAAGAGCGGTAGTCACCCGGCTGCTCGTTGGTGCCCAGGAACCACAGGTGCGGGTCATTCAGGCGGGTCTTGGTGATGTTGATCAGCGGCACGGCAATGCGGCTGCCGGTACCCGGCCCGCGGTTCGATTGCTTGATATCGGGGCGGCCCGGTTCGTCCAGTTTTTGCAGGCCACCGCTCAGATTGGGCAAACCGACTTCCGGAAACTGCGTGCCGATGACGCGGCCCCCACGCTCAAAGACGCGGAACACATCGCCCGGTGGTACGGCCTCCCAGGCCGGCAGCGGCAGCAACAGGTCCAGGATGCCCATGTCCAGCATATGCGGGTTGACGGGTAATGGATTCTTGATCAGTGCGGGTTCGCTTTGCGCGGTGTAGGACTCGCCCAGCCGGTAGCGCTTGTAAGGCAGGATGCCATTGTTGTACGACGCACCGCCCCATAACATGGCGCTGGTAGCCATCAGGCTGCGTTCGCTGGCTTGTATCGTAGGCAGGTGGCAGGCACCGCAGGCTTGCCGGGCCACGCGCAGATCACCGGGATTGATAAAACGTATGAAGTTGGGCGACTCGCGGTTGAGTTGCGTAAAGCTGCCCGGTGGATTAGCCGACGAGGGGTAGTTCCACTGGATGGGAAAACGTGGCAATACGTGGGCTGACTTGAGTGCGCTCTGAAAGGATAGGTCCTTGGTCTCGCTTTTTGGCGGGCGTTTGATAGACGCGTCGCCACCATGGCAATCGGTACAACCCAAGACCACTCCCGGATTGGCGTGCATGCTGCGGTGGTCTTTGGCGGCGGTTGCATTGGTCTCGCCCAGGCCGGTATGGCAGCTCTCGCAGCCAACCGATTTCTCCAAGGCCTGAGTCAGGGTTTGGCGCTGCGGCGCATCAGGTGCGGCCGCCCGTTCCGAATCTGCGCTGGGTGCCGGACTGGAGGAGGAATAGGCGCCCTGAACCGCCCACAAGGATGCAACCACCGTGACCAGTAGTGAGCCGTATAACCAGAGTGCAGATTTGAAACGCGATGGCATCGTGGATGTTTGCTTAAAAAGTGAGCAACAGGTTGATCAGCGCCGAGTAGGGCCGCTCACCGCTATCAAACAACTGCCTGTAGCCCCGCCCCGGCTCCAGCGTCGCAACGGAGGCATTCAGCACCACGTTTTGCGTGCTGAAGGGTCGGTATTGCAGGCCCACCGAAAAGTCGGTGCCCAAGTGGCGATCAACGGGTCCCTGGTTGCGCAGGACTTGCAGCACCGACGTGTCGGCAAAGGAAATGCTGGACAGATTGACCAGCAGGCGCACCTGCGGCGTCAGGTCCATGTCAGCACCGATACCCAGCAGTTGCAAACCGGGGTTGACGAAGTTGGACTGGCCCTGGTCCTTGCTGGAGCGCAGGCTGGGCAACACGCCGTTGCGCCCCGATAGGGCCACGCCACCACCACCAATCAGCGGAATGGCTTGGCGAATCCAGTAGCTGGTGTCGGCGCCGGCGATTTGCGGGTTCTCGAAGATGGCGTCAAAACCGGTGGAGCGGCCGTCGAAAGGATCTTTGTCGCCGGTCGCCAGAATGCAGGTTGCACGCAGGCGCAGCCAGTCAAAGTCCCGCGACAGTTCAGCCGCGGCAAAGCCGGCTTCTATGCGCTGGGACTGCTGGGCAATCGGGTCATAACTTGCATTGCCCAGCGCGGCGTACAAAGAGGTTGTCAGGTTCCAGCGCCCAAAGTGCCCGTCGCCATTGGCACCGAAGTAGGTCACGTCGTAGTCGTGGCCGCGCACATCGCCGACGATGGCAGGTCGCACCTGGAAGCCATTGCGGTCGTAGTAGTCGGCGTCCCCACCTTCACGGTTGCGGTTGTGCGCAATAGTGAGTTGTGTGGTGTGGCCCAGCACCGGCCAGTCCTGTTGGTAGGCATTGGCAACGAATGTGTCGTCGCGGCGCAGGCGTTTGGATACATCGTTGAGGCCTGAGTTGGTGTCTTTTTCGAAACGTCGCAGCCAGGCCAGGTTGTACTGCTGGCGGTTGTTGTCGCGGTTGCCAAACAGGCGCACGCCCAGCGCCTGGTCATTGAACAGAAAGCCGCGAAAATCAGCGGTAAAGGGTTGGATGCCGACACGCAGCGAATCAAAATCGTAGTTGTCGGACACATTGCGCAGGTGCACATCAGCAAAGGCTTCCTGCAGGCCGAAATGCCTGTCCTTGCGGATGGTGCCTATGCGGGGGTCCACGTTCAGGCCGCGCACTTCTTCCAGGTGGGCATCGGTCGCGTTGAAGGCGCCGGCGAATTTGAATTCGTAGTCCTGGGGCTTGAACGTGGTGTTGCCCTTCACGACCGAGGCGCTGACGATCACCGTCTGGGCAAACACGGTCTGGCGGCCGCGTCCAAAAATATCGTTGGCGTTGCTGCGGGCCGCCGATTGCACACCCACCGGCGTGGGCACGTTGCGGGTTTCCAGCAGGGTGTCGGATACCGCACCGAGGTTCAAAAACCAGTCGGGCCCCCAACTGCTGAAGGGTTCAAACGGGCGGTCGCCTTTCAGCGTGTTCTGGTTGTAGGGGTCCCAGGGTTTGTCATGGATGCCCAGTTGCTCCACCAGGCGCCAACGGTCTGGAACGGGTAGGCTGACACGCGGGTCCAATCGTTCGGGTGGAGGCACCTGACGCGGGTCGATTTCGGGCATGGTAAAGTTCAGCGGAGTGGTTTGCGCCCGCTTGAACTCGATGGCCGGACCCGCGTCGGCTTCGGCGGGGGCGGCTTGCGCGCAGGCCAACGATGCCGTCAGCGCGGAGACCGCCAGCGACAACACCGTGCGACCGGTTCTGGGGCGGATGCCGACGGGGTTTACAGGCCGGCGCATACGTTTTGCTCGTCACTGTTGTTAAACGGGGCTTGCGGGCACTGTGCGTAGCGCAACTGGCCGCCGGGCAGTGCAATGCTGTCGGCACGCATGCGGGCCGGCGCGTGGCCCAGACCGTTGCCCAGAATGCGCGACGCGTTGGTTATCCCTAAGAACGCAATCATGTCATCCTGATCGACGCCGTCACCTGATATACCTACCGCACCTACCAATTGGACCGTATTGCCGCTGATGCGGTACAACGGGAATCCACCGGGGAAAATTTGCAATCCATTCGCCAGATTGGGCAGGCCTGTGCAACCAACGGTAGGGATGCCCAGGATCGCGTTGAGAGACAGGTCCAACTGCAATCCGGTACTGAACGGGCTCCATGATGCCAGGGGCTTTGACAAAGGACCGTTGCCGGTGCCCGCGACACCATCCGGAAATAATGGGCGGGCCAAGTTGCCGATGGTGCGGGAACTAAAGGCCAGGCCATCGGCCAGCGCCGTGGGGCGATTCAGAAAACTACGCAGGTTGGATACATACGCGGCAATGGGCGACGTGGGAAGTGGTTCGATGTATTTTGCGTCAGGCAAGGCGCTCAGCGCGGCGGCACTATTGGTCTTGGAGAAAAACGCCGCACTGCGGGCCTTTTGCACGGCCACATCGAGCCCAAAGACCGGTGCGTCGGGTGTGCGCACAATGCCCAGAATCTCGCCGTTCGTTCCCACCACCGAGATCGACACCTGGGCGGCCGAGCCTGCCGGCCGGCGAATCTGGGCGCGGCTGCGGTTGGCAACCTCCAATGCCGAACTAAGCAATTGTTGGGCCTCAGCTGCGCTGACCAAGCCGTCCATGCTGGCGTTTGGTGGGTAGAGGTTGGTGTTGGCCGCGTTTACGACGATGTAGCCGCCCAGCGGGGCAAATGTCGTGTTGTCTTTGCGGATACCCGATTCCACAGCACCGAAGGCCACGCCGGCACGGATGGTGGCTGGGTCGAAGTAGCCGCCCACCTTCGTCAGGCTGCCTGGCAAAGCAGCCAGTACGGGTAGGGGCGCGGTTGTGGCGCCACTCGCGACGGCATCAACATAGCGCAGGCTGCGACCGTCGGCGGTGATGCGATTGGCCCGGATGTCGGTGGGTGCCTCAAAACCGCGCACGGCGGCCACGGCGAGCTGCTCGTCCAGGTCGGCATCCACGTCGCGGATGTCCAGGTCCAGCCCATACACACCATCGGCGATCACGCCCACGCCGCCCACCACTCGGCCGTTTTTGTACACCGGAAGACCACCTGGGTCTGCGGACAGACCCAGTGGTGCGCTTTTGGGGCCTAGGCTGGCATCCGATGTTCCACGCATCACATCCGAGCACCCGAGCTGTGAAAACTGCACGCCAAACAGCGGGCCCGAAGGCTGGTTGGCTTCCAGCGGGTTGAAGTTTTGCTGCACGATGTGGCTGGCGGTGCGGGTGGAAAAGGCATTGCCTGCGCTGGACAGGTAAGCCCCGGTCAAGGCCTTGCTGATGGCGGCCTGGGTGCTGAGCAGAAAATCCGCTTGCTCCAGCCCACCGCGCACGCCACGGCCACCGTCCACCCGAAACTTCTCGGCTGCGCCGGTCATGCTGAAGACGGCCAACACATTGCCCACGCGGTCCGTCACCGCGATGGTGGCACGGGCCCCCTGGGCCTGGGCTTGGACCACGGCCTGGGCGACGATGGTTTCAACCTCGGCGGTGCTTAGTTTGTCCGCCGCGCAGGCACTGCCACAGTCGGGCACGACAGTGGGTGCCGATGCACTGGAGCTACCACCACTGCCGCCGCAGGCCAGCAATGGCAGTGTCAGTGCCCAGACCCATGACCTGCCAAGCCGCCCCCATGCGGGGTTATCGGTGATCATCATGGTGCGGAAGCGGGCTTGGCGGAGCGCATGCTGCGGGTCTTGTCGGCGGCAAAACTGGCATGCACGACCGGGCTGTGGAAGTCGTGGCAACTACTGCACTGGCTGGTCACCTTGTCGGGTAGGGTGACGTTCAGGTTGCGGTTACTGGTTCCGACATGACAGTTGCGGCAGGTGGCGATGGGGGGGATCAAAATGTCCGCACTGGCCTTGGACTGTTTGGCCGCATGGCAACTGCTGCATGCGGCACTGGTGTGTTGCACATGGGTAAACTTGGATTTTGGCAACCAGTGGTCGTTGCTCAAAATCGGCTGCACCTTCCAACTGGGCGCAACTTCTGCACCATTGCCAGCAATGCGTTCTATGCTGTGGCAGGTTTTGCAAGTGCCCTTGGGATTTTCAAACATATCGGTGGCGGCGGTTAGCGTTTTGTCATCCACCCAGCGCGCAGCACTACTGGATAGTGGCGCGGCTGCGGCTATGTGCGGGCCTTGCAACAGTGAGTTGACGGTAACCACCTGGGATGGGTTTTTTTCCAGCACCAGGGCGGAGAAGCTGTCGCGCAGCGCTTTCACCACGACTTGTGGCTGTGCATGTGGCACTTGCTGGCTGGGGTTTTGGGCGTCTATGCCCAGTTGGTGGCAACTGCCACACGCCTGCTCCATGCGAATCGGCTGGTAGCGAACCTTCGCGCTGTCCAACTGGTGGCAACTCTGACAGTCCAGCACGACGCGCCCGCCGGTCTTGGGAGGACCGTTCGGACTCCTGACGCCTTTAATTGACAGATGGATGTCATGGGGGAATTTCAACCCACTGGTTTCTTGCAGCGCCGGGCTCTGCTCGAAACGTTGTATGGCATCGGGTTCAGGACCTAGTTTCATCGTCAAGCGGAAATCAGGATGCTCCTTGCCAAAGTCACCCACATTGGGTAGGGTGGTTTTGGGCGCAAAGGCTTTCACATCGCTGTGGCAGTTGTCGCATCCCATGGCATCGACCTTTTTCATGCCGTCATCGCCCTGGTGTTCCTTGTGGCAGGTGGCACAGCGTTGGCCCGCGAAGACCTGTGCTTGCAGGGCTGCGTGGCCGGCGATATGCGGTCCGGAGGCTTGATGGCACGAAACGCAGGCGTAGTCGCGCACACGCTGAAACGGTTTGGTGTGGCAGTTCTGGCATTGGTTGCCTATGTTCTTGTGGGCCGACGACAGAGGGCCAGGGTTCCATAAAACGTCAAGTTTCGTCGGAGGGGGGCCGTCGGCCAGCAAATCCATAGGTTGGTAGGCCTGCCAGATGGGTAGGACCAGCAAAAACACGATACACAGCAGGGCTGCCAACCAAGATAGATTACGCAAGCCGATCAGCGAGCGGCGAAATCCGCCCTGTGATCGTGCGGTATCCGCCCTGGTCTGTTCGACTGGTCGATGTGTAAAGGCCAGTGTCAGCAGAGGTTCTGGGCAGTCTGGCCCATGGGCCACGACCGAGACCAAAAATTCAAATGGCCCAATCAGAATGACTTGGCCAGGCGTCAGACGTATCAGATCCTGGGGTTCTCGGTCTACCTGCACCGTGCCGCCGATGCCCTGCAAATACAGGTAACCGTCTTCGGCGCGCTGAATGCTCGCATGTTCCAAACGCACCCGAGGATCGGGCAAGTAGATCTTGCATGCCGCGGCACGGCCCAGTGTCAGTGTTTCCGATACGGTCGCACGGGCCACTCGGGAGGCGGTTTCTCCGCTCTGTGCGGTGGTTTCTACGATGGTGCAGCGAATCATTCTGTGCTACCAATAAATGTAAACAGAGACAATGTGTGCCACCAACGCAACCAACAAGGCCATTGACATCGGCACATGCAACAGCAACCACAGACGCAGCTTTGCGCTCAATCGGTACACCTGCCGGATCTTGTCCACCAGCCCCTTGCGCCGCACCATTTGCCCATAAATTTCCCGCCCCGCCCGGGCCGACGCCGGCTCGATGTTCTGGTTCAATCGCTCGATGACGGCAATCGCGTGGGTGGTCGGGCAGTTTTTTGCAACCGTGCCCAGCAGGTTTTCAATGGCCGTGCCCTGAAGTCTGGTGTGGTTGGCGGCGTCCAGAATCAAGACGTTGTATTGGTCCGGGAGCGTCAATGCCAAGCGCTGCGTCTCAGCGTCTATGTCCTGCAACTGCAACATCAGGGAAGACAAGGTGGCGTCTCCCATGGTTTCGGTCAAGCGCGACGGAATGCGGCTGAAAACAATCACCCCATAAATGCCGCTGCCAACTACCACCCACATCAACATATAGGCCAGCGAATGCGTGTTCCAGCCCAACTCGAAGCCGCTGTGCAGGGTGGCCAAAACGACGACGGCGCAGCCCAAATAGACGTGCGCCGATAACCATCCCTGTGTACTGGTGTTTCCGTCGTAGCGTCGCTTGCGTATCCCCAGCCAAGCTAGCCAGACCATCAGGCTCGCGGCGCTCACGCCAAAAAAATAGCCGGGCCAGGTTCCGCCGTAACCCATTTTTCCCGGCGTCTGAAAAAGATACAGCCGGTGCCAGATATAGAACATGCTGGTCAGGGCAACTACCCACCACGCCAGCTTGAGATAGCGGAAATGCCGGTACTCCAAGAATCCCTGGTGTTTCATGCGGGCGCCTGCCTGTTAGGTTCATTATTCGCGACGTTAGATCATACGGGCAGTCATCCAAAAAATGCGGATTCGCAAGATTTTGATGCGGCGTGTGTGGCGTATAGCGGATAAGCGCCGTCGTGAAGGCGGCTTAGCCATGGAGCGCGGAAGTTTGGGAGTCAGAGATGGCGGAATTTCTTGTCCCGGTTTACTGGTTTACCCTGATAAATACTGGCTCTGCAGCCAGTGACTTTGGCTGCAGGTCAAGCCTGCCGCGAGGAACTGGCGCACCTGGGCAAGCCGGGTTGCGCTTGCTGAGACGCCTTTGCCGAGTGTGGCAAAACCGCCAAACGGCAGCCCCGTCGGTGAGGGTCGGGCGGCCGAGCGCAAAAAGGTCAATGGCCGTGCCCGTGTCGTGGTGACGGGCACCCTTGTCATGACAGCACGGGAAAGCTCCAGTGGCCGGGCCGTCGTGGAACTCTCATCCCAGATCAAAAATCTGGCCGAGCACGTGAAGACCATCGGGGCCAAGAATGCCCCCTGCGGCCTGAGTCCAATATGCAAACAGCATTCGGTATAGTGCTGCGTAGTTGAATCCATCCTTGGAGGAGCCGTTTATGGTCAAGAAGATTTTTCTGGGGCTGTTTGCCGCCATCGCGTTGATACTGATCTTTGCCGCGACCCGCCCGGACAGCTTTCGTGTCGAGCGCAGCATCGCCATCAAGGCTGAGCCTGCCAAGGTCTATGCCTTGCTCAATGACTTTCACCAGTTTGCCAACTGGTCACCTTGGCAGAACCTGGACCCTGCGATGAAGGTTACGTACAGTGGCGCCGCCAGCGGACCGGGCGCCGTCTACCAATGGGAAGGCAATGACGCGGTCGGTGCTGGACGCATGGAGATATTGAAATCCGAACCCAACACCAAAGTGACCGTGAAATTGGATTTCTTGCAGCCTTTCGAAGGCCACAACACCTCCGAATACATCCTCTCCAGCAATGCCGGCACCACGACGGTAACCTGGGCCATGTTTGGCCCCAGTCCCTACGTGTCCAAAGTCATGGGCATCTTTGTCAGCATGGACAGCATGATTGGCAAAGACTTTGAGCGTGGCTTGACCAAGCTCAAAGCCGCTGCCGAGAAGTAACCTACGCTTTCTTTTCCTGTTTCTCCTAGCGTCGGCCTGGCGTTAACGCAGTGACGGGCCGCTTTTCTTTTTTCATTTCCCCACGAGACCACCATGCAACCCACGGTAAAACCCAAGAATCCCAATTTTTCCTCAGGTCCTTGCGCCAAGCGCCCCGGTTACGACGTCGCAGCTTTGCAGTTGGACACCCTGGGACGCTCGCACCGCTCCGCTTTGGGCAAAAAGGCGCTGGGCTCGGCGTGTTCCGAAACCGCGCGCATCCTGGGCCTGCCTGAAGGCTATCGTGTGGCCGTCGTTCCTGCGTCCGACACCGGTGCGGTTGAAATGGCGATGTGGTCCCTGCTGGGGCCGCGCGGCATCGACGTGTTGGCATGGGAGTCGTTTGGCTCCGGCTGGGTGACCGATATCGTCAAGCAACTCAAGCTGCCCAACGTCAACAAGATAGAGGCAGCCTACGGCGAGATCGCCGACCTGTCACGCGTGAGCTTCGACAACGACGTGGTGTTCACGTGGAACGGTACGACCTCGGGCGTGAAAGTACCGAATGGCGACTGGATTCCTGCCGACCGTGCGGGCCTGACCATTTGCGACGCCACATCGGCCGTATTTGCGATGGAACTGCCATGGGACAAGCTCGACGTGGTGACCTATTCCTGGCAAAAAGTGCTGGGCGGTGAAGGCGGGCATGGCATGCTGATCCTGAGCCCACGCGCCGTGGAGCGGTTGGAGAGTTATTCGCCACCGTGGCCCATGCCGAAGATCTTCCGCATGACCTCCGGCGGCAAGCTGACGGAAGGCTTGTTCAAGGGCGACACCATCAATACCCCGTCCATGCTGTGTGTGTCCGATTACCTGGACGCGCTGGCCTGGGTGGACCGCATCGGCGGTGTGCCTGCCACGATTGCGCGCAGCGAAGCCAATCTGAACGTCATTGCGGGCTTTGTGGCTGCCAACGACTGGATATCCTTCCTGGCCAAGGACCCGGCGACGCGTTCCAACACCAGTGTCTGCATGACGCTGGCGGTCAGCGAAGAGCAGGTCAAGAAGATGGTCAAGCTACTGGAAGGCCAGGGCGTGGCTTATGACATAGGGGCCTACAAAGATGCGCCGGCCGGCATTCGCATCTGGTGCGGCGCAACGGTCGAGGCCAGTGATTTGCAAGCACTGCTGCCATGGCTGAGCTGGGCCTACACCCAGGTCACGCAAGAATAAACGGTCGACGTGCCTGCCAGGCACGTTGCCCACCACTTCCAGGGAGTCCAATCGCATGTTCAAGGTCCGTACCTACAACCAGATTTCCGTCAAGGGGCTGGAGCGTTTTTCCCGTCAACACTTCGAAGTGGGCAGTGACATTGCCCATCCCGATGCGTACCTGCTGCGCAGCCAAAAACTGCAGGGCCTTGAAGTGCCCGCCACGCTGCTGGCGGTTGCGCGTGCCGGGGCCGGGGTCAACAATGTGCCGGTTGCGGAGTACAGCAAGCTGGGCATAGTGGTGTTCAACACACCGGGGGCCAATGCCAACGCGGTCAAGGAACTGGTCATGGCCGGCATGCTGCTGGCCACCCGCGGTATCCTGAGCGGACTGGACTACGTGCAGTCGCTGACCCACATGGACGATGCTGTCGAGATGGCGGCCTTGCTGGAAAAAGAGAAGGCCAGGTTCGCCGGTGGTGAACTCAAGGGCAAGACCCTGGGCGTGATTGGACTCGGGGCGATTGGCTCCATGGTGGCTGATATGGCCTTGGCCATGGGCATGAAGGTCGTGGGCTTCGACCCGGCACTGTCGATTGACGCAGCCTGGCGGCTGTCGAATGCCGTGATGCGCATGGAGAACCTGCAGTCCCTGCTGGCACGTTCCGACTACATTTCGCTGCATGTGCCGGCCATGGACGCCACGCGCCACATGCTCAACGAGGCTGCGTTGGCGTCGGTTAGAAAAGGCGCGGTGCTGCTGAACTTTGCGCGTGAAACCATCGTCGATCCGGCCGCCGTGTTGCACAGCCTGGACCAGGGCAAGCTCAGTCGCTATGTATGTGATTTTCCCGAGCCCGCCATGCTGGGCCGCAGGGATGTGATCGCCACGCCGCACATAGGCGCCAGCACCGAGGAGTCCGAAGAAAACTGCGCGGTGATGGCCGCCAACCAGTTGATGGATTACCTGGAGAACGGGAACATCGTCAACTCGGTCAATTTTCCCGCAGTGGGCATGCCGCGCAGCCCCGGCACCTGGCGTATCACCTTCTCCAATGACAACGTGCCCGGCGTGCTGGGCCATGTCCTGTCCGTGCTGGCAGACCACCAGGTGAATGTCATCGATATGATGAACAAGAGCCGGGCCGAATTGGCGTTCAACATCGTGGACGTGGAACGCCAACCCAGTGCGGACGTGGTCGCCGCCATAGGGCGCACGGCCCATGTGATACGTGTGCGCGTAATTGGCGCCTGATTGCTACAAAAATAGTAGCGTTCTAGGTAGCTTGCACGAGGGCTAGCGGCCAATTCTGTGAGTGGCCTTGGGCTGCTTCAAGCTAATAAGATCTCTACAACCGTGGCCCCGCGCTGGCTGCTGATCTGCACTTGCGCACCGATCGCCGCAGCACGCTCCTCCATGGATGCCAGCCCCTGGCGGCTCACCTGATGGGTATCAAAGCCACGCCCGTTGTCACAGATCCGAATCTGCACGCAGGGTTTTGCGCCATCGGCATCTGTCGGTTCAGCCACGGCTTCAATGCGCAACACGCTGGCATGGGCGTGCTGCATGACGTTGGAAAATGCCTCGAAGAAAATGTATTGCAACTGGCGCATGGCACTGGCGTCCAGGCGTGGCACATGGGGCAGGTCCCGCACTGCCCAATCCAGTGCCAGGCCCATGGTGCGAAACCGCGGCTCCAGGCGGTAGCGCAGATTGGCCAGCAAAGCCGTGATATCGCCGGGCGGCAGATGCAGGGCGTCGATGGACAGCTTCAACTGGTCCAATGAATCCATCAACGTCAGCAGAATCTCGTCCTGGTTGGCGCGTCCGGATTGCAACTGGCGGATGGCCGAGCTGATGTGCGAACCCACGCCATCATGCATATCCCGCAAAATGCGAGCCCGCTCCTGAACCCGGGCCTGTTCGCGCGCAACCAGCTCCAGGCGCTGGTAGCTGTTGGACAGCTCCTGCTCCTTGCCGGCAATCCGCGTAGCCAGCGTATCCAGCATGTCGTGCACCTGCAGGTTGGCGCTGCGAAAGCGCACAATCGCAATGGCGCCCAGCACCAAGCCAAACAGGGCTGCGGTATAGCGCAGATAGGCCGGGTTGCCAAACGGGTCGCCAATGCGCATGGCGTAAAAATCATGCAAGCCGACCGGGATGTTGATGACAAATGCTAGTGCAACCAAGCGGTGCATGGTTCTATCCCGGCGTGGGGTTGCACCTCGGCGCAAGGACTGCCAGATGAACAGCGCAGCCGAGGGAATAAACACCGCCGCAAAGCCGGTCTGCCACAGCAGGAGCAGCATCGGTTGCCCGCCGCTGGCGGTGACGAAGGCTACGACCGGCCCGACCACGAGCAGCGCCAACAAGGTATTGCGTACCCGGCGGCTGGCGGCGTGCCTTTCCCAGCCCGCCACCGTGTGGGAGAACAGCAGCAGGGAACTGAGCCATATACCCAGTGCCATATTGGTTGCCACTGACCACCAATGCCAGGGCAGGGGCGGCCGCTCGATCAGTGTGTCGGCTAGGAAAAATGCCCAGGAGAATTCGGCCACCGCTGCAAACAGGTAGAGGTTGTCACGCAGTCCGCGCCGCTCGGATCGCGGGTCGGTTTGCGAGATCCACAACACAAACGAAAACACGCCCACGATCAGGCTGAACACGGTGAGCACGCCAGACCCCGCCACCCGGAACGCAAACTCTTGCAGGTAGAGTGGTTCCAGTTCCTGCTTGGGCCCTACCATCACCGCAGGCATGCCCGATCTGCGCCCGATGTCGGACCGGATGCTGACCTCGAGTTGGTTATGGGGTAACAGCATGCCTTCCGGGATGCGGATAAAGCGGGGGATTTTTGCGTAGTCACTGAACGCAGCGTCAGCGGCCTGGGTTGCCTGCTCCGCCGCGCTGGTATGCAGCAGGATGGCGTAGGCGTTGGAGTCCAGGTCGTTCAGCGCTCCATTCTGCTCCAGCACGACACCATTGAGTTTGACCACATAGGCATTGCCAAGCCGGTGGAAATATAGCGCCCAAGGGGTGTTGGTGTTTCCTGCCGGCGGGCCGTCGAATTCCAATGTAAAGCGGCCAAACCCGGAGGTGCCTGGGTGGTGCACGTCCCAACCGTAGGGAAGGTGCACGTCCGTGAACGTGGACTGGCCGTTGACCGTGAGCTCGGCAGTGGCCATTTCCAGCGTAACAGCCTTGGCCTGGGCCACATATGGCAAGACGCAACACAACACACACAGCAGGCAACGCAACAAACACGGAGAAATTCGCATCGGTTGATCGTATCCGCATGCCCCGTGATCTGCCAGTGCCGTGCCGCGAAGCGATTTGAGTGTGACGGGGCGTTGACCGAGTGCCACGGGATATGGCATGGCCTTGTCCGCAAGTCTTTGGCGTGAAGAAAGTGATACGGGAGGCAGTGAGTGCCCTGTATTCACAAAAACGTCATGGATTCGACACAGCACCGTCATGACGACTCTCTATCGTCCGGGATCGCTTAACCAACACCCCGAGGACACGCCCGTGAGCAAACTGATTGACTTCAATGACGAGAATTCCAACACATCAAACAACCCTACGTTTGACACCGTATTAAAAGCCCGTCTGAGCCGCCGGGGCCTGCTGATGGGCAGTGTGGCATCCGTTGGCACCGCGGTGCTGGGCGGCACAGCGCTCACGGCCTGCGGTGGCGGCAGCGTTGCGGCTGCAGCGGCACCCGCAGCCGGCGCAAGCACCACCTTGCTGGGCTTTGGTGCGGTTGCCAAAAGCTTGGCCGACACCGTGACAGTGCCCGTGGGTTATTCCGTGAGTGTGCTGTATGCCTTGGGCGACCCTATCCTGGCCGGCGCTACCGCTTACAAGAACGACGGCAGCGACAGCGACTTTGAGAACCGCGCCGGCGACCACCACGACGGCATGGAGTGGTATGGCCTGAGCGCCACCGGCCGTCCTTCCCTGACTTCGACCGACCGTGGCCTGCTGGCCATGAACCACGAAGCCACGACCGACGAACGAAGCTCCTTTTTTATACACACCAACGGCGGTACTGCCACCCTGCCACGCCCCGCCGCGGAAGTGGACAAGGAAGTCGCTGTGCATGGCATTTCAGTGGTGGAGATCAAAAAGACGGCCGACAAATGGGCCTATGTCAAAGACTCGGCGTTCAACTTCCGCTTGACGCCGTTGACGGATGTGGAAATGGCGGGGCCGGTGCGCGGCAATGCCTTGATGGTGACCAAGTACTCGGCCAACGGAACCCGCACCCGCGGCACGCTGAACAATTGCGGCACCGGCAAAACCCCATGGGGCAGCTTCTTGACCGGTGAAGAAAACTGGACTGGTTACTTCTTCCGCAATGCGACCGACAACGCGGCCCGTGGCAATGACAAGAGTGTGACCTCATTGAACCGATACGGCCGCGCACAAGGCGCCGCCTCGCGCCATGGCTGGGAAACCGGCGGCAGTGCCGACAAGTACATGCGCTGGGACAACAGCAAACTCGGCACCAGCACGGACGGCAGTGATGACTACCGCAATGAACTCAATGGTCTGGGTTATATCGTCGAGATCGACTCCTACGACAAAACCCGCACCGCCAAGAAACGCAGCGCCCTGGGCCGTTTTGCGCACGAAAGCGCGGCCTTCAGCGTCCCCGCCATTGGCAAACCCCTGGGCATCTACATGGGTGACGACGCCCGCAACGAATACATCTACAAGTTTGTGACCACCGCCAACTGGGACGCTAGCGATGCGGACCCTGTGAGCCGCATGGCCGCGGGTGACAAATACCTGGACAGCGGCAAGCTGTATGTGGCGAAGTTCAACAATGATGGTACCGGCCAGTGGGTCGAACTGTCCATCAGCAACCCTGTCATTGCAGCGTATGCCGGTTATGCATTTGCCGACCAGGCCGACGTGTGTGTGAATTCCCGGCTGGCCGCCGATGCCGTGGGCGCCACCAAGATGGACCGCCCCGAATGGTGCACCGTCAACCCCGCCAACGGCGAGATCTATTACACGCTGACCAATAACAGCAACCGCAATGTGAACGCCACCGGCAGCAGCCAGTTGGTGCCTGACAGCACTAACCCGCGCGCCTATACCGACATGAAGGGCAGCACTGCCCAAACCGGCAACCCCAATGGCCATATCCTTCGCGTCAAGGAAGGCGCGGCCGGTGCAGCCGCTACCACGCTGACCTGGGATGTGTATGCCTTTGGTGCCCAGTCCGACGCGGATGCCAGCAAGGTCAACCTGTCCAGCCTGACCAGCGACCAGGACTTCTCCAGCCCGGATGGCCTGGTGTTCAGCCCCAGCACCGGCATCATGTGGATTCAGACCGACGACGGTGCCTACACCGATGTCAGCAACTGCATGATGCTGGCGGCGCTGCCTGGCCAAGTGGGAGACGGCGGCAAGAAGACGCTGAGTTATACCAAGACCGATGGCAGCACACTGGCGGTCGATACCTACGTCGGAAAGACCCCAACGGCCACAACCCTGAAGCGCTTCCTCGTCGGGTCAGTCGCCAGCGAAATCACAGGCCTGTGTGAAACACCCGACGGCAAGGCCATCTTCATCAACATCCAGCACCCTGGTGAAACCACCCGGATGGCGGACATTGCCGATCCCAGCAAGTACACCAGCCAGTGGCCCAGCAACGCAGGTTACGGCGCGGGCAAACGCCCCCGCTCGGCCACTATCGTGATCACCAAGAACGACGGTGGCAAGATCGGCACTTGATGCAAGGATGGGGGTAGCGACCCGCGCAACGGCGGAGCGTGGGGGCCACACAAATCCGCGCCGGGCCGACCCAAGCGGATTTAGCCCCCTCGGGGCTGAGGGCTGCGGCTCCCGGCCTGCCTGCGCAGGGCGGGACAGCAGAAGGGGCGCTGACTCCGGCACGCCGCGGCCTGCAAGGCCAGCGACCCGCGCAGCGGCGGAGCGTGGGGGCCAGGTTTCTAGCGCGTCTCCACACGCCCGCCGGCATGTTTGGCAAAGCGGCCTTGTTCACGCGGGTGTACCGGGTCGCTGGCGGGCCAGGGCCAGCCGCCGAATTCGGTGGCGCGGTAGTCGGCAAAGGCCTGGTGAATTTCGGCCTCGGTGTTCATGACAAAGGGACCGTATTGGGCCACCGGCTCGTTGATGGGGCGGCCTTGCAGCATCAGCAGTTCGGTGGGCTCTGCACCATTCACAAGCTCCACAGCCTGGTCGGCACGTAGTTCGATGGCCGAAGAGGGCGTTACGGCGTGGCCGGCAATGTTCAGTGCCGCACCTTTGAAGAAATACAGCATGCGCCGCGTGCCCTTGCCCCTCGCGGCGGGCAGCGTCCAGCGCGCGCCAGCTTCCATCTTGATGGTCCAGATGGCCAGGTCCGAGTCGTTCTGCGCGGCCCAGGAATCGGGCGGCGGCGGCAGGCCCTTGGCATCACCCAGCGTGCCGGCCACGCAGGCCACTTCGGTGCTTCTTCCCTGCGCGTCCAACTGGCGGACCTTTGCAATGTCTTCGCGCCAGAACATCGTGAAGTGCGGCTCCACCATCTTGCTTTTGGCTGGCAGGTTGAGCCAGATCTGGAACAGTTCGGCCGGGTTGGTTTGGTCGGTGTGCACCAGCGGAAACATCTCGCAGTGCACGATGCCTTTGCCGGCCGTTAGCCATTGCACATCACCACCGCCAAAACGTGCGGTGGCGCCCAATGAGTCTGAGTGGTCTATCAGGCCCTGGCGGGTAATGGTCACGGTTTCGAACCCGCGGTGCGGGTGTGAGGGAAAGCCGGGAACGGTTTGCCCGTGGTACATGCTCCAGCCATCCTTGCCCGCAAAGTCCTGGCCCAGATTACGGCCAGTGAGCGGCGCCACCGGCCCCATGGCGGCATTGCCACGTGGGTAGGCATCGTTGTGGTGCACACAAAACAAAAAAGGGTCCAGGGTCTGCCAGGGAAAACCTAACGGCTGAATAGTGAGGATAGGGGGTGTATGCATAGGTGTGATTTTCACCGCGATCGAAATTGCGCACGGTGGACAAGGCCATGCCTGCGCCTGCCACTAAGATACCGGGGTCCCAATCTTTGAGCGCCACGATTTGTTGCCACTGCCCCCTGTCCGTTCTGTTTACTGGCGTTTGCTGATTGCGCTGCTGGCTGTGTGTGCCGTGCTGGGGCTGGACTTGTGGCAGCGTCCCGGTACACCGCCTCCAGCCCATTCGGAGTGGCCGCAGGCCTCCGCGCCCGCTGGCATCAACCAACTTCAAGTCACCGCCAAGGGAGAAATTCCCATGCCGGCCGGTATGGCGGCGGCCCATGCCAGCAGCCTGCTGCCCATGCCCGCCCAGCATGCTGCGGCGCTGACGGTGTTCTGGTTCTCGGGTGACCGCGAGAGCGGGCCGAACGTGCAAATCGCCGCATCGCAGTATCTGCGCGCCACGCAGCAGTGGAGCCCGGCGCGTTTTGTCGTGAATCGTTTTGTGATGGGCGAGCAGCTGGGCCATGGCCTGCGCCGCCTGGGCAATCCGGTGGCCTGGATGGACGGCAAGGGCCGCGTGAACCTGTTCGTCGTAGCGACCGGCTGGGGTGGCTGGGCCGCGTCGCGTGTGCTGCACCTGCGCCAAAGCAGCGCGGGCAATGGCTTGGCCGAACTGGCGTTTGAGCCGGTGCGGGTGCTGCCACTGTCATGGCTGTGGAACACCAGTTTTCTGGTGCGCAACGCGCCACTGCCATTGGTCGACGGTGGCATGCTGCTGCCGGTGCATTTTGAGCTGGGCATCAAATACCCAACCGCGCTGCGCTTCGATGCTGAGGGTGGGTACAGGGGCATGGTGCGCATGTCGCAGCGGCGTTACCTGCTGCAGCCCAGCCTGGTGATGCAGTCACCGCAGCAGTGGCTGGCCTATATGCGCGACGAACGTGCCAAGGGCAAGATCGGCGTGGTCCAGACAGTGGACGGCGGCCAGCACTGGAGCGACCTGCCCGACCTGGCGTTGGACAACCCCGATGCCGCTGTCGCTGGCCTGGGGCTGGCGCCGGGCCAGATGCTGCTGGCCCACAACTCGTCGATCGCATCCCGTGGCACGCTGGATCTGAGTGCTTCCAGCGATGGGAGCAACTGGAGCCTGGTCAAGACGTTGGAGCGCGGCGGTTTCGACGACGAGTTTTCCTATCCCGCCATGGCGTTTGCGGATGGCGGCCTGTGGATCAGCTACACCGTGGACCGGAAACGCATTGCGTGGCAGCGCATGGCTGCTCCACCTGTTGCCGCAGCAGTGGTATTGCTTCGAGCATCCGAACCGGTGGGGACCAAGCGATGAACACGCAACTCGGCGTCTGGCTGGCGCAACTCATGGCAACCGATGCACCAGCCCTGCCATCGGCCTGGGCCATGCAGCTTTGGTTGCACCTGGGCTGGAGCGTGGTCCTGGCCTGCGCGGGCGCAAGCCTGGTGGGTCGCTGGATGCCTGGCAGGGCGGGGCGGCTGGATGGGCGGCAATGGGCCGTGGCGCTGGTATTGGCAGTGTGGACCTGGTTGCCGGGGCCGTATGCGCCGGCCCATTGGCTGGGTCTGGCGTTCCAGGCGCCCAGTGTTGCCGCGGTGCTACTGTGTGATGCGCTGCTGCGCCGTCGTTTCTTCCCCAGCCGGCCGGGTCCGACCAACGCGGATGGGCCAAGCCGCGTGGCCATGGCACTGGCATGGGCGGGTGTGCTGCTGGGCTGGGCGCTAGTGCTGGACAGCTTTGCGCTGCTGCCGGTGCAGCTGTATGCCTGGGGTTTTAGCCCCGCTGCTGTTGTGCTGGTGTTGGCGCTTGCGCTGCTGCCGTGGGCTGTGGGCCGCTGGTCGCGTCCAGTGGGTCCTACACGTTTGTGGGTGGTGCCCATTGCCGTGCTGGTATTCGCAGTGTGGCGGCTGCCCAGCGGCAATGTATGGGACGCCGTGCTGGATCCTTGCCTGTGGCTGGTGCTGCATTGGGTGGTGGTCCGCGCAGCCTGGGCGCGACGGACACACCGTTTGGCCTCCAATGGAGCAACTGTGGAAGTTTGATTTGCTATTATTTTTGTAGCTGTATGTGCTTTTTGCACGGGGGCTACAGGCCGTTTTTCCTTGTGTCGCGAACAAACAAACCCAAATTGGGTTTTATTGCCGACTTTCAGACAAACGGGAGATGCTGCGGTTGCCAAACAGCAGTCCACATGCAACAAACGGCGCATTGACCACCGCGGCGGCAACCATGGTCTGGGCCGTAGCCAAGGCCTCTGCCATCACGCAGATTTGGCGCGTGCCAATGTGATGGCCTTTTCGGGGCAAGCCCTTACACAGAGGCCGCAGGCACGGCAGGCATCTGGCTGGACGGCCTGCACCTGTTTCCAGCCGTGTACAAATCCTTTGATTTTTCCCTTGACGCTTAAACCGGGACGCCGGTCCTTGGGCAGCACGCCCATTTGAAAAACTTCGACGGGACAGACCGCCACGCACGGGCCCTTGCCTTCGCAATGGTTGGGGCATGCAGTGATGGTGCGGGGATTGGCGAACGGGGTGTTTTCGGCCCGGTATCCGCTTGTTGCGGAATATTTCATGCGGAGATTTCATATAAACGATCTAAGCTGTTTGCTTGAAAAATTGAAGCGCCCGCATAAGATGGAATGGTGCTTGGACCGAAGTGGGCTGACACAACCGGGGGAGAACCTATGAACACTTGGCAGGGCGACTTGTTGGGTATCACCGATACGGGTCGCACCGTCGATGAGGTTTTTGAGAAGATCGAAGGCGCATCACATGCCTTGGGTTTTGAGTTCTGCGCCTACGGTTTGCGGCTTCCAACGCCCATCTCCAGTCCACGGACCATCATGCTGAGCAACTATCCGCTGGCCTGGCAGGCACGTTATGCCAGCCAGGGCTACCTGGCAACCGACCCCACGGTGGCCCATGGCCGCCAATCACAAACACCCTTGGTCTGGAAGCATGAGTTGTTTGCCGCAACCCCCGACTTGTGGGACGAAAGCCAATCCTTTGGCCTGCGTTTTGGCTGGGCGCAATCCAGCCTGGATGCGGTAGGGGTGGGCGGCATGTTGTCGCTGGCGCGGTCAACCGACCCCTTGACCGCTGCGGAATTGGCCAGCGAAGAGGTCAAGATGCGCTGGCTGGTCAACATCGCGCACCTGGCTCTTTCGCGCTTGTTTGTTTCCGAACTGGTCAAGGAGTCGCCGCCGGACTTGACCTTGCGAGAGGTGGAGGTGTTGAAATGGACAGCAGACGGCAAGTCCTCCCATGAAATCGCGGACCTGTTGTCGATCTCTGAAAACACGGTGAACTTTCACATCAAGAATTCGGTTGCCAAACTGCGCACCGCGAACCGAACTGCCGCCGTTGTACGCGCCGCCATGCTCGGTCTGTTGAATTAATAGGGGTTTTGACTTATATTTCGCCTGCTAATTTTTAGACGATGCGATTGCCACACCCCCGTCCTGCAGACCCTATGCACCTATCCCCCGATGGACTGATACGCCTGACCGTCGACCAATTGTTGTCGACTCCTTTGAAGCATCTGGTATCGGGCGTCGATATGGACGGAAGCTACCCCGCCACGGCCTGTGGCACACAGACATCCCTGTCCGGCTACACCGAATGGGTGAGCACCAAGGACCCCACCATTTCCATTGGCTGGGACTGGTGTTTGCAAGTTTCCGTCACCGGTGTGCGCTGGGTTCGCGTCGGCCTGCCGCGCAGCAATCTGATGCTCACGCAGGACAGCGGATACGACACGTCCTGGCACAGCAATCTCGAAATACTGGGCACCGTTGTTGATGCTTTGGCATGGCGAGAAATCTTGCCAACCATTGTTGCAACTCGTTACAGTTGAAAATTCCTTTTCCGAAAACCTACCAGTTCTGGTAGTTACCTGCTTGTTATAAGCGCGGTTCAATAAATCTCCTCTTTTGAAAAGGGAGACGACGTGAACATTGTGACTGGGACACCCGCTGATCTGTCTTCGGAGATCATGGCCGGCGTGGCACGCTACCGGCATAGAGTCTTCGTGGAGAAGTTGGGCTGGCAACTGCAGTGCGAAAACGCGCTGGAGTATGACCAGTTTGACCGCGATGACACGGTCTACGTTGTCGCCCACAACAAGGGTGGCGAAGTCGTCGGAACCGCACGTCTGTTGCCCACCACGCGGCCCTATCTGCTGGACGAAGTTTTCCCCCAATTGCTGCATGGTGTGACGCCACCCCATTCACCGGATGTGTGGGAGCTGTCCCGGTTTGCGGCGGTGGACTTCAGCGCCAACAACAGCTCGGCCCTGGCCCAGTTTTCGTCACCGATTGCGGTGGGCCTACTGCAGGCCTCTCTGGAATGCGCCGCGCGCCACGGTGCAAAACGCTTCATCACGGTTTCGCCATTGGGTGTTGAACGTCTGCTGCGCATAGCGGGCTTCAGGGCACACCGGCTTGCACCACCGACCATCATGGATGGAAATCCTGTTTTTGCCTGTTCCATCAGTTGCGAGACGCAAGCCGCGCTTGCCTCGGCGGACAGGCCGTACCCATTTGCGATGCAGGCTTAGGGCCTGCATGAGAGTTCTCCCGAGGTGAATCGACAGGGCATTTTTCCTGTCATCACCTGCAATGCTCGGGCCCCCGAGGCCCCTAAGGAGTTGAAGTCATGTTCCATCACCTGCCGCATTCTCGCGGCGCTTACGCCATTTCCTATTGCTGCCAAGGGGCTGCGCCATGCTGAACCTTGGCAAGTACCGTTTGGTCATTTTGCTCACCGGATTGTTCTTGGTGATTTTCGGCGCGGTGATGGTGCTGACCTTTGTGATCTCCCGCCAAATCGCAGCAGACGCCGTGTCGTTGAACCTGGCAGGTCAGCAACGTACCCAGGTGCAGCAGCTGGTGAAGACCGTGTTGTTGCTGGAGCAGGGCAGCACCCAGGGCGTGATCGACAGCAACGGCGCCACCAGCTTCTCGGAACTCAAGGATCTGTACTCCACGGTCGATGCACTGAATGCTGCACTGGCCGCATTTCGCGAAGGCGGCATGCAGTTGGAGAGTGGCGCACGCATCGCTCTGACGCCGCAGGATGACGTGCAGGCGGCAGCCTTCTTCAAACTGCTCGATGAGTTGTGGGCGCCCATCAACCTGCAGGTGCAAGCGCTGCGCAAGAAAGACAACATCACGTCGGCGGACTTTGGGGCCTTGTTGCAAGTGCTGGTGCCAGACAACCTCAATCTGCTGGAGACCTCGAATCTGCTGACCTCACGCATGGAGTCGCTGTCGGCCGGCAAGGCCTCGGCCCTGCGCAAGATCCAAACCGGTGGGATCGCGCTGGCGTTTCTGAACTTCGCGCTCATCGTCTACGTTTTCCTGGGTCGCTTGCGCTCCAGCGACAGCGAAGTGGAGCGCATGCAGGCCGAGACGGAAAACATTCTGCGCACCATGCAGGAAGGCCTGTTTCTGCTGGACAACAACTTCCGCATTGGTAGCCAAACCTCTACCGCGCTTGGCCAGGTCCTGGGTACAACGGTGACACCAGGGGGCGACTTTCTTGCGCTATTAAAACCCATGGTGTCGCAAAAAACACTGGACACCACCAAGGAGTACATCGAATTGCTGTTGCGCTTCGATGTGAAAGAAAAACTGGTCGCCAGCCTGAATCCGCTGGATGCACTGGAGATCAACAACACCCGCGACAACGGAACCGTTGATACGCGCTTCCTGAACTTCCGCTTCAACCGCGTGGTGGACAAGGGCAAGATCACCCACCTGCTGGTCACGGCATCGGACATTACGCGCCGCGTCAAGCTGGAGCGCGAACTGATCAACAGCGAGCGCCAAGTGCAGGACCAGATGGCCATGATGGTCTACATTTTGCAGGCCGACCCCAACCAGATGCGGGACTTCTTGGAGGGCTCCGTTGCCGGTCTGAATCGCATCAACGAGGCTCTCAAGAGCGGATCCACATCCGGTGTCGCCAACGTGGATATCGATCATTTCTTCCGCATCGCGCACCGCATCAAAGGTGACGCTGCGGCACTCAACCTGCAGGCCATCGCAACCTCGTTGCATAGCTTCGAAGACCTGCTGCAAGGGCTGCGCAACAAGCCACATTTGCAGAACGAGGATCTGCTGCCGGTGATCGTTCGGGTGCGGTCCATTTATACGGAGCTGCACGCCATCCAGGAAGCCATGGCGCGGATTGCCCAGGTGCGTGGTGTCGTCAATGTGGAGCCGCCCAAGCCGGAGCACGATCCAGTGCGGCAGAACTCTCCCTTTGTGACCCAGTGGCGCAATCTCACGCAACAGATCGCCAACCGCAAGGGCAAGAAGGCCGAATTGACCTACCACGGCATGGACCTTGAAAAAATTACCAAGTCCATGCGCGAGACCATTGACACCATCGTTACCCAGCTCATTCGCAATGCGGTGACCCATGGTCTGGAAACACCACAGGAGCGCGCCCACCACGGCAAAGAAGAGCAGGGCGCCATCGCGGTCTACCTGTCCGAGGCGGGTGACGGCGCGTTGGAGCTCAGCTTCCGTGACGATGGTGCTGGCATCAACGTCGAAAAACTACGCGCGGCGGCCGTGCGCATCGGCTCGCTGAATCCCGAAAAGGCCCGCGTTGCTGATGTGCGCCAGTTGACCGAACTCATCTTCAAACCCGGATTCTCCACACACGACACCATTGATGAAGATGCGGGTCGCGGTGTAGGTCTGGACGTAGTCCGGGACCTGGTCTCGCGCCTGCGGGGACGCATCCACATCGGCACTGCGCCCGGAAAGTACTGCCACTTCCGTGTGCAGATCCCATCCCACTTGTTTGCCTCGTCCAATCTGGCGTCGCTGGCACTGCAAACGGAAGCCCACAGCTAATGGAACTCAAACTCATGATCATCGATGACTCCAACGTCATCCGCGGCAAAATCTCGCGCGCATTGACGCGGCACAACATGCGCGTGGTGGCGACTGCCTCCAATGGCGAAGAGGCGGTGGAACGCTTCCTGCCCGACAAGCCCGATGTGGTGACCATGGACCTGACCATGCCCCGCATGGACGGTCTCGAGTGCATACGCAAGCTCAAAAAAATCAAACCCGACATCAAGATTCTTGTGGTTTCCGCGTTGGCCGACAAGGCAACCGCCATTCAGGCGCTTAAGGAAGGCGCACAGGGCTTTCTGTGCAAACCGTTTTCCGATGATGAGCTGACCGAAGCGATAGACGAACTTTTAACTGGGGCATGACATGGACGAAGACCAACTGCGTGTTTTTGTGGGCATCGTGCAGAAATATTTCGAGAGCGAAACCGGTAAAGGGCCGGATACCGGCAGCCCCTACCTGGGCGACGTGACCGACTTGCCCATGCTCGATTTCACCGGGGTCATAGGCATCTCAGGCGTTCGCCAGGGCTGTGTCTACATCACCGCCGGGCCTGATCTGCTGCGAGCCTTGTTGTTGCATGTGGGGGAAACCGATGTGTCTGACCACAACCTCTGCGATCTGGCCGGTGAGATTGCCAACACCATATCGGGCAACGCGCGTTTGCACTTTGGTCCTGATTTCATGATCTCGGTGCCGGTCATCGTACGGGGTGCCGCGCAGGCCATCCACATGCCGCGCAACACCAAGGCCTATGTGATTCCGTTTCGGTGGCGCAAACACCCGGCGTCGCTTGTAGTGAGCTTGCAATGATGTTCCGCCGCACACACCCTTCCACGCCTTTGGGAGTCTTGTCCATGAACGCTTTCTCCGTGCTGGGCACAGTGCGCAATGCCCGGCTGCTGCGAACCGCAATGGCCGTGTTGCTGGTCCTTGGAGCGGTACCTGCGTTGGCGGATACGGTCTTGACCAATGCGTCCTACACCGCGACCAAGGAAATGTTCGCCGCCTACAACCCAGCGTTTGCACGCTACTGGAAGGCCAAGACCGGCGAAGTTGTATCCATCAACCAGTCGCACGCCAATTCCAGTACCCAGGCCAGCCTGGTCAACAACGGCCTGGCGGCCGATGTGGTCACGCTGTCGGTCCCTCTGGACGTGGAGGAAATTGCCAGCAACCGCTTCCTCGCCGATAACTGGAAGGCCCGGCTCCCGCAAAGCTCAACACCCTACTATTCCACCATCGTGTTTCTGGTTCACAAGGGCAATCCGAAGTCCATCAAGGATTGGCCCGATCTGGTTCGCTGGGGCGTGAGTGTGGTCATGTCCAACCCCAAGTCATCCGGCGGTGCACGCTGGAGCCACATGGCGGCCTGGGGCTACGCTCTCAAGAAACCGGGTGGCAACGAGGCCAGCGCGCGTGATTTTTTGAAGCGGCTGTACAACAACAACAGGGTCCTGGAGTACACCGCGCGCGGTGCATCCAACACCTTCGTCAATCTCAAGCAGGGCGACGTCATGGTGTCCTGGGAGAACGAGGCGTTCCAGGTGATCGAGAAGTTCCCTGACCTGTTCCAGATTGTGGTGCCCTCTATCTCCGTGGTTGCCGAGCCACCCGTCGCAGTTATTGACAAGGTCGTCGACCAACGCGGCTCACGCAAGGTGGCCGAGGCCTATCTGCAGTACCTATACAGCGCGGAAGGCCAGTCGATTGCCGCCAGTCATTACTACCGTCCCTCTGACCCCGGCGTTGCCGTCCAGTTCGAAAAGCAGTTCACACCGCTCAAGCTCTTCAAGGTGGGTGAACTCTACAAAGACTGGCAAACCATTGACCGCGTGCATTTCCAGGATGGCGGCATTTTTGACCAGGTGTATGACCAGTACCGAAACGGTTCCTAAGCATTTGAATTTTCCTCCCCTGCGTTGGACAAAGGACATTGCATGAAAACCACAACGTCTACCCTCAGAAAAGTTTTGTCAGCCATTGGCTTCCAGCTCGCATTTCTGGCCAGCATACCTTTCGCCGCAGCTGACGACAGCACAGTCGAGGCGGCGGTAACGCGCGATGTTGGCGCAATGGCTGCCCGTTTGTCCCAAATGTGTCCGCTTGCGGATGCCGGCAACCAGGCGGCGTTCGATGTCTGCCGCAAAGGCTTGTTCACCAACACGCAGGTGCAAGCCGTGTTAGGCCCCATCACGTTGTGGGGGCGACAGAAGGACCGCGTCACTTTGGTGAAGGATGCTCACCTGACACAGTTCGCGCCAGAAGTGCTCACAGGCATGTACATGCCCTTGTTCATGTTCGACGGCACCTACTCGGTCAGCTACTCCGACGCCAATGGCATGTACCTGGCCAAACTGGGAATCGGCTTTCGCAATCGGCTGCCGCCTGGTCAATTCCCTTATCCCTTCTGGCACGAAGCCAACAAATGGAACACCTATGAGAATGCCAATGCCATGTTGTTCTGGATCGATCCAAAAACCCGAAAGGCACGCGCTGTGCAGTTCACTGCATTCGGTGAAGCTTCACCGACCGTTCCGGTGAAGCCCCAGATGCCCCCTGCATTTGATGGCAAATGGCTGTGGACAGACGCACAGGGCAAGACCCAACCCGCGGTCACGCTGTTTGACGGATTGTTCAGCGATTCAAATCCCTACAAGGGCGGCCTTGAAAAGTCCTACCGTGTGCTGGCCTTGTCTTTGCGCGAGAGCCAGTGCCTGCAATGCCACGTGCCCAACAATCCCAATCGCACGCCCAGACTAGTGCTGCTGCAGTCTCCCGCCCATGCGGCTGGGGAGATCAAGCGTTTGTTGACGCAAGTGCAGATGGGCCGCATGCCGGTTGATGAATACGGGCTGGAGGAAGCGCTGGACCCCCATATGAAAACACTGCTGCTGGAGCGGGGACGGGAGTTTGAGCAGCTTGTCGACAAGGCCCGTGACTGGGAGCGCACGCAACTCATGTCCAGCAACGCAACCGCAGGCGCCGTGCAATAGTTTCTTTATCCGGGGGATTTATGCCATCGAACTTTCAATTTGCCTCTTGCGTAGTGACAGCGCTGTCGCTCATAGCGCCCGCTGTGCAGGCTTCAGAGGTGCTGGGCGCCGGTGCTTCCTTGCCTGCTCCGGTGTATGCCAAGTGGGCGAAAGCGTACAAGCTGTCGACCGGCAACAAGGTGGTCTACCAATCCATAGGTTCTGGCAGCGGCGTGGCGCAAATCACGGCCAAGTCGGTTGACTTCGGCACGTCCGATAGCCCCTTGTCCGGGGCCGTGCTGGAAAAAAATGGCTTGCTGCAATTTCCCACGCTGCTGGGTGGTGTGGTCCCGATTGTCAACCTGCCCAACACCAAACCGGGTGACGTCAAGCTCACCGGCCCGGTGCTGGCAGACATCTACCTGGGGAAAATCGTCACTTGGGATGACTCCGCCATCACCCAGCTCAACCCCGGTGTCTCGTTGCCCAATCTGGCCATTGCTGTCGTGCGCCGTTCCGACAGCTCCGGCTCCACCTTGTTGTTCACGGACTATTTGTCCAAGGTCAGTCCGGAATGGAAGACTCGTTTAGGCCGCGGGGTCACGGTGCCGTGGACGGTGGGCTTGGGCGGAAAAGGCGATGAAGGCGTCAGTAAATTTGTGCAACGCTTGCCGGGTGCTATTGGCTTCGTGGACTATGGTTATGCACTGAACCATAACCTGCCCTATACGCAACTCAAAAACCAGAGCGGCGCGTTTGTCAGCCCCAGTCCGCAAAGCCTGGCCGCTGCGGTCAGCAGCAATTGGGAGAACTCCGGTTTCTCCGACATCTTGACAGAGGAGCGCAGCGCGGGCGCCTGGCCGATCACGGGGGCGACTTTCGCGTTGATACGCAAGGTACAAGACAAACCAGACCAGGCCCGCGAAATCATCAAGTTCTTTGCCTGGGCGTTCAAAGAAGGGGATAAGTCCGCTACCGAATCCAACTATGTGCCCTTGACTGAGAGCACTACACGTGCAGTCGCGGCGCTGTGGCAGGTGGTGCGCGACCCTACCGGCAAACCCATCTACGAATAAGTGATGGCTTACTGAGCGTTCCGTATTGCACGACACCGTTCGGGCTGAGCTTGTCGAAGCCTTGAGCCCTTCGACAGGCTCAGGGCGAACGGACTATGTCTCTGTCGTGAATTGTGAAAAGATCAATAGGTAGTGGTTTTCCCTGAATTGCTTGACATCTAAAGGTTTAAGCCTAAACTAATTGCAAATCCCTGAGTTGGAGTTGCAATGAATATCGTGTGTATAGGCGGCGGCCCCGCTGGGCTGTATTTCGCACTGCTGATGAAGCAGGCCAACCCGTCGCACGACATCACGGTAGTGGAGCGCAATAAGCCTTACGACACCTTTGGCTGGGGCGTGGTGTTTTCCGACGCCACCATGGACAACATGCGCGTCTGGGACCCCACCAGCGCGGCTGAGATTGAACAGGCCTTCAACCACTGGGACGACATTGAGCTGGGCTTCAAGGGCGAAGTCATTCGTTCCGGTGGTCACGGTTTTGTCGGCATTGGGCGCAAGAAGTTGCTCAATATCCTGCAGCGCCGCTGCGAAGCCCTGGATGTCAAGCTGGTGTTCGAGGTGGACGCCGAGTCCGACGCGCAGTACCCCGACGCCGACCTGATCATTGCCAGCGACGGCATCAACTCCCGCATTCGTTACCAGCACGAAGACATCTTCAAGCCCGATATCGTGGTGCGGCCCAACCGCTTCATCTGGTTGGGCACACACAAGTTATACGACGCCTTCACCTTCCTGTTCGAGAAGACCGAACACGGCTGGTTCCAGGCGCATATTTACAAGTTTGACGCAGAGACGACGACATTCATCGTCGAATGCCCCGAGCACGTCTGGCAGGCCCACCGCCTGGACCTGGCGGATCAGGAGGAATCCATTGCCTTTTGCGAAAAGGTGTTTGCAAAAAACCTGCAAGGCGCCAAGCTGATGACCAATGCGCGCCACCTGCGCGGCTCGGCCTGGTTGAATTTTCAGCGCGTCAAGTGTGAGCAGTGGTCGATGTTCAACGGCCGCAGCCATGTGGTGTTGATGGGTGACGCGGTGCACACGGCGCACTTTGCGATTGGCTCGGGCACCAAGCTGGCGATTGAAGATGCGATCGAGCTGGCACGCCAGTTCCGCGACCAGGGCAATCATGGCGATTTGGCCGAGCACATTCCCGCCGTGCTGGCACGTTACCAGGCGCTGCGCCATGTCGATGTGCTGCGCTTGCAAAACGCGGCCTGGAATGCGATGGAGTGGTTCGAGGCCTGTGGCGACCGTTACTGCGACCAGTTGGATGGCCCTCAGTTCATGTATTCCATGCTGACCCGCAGCCAGCGCATCAGCCACGAAAACCTGCGCCTGCGCGACGCCAAATGGCTGGGCGATTTCGAGACCTGGTTTGCCAAGCGCGCCGGTTTGCAACTGGCGCCCGGCCAGGCCGCACCGCCACCCATGTTCACGCCATACACGGTGCGTGGCCTGACGCTGAAGAACCGCGTGGTTGTGTCCCCCATGGCCCAATACTCTGCGGTCGACGGCGTGGCCGGCGACTACCACCTGGTGCATCTGGGTGCGCGTGCCATGGGGGGTGCAGGCATGGTGTTTGCAGAGATGACCTGCGTGAGCGCTGAAGGCCGCATCACACCGGGCTGCCCCGGCCTGTATGCGCCAGAGCACACCACCGCGTGGAAACGCATCGTCGACTGGGTGCATACCAACAGCGACTGCAAGTTCGCGATGCAGATCGGCCATGCAGGCGCCAAGGCTTCTACTCGGCTTGCCTGGGAAGGCATAGACCAGCCATTGCCCACCGGGAATTGGCCCATTGTGTCGGCTTCAGCCCAGCAGTACCTGCAAGGCGTGAGCCAGACCGCACGCGCCATGACCCGCGCCGACATGGATGCGGTGACAGCCCAGTTTGTTGCCAGCACATTGGCGGCGGTGGAGATGGGTGTGGACTGGCTGGAACTGCACTGCGCCCACGGCTATTTGTTGTCCAGCTTTATTTCGCCACTGACCAACCACCGTGACGACGCCTATGGTGGCAGCCAGGAAAATCGTTTGCGTTACCCGCTGGAAGTGTTTGCCGCGGTCCGCGCGGCGTGGCCCGCCGATAGGCCCATGTCAGTGCGTATCTCGGCACATGACTGGGTGGAGGGCGGCATCACACCCGATGACGCCGTGGAGATTGCCAAGGCCTTCAAGGCCGCCGGTGCCGACCTCATCGATTGCTCGTCCGGCCAGGTCAGCAAGAAAGAAAAACCAGTCTACGGCCGCATGTTCCAGACCCCGTTTGCCGACCGCATCCGCCAAGAGGCCGGCATTGCCACCATCGCCGTGGGCGCCATCAGCGAGGCCGACCACGTCAACAGCATCATTTCTGCCGGCCGTGCCGATTTGTGTGCCGTGGCGCGGCCGCATCTGGCCAATCCCGCATGGACGCTGACCGAGGCTGCCAAGATTGGCTACACCGCAGTGGCATGGCCCAAGCAATACAGTTCGGCGAAACCACAAATGGAAGCCATCTTTCAGCGCGAGAAGGCCCAGGCCGCTGCAGCTGCCGTCATGTCGCCTGCACGTGCGGCCGAGGCGTGAAGACGATGACCGCAACAAACACCCTGCAGAACCGCCATGCCATCGTCACCGGTGGCGGTCAGGGCATAGGCGCGGCCATAACCCGCCTGCTGGTCGCCCAAGGCGCGAACGTCACCGTGCTGGGCCGCAAACTGGAAACGGTTCAGGCCCTCGCGGCCGAGCAGCCGCAGCATATGCATGCCGTCAGCGCAGACGTGGCGGACGCGGACCAAGTGCAGGCCGCATTCGCCAGCGCCCGCCAGCGCTTCGGCCCTATTTCCATCCTCATCAACAACGCCGGCCAGGCCAGCAGCGCACCCTTCTTGAAGACCGATGCCGCACTCTGGAACCAGATGCTGGCCGTCAACCTGACCGGCACGCTGCTATGCACACAGGCCGCCGTGCCCGACATGCTGGCCGAAAAATGGGGACGTGTTGTCAACATCGCCAGCACGGCGGGCCTGGCCGGTTATGCCTATGTGGCGGCCTACTGCGCCGCCAAACATGGCGTGGTGGGGCTGACGCGGGCATTGGCCCTGGAATTTGCCAAGAAAGGTCTGACAGTCAACGCGGTGTGCCCGGGCTATACCGAGACCGACATCGTGCGCAGCAGCATTGCCAATGTGATGACCAAGACCGGTCGCACCGAAGAGCAGGCACGCGCCGAATTCACTGCCGGCAACCCGCAGGGCCGGCTGGTGCAGGCCGATGAAGTGGCCGACACCGTGGCCTGGTTGTGTGGCCCCGCCGCCAGCGCCATTACCGGCCAATCCATTGCCGTCTGTGGTGGGGAGCTCATGTCATGAGCAAATCCGACCACAGCCGCACGCTGTTGAACGACGCCGACGAGCTGGGCCACGAGGCACGCTCCAATGGTGGCGACCATGCCGCGCTCAAACTCTGGCTGCGCATGCTGGCCTGCACCACACAGATCGAAGACGAAATCCGCAAACGTCTGCGCACGCGTTTTGACATCTCGCTGCCGCGTTTTGACTATATGGCCCAGCTCTACCGCCAGCCCGAGGGGCTGAAGATGAGCGAGTTGTCGCGCTTCTTGATGGTCACCGGCGGCAACGTGACCGGCGTCACCGATGAACTGGAGCGCGAAGGCCTGGTCTCGCGCATCAACAACCCGCAAGACCGCCGCGCCTGGATTGTGTGCCTGACCGCCAAGGGCCGCGACACCTTCGAGGCCATGGCCGAAGAACACGAGCAGTGGATTCTGGAACTGTTCGCCGGCCTTCCGGCCAACACCGTGCAACAACTCTACAGCCAGCTTGGCACCCTGCGTGTGCAACTGGTGCGCCAGCAAGACACCCCCATCAAGGACAACAGCAAATGACCACTTCTACAGAAACACCAACATCCACCCTGGACCCCGCGCTGCAGGCCGGCAACCACAAACCCCTGGCCGGCTACCAGCCGCTGCATTTTTTGTGGAAGCTGGAGGCCGGCGTGGCAACCATCACGCTGAACCGCCCGGACCGCAAAAACCCGCTGACCTTTGATTCGTATGTGGAGTTGCGTGACCTGTTTGGCCAATTGAAATACGCCACCGACGTGCATGCCGTGGTTGTCACCGGTGCGGGAAATAACTTTTGCTCGGGCGGCGATGTGCACGAAATCATCGGCCCGCTGATCCAATTGAAGGCGCCCGAGCTATTGATGTTCACCCGCATGACCGGCGACCTGGTCAAGGCCATGCGCGCCTGCCCACAGCCCATCATTGCCGCGGTGGATGGCGTGTGCGCCGGTGCCGGCGCCATCATTTCCATGGCGTCCGACATGCGCCTGGGCACCGAGCGCAGCAAGACCGCGTTCCTGTTCAACCGCGTCGGCCTGGCGGGTTGCGACATGGGCGCTTGTGCCATGCTGCCGCGCATCATCGGCCAGGGCCGCGCCAGCGAGTGGCTGTACACCGGCCGCTCCATTGGTGGCGCCGAGGCGGAGCGCAGTGGCTTCTTCAACCGCCTGTGTGCGCCCGAAGAGTTGGCTGCTGCAGCGCATGCCTTGGCTGCTGATCTGGTGGCCGGCCCTACCTTTGCCAACGGCATGACCAAGACCATGCTGCACCAGGAGTGGTCCATGTCCATAGACCAGGCCATTGAAGCCGAGGCCCAGGCCCAGGCCATTTGCATGCTGACGCAGGACTACCACCGCGCCTACGCAGCCTTTGTTGTCAAGCAAAAACCTGTCTTCCAAGGCAACTAAAAAGGGAAGAAAAATGAGCGACACCGCCTACCTCGACTGGCCCTTCTTCACCCACCACCACGGCGACCTGGCGCGCACACTGGACACCTGGGCCACACAACACGTGTCCCAAACCCATGGCCACGATGTGGACGCCGAATGCAAGGCGCTGGTGCGCAAGCTGGGCGCGGCCGGCTGGCTGCGTTATGCCATTGGCGGCAAAGCCTACGGGGGAGGGGAGGACACGATAGACACGCGCTCCCTCTGCCTGATCCGCGAGACGCTGGCCCGCCACTCCGGCCTGGCCGACTTTGCGTTTGCAATGCAAGGCCTGGGTTCGGGTGCCATCAGCCTGGCCGGCACCGAAGAACAAAAACATTTGTACCTGACACGCGTCGCCAGCGGTGAAGCCATTGCCGCCTTTGCACTGAGCGAACCCGACGCCGGCTCCGACGTGGCGGCTCTGCAATGCAGCGCCCGCATCGAAGACGACCACGCGGTGTTGAACGGCACCAAGACCTGGATCTCGAACGGCGGCATTGCTGATTTTTACGTGGTGTTCGCCCGCACCGGCGAGGCGCCCGGCGCCCGTGGCATCAGCGCTTTTATTGTGGATGCCGACACACCAGGCTTTGCGATTGCCGAGCGTATAGACGTCATCGCACCGCACCCCTTGGCCACGCTGCGTTTTACCGAATGCAAGGTGCCCTTGCTCCAACGCATTGGCGCCCCCGGCGAGGGTTTCAAGATCGCTATGCGTACGCTGGATGTGTTCCGCACATCGGTGGCCGCCGCTTCGCTGGGCTTTGCCCGCCGCGCGTTGGACGAAGCCTTGACTCGCGCCACCACCCGCAAGATGTTCAACCAGACGTTGGCCGACTTTCAGCTGACGCAAGCCAAGCTGGCGCAGATGGCCACCACGGTGGACAGCAGTGCCCTGCTGACCTACCGCGCCGCATGGCAACGCGACCAGGGCCGCAACGTCACGCGGGAAGCGGCCATGGCCAAGATGGTGGCTACCGAAGGCGCGCAGCAGGTCATTGACGCCGCCGTGCAGATATGGGGCGGCATGGGTGTTGTCAGCGGGCACATCGTCGAGCGCCTGTACCGCGAGATCCGTTCGCTGCGCATTTATGAGGGTGCGACCGAAGTGCAGCAGTTGATCATTGCCAAAGACTTGCTCAAGGAGAAGTCGTCTTGATCTACTTGGGAAAAACTCCGTTCGCCCTGAGCCTGTCGAAGGGCTCGCAAGGGCCCTTCGACAGGCTCAGGGCGAACGGAGATTTCTCAGATAGACAGCTTATGCGAGTGACATTCTTATTCAGGGAAGTTCCCCAGTAATTCCAGAGAACCGCCATGTCCAGTGCCCACATCGACACCTTCGCCCGCGACAACCTGCCGCCCGTTGACCAGCAACCGCAGTTCATCTTTGAGCTGCCCGAGCTGCAGTTCCCTGCACAGTTGAACTGCGCCACGGAGTTGCTGGACCGCCATATCAGCGAAGGCAACGGCAGCCGTATCTGCATACGGGCACCGGGCCTGAGCTGGACCTATGCCGACCTGCAGGACAAGGCCAACCGCATCGCCAATGTGCTGGTGCAGGACATGGGTGTGGTGCCGGGCAACCGCGTGCTCTTGCATGCACCCAACAACGCGATGATGGTGGCCTGCTGGTTTGCTGTCATCAAGGTGGGGGCGATTGCTGTGGCCACCATGCCCCTGCTGCGTGCCAAGGAACTCAAACCTGTCATCGACAAGGCGCAGATTCGCCACGCCTTGTGTGACTTCCATCTGGCAGCCGAGGTGCAGAGCGCGGCCCAGCAATGCCCCACGCTGCAGACCATTCGCTACTTCAACGACGAAAGCACCGATGGCCTGGACGCGGCCATGGCGCGCCACAGCCCCGTGTTTGCCAATGCCAATACCGCGGCGGACGACACCTGCATCATCGCCTTCACATCCGGCACCACCGGCATCCCCAAGGCCACCATGCACTTCCACCGTGACGTGATGGCCATCTGCGCTTGCTGGCCGCGCCATGTGTTGCGCGCCACGGCCGACGATGTTTTTATGGGTAGCCCGCCACTGGCCTTTACCTTTGGCCTGGGCGGCTTGGTGTTGTTCCCCATGTCGGTGGGCGCGTCCACCGTGTTGTTGGAGAAGGCCGGTCCACCCCAATTGCTGGAAGCCATACAGGCCTTTGGCGCCACCGTGCTGTTTACCGCGCCCACGTCCTACCGTGCCTTGGCACCCCAGGGTGAGGTCTTGCGCAATGGCAGCTTGCGCCACTGCGTGTCGGCGGGCGAGGCACTGCCGGTTGCGACCCGCTCACTGTGGCGTGACGCTACCGGCATCGAGCTGATAGACGGCATTGGCGCCACGGAGTTGTTGCACATCTTTATCTCGGCAGACGAGGAACATGCCCACCCCGGTGCCACCGGCAAGGTCGTGCCCGGTTACCAGGCGCAGGTGGTGGATGACGAAGGCAATCCGGTGCCGGTTGGTACCGTCGGCAAGTTGGCCGTGCGCGGCCCCACCGGTTGCCGTTACCTGGCCGACGAGCGCCAAACCAATTATGTGCAAGGTGGCTGGAACCTGACCGGCGACGCCTACAAGATGGACGCCGACGGCTACTTCATCTACCAGGCCCGCACCGACGACATGATCGTCTCCAGCGGTTACAACATCGCCGGCCCCGAGGTCGAAGACGCCTTGCTGCTGCACCCGGCCGTGGCCGAATGTGCGGTGATCGGCTGCCCCGACGACGAGCGCGGTCAGATCGTGCAGGCCTTTGTCACGCTGCGCGCCGGCCATGAGGGCAATGACGCCATGGTCAAAACGCTGCAGGACTTTGTGAAGAACACCATTGCGCCCTACAAGTACCCGCGGGCTATTCACTTTGTCAGTATGCTTCCCCGCACCCAGACCGGAAAGCTGCAGCGTTTCAAGCTGCGCGACCTGGCCTGATTCGTTTCCATTCCCCCTGCTTGATCAACCCAAAGGAACCACTGTGAACCGTAGTACACCTCGCTCCTCGACCTTCCTGCGCACCCTGGTTGCAACCGCTGTTGCAGTGACCGCGCTGTCCGCAACGGCACAGACTTCCGAGCCGGTCAAGATCGGCCTGCTCAGCACACTGTCCGGTCCCGGCGCTGGCCTGGGTGTGGACATTCGTGACGGCTTCCAACTGGCGGTCAAACTGGGCGGCGGCAAGCTGGGCGGCCGTGCGGCCGAGGTGGTGATTGCCGACGACCAAGCCAGCCCGGATGTGGGCCGCCAGACGGCGGACCGCCTGATCAAGCGCGACAAGGTCGACTTTTTGACCGGCATCGTGTTCTCCAACGTCATGCTGGCCGTGGGCGCGCCCACCTTCCAGTCCAAGACCTTTTACATCAGCGCCAACGCCGGCCCCTCGCAGTACGCGGGTGAGCAGTGCAACCCTTATTTCTTCAGCGCATCGTGGCAAAACGACAACCTGCATGAGGCCGTCGGCAAGACCGTGACAGACAAAGGCTTCAAGCGCGTTGCGCTGATCGCCCCCAACTATCCCGCAGGCAAAGACGCGCTGACGGGTTTCAAGCGTTTCTACAAAGGCGCTATTGCATCCGAGAGCTTTACCCAGCTCAACCAGTTGGACTACGGTGCAGAGATCTCGCAATTACGCGCTACCAAGCCCGACGCGGTCTACATCTTCTTGCCCGGCGGCATGGGCATCAACTTCATCAAGCAGTTTGTGGGTGCCGGTCTGTCCAAAGACATGACGCTGTTTGGCCCCGGCTTCTCGGCGGACGAAGATGTCATCAAGGCCGTGGGTGAACCCATGCTGGGCATGTTCAACAGCTCGCAGTGGGCGCACGATCTGGACAACGCGGCCAACAAGACTTTTGTGGCCGCGTTTGAAAAGGAATACGGCCGCATCCCATCGCTGTACGCGGCACAAGGCTATGACGCCGCCAAGCTGATCGATGCCGCCGTGCGCGACAGCAAGGGCAAGTTGGACGACAAGGCCGCCGTGCGCAAGGCCCTGGAAGCCGCCAAGTTTGACTCGGTGCGCGGAGCCTTCAAGTTCAACACCAACCACTTCCCGATACAAGACTACTACCTGCGCGTTGTCACCAAAAACGCCCAAGGCAAGATCACCAACCGCACGCTGGGCACGGTGTTCAAGAACCAGCCCGACGCGTATGTCGGTAGCTGCAAGATGCCTTCTTAATTGATGATCGACGCCCTCTCCGTTCGCCCTGAGCCTGTCGAAGGGCTCAAGGGCTTCGACAGGCTCAGCCCGAACGGTGTAGTGAAATTCGAAGCTCTTATTCAAGCTTGACTGACAAGACTTTTGCCTTATGAACACCATCCTGATCCTGGAGCAAATGCTCAACGGCCTGCAGTTCGGCTTGATGCTGTTCCTGCTGGCCGC